>JANYBW010000057.1 GCA_025360585.1 Actinomycetes bacterium | reverse complement strand
ATGCTTGCGGGCACTTTGGAGAACGACCGGATCCACCACATCAATATATCTTGATCACGCTGTCGACGTTCGGGAACAAAGTCTGGGCCAACTGTCCGTGGACACCCACCGGAGGCGGACAAGCCACTCTGACCTGGTCTTTTGTGGTGGGCCGCCCGGGACTCGAACCCGGAACCTGCGGATTAAAAGTCCGACGCGCTAACCATTTGCGCTAGCAGCCCAGTGCTCCATGATCTTACGCGACGCGTCGCAACAAACTTGGTTCGAATACTCGCCCAAACAAATTGTTCGACCGCCGAGCCGATTAGCAGTTGTCGCCGGACCAGGCATCGAGCGGTGCGCGAGATTTTGCTGCTGCCACAAAGTCGTGTGATTCAACTTGTGCCTTCATCGTATCGATCTGGGTTTGTAACGAACCAGGCACGGCTTTCCGAAGCGAATCGAGGGCCTTGAGGTAATCGGCGACTGAGCTATCGAGTGCAGCAGCGAACGCTACGGGATCCTTTGGATCGCCAGATTTGACTCGGGCCGCGGTCGCGTCGAGCGCTGGGAATACCGCACAAGCTTTGGATCTCGTTGTGCCCGCCAATGGAGTACCTGGCTTGGCGCTGCCCGCCGAAGAACCGGAGCAACCGGTCATACCCAACAACGCCCCCATCACAACGATGAGGGTAAACGGTCGTGCGTCTCGGCGATATAAACGATTTGTTCGCAACACTCCCGTCGACCGTAGCCGGTCGTTGCTGCGCCACCCCGACACTGTTCGAAAGGAAATCTCATATTCGACCAGAGGTTGGGGGTACCTCGTTTGGTACGCTCCACCGGTCTTCAGAGGAGACATCTAAGCCCCCATCGTCTAGTGGCCTAGGACACCGCCCTTTCACGGCGGCAACGGGGATTCGAACTCCCCTGGGGGTGCCACGGTCCAGTGGCGCAGTTGGTTAGCGCGCCGCCCTGTCAAGGCGGAGGCCGCGGGTTCAAGTCCCGTCTGGACCGCTCCGTGGCGGGCATTCGTGCCCGCCACACCCGGCCGGGTAGCTCAGTAGGCAGAGCACACGCCTGAAAAGCGTGGGGTCACCGGATCGACGCCGGTCCCGGCCACTCATTACTTCGTCACGACGCTCCCGCGAAATGCGGGTGGTCGCCATACGGGTTTTTCATCGCAGTTGTTGATCTTCTTGCAGGCCGCGTGTAAATATCTGGTTATGTTGAAACGCCAGACTTCGCGCTACGCAATCGCCCTGCTCGCCGGTTCTATGACCGCCGCCGCATGCGGATCCAGTACTGCTCCCAAGGCCGCGCCACCGGTTGCCCAAAAACCGACAACGACCACGCTGCCCGGTCGTTGCGATTGGGAGTTCAACACGGTTTCGTACTGGTCGCAGAACCCACCGACCAAAGCTCCGAAACACGCGATGCGCATGGGCAACTCGCACGGTCCGCAATCTTGGGAGCCGATCACCGACACGGCAAAGTGCGCAGCGATGCGCACCCAAATTGCCACGATGAACGGTGTGATGGAAAAGTTCCCGACGGCCCAAGACGCCTTAAATTACGGGTGTTATCGCGCAACGGTTTACGTAGCTGGCATCGCCGCCCACTACGTCTGTTTGAAAAACATTACCGCGACTCCCGATGCCGAAAAGCCGTTGATGTTGCTCTACGGCGGTAGCGAGCCGACGGCACCGATCGTTGGACTGAGCTACATGATGGTGGTTGGCGGCTCGCCGAATAAGCAGGCCAACGCCCCACTCTGGGCGCAGTACATGCCGTGGCACTTCCACGAAGGGCTGTGCACGGATAAGGCCGGGCTGGTCATCGGTGGAGATCACACGACCAAAGCGGACTGCGAAGCACGCGGGGGCAAGGTCGGTGGGCGCACAGGCTGGATGGGCCACTACTGGCCCAAGAGCTGCCCGAGCCCTGATGGTGCATTTTCTGCCGACAACCCGCGTCTCGATTGGAACGTAGGCAGCTACAACGATGACCCGAAACGGGCCAAACAAACGGCGAAATTGCTTCGTGCCCCTTGCGCTGGCTCCAAGATGACCATCGACGCGGCTGGCAGCGACAGCTATGCAAAACCCTCGGGAATGAGTAACCGGGCGCAGATTGACACGGCCGCAACACCGTCGGGCCGCGACATGCAACACAGCAGCGCAGCGCACGACACGCCAACGTCGAAGCCGTAACGCTATCTGCGCGCCCCGCTAAAGCTGGGTGTGGGACTATGCAGGGGCGGGCTCAATGCCCGCCCTGAGCAACCTGTCTTACAGAACCTGGCGTTCTTCAACTTCCGAGAGGAACGCGCGGATTTCACTGGCGCGAAAACGGCGATGCCCACCCAAGGTGCGGATCGCAGAGATTTTGCCGGCTCGGGCCCAACGAGTCACTGTCTTGGGATTGACGCGAAACATCGCGGCAACTTCAGATGGGGTGAGGAGGGCGTCGTCTTCGAATGGCTGGTTTTCGACTGTCACGGCGTTTCCTTTGATGGCTGACCAAATGTTGACTCGGGTTGATGACGCACGTCGCACCCGACGACCCAAGTAGGTCGCTTAGCTCATAGTACCCCGGAACCGGGTAAAGGGTGCGAGATGGACACAAAGAATTTAGAGAGGCTCTAGGATCAGCGACAGATGTCTCGAGTAATTGCAGTCGCCAACCAAAAAGGTGGGGTCGCCAAGACCACCACGACCCACACGATCGGCGTCGCGCTGGCGCGTCTGGGCGAGCGTGTACTACTGGTTGACCTTGATCCACAAGGATGTTTGAGCTTCTCGCTCGGACTCGATCCCGACGGTCTCGAGCTGTCGTTGCACAATGTGTTGACTGGCCGCAAGCTTGCCGAAGACATTTTGATCAAGCTGAACGACGTCAGCATATTGCCTACCAACATCGAGCTCGCGGGCGCCGAGATGGCGTTACTCACGCGCACCGGCCGCGAACATACGCTCGCAAAAGCGCTCGCGCCGATCGCCAATGACTACGACACGATCCTCATCGACTGTGCGCCGACGCTCGGCGTGCTCACCGTCAACGGCCTGACCGCCGCAGATGAAGTGCTCATTCCTTTGCAATGCGAAGCGTTGTCACATCGTGGAGTCGCGCAGCTCCTCGACACGATCGCGGATGTCCGCGAATTTACCAATGAAAAATTACGCGTGCGCGGTGCAGTCGCAACGATGTTCGACAGCCGCACGCGTCATGCCCGCGAAGTGATCGAGGATGTTCGCGAACGATTCGGCATTGAGGTGCTCGATCCGCCGATCCCCAAGAGCGTTCGGTTCGCAGAAGCACCCTCGCAGGGCATCACGATTCTTGATCACGCACCAAAATCACCCGGCGCGCTCGCGTACCAAGCAATCGCCGCGTTGTTACACAACGATTCGCGCTAGGCCGAAGCGATGTTGACCACACCGTGGCCTTGCGCGACGGTGCCAATCGCGAACGCGTCGTGGCCCAAACCGTTCAACGTATCGATCGTCGCCTGCTCGGCGCCGGCCGGAACGATGACGGCCATCCCGATTCCGAGGTTGAACACGTGCTGCATTTCGTCATCGCTGATCGCGCCCGCGCGCTGAATTTCGCTAAAAATACGGGGCTCTGGCCACGTTCCGCGCGTGACGTTCGCGTTGCAATCGTTCGGTAATACGCGATCAATGTTGCCGGGCAAACCGCCGCCCGTAATGTGCGCGAACGCGTGCACCGCTACTTCACGTTGCAACGTGTTCATCGCCTTCGCGTAAATCACGCTCGGCAACAACAACTCTTCACCGAGCGTGCGCACCGAGCCATCCCACGCGGCTTCGTCCAACAAACGCCCGGCGCGATCCAACAGCGCTCGACGGGCCAAGGAATACCCGTTGCTGCGCAAACCAGGGCTCGCGATTCCCATGATCGTATCCCCAGCACCAACATCGCGCGGCAGCACTTCGCTGCGTTCCACCACCCCAACACAGAATCCGACCATGTCGAAATCGCCTGGGTGCATCAAGCCCGGATGCTCCGACATTTCCCCACCGAGCAACGCACAACCGGCATCGCGACAACCTTGCGCGACCCCGGCAACGAGTTGTTCCATCTCTTCAGGCACCACTCGCCCAGTTGAGATGTAATCCAAAAAGAACAAGGGTTCCGCACCTTGCACCGCAACATCGTCGGCCGACATCGCAACGAGATCGATACCGATCGTGTCGAGACGACCAAGCTGTTGCGCGATAAACGATTTCGTGCCGACACCGTCGGTTGAAGAAACCAGCAACGGTTGTTGGTATCGCTGCCAATCAACAGCGAAGAGTCCGCCGAAACCGCCAATGTTGCCAACGACTTCTTTGCGGTAGGTCGATTGCACATGACCCTTGATGAACTGCACCGCTTTGTCGCCCGCGGCGATATCAACGCCGGAATCGGCATACGTGAGTGGCGTTTCCGAGGGATGCTTGTTCACGGCAGAAGCTCACGCATTCGTGTCGGCGTTGCTAGCGCCCTCTAACAACAGGCCACCATCGCCTTCGAGCACAAACTTCGTATCGAACTCCGGCACGGCAACGGGATACTCGCCACTGAAACACGCGGAGCAAAACGATTCAGGTGGCGCGCCCGTAGCCTTCAACAAACGATCGAGCTCGAGGTACGCCAAGGAATCCACACCGAGATAGTCGGCGATTTCACCAACCGACATATCGGCAGCGAGGAGGTCGCTGCGCTTGCCGGTATCGAGCCCATAGAAACACGGCCAGCGGTACGGCGGTGAAGAAACCCGGAAGTGCACTTCGGTCGCGCCGGCTTCGCGCAACAGCGAAATAACTTGTTTCGTGGTTGTGCCGCGCACAATCGAATCGTCGACAACTACCAGCCGCTTGCCGCGAATGTTCGCGTCGATCGGGTTCAGTTTGATCCGCACTCCCGCGCCCCGTTGTTTCTGATCGGGGTTGATAAAGGTGCGGCCCACGTAGCGATTCTTGACGAACCCATCTCCATAGGGAATCCCGCTTTCATACGCAAACCCTTGCGCAGCCGGGCCTCCCGATTCCGGAACGGGCATCACCATATCGGCATCTACCGGCGCTTGCCGTGCGAGTTCCATACCCATGCGTTGCCGAGCAAGATGCACGCTCTTGCCGTAGAGGTTCGTGTCGGGGCGTGCGATGTAGACGAACTCAAACACGCAGAGTTTCGGGTTGGGTTCCGCGTAACGAATTGATCGCAACCCACTCGCGTCGATCGCAACCATTTCACCCGGCTCAACTTCGCGCATGAAGTGCGCGCCCACAATGTCGAGCGCACTCGTTTCGCTCGCGAGTACCCAGCCACCGTCGACCCGACCCAACACCAACGGCCGAATCCCGTGCGGATCCCGCACACCAAAAACATGCGCTTCATCCGCAAGCACCAATGAAAACGCGCCCTGGAGTTTCGGTAACACTGCAAGCAAGGCGATTTCAAGATCGCGCCCATCGCTGCGCAAATTGCGCGCGTAATGCTTCGCGATCATTTCACCGATGAGTTCCGAATCACTCGTGGAATCGAGGTGCACCGGATCGGTGTCGAGCAGACCAGGTAGCTGACCGAGCTCTACGGACAGTTCGGCAACGTTCGTGAGGTTACCGTTGTGCGCGATC
Organism: Actinomycetes bacterium; assembly: GCA_025360585.1. Lineage (GTDB taxonomy): Bacteria > Actinomycetota > Acidimicrobiia > IMCC26256 > PALSA-610 > F1-120-MAGs023. The sequence continues at coordinate 10,384 of JANYBW010000057.1, read as the reverse complement.
GCAAAACCGGTCTCGCCTGCATCGCGATAGATCGGCTGCGCGTTGCGCCAATTGCTTGACCCGGTCGTGGAGTAGCGCACGTGCCCGATCGCTAGGTGACCTTCGAGCGGCGCGAGCGTCTGTTCGTTAAAGACCTGCGTGACGAGGCCCATATCCTTAACGACGGTGAATGTATCGCCATCGCTACACGCGATCCCCGCGGACTCTTGGCCGCGATGTTGCAGCGCGTAGAGCCCAAGATACGCGAGGTTCGCGACCTGGTGGCCAGGTTGGTACACCCCGATAACGCCACAGGCTTCCCGAATATCTTCAGCCATTATCTGACCCTTTCAGCCGGCAACGAGCGGCGAACGGGGAATGATCACTGCACCAGTATCGCAGACCGGCTACACCCTCGGTACGATCCAAGCCGTGACAATTCAGCCTTCTTCAAATCACGCCGGATGTTGTTTGTGGTTCACCGGGCTGTCAGGTGCCGGCAAAAGCACAATTGCCAATGTGGTCGTCGAACAACTCGTGGAGCGGAGATGGAAGGTAGAGCTGCTCGACGGCGACGAAATCCGCGAGCACCTCAGCAAAGGGCTCACGTTTTCCAAGCAAGACCGCGATATCAATGTTCGTCGCATCGGTTGGGTCGCCAAAGTGCTCGCTCGCAACGGCGTCGTCAGCATTACTGCTGCAATTTCGCCGTACCGGGCGTTACGCGATGAACTCCGCGGCGAGATCGACAACTTTGTCGAAATACACGTGGCGACTCCCTTTGAGGTCTGCGAAGACCGCGACGTCAAAGGCTTGTACGCGAAAGCCCGAGCGGGCGAAATCCCGAATTTCACCGGACTCGACGACCCCTACGAAGCGCCGCTCAACCCTGAGCTACGCATCGAAACCGATGGGCGTACACCCGAAGAATCTGCCGCCGAAGTGCTCGCCTGGCTCGACGCGAATATCGCGGTTTCCTAGCCGCTCGGTTGCGCGAACAACGCGGGTATGGCATTGCTCCATTGCGTTTTCACGGTGGCAAGATCTAGATCGAACACCGGGCGAATGTCGGGATCGCGATCGTCGGGCGAGCGGCGCCACACCAGACGTGACCCACCGATCGTGGCACGGACTTCTGCGGCAACACCCGCGGCACGCGCTCGGGCCAACACCGTGCCGATTTGATCTGGAGCCACCGAGAGCACCACGCGATTCGCTGATTCGCTGAAACATTCTTCGGCATCGGTCAGCAACACGCCGTCCGCGGTGCCACGAAACTCAAAGCCGACATCAGAAGCGAACGCCATTTCGCAGATTGTGACCGCGAGCCCACCGTCGGAGCAATCATGAAGGCCCCCCAGTAAACGATCAACGACAAGGTTCCTCACCAGTTCGTGCAGTGCAACCGCAGTTTCGAGGTCCGCTTGGGGCGGACGGCCGCCGCGCAATCCGTGCGTAACCGCAGCCCACTCGCTTCCCCCCAACTCAGCTTGCGTCGTACCCAAGACGATGAGTGCATCACCGGCGCGCAATCCGATGGACGGCGGCACCGCAATCAGATCGTCGATCAGCCCGACCACACCAACCGTAGGGGTCGGGTCGATGTTCGCGCCACGACTTTCGTTGTAAAAGCTGACGTTTCCACCGATGACCGGGAACCCGAGCGCCGCGCACGCCGCGCTCATCCCGTCGACAACCTCGGAGAATTCCCACATCACTTCGGGGTGTTCGGGATTACCAAAGTTCAAACAGTTCACGAGCGCTTTTGGTACCGCTCCTGCACACGCAACATTACGCGCCGCCTCCATCACAATCAGTTGCGCGCCGGTCCGAGGGTCGAGTTTACAAAAGCGCGCTTTGCCATCAGTGGCGAGCGCCAAGGCCTTCGTGGTTCCTTTGAGGCGCAGCACCGATGCGTCGCCGCCCGGTCCGACCACTGTGTTGAGAAATAGTTGGTGATCGAATTGGCGAAAGATCCACGATTTGTCCGCGATCGTGGGCGAGGTCAGCAGTGAAAGCAACTCCTCGCCGAGATCGACGCCATCCGCGAACTGTGCTCGCAATTTGGCCGCGGGATCATCATTGTGGACGACATCGAGATTCGCAGGCCGAGCCAGCGGGCGTTGATAGACCGGCCCGTCGCCCAAACTTGCAGCAGGGACATCGGCCACGGGCTCAGCATCGCTAGTACACACAATTGCGGCATCGCCTGGCGGTGGCATCGGGTTCGCACCGGGCACACCGATAGCATCAAAGTACCCATCAAATACGCGAAACCGCCCGGAATCATTAACTCTTCCGACGACAGTCGCTCGCACTTCCCAACGTTGTGCAACTTCGAGGACCGCGTCGAGTTGCGCAGGTTCAACGATGGCGAGCATGCGTTCCTGGCTTTCCGATGTCAACAACTCAACCGGATTCATTCCCGGTTCGCGCCGCGAGACTCTCGCCGCGTCGAAGTCCATTCCCATGCCGCCTTTGGCCGCGGTCTCGCTCGCGGCGCAACAGATCCCTGCGGCACCGAGGTCTTGTACCCCAACGACGAGCTTCCGGTTGTAGAGCTCAAGGCACGCCTCGATCAAGCGCTTCTCTTCGAATGGATCGCCAACCTGGACACTCGGGCGCTTTTGTTCAGCGCCTTCCGCAAAGCCTGCGCTTGCGAGCACCGATGCACCGCCAATGCCGTCGCGGCCAGTTGCGCTACCCAACAACACGGCAAGGTTGCCATCGCCCGTCGCGATCGCCAGAACGAGATCTTCGTGGCGCAGCAAACCCAAACAAAACACATTCACTAATGGGTTGCCTTTATAACAATCGTCAAAGACGGCTTCGCCCCCAACCGTCGGCACCCCAACCGAATTTCCATAACCACTAATCCCCGAAACAACCCCTTCGAAGAGATACCGGGTTCGGGCATCGTCAAGATTTCCGAATCGCAACGGATCCATAAGAGCAATCGGTCGAGCTCCCATCGAAAAAATGTCGCGAATAATGCCTCCGACGCCCGTCGCCGCACCTTGATACGGCTCGACCGCACTCGGGTGATTGTGGCTTTCAATTCGCACAGCAACGGCCAAACCATCGCCGACATCGATCACGCCTGCACCTTCGCCGGGGCCGACCATCACCCACGGAGCCTCGGTGGGGAGGCGGCGCAGGTGCGGCTTCGACGATTTATAGCTGCAGTGTTCGCTCCACATTACGGAGTACATCGCAAGTTCAAGGTGCGTCGGATTCCGGCCAAGTTCGCCGATCACCGCGTCGAGTTCGTCATCGGTCATCCCAAGTTGGCGATGCAGGGCAACAGTTGAGGCGTCGGTCATCGTTATCGATCCTACTGGCGCACAGGCCGCTGCCCATAAGAACCGAGCGCCCAGCGCGACGCTAAACTTCGATCAAATAATCCGAATGTGAAGGCGGCAAACAATGGCTAAAAAAGGCCCCAAGAACATGACCGACGATCACAAAGCAAAGCTGGCAGTCGGTCGCGCGCAGGGTCGAGCAATTGGCGCTTATCTCGATGCAGTTGCCGAGCACAAACCAAAACGCGGCCGAAAGCGCACTCCCGAATCAGTCCAGCGCCAACTTGTCGAAACCGAAGCAGCGATCCCAGCGGCACGAGGGACGGCACGCGTTGAATTGATTCAATTACAACGCGACCTTGAAGTTGAGCTCGCGGGTTTGAGCGCACAAATCGATCTGTCCGAACTTGAAGCCGCTTTTGTGGAACACGCCAAAGAATACGCTGACCGTAAATCCATCAGCTTCGCGGCGTTTCGCGAAGCCGGCGTTTCGGCAGATGTACTCGAACGAGCAGAAATCAAGAAATAACTAAACCGCGCGGAGATGCGCGCGTTGTTCTTGTTCTTTCATCAATTGGGGGCTCGAGATTTCGCCGCGGAGATCGATCTCGATCGTCGGGCTATACGGCTGGATGAGGCGCACAACATTGTCGCAGCGTTCAGCCGCGAGCGCTTCTCGATGCGTATCGCGAAGCCCTAGCATCGCGCGTCCGACAACGTACGCTAAAATTCCCGCGGTAAAACCCGCGATGTACACACTCACAACCAGCTCCCAGTCTTTGCTCCGCGCTCACCACAATACGGAAGCTTCAACCAACAAACAACCTGGGTATTTCGCACATTTGGGAAAGAACACTGCTTGCCCCACGTTGGCACCACAGCCACCGTTAGCCCCTTCAGGCACACTGGCCTTCAATGCCGTAGCCCAGTGGCGAGCACGCCGCGCAACAACACCGCGCCGTCAGTGGAGCCCAACAAAGTCTCGCACGCGCGTTCTGGATGAGGCATCAGCCCGACCACGTTGCGGCCTTCGTTGCAGATGCCAGCAATGTCGTCGATGCTGCCGTTCGGATTCATTGCGTACCGCAACACGATGCGATCTTCGGACTGCAATGACGCGAGCGTTGCCGCATCACAGGTGTAATTGCCTTCGAAGTGATTAATCGGAATGCACAAACGCTGGCCGGCTTCAGCGTCAGACGTCAGCACGCTTCGCGCGGACGCCACAATGAGCTCCGTCATCTCACACCGAAACTTCATGCCCGCATTTTTTTGTAACGCGCCTGGCAACAAGCCAGCTTCACACAAAATTTGAAAACCATTGCAGATCCCGATCACGGGGCCACCCGCGGCGGCAAACACCCGGACCGCGTCCATCACAGGCGAGAACTGCGCGATCGCTCCCGTCCGCAAATAGTCGCCGTGGGCAAATCCGCCCGGCACAATCACAACATCCACATTGTTCAGAGACGCCGATCCATGCCAGAGCAATTCACAATCCGCACCGAGCACCTCGAATGCGTGTATCGCATCGAGCTCACAGTTCGTTCCGGGGAATTGAAGAACCCCAACCCGAGTCGTCATGAAACTGCGAGCTCCGACAACGAAATCTCGTACGCCTCAATGACGGGGTTCGCCAAAATTCGTTCGCACATCTCGGCGACTTGTGCCCGCGCAGCATCTGGCGAATCGGCATCGACCACGAGCCGGATGCTCTTGGAAATCTTGAGCTCACTCACATTTGCGTAGCCCAATGCCGGCAACGCACGCTCGACGGTCGCGCCTTGCGGATCGGCAACCCCAGGTAAGTGCGAAATATCAACACGGACGGCAAAGCGAGCCATTACAAGCCTCTCGTTGTGGAGCTAATGCGTTCAGTCACCGGATCGGTACCAATCGTCGAAGCCAAAACCTGTGATCATTTCGTAGGCCTCTACGTATTTCGATCGCGTATTTGCAATGACGTCCGACGGCATTGCCGGGGCCGGCGCGGTTTTGTTCCAACCAGTCGCATCCATGTAATCGCGCACGTATTGCTTATCGAAACTCGGCGGCGAGCAACCGGGCGCGTAGGACTCTGCCGGCCAATAGCGCGAAGAATCGGGGGTCATGCATTCATCGATCAGCACGATCTCGCCATCGAGCATCCCGAATTCAAATTTCGTATCGGCGAGGATCAGGCCTCGGCTCGTTGCGTAGCGCGCACCAAGTTCGTAGAGCGCCAAAGACAGTTCACGAACGCGGTCGTACACCCGTTGGCCCACGAGCTCCACGGCTTCACTCGGCGACAACGCAAGGTCGTGATCGCCGTCTTCGGCTTTTGTGCTCGGCGTGAACAACGGAGTTTCAAGCCGTTGGGCTTCCAACATCTCGGCTGGCGCTTCATGGCCACCGATCAAACCCGTCGCTTGGTATTCCTTCCACCCACCACCAAAGAGAAATCCCCGGACGACACACTCCAAACGGACAGGTTCAGTCCGTTGTACAAGCATCGCCCGCCCGGCGACATCACCAGCGATTTCAGGGAGATCCGTCGGGTCCGCGGAAATCACGTGGTTCTTGACGATCTCAGCCGTTTGCTCAAACCAAAATGACGACACTCCAGTGAGTACGCGGCCCTTATCCGGAATTAAATCTGGCAACACGACATCGAACACCGAAATCCGATCGCTGGCCACCATCAACATTCGGTCCGCGCTCACTTCGTACAGATCGCGGACCTTGCCAGAATACAAGTGCTTGAGGGCTTGTTCGCTCACAGGGGTGTGCACTCCAGTGCGTCGACAGCATCGAATGTGCGTTGCACGTTGCGCAACGCACGCTCAAGACTAAAGCAAGCATCGAGCTGTGCGTCGTCGAGATATTTCGTGACGTCGGGGTCCGCGGCCAAGAGATCACGAAACATCTGGCGCGTTTCCCAAGCCTGCATCGCGTTGCGCTGCACGATCCGGTACGCATCGTCACGCGCGATTCCTGCCTCGACCAAGCCAAGCAACACGGGTTGGCTAAACACCAAGCCATAACTCGCGTTCAGATTTTCAATCATGCGAGCGGGGTACACGCGCATTCCCTCGATGATGCGAGTCGCTTGTTTCATCACGTAGTACGCAAGCAGCAATGAGTCGGCAAGCACAACCCGTTCTGCTGAGCTGTGAGAGATATCGCGTTCGTGCCACAGCGCAACATCTTCCATACCAACTACCAGGTTCCCACGCAAGACTCGCGCCAGACCGCAAAGCTGTTCACTTTTGATCGGATTGCGTTTATGGGGCATCGCACTCGAACCCTTTTGTTTGCCTTCACGAAACGGCTCTTCGGCTTCGCGGACTTCAGTGCGTTGGAGATGGCGCATCTCCAAGCCGATTGCTTCGCACGTGCTGCCAATCGCCGCACAGACATACAACAATTCGGCATGACGATCACGAGCGAGTACTTGCGTGGACGGCACTGGCGTAAGGCCCAAGTTGTCGCAGACGAATTGCTCGACACTCGGATCGATATTGCTAAAGGTTCCTACCGCCCCACTGAGTTTGCCAACCGACATCACGGTGCGCGCTCGCGCTATTCGCTCACGGTCACGGCGCACCTGTAGCGCCCAGAGCGCGGGCTTCGTTCCGAAGGTTGTGGGCTCAGCATGAATACCGTGCGTGCGGCCCACGCAGGGCGTGTTCGCATGCGCTCGGGCCTGTGCAATCAGCGCGGTTTCTAGTTGCGCCGCGGCATCGGCCAATAGATCGATGGCCTGGACGAGAAGATAGGCCTGTGCTGTATCGACAACATCGGTCGACGTGAGTCCGTAGTGCACCCAAACGCCTGCGGTGCCACCAACGCTTTCTTGCACCACATCCACGAACGCGGCGACGTCGTGATCGGTTGTGCGCTCGCGCTCCAACACTGCTTCCGTCGTAAACGCGGCCTTCGCACGAATCGTCGCGGCATCATCGGCGGGAATCACACCGAGTTTTGACCATGCCTCACACGCAAGGATCTCGACTTCCAGCCAGGCACCGAACTTCGCGTCGTCGCTGAACAACGCGGCCATTTCCGGCAACGAATACCGAGGAATCATGAAAGCTGGTCCTGTCGTGGGATCAAAACATGCCCTTGTGTATGGGCTACTACTCGTAAACTACACAACGGCTTGCGAGCCGATATCGAGGCGATAGTGCATCCCCGGCCAGTCGATCAACTTTGCGGCTGCATACGCCTTAGCTTGCGCGGCCGGAATGTCGGGCGCCGTCGCGGTGACGACCAACACCCGGCCGCCGTTCGTCGTCACGCCTTTGGGGTTGGCAGCGGTTCCGCCGTGAAACACCACAACTTCGTCGATTTCGTTGGCGTGCTCAATTCCTGTAATGACATCGCCTTTGACCGGTGTGGCGGGATAGCCATCGGCAGCAAGCACGACGCCAACCGCGCAGTTGTCGCCGAACTCGATAGGCGTTTGCAATGCACCCGCGGCGGATTCGCTGAGGTGGGCATAGAGATCAGATTCCAGACGACGCATCAGGATCTCGCACTCAGGGTCACCAAAACGCACGTTGTATTCGAGGATTTTCGGACCGTTCGGCGTGAGCATCACACCGCAATACAAGATGCCGCGGAATTCGGCGCCCCGCGCGCGCATTTCCGCGAGCGTCGGAACTATTGCAGTGACCATGAGGTGTTCGACAAGATCGGGAGTCGCGAACAGCACCGGCGAATACGCGCCCATTCCGCCGGTATTCGGACCCGTATCACCGTCGCCGACTCGTTTGTGGTCTTGTGCGCACGCCATTGGAAATGCTCGCTCGCCGTCGCACAATACGAAGAACGAAATCTCCGGCCCGGTCATGCGCTCTTCGATCACACACGTTTGGCCAGCTTCGCCGAACGCTTCGCCAGAGAGGTAACGCTTCACTGCAGCACGCGCCTCGCCCATCGATTCCGCAACGATCACGCCCTTGCCAGCCGCGAGACCGTCGGTTTTAATCACACATAGGTCCGCGGAATCCGCGAGATATTGGAGGGCCGCATCGAGCTCGGTTGCACCGAATGTGGCGTGGCGAGCCGTCGGCACCCCGGCATGCAGCAGTACCTCTTTCATCCAGGCTTTGCTGCCTTCAAGTTGTGCAGCCGCGGCGCTAGGGCCAAACGCCAAGCGGCCTCGGGAACGCACTGCGTCGCAGGCGCCAGCGACCAATGGATCTTCGGCTCCGATAACAACCAGGCTGGCGTCGAGCCGGTCGGCAAGATCGGCGACCGCGTTCGCATCGCTCGCATTGACGCTGACACACTCGCCAAGTTGGGCCATACCGGGGTTACCCGGCGCGCACATGACTTCATCGACGGCACTCGATTGCATGAGTTTCCACGCGAGCGAGTGTTCGCGTGCACCGCTGCCGACAACGAGCACCCGGTTCATTTGATCAGTCCTTTCGGGGCAACACAACCGTCTGGTCGCGCTCAGGGCCTACCGACACGAAGCTCACGTGCACTCCGGTGAAATCCTGAATAAATTGCACATAGTCGCGCGCTTCGGTCGGCAATTGTTCGAGCCGTTCAGCAGTCTCAATTTCGCTGCCCCAGCCCGGCAACGTTTCGTAGACCGGTTTCACTTTGTGCAAGACCGACTGGTGATACGGAACGTGATCGTAGCGCTTACCCGTTTCGTCTTCGTAGGCGACACAGACTTTGAGTTCTTGGAGCGGACTCAAAACGTCGAGCTTCGTGATGGCAAGTTCCGTAGTGGAGTTCAAACGATTCGCGTGCCGCAACATCACAAGATCCAGCCACCCTGGCCTGCGTTTGCGACCTGTATTTGTACCGAACTCTTTGCCGCGATCCACGAGCAGATCACCGACTTCATCGCCTTCAAAGAGCTCAGTCGGAAATGGCCCGCTACCGACCCGCGTTGTGTACGCCTTCACGACACCAACGATGCGTTCAATATCGCGGGGCCCGACTCCCGCACCCGCACACACACCACCCGCAATCGGATTCGATGAAGTAACGAACGGATAGGTGCCGTGATCAAGATCGAGGTACGTCGCTTGTGCACCTTCGAACAGCACCCACTGTTGTGCATCCAGCGCTTCGTGGACGAGGTGCACCGTGTCGTCGATCAGCGGCTCGAGGCGTGGCACCATCGCGAGATACCGATCGGCTAGCTCGTTCGCATCGATCGGCAGACGGTTGTAGACCCGGGTGAGCACTTGGTTTTTCTCGCGCAAGACAAGCTCGAGTTTTTCGCGAAAGATTTTGGGGTCGAGCAAATCCTGAATCCGCAGGCCAACCCGCAGCGCCTTGTCGGCGTAGGTCGGGCCGATGCCGCGCTTCGTCGTGCCCAGCTTGTTCTTGCCGAGGTACCGCTCGGTAAGTGCGTCCATCTCTTGGTGATACGGCATGATCATGTGCGCATTGCCAGAGAGCCGCAAACGACGGGTATCGACACCCCGGCCTTCGAGCATGTCGAGCTCTTTAATCAACACTGCGGGATCCACTACGACACCGTTGCCGATGACCGGAATCACCCACGGATATAAGGCGCCGGAGGGCACTAACTGGAGTTTGAAAACCTCTTCGCCAACGATGATCGTGTGGCCCGCGTTATGCCCGCCCTGATAGCGCACGCACAGCGATGCTTCTTTGGCGAGATAGTCGGTGAAGCGGCCTTTGCCTTCATCGCCCCACTGTGTACCGACAATTACCGAACCTGGCATTTCAGCTCTCCGCTCGGGCAACGAAACTATTAGGAGTCACGTTGGAGGCAAGGTAATCGATCGGGCACCCTTCGCACCTATCGATATTCCCAAACCGGGTTCCCCGACTCATCCCCGCGCGACCCTCATGCAGTCCGTTTTGGTAGAGAAAAGGCCTCACAATCGACGCATTACGAAGCCCAAAACGACAGCGCGCCCACTAAGAACGGGCGCCGATAGGTGAGCAGTAATCCGATGCAAGAATCCAGTTTCGCGCTCTCGTCGAGATCAGCCAGAACCGGTCGCCTTTTGGCGCGCCCTCCTAGATGATTCGGCGTTGGGTGGCCCAGCGGGCCAACTCGTGGCGATTCGACAATTGCAGCTTTCGCAACACCGCCGAGACGTGCGTCTCGACAGTCTTGA
>JANYBW010000098.1 GCA_025360585.1 Actinomycetes bacterium | reverse complement strand
TGGGGCTAACAAAGGGCTAACAATTCGAGAAGAGTGGCTTGACGTGAACTGACGTTCACGATATGTTATGAACATGAGTTCACAACATGTTCCGATGTCGTTTCGTTCGGTGACGAAGGATTTCGGTGGTCACGTGGCGGTCGATGATCTTTCGTTTGATGTGGTTTCGGGTCGGGTGACGGGTTTCGTCGGTGCGAATGGAGCGGGCAAGACCACGACGATGAGGATGGCCCTGGGTCTTGTGGCGCCGACAGCAGGTTCGGCGTTGATCTATGGGCGTGCGTATGGGGACCTCGATAATCCTCGAAGGGTTGTGGGTGCTGCGTTGGACGGGCCGGGTGCGCATCCTGGCCGTTCGGCACGGGCGCATCTTCGGATTATTGCGACTGCTGCGGGAATTGGCTTTGATCGCGTCGATGAGGTGCTGAATCAGGTTGAAATGACCGACCACGCGTCGAGGCGTGTCGGTGGCTATTCACTCGGAATGCGCCAACGTGTCGCGCTCGCTGGCGCGTTGCTCGGCGACCCTGAATTGTTGGTGTTGGACGAACCTGTGACCGGGCTTGATCCGCCGGGAATCCTATGGATTCGCGAACTTTTGACGCGTTTAGCGGGTGAAGGCCGCGCCGTGCTGGTCTCGAGCCATCTCCTCGGTGAGCTCGCCGAGGTGGCGGATCAGATGGTGATAATCGACCGAAGCAAACTGATTGCAGACACTCCGTTGCAAGAACTGTTGCGGCGTCGTCAGACGATTGTTGAACTCCGTTGCCAAAATCATGGTGCTGCTGCGGCTGGTCTTGAGCAGCTGGGTGCGGTCGTCGAACGATGTGATGATCATTTGGTGATACGGGGATTGTCAGCGCGCGAGATCGGTGACACTGTTGATCGGACGAACGCTGGCCCGGTGTTCTTGTTGAACGAACGCGTGGCGTCGTTTGAGGACATCTATTTTGAACTCGCGGGGTCGTTAGGTAGCGATGCCACCCAGGGCAATATGCCCGACGCGGGAGCAAGGGCTGCGTCATGAATGCCCTTGCCCGCGCGGAATGGTTACGAATCCGTTCGACCCCGACCTACTGGTGGCTGTTGCTCGGAACTGTCGCGATCGGCGTGCTCGGCACACTCGCTCCGCTGATCGCAGCGAAGGACAACAGCGCGAGCGCGTTACTCACTGAGCAACGATTGCGCGAAGCGATGCACGGTGCCGCTGCCGGTTCGATGTTGGTTGTCGTCGCTGGGATCATCGGTATGGCAGGCGAATGGCGCTTCGGGCAAGTAACGCAGGCGTTCCTGACAACACCGAAGCGGCGTCGAGTTATGACGACGAAGCTGTTCTCGCATGTTGTGTTGGGCGCGGTCTTTGGATTGGTCGCCGCGATCGCCACCCTTGCGACTGCTTGGATTTGGTATCGAAGTGAGGGCGTGGCGTTGCCGATCGGCCGGACAGCGGTGTGGCTCACGCTGTTGGGGTGCGTCGCGGTGGCGATGATGTTTGGCGCTTTGGGTATTGCGGTTGGCGCAATCACTCGCAACCCCGTGACCGGAATCGTCGGGGCGCTGGTGTGGCTCGTCATAGTGGAACAGACCCTGTTCGCAGCGTCGAGATCCGTATTCAGGTGGTTGCCCGGGATGGCGTCAATGAGTCTTCGTCGCCAACCCGCGGACGGCTTATTGGCGATGGCCCCTGCCGCGTTTGTGCTCGCTACCGCGATCTCAGCGCTGCTCCTCGCGGGACTTTGGTTCGTGGAGCGCGACGATGTCACCGGCTAAACGTTCGGCAGAATCGACAGCTGAACTCCGCACACAACTCATCGAGTTCGCCCTAACAATTCTTAAACGCGACGGCGCTGACGCGTTAACGATGCGCGCGCTTGCCGCTGAGACGAAATGTGCAGTCGGGTTGCCATACAAGATCTTTGCCGACCGCCACGAACTCGTCGCATCGATCCTGGACGGCGAATTCGCGCGGCTCCGTGCGGCATTCGACGTCGTCGCGTCGCGTGCAGGCACCGCGACAGTCGCCGAGCACCTCCTTGAAATAGCGGAACTTGTGCTCGACTCGCCTGCCGTCGCTCTCGCTCACGAGACGACAGGTGACGATCACGTCATGCACGCCGTGGCGGCGCACGCGGACCATGCAGGCATCGGCCCCGCGGTGTTCATCGACATCTACGCCCGATACCTCGACGCCGAAAGAGTCGTCGGACGCGTACGAGCCGATCTCGATATCGACGCGTTCGCGTTCCTTTTTGCCGGTGCTGTCCACAACTTGTTGTTCTCGCCAAAAGGACTTTGGCCGACCCCAACGAGACAAGAACTTGGTGGCTATTTCAGGTCGGTCAGCGCTCACCTCTGACGTGGTCACCCGCGCCGACTGTCGACCACGAGGAATCCGAGCATTCAGCAAGTTGTGACTCAAGGAGAACACCATGCGACGAAACGAATCGACCTCGAAACACGCCGACTCAATCGACGCGATCACGCGCCGCCGGCGAAACGCTGGCATAGCGATTGCCGTCATGACGCTCACGGTCATGATCGTGTTACACCTCACGGGTGTACTGACGCCGCGTTGACGACGAACGACACGGTCATGCGCGTTGCGAGCGCACCGCTGCTTAGACAAATGACCGTGGATCTATCAATGAGATGTTCATGCCACTTGAATCGCGTTGGTGAGGCGCGCGGGGAGTTTGTCGGGGAACGACACAATGAGGTGTCGGCCGAGTGCTTCTGCGACGCGTGCGAGGGTGTCCAGGCGGTTGTTGGCGCCGCCGCCTTCTTCGAGCCGTGAGATCACGGATTGTGTTGTTCGCATGCGTTCGGCGAGTTCTCGTTGACTCAATCCGGCTTGTTTGCGGAGGTCGTAAATGAGTTGTCCGAGCGCGAGGTCGTGTTCGACTGCAACGCGCGTGTCCTTGGAAGGTTCGCGTCGTTGCTTTTTTGTGTCGTCCCAGCGTGAATAGTTCGCCATCTTGTTCTCCTAGGGGTAGCGACGCGCGCAAGTATCGGCTGCTTGACGCGCTCGTTTGATCTCGGTGCGTTCGTTGTTGCGTTGTTTGCGAAATGTCGTGAGCAGGATGATCGTTCCGTCTCGGGTGTAGCGGTGTGTGATGCGGCGGGCGGTAGGTCCGAGGGTGAATCGGAGTTCGAACAGTCCGTCTCCAAGGCTCCGAGACAGCGGCATTCGGCAGTGGCGCCCCGAATGCCGTTTGTGGATTGATCGAGGCACCGGTGGCGCTCCCCGCCTGGCAAGGGACCGACTTTGCAGTGTTGTCGCCGGAGCCGGAAACCAACTGACATCTCAATCAGAGCGGATGACGAGAATCGAACTCGCGTTCGCAGCCGGGGAAAAAAGTTCAGTGCGGATGAAGACGAATGACTACGGACCATAAGTCCAGGCGAGAGTACATGCGCTGTGTTTGGCGAACGTCGGCGAATGGCAGCGTACGCGGGCTGTCGCGGGGTTGGGGACGCGCTGGGTCTGACATGTTGAGTTCTTTGAGCAGTTGACGACGTGTGTTGATGTCAACGCGTAATCGCCATGTGGCGCCGCGCGTGTGGTTCTGTCCGCGAGCGCCGGAAATAAGGCAATCAGCATTCGTTGTGCAACCGCCGCACTCGGGGTACGCGGCGGCGCCTCAGTAGCAGTCTTCACCGCGCCAGGCTTCGCCTCCTTCGCGTACAGCCCACGCGGCGAGCAATATCGCGATTGTCGGGTCGAGCCACGATGCATCGAACCACGCGTTTGCGGCGAGACCGATGAGTACGGCGGCGGCTTGCGCGGCGCAGAGCAGATTCTGGGTTCCTTCTCCGGCGGTCGCACGGGAGTTCACCTGTCGACCGAGCCGACGTTTCGTGAACCCGAGGAACGGCATGACGATGATGCTGGTTGCTGTGATCGCGATGCCGAGTGTGGTTTTGTCGACGGTCGAGTGGGTTGCGAGCGCGCGGACGGCTTGGATTGTGATGTATGGAGCGAGGAGCCAGAAGCTGATCGCGACCGCGCGTTGCGCGGTTCGTTCTGACGATTCGGAGAGCGTGCGAGTACCGGTGAATCTCCAAATCACAATGATGCTCGCGAGTCCTTCGATGACACTGCCGAGCGCCCAACTGATCAACGCGACGGAACCAGCCTCGATGCCTGCGAAGAGGCCGAACCCTCCTTCTGCGGCCATCCAGGCGAGCGAAACCCATGCGAATATGACTGTGTAGCGGAGAGCTCGTAGCGCTAGGCCCGCCGTGTTAGTGGTTGTGGCCATGACCGTGAGTGTGGCCGGTCGTGGCGCTGACGGGCGCGAGGTTCGGGGCGTCGATCGCACATGGTGGTGTCTCGTCGGTGATACACGATTCGCATTCGAGTTCGAGTGTTGCGTGTGTGATCGCGTACTGGCTTGCGATCGCGGCTTTGACTTGATTGGCGCGTGCTTGGGCTTCTTCGAGGCTTGGATGGTCACACAGCACAAGATGCGCTGAGAGCGCGCGTATTTCTGATGAGAGACTCCAGACGTGGAGGTCATGGACTTCTTCGATGCCTTCGATGATCGCCATCGTTTCGGTGAGTGCTGCGATATCGATATCGCGTGGTGTCGATTCGAGCAGCACATCGCATGCTTGGCGCACGAGCCGGCAGGCCTCGATCGATATCAGGATCGCGATCGCGATCGATAAGAGCGGATCGAGCCAGTAAAAATTGTCGGTGAACAGGATCACTGCTCCCGCGATTGCAACTCCGAGTGACGCGAAGGCATCGCCGGCCATGTGCAGTAGCGCGGACCTCATGTTGAGGTCGTTGCTGCGTTCGCGCAGTAGTAATGCGGCTGTGCCGTTGAGCACGAATGCGCCGAGCGCGACGCCGAGCACGATTCCGCCTTCTACTTTGTGCGGGTTCGCGAGACGTACGACTGCTTCCCACACTATGAACACGGTGATCGCGAGGATCATCGCCGCGTTCGCGAGTGCTGCGAGGATCGTGGCGCGGTGATATCCAAATGATCGTTGGTCTGTCGGGGCGCGTTGCGCGAACCGCACTGCGATTAGCGAAACGATGACTGCGGCGACGTCGGAAAGGTTGTGGCCAGCATCGGACAAAAGGCCGAGTGAATGGGCGACGATCCCGAAAATGACCTGGCCGATTACGAGCACAATGTTGAGCGCAAGTGTGATCGTTAGGCGCCGCGAGCGCGTCATTGGTTGTCTCCGTGTTTGAGATGTTCGAGCGCAACATCGAGGAGCATCCGGACATGGCCATCACACAGGGAGTAGAACGCCATCCTTCCCGAGCGTCGCACGCGCACGATCCGATGCGCGCGTAGTAGTCGTAGAGCGTGCGAGGTTGCTGACTCGGCCATGCCCGATGTTGCGGCGAGATCACAGACGCAGAGTTCGCCGCCCTCTAACAAACTCAACAACAACCGGACCCGGCCAGGATCGCCGAGCATCGCGAACACGTCGGCCACGTCAGTGACCATGTCCGCGTCGGGAAGCCGGGACAAGACCTCCGCGACGCGAGGCGCATCAATGACGCGTTGCTCACACTCGTCTACTGCGATATCCAACATATGAACATACTCGCATACAATCCTTGTTACCGCAGAATTCCGGATCTCAGTCGTTCAGGCAACTTCGCGGCAGCTGCGGCCCGGTCACTGCGCAGATTCGGCGGACACGCCCGGATACCAAAGTGGTGCGGCAACGGCGACGAGCGCACCGACCATTTGCATGATGATGAACATCGACACGCTGGAAGGTTTGATCCCAGCGAACGTGTCCGACAGGGTGCGGCCGATCGTCGCAGCAGGATTCGCCAGTGCACAAGCCGGATTAGTTATAATCCTATATCTGTACAATGGTGCAGGTATGTTCCACGCGATGCCAATCAAAACAGCTACACACCGTCACGCTTCAGATACGTCGGACGCTGAGCATTTGCGCGTGATGGCTGATTTGTTCGGGCTACTTGCGGATCCGAGTCGCCTCAAGATGCTTTTTGAGTTACGCCAGTGCGAGGCCGTGTGTGTCTCGGATCTCGCGGTCGCCGCGGGGCTCAGTGAATCTGCCGTTTCGCATTCGCTGCGGCTACTGCGCGCTCACGGCATCGTCGAAGCAACGCGTGAAGGTCGCTGGATCTATTACGCGCTTGTCGACACGCATGTGACGATGCTCCTCGACGCCACTGCGGCCCATCTCAATCAGGACCACTCATTGACGCGCCCGCCGGGCTCGGTTGGCAACGTTGGCGTGAGATCGACGCACAACACGGGTTCGGGCTCTTGCGTCTCGGGCTCCTAGCAGCAGCAGACGCCGGACGGATCCGCCCCGATCGCATCGAAGAGCGCTCCCATTTCCTGCTCGCGGTGATGATGGAAGGCGCGCTCCTCATCGGCGCAGCCGGCAACCCCAAAGCAGTAAGCCGCGACATCGCGAAAATCATCGATGAGCACATCGACGGATTGCTCATCGCCAACTGACATGCGTAACTCGGCTTGCGACCGCAGAGTGTTTCTCAGACGCTTCTGAGCGCCTCGAACTGCTGGCGCGGCGATGAGAGCAGTCGACGGATCTTCGCCCACAAGACCGGCGTCGTGTCAGATGCCAGTTGAGTTTGTCCGAACACGTCAGATGACGCCAACG
>JANYBW010000082.1 GCA_025360585.1 Actinomycetes bacterium | reverse complement strand
TCGGTCGACTCGCCTTGCTCCGCTGCGGCGCCCTGGCGGGACGCTCCCTCGGGTTTGAAGTGGTCGGTCGACTCGCCTTGCTCCGCTGCGGCGCCCTGGCGGGACGCTCCCTCGGGTTTGAATTGGTCGGGTTGGGGAGAGTCAGTTGACCAGCAGGCAAACTAACGTGCTGCGATGTCGACGCGGTATCGCTGCAATGGTTGTGGAAATTTGACCCGATTTGATGTCGTCGCGACGCGTCGGACGCGTTCGTTTCATCACTACACAGTGGGCGGCGAGCTCACGATCGATGATGAAGAATTGCTCATAGCGACGGTGGAATCAGTGACGTGTCGTTGGTGCGGAGGCGCAGGCTCCGAGGTTGCCGAAGACGCGCCAGCCGTGAACAGTGCCGTGCCCGAGTCCGCTGGAGAACCGGCGTGACGGTGGCTTGCGCTGTCGTTCAGACGCCGAGGAGTTGTACGACGAGTTTGCGCACGCGGGGGCGGTCGTCGAAATCGATGCAGACGATTTTTTGCCAAACGCCGAGCATCATCTCGCCGTTCGTGAACGGGATCGTCACCGACGGCCCGATGAGGCCAGCCCGGGCGTGTGAGTGGCCGTTCGTGTCGGCGTTGATTTCGTTGTGTTCCCAGCGGTCGTGTTGGCCGGCGACGTCTTCGAGCACACGATTCAAATCGGCGTTGCAGCCCGGTTCGTATTCGATGGTGGTAATCCCACAGGTCGTGTGCGCAATGAAGACGGTGCAGATGCCGTCGCGCAACCCAGAGTTGTCGATCACCTTTTGTGCCAACGTGGTCACGTCGTGGATTTCGCCGTCGCCTTGGGTGTCGAGGCTGAATTCCTCATGCCGTGCCAGCATTGATTGTGCTCCTGGTGTCGGGTCGGGGGGTGGCGCGATTCGTTCATTTCGTGGTCCGGACCGTCGTTTTACTGGGGTCACCGATGGGGTCACCCATGGTGGCATCATCAAACGCATGCGGGCCGCTCGCCAGTCTACGGAGCCCGAGGCACTGGGGGGCGAACGGTGAGCGAAGAGATTCAAATCGCGCTTGCTGGAGTTCCCGAGAATTTGCTGGGAGTGTTGGTGGAGGCGGCGCACGGGGTGTTGCGGTCACTCGCTCCGGAGGCCGTAAGCACAGCGGCGCGGTCATTACTGCGGTTTGACCGGCGTGGTCTGGCGAGTAGCGCAGCTCGCCGCCAGGTGGTTGCCGTGTTGCGCCGGGAGCCATCGTTGCGTGAACAAGTAGAGGCCGTATTGCTGGAGCGCCCCGAAATCGCGGCAAGCCTCGCGGCATGGCGTGAAGACGGCGGAACCTCGACGGTGCGTTCCGCGCAACAACGAGGGGATATCGATTTATTGGTCGCCGCGTTATGGGCCAGCGGTGATGCGGGAGCCTCGTTTTCGCTCGGACTGTGTGTGGGCGCGGCGGCGGACGCGGAAATCGACGCCGAGCATGTCGCCGAAGTCGCGGGAGTACGCCATGAACTTGATGCCGCGAATGTTGCGCGCGAACGTATCGAACAGCGCCTTGCGCAACAATCCGACGCGCTCGAAGGGGCACAAGAACAGCTACGCATCGAACGGTCGAGTCGACGCTCCCGTGAACAATCGAGCGACGCGGAAGTTGCGTCGGCTCGGCGTTCGCTTGCGGCAAGCGAAGAACAATTGGCCCAGCTACGTGCTGGCGAGCTGGTCAACCAGCAAAATCGCGCGCGAGACTCCGCTCGCATTGCGGATGTCGAAGGCCAACTGCAACACAGTCGCCAAGAAAAGATCTCGTTGCAACGCGCTATCGCGACACCGGCGGTCACTCCAGAAGAACTTCACGATCTCGCGGCGATCGCGCAATCCATCGGGGCGAAACTCAACGCGCTGGGTGAAAAGGTCGCCGCCGCACCAAAAGCGAGCACCCCGACACGCGCGGTACCTCTTGCTTCGCAGACCGCGGGGGCCGCGCCCCGGCCTGCCGCGCCGACGCGCCGAACGCGAGTGAACCTGCCGGGCGGGCTATCGGCGGATACGGCAGACGGTGCGCGCGCGATCTTTACGCGTACCGCGGATCTGGTGGTGATCGTCGATGGCTACAACGTCAGCAAGCGTGCGTGGCCAGAATCGCCACTATCGGATCAGCGCGAAAAACTTGCTCGCGCGCTGCATCAAGTGCACATGAAGTTTGGCTGCGACATTGTGTGTTGTTTCGACGGCGACGGTACTGAAGGCGTGCGCCCTATCCGACGGGCCGGGCTGCGAATCGCGTTTTCGTCCCGCGGTCAAGAAGCCGATGAACTTGTTGTGGATGAAGTGGAATCACTACCGAAACGAATTCCGGTAGTGATCGCGTCGTCCGATGCCTGGGTGCGCGAACACGCGGAACGTGCCGGCGCAACGGTGATCGCTTCACCAACGTTGTTGGAACTCGCTCGTCTCGCTGGGCGCCGTTAGCCATCGACCCCAACCGGCTGGCCGTCGATGATCTGGTCGAGATATTCCGACAATCCGTAGCCGGGATGATCAACGAAATCAGCAGTCCATTCGGTCATGCCTTCACTAATGCGGGTCATCAGCTGTTCGCCATCGGGAGTGGTGCGACGGTTGCGCAACGGAATGAGATTGATGACTTTGCCGGTGATGTTGTACGTGCCCTTTGAAGTCGTCGCGGTGGCGCGCAGCGACGTGTGGTACGAATCGTCACCGATCCAATCGGTGCTCACTGTCGCGTTGTTGATGTGTTCGTACGATCCATCTTTGAGGATCATGCCGCCCATGCGTTTGCTGCCATCGCGGCCGGTGATCACCGAAACGACGAAACCGTTTTGGTCATCGAAGTTTGCGGTGAGCCAGCGGTAGTACCACGGCGCGCTCCAAAAGCGTGGTCCCCAGGAGTGATCGCGCAAACCGAAACCGTCGATCTCCCACGCGTCGCTTCCCACACGAATCGTGCCGTGAACTTTCATGTGCTGTTCGTAGTGGCCACGCGCGAAACCGCCGGAGTGATCCTGCGACAACGGACTGCCGTCGTCGTTGACGGGCTCGCCGCCGTACATCGGCGACACGCCAGTATGCATCCAGTCGACTTCGCATTCTTCCCACGGATTATTCGTGAACGCTTCACGCGGGTTGGCCATCTGCAGTGGTTCGTCGAGAATGCAAATTTTCCCGGTGTAGCTCGTGCGCAACGTTGTGAACGGCTCGATGACTTCAAACTTCGTGCCGCCGGCATCGAACGCGTCGTTGTTTTCGATCTCGGGCCGTTTGTACACGAACGCGACGCGACCGTCGGGGAGATACAAACAGGTTGTGAGTTCCGCATGGCCTTCGTTTGCCCTATTGCCCAGCCGCAAGAAACCGCCAACGTTTTGCTTTGGGTCATACGCGTTGAAGTACATACTTTCGTTGAAGTTGCTCGCACTTTCGAGTGCGTGCATGTATTCATCTTCAGGGTCGAGCCGAATTTTCACCATGGGCACTGTCTAGTCGGAGTCTGCGCGGCCCCGCCAGATCGCACGGGGCGAGAGCCGGATTGCACGTTGCTCTTGAATTGTGATGGCATGCCGTAATGGAAACATTGCTGCCCACGACCACCGACATCGCTACCGATTTGTTCTTTCCTGAAGGGCCGGTGTGGCTACCCGACGGCACACTGTTGGTAACGGAACTCGGCCGCGGTTGCGTGACTAAGATCGCCGCCGACGGAACCCGTTCGACGCTCTCCGACAACGGTGGTTCCCCGAACGGGCTCGCGGTTGGGCCCGACGGTGCGCTCTACGTGTGCAACTCCGGCGGTTGGGATTTCCACGAAGTGCTGGGTATGAAGATTCCCGCAACGGAACTCCCCAAATCCCATTCGGGCGGGCGGATCGAACGCGTTGATCTCACAACGGGCGCGGTGACCGTCTTGTACACCGAATGCGACGGCAACAAACTGATCGGCCCGAACGACATCGTGTTCGACGCATCAGGTGGCATGTGGTTCACCGATCACGGCCGCGGCGCGGGACGCGTGCACTACAACGGTGGCATCTATTACGCCGCCATCGACGGGTCATCGATTCGCGAGGTCGTGTTTCCGGTCGAGGCCCCGAACGGCATTGGCCTATCGCCCGATGGCTCACGGTTGTACGTCGCCGAAACGCACACCGGGCGAGTGAAGGCGTGGAACGTGACTGCTCCGGGCGTGCTCGATACGGAATCACTGCTGCCTGGCCCTGGTGGCGAGTGCCTCCACGGCTTCGAAGGGATGCAATTGCTCGATTCGCTCGGCATGGACGCCGACGGCAATGTCGTGGTTGCCACGTTGATCACGGGTGCGCTTTCCGTCATCGCTGCCGACGGGACCCTGTTGGAACAATGGATTCTCGGTGATCCGATGGTCACGAACGTCTGTTTTGGCGGGCCCGATCTCAAAACTGCCTACGCAACGTGTTCGGCTACCGGCCGGCTTGTGGCTTTCGAGTACGCCCGAGGCGGACTTGCGTTGAACTTCTAAAAACGCGCGCCGAGGAGCCGACTATGCCAACGGAGAACAAGGAACGAACACTTGTGACACCGCGGTCGAAACGAAAGTGAACTGCACATAGGTCGAAGAGATTGCGACGAGCTGAATTGAGGGGGGCCGGCCAGATGGTCGGCCCTCTTTTTCGTTGGCCGACTGCAACCGACGAGAGTTATTGGCGAAGTGGTCGGCGGTTGGATTCGGCGCGTACTGTTCGGATCTGTTCGTGTTGGTGGCGCAGCGATGCGCCAGTTTGTTTGTTGATCGCTTGGAGTATGTTGTGGCTGGTCCGCTGTCAGGAATCAAAATTGTCGAGCTCGCGGGGATTGGCCCGGCTCCGTTTTCGGGCATGCTGTTGTCCGATCTTGGTGCTGACATCATCCGCATTGACCGGGCGGCGCAAGTCAATCCGGCGAATTTTGATCGGGTGAACGTCGAGCCGCTCCACCGGGGTCGCCGGTCGGTTGGGGTGGATTTGAAAAACCCTGAAGGCGTCGAGTCGGCGTTGCGGCTCATCGAACACGCCGATGCGCTCATCGAAGGTTTTCGGCCCGGCGTGACCGAACGGCTTGGCCTCGGCCCTGATGTATGCCTCGCGCGGAATCCTCGGCTGGTGTACGGCCGGATGACGGGCTGGGGCCAGGACGGCCCGATGGCCCAAGCTGCCGGCCACGACATCAACTACATCGCGTTGGCCGGCGCGCTCGCGCATTTTGGTCGGGCCGGAGACAAGCCGACACCACCCATCAACCTGGTTGGTGATTTTGGTGGCGGCGGCATGTTCATGGCACTCGGCATCGTGAGCGGCGTACTCGAAGCGCGCACTTCCGGGAAAGGCCAGGTGATCGATGTTGCCATGGTCGATGGTGCCGCAACCCTCATGAGCATGATCTGGGGCTTCAAAGCTATGGGGATCTGGGGTGAGGAGCCCGGCACAAACTTGCTCGACACCGGCGCGCCCTACTACGACACCTACGAAACCGCCGACGGCAAGTTCATCTCCCTCGGTTCGCTTGAGCCGCAGTTCTATGCCGAGCTCCTTGAAAAGACGGGGCTCGGGGCGCTTGGGTTACCGCCCCAAGGCGATCGCGATGGCTATCCCCAATGGCGCGACGCGTTCACTGCGCTCTTCAAAACCAAAGCCCGTGATGAATGGGACACGATTCTCATGGGCTCCGACGCCTGCTATGCGCCGGTGCTGACGATGAGCGAGGCGCTCGAAGACGACCACATCAAAGCGCGCGGCACGTTCACTGTTCGCGATGGCGTTCCGCAACCTTCGCCGGCCCCGCGCTTTTCGCGTACTCCTGGTGAGATCGAACGTCCGTCGCCGTGGCCCGGCCAACACACCGATGCAGCACTGCTGGAATGGGGAATTGACGCCGCGCAGATCGAAGCGTGGAAAACCTCAGGCGCAATCGCCTAACCGCGCGCTCGCGGTCTCGATGAGCGCGCGGACTTGCTCGACTCGATCGTCGCGCTGGCTCGCAACGTTGGTGACGGTGACATGACCAACTTTGCGGCCTGCGCGCGGTGCTTTGTCGTAGCTGTGAAAATGGACGCCCGGAATTTCCAATATCGCGTCGCGATCCGGCAGTGCTCCGATCGCGTTCAACATCGTGGTCGGGGAACGCATCGCCGTTGAGCCCAAGGGCATCCCGAGGACAGCACGAACATGATTTTCGAATTGGCTCGTTTCCGAACCTTCGATCGTCCAGTGACCGGAATTGTGCACCCTCGGCGCGAACTCGTTCGCGATGAGTTGGTTGTCTACTTGGAAAAGCTCGATACAGATCACACCCACATAGTCGAGCGATTCCATCAAACGTTGCGCAATCGAATCTGCCTCGGTTTGTAACGCCTCGGTAATGCGCTCCGCCGGAACTTGCGACACGGCCAAGATGCCTTCGTGATGTTCGTTTTCGGTGAGCGGCCACGAGACGGTCTCGCCATCGCGACCCCGACACGCCAAGATCGACAGTTCGCGTTCGAACTCCACGAAGCCTTCGAGCACTAACGCGACGTCGCCGAGCGCCGCCCACGCAGCATCGATCGCCGCTGCCGAATGTTCGATTATCCGCACTTGGCCCTTGCCGTCGTAGCCGCCCTGGCACGTTTTTAGAATCGCTGGCGCGCCCAGAGCATCCAGCGCGTCCTTGAGCTCAGAGCGCGAATTCACTAATCGATACGGCGCAGTTTCGATGCCGAGCGATGCGAGCAGCACCTTTTCCGTGCCGCGATCCTGGCTTGTCCGCAGCGCCGCGACGCTAGGCGCGACGAACACGCCGGCATCCGATGCCGGTTGCAACGAAGATGCAGGCACGCCCTCCCACTCATACGTGAGTGCCGTCGCTCCCGCGCGTAACGCGGCGATCGCGTCGCGATCGTCAAGCTCACCAACGATCAGTTCACCAACCGTGCCCGCGCCAGCTTGATCTGATGGATCCAAGAACCGGCAACGAACACCGAGCGGAACTGCTGCCAACCCCAGCATCCGGCCGAGTTGGCCGCCACCAAGAATCGCCAACGTTTGCGGGGCGGGCTGCGCAGTCATCAAGGAGTGATCCTACGAGCGACTGCAGCCATCGCCGAGTTCTGAGCTCGCCCGAATTGTGCCCCGGGCACGGCCGGTTTCACGCTTCGAGGGCCAAGGTGACTGCATCTTCATGTTCGATCGAAACCCGGCTCCGTAACGAAGCGATCTGATCCAACGGCCGTTGTAGTGCCCGAGAACGGGTTGTCGTGAGATCATCGAGATCACGGTGCACCGTCGAAAACGATCGGCTGAGTTTGTCGAGCTTTTCACTGAACTTTTCCCACTGCTGCTCGAACTGCCCCAACAAACCCAGGATCTCGTTGGCAGTGCGCTCCAACTGGAAGTTGTCCACGGAATGGCGGACCACTCGCAGCACCGCGAACAACGTCAACGGCGAACAGATCACGATTCGTTGCTTCAATGCATCGTCGAGCAACGCATCGTCGTGCTCCTGCACGAAACCCAGCACCTGTTCGTTCGGCACAAACATCAACAAACAATCAACCGTCGCGTCGCGGTCCGCCAAATAGCCGCGGATCGTGAGCTCCTTGACCCGATCCCGTACGTCGCTCAGAAACGCGCGGCGAAACCGTTCGCGTTCGAGATCATTGTTCGCGTCAAGACACTTCACGTAGTTATCGAGCGGAAACTTCACGTCCATGTGCAGCGAAACGTCGCCCGGCATCAAAAACGTAAAGTCCGGAATCCGTCCACCGGGAAGCGCCCGTTGCTTGTGATAGTTGATGCCCTCCACAAACCCGGCCAGGCGCAGAACATCTTCGGCCATCCGCTCACCCCACTGCCCGCGCGCCTTGCTATTCGCCAACGCATCGCGCAGATGCTCCGTGGTCTGCGACAACGTCGCGACACTCGAAGCCAACTGGCCGAGATGCTGAGCGTTGCGGCCATCGAGCTCATGGACCGTCCGCTCAAAATCACCGAGACGCTGCGCGATCGTGCCCATCTGCTGATCGATCAACGACTTACGGGCTTCTAACTCCGAAGCTCCCACCGCCCGCTCACCCGATAGCACCGTCTTGGCTTGCGCGATCATCTCATCAACCGCACGCTTCAGCTCCGCCGACGATTGCTGACGCTCCGCCAACAACATCTGCTGATTCTGCGCCAGCAGCTCATCAACCGCGAGCCGAACCTCTTCGCCAGCCCCAGGACCCGGCGTGGGGCCC
>JANYBW010000069.1 GCA_025360585.1 Actinomycetes bacterium | reverse complement strand
TGGCACTCTCGACATTCCCAAGGAACGGTTCGTGTCAATCGTCAACGCAGAGCGAGACAGTGACTCGACGCTCGTGTTGGCGTGGGCGGGTTTCGATCATGAGCAACTCGCCCAAGCAGTCGCGACCGTGTTGCACGATCGTCAATCGGTCGATGGATGGGATGGTGAGCGGTGTTGGCCAATAGTCGTCGCACTTGCCGAACAACTTTTTTGGCTCGACCTCCGGCACTCGAAGGTCGATCCTCGCTGGGGTCAAAGCCCCGCCAACTTGTATAGAAGCATCGCGGAGCAAGCCGCGCTCTCATCCGGTCACACTCTCGCCGACATCACGCAATGGCGGCCTTCTGCCGCGACCCGAGCTGCACGCAAGCCGAAGAAAGCAATCACGTGAGTACTGAACCAACGCTCCTGCGCGATGTCATCGACATCCCGACCGTCGTGCACCAGGGCGACCTCGTGTTTCGTCTTGCCGATGCGGCTGCGCACGCCGACGAAACTGTTCGCAACTATGTGGTGACACCACAGCTGGAAACCGCGTTTGCAGACGCGGTTGGGTTGGTGCGTTCAGCGGTCCAGGATCGATCTTCGAAAGCCGCATACCTCAATGGCAGTTTCGGTTCCGGAAAATCGAACTTCATGGGGATGTTGCAGTTGCTCCTCGACGGCAGTGTCGCGGCGCGCTCGGTTCCCGAACTCGCTCCGGTCGTGGAGAATCTCAATCAATGGACTGGTGATCAAAAGTTCCTCACGGTTCCGTTTCACCTCATCGGCGAAAAGGATCTCGAATCCGCAGTGTTTGGTCAGTATGTCCAACACATTCAACGCGTGCTGCCCGATGCGCCACCGCCCGCCGTCTATGCGAACGAGCCGCTACTCCAAAATGCCGACGATCTCCGTTCCAAAATGGGTGATGCCGAATTCTTCGCGGGCTTGTCGGCAGGCACAACTACAGACAGCGGTTGGGGAGATCTCGCCGTACCGTGGAATGCGGAGAGCTACGAACTTGCGCGCCACGCGGAACATAGCAATGAGGATCGAATTCGCCTCGTCCAAGCGCTGATGAGCACCTGGCTCACAGCGTTCGCCGATGGAGCACGCGCAAATCGCAGTGGCTACGTCAGTTTCGGCGACGGTCTTGCAGCGATCAGCCAACATGCCAAGAGCCTCGGCTACGCGGGGGTGATTCTGTTTCTTGATGAGCTGATCCTGTGGTTCATGTCGAACCTCGCCGACAACGCGTGGGTGACTGCGCAAGCGTCCAAGCTTTCGAAACTCGTCGAAGCAGAAACTGCCTCACGACCGATTCCCATCATTTCGATCATTGCGAAACAGCGCGACTTGCGAAACTTGGTCGACGAGAGCGTGCCGGGTGACCACAAGGCCGGGTTCGTCGACCAACTGAATTATCAAGAGGGCCGCTTCACCACAATCAAGCTCGATGATTCGAATCTTCCCGTCGTCGCGCATCGTCGTCTGCTTCAGCCCATCGATGCGGCAGCTGCCGCCATCTTGACGCAGGCCTTCACGTCCTTGTCGCTTTCCCCGACGGTCCGTGATGCACTCCTCGCTGAAACTGGCAACGACGCATCGTTCGCGCTCACCTACCCCTTCTCCCCCGCATTCATGACGGTGCTCGTTGATGTGTCGGGCGCACTACAGCGAACCCGCACCGGGCTGCGCGTTCTCCTCGATCTCCTTGTGAGGCGCAGGGACGAACTGCTCGTGGGCCAGCTCGTGCCGGTCGGCGATCTTTGGGATGTCATCTCCGGCGCAGACGAACCATTCTCTGATGCGATGCGCAGCGCATTCGATCAAGCCAAAAAGCTGTACGACAATTCGTTGCGGCCCGAACTACTCGACATCCACGGGCTCGCGCTGACTGCTGACCCGAGTATCGGCTTTCTCAACGACGATCGGCTCGTCAAGACGTTGCTCCTCGCCGCTCTAGTTCCTCAGTCGGTGCCGTTCAAGGATCTCACGGTCGCCCGACTCGTCGCGTTAAATCATGGCCTCATTGCTTCGCCCGTGCCGGGACAAGAAACGCTCATCGTGGTCGACAAATTGCGCAAGCTCGGTTCGCGAGTGGGTGCGTTGCGGGTTGGAACCGATGCACACAACCCGACGGTATCGATAGTTCTCAGCGAGGTCGACACCGGCGCGATCCTTGCGAGTGCGCAGGCCGTCGACAACATGGCCAGCCGTCGCACGCTTATCAAAGATCTCGTGTTAGGTGGGCTCGGCCTCCGATCCGATCAGCTCCTTCACACGCACCTGTGGAACGGCATTCGTCGCGACGTCGCCGTCGCGTTCGGGAATATTCGCGACCCTGATGATCTCGCCGACAACACGTTCGCGAATGACGGCCCGAGTTGGAAACTCGTAATCGATTTTCCATTCGACCATCCAGGCCGCACCCCGTCTGAAGACTTGGCACGGCTCGACGCATTCCGCGGAGCAGGTAGGTCATGGATGACCGTGTGCTGGCTCCCATCATTCTTTACGTCGGAAACGATCGCGACGCTTTCACGCCTTGTGCGGCTCAACTACATCTTGGCCAACGACGACCGATTCAATGAGGCAACGTCTTCGCTCACTCCGATTGTTCGTGCCTCGGCAAAACCGCAACTAGATGCAATGCAACGCGAAGCACGGAGCCAGATCGATGCGGCGATCGCCATGGCCTATGGAGTGATCAACGCAGATCCCCGGATCGTGGACGCCACACACTCCCTCGCGGAGCACTTCCCAAGCCTGCGCACTGGGCTCGCGATTCGGCCACCGACGCGGCCAAATCTCAGCGACGCGCTCGACGAAGTACTCGATCAAGCTCTCCGCCATTCCTACCCCGGCTCGCCAATGATCGAAAGTGAGATCAAGATCGCGGAGGTCAAGAAGATCGCGGAGATTTGCCGCGACGCGGTCGTGGAGCCCGGTGGGCGACTCGTCGTGAACGATGGCAGCGATCGCCGCCTACTCGTCCGTATCGCGAATCCGCTCGAGCTCGGTGTGCAGTCTGAACAGGCGTTCAAATTGCAACAACGTTCCGATGTTTGGGATGGAGTATTCACGAGGGCGATCAATCAGGCTCGTCTGACGAGCGACCCCGTCGTCAATGTCGGCGTGCTGCGCGCTGCGATTGATGAACCGCTACCTCGCGGGCTTACCCGACCGCTCGAGAACCTCATCATTATCGTGTGGGCTCAAGCAACGAATCACACATTCCGCGATCATGGCGGCCCCGCGGCTTCAAGTGTCGACCGACTTGACGACACATGGGAAGTTGTAGAACAAGCGCTTCCAGACGTTGACGATTGGGCAGAGGCTTGTGAACGGCTCGGCGCGATCTTTGGTGTCAAGCTCCCAACGACTCAGCTCTCAGGATTCGCACTCGAAAGCGCAGGAGCGCGAATCCGAGAAATCACCGTCGCACATCGTTCCAGCGTTGACCGGCTACTCGACCGACTCGGAGACTGGACGGTTGCGCTGGGCCTCGGCGATCGCAACGACCGCCTCGACGCTGCGCGCTGCGCATGCGACCTCATCGACTCGCTCGAAACAGCTGACGACGATCTCGCACGGGTAGAGGCGCTAACGATGGCAGCAGTACGTCCATCGACGTTGGCACTCGGCCGTGGAATTACCAGCGCCAACGACATCACGCGAGAGCTCGACGCCGCACAACGAGACATCATCCTCGCCGCGGGTGCACGCGCTCAGGGCGCTGGTCTGCTCGTAGAATTGCGAACCGCGTTCGTGGCCAACGAGTTCGTCACTCCACTGGCGCCAGTTTTGCATAGCGTGCAACAACGCGCCGTGGCAATGCTCGCAGGCGCATCGCCCACACCGTCGACAGCGCCCCTGCCTCCGTCGCATCGCGTCGTGACAGTGTCTGGTTTCGCCGCGGCACAGTCGGAACTCGCGAGGTTGCAGGCGACGCTCGGCGAGGATGCCGACGTTTCTGTGACGATCGAATGGCACGACGGTAACGACTCGTGACAATCCGAGCCACGCCTGAGCTCATCGAAGAGCGCGTGCGAGCTGTTGCCGCGAAACACACCACAGGCCCTGTACGCGCGCTCGCGTTGCGCGCCGACCCTGTATGGGACGGAAATGGTCTCAATGTGGACGGACAATCCGTGCGCGTGATTCCATGCAACTCCCCCCTCGCAGTTCGTACCGCGCTCGCCCAGTTCGGTGACGACGCCACGACCATCGAAACCATTCTCGTGGTGTTGTGCGATCTTGCCGATCGCGATCTCGGCGACGATCTCCTTTCACGCTTTACACGGCCACGAGTTGAACCGCTCGAACCGTGGTCGGCGGTTCGCAGCCTGTTTGGGGTCCGCGAACTCGACGCTGCTTTCGGTGAGCCACACAATGCGTGGCTTGCGTCAGCACTCCTCGCGTATGCCCCCGCGAGCGAAGCCTCGCAATCATTGCAAGGGACTTCACTGACCCTCGATGTCGCATTTCGTGCATTGTCCGGTCGGATCCTCGGCACCCAAGATTTCGATATCGATGGGATCCTCAAACGCTCTCGATGGCCTTCACCGTTCGCGGAGCTCACTGCTACTCCCGATGACGTGCAATCAAAGCTGCTCGACGCGTTCGCGATTCGCAACGGACCGTTGGGCATATTGGTGAGCGCAATCCTTCGGGCCGGGCGAGGAGCCGAACTCATTCCACTCGGCATCGCCGCGCGTGCGGTCTTCGGTGACGGCGATGTGCCACTGGGAGTCGCGGTAGGACGCTTCGAAGCACGTTGTGGTGACCTCCACATCGACCCGTTGGTTGGAATCGCGTTGGCAGTACATGCCGAATCGCTCGTACAAGAACTTTTCGTTTCGAATGTGGTCGAAGCGAACCGACTGGTTGCCGAGGCCGAGTCGATTGCAGCATCGATAGACGCTCCTCACGCATCCGCCAGCGATCTGCTCCAATCTGGGTTCGACGCGCGATTGCGTGACTGTGCAGGGATGATCGACTCGGTGGTCACGAACAAAACCGATTCGACACTGCAATTCGCGGTAATGCGCGAGGCGCTCGTGCGAGCAGGGCAGCACGCATTGGTGGCGCACTCGAACGGATTGCTCAGAGTCGAACATGCTCGTATGGCAGCTCGCCTCGCGGCTTGGTTGATCAGCGATGAAGCCAGCGACGCGTCTGGTTTCGCCGATGCAGCAGTTCGCTACGCGACAGAATCTTCGTGGGTCGATCGGGCGCGGCGCCGTTTGTGGCGGGGTGATTCGGATGCTGAGATCAGCGCGGTCTACAGCCGAGTCGTTGATGCCGTCGTAGCGCGACGCTCGCGTGAGAACAAACGCTTCGCTGAGCTGTTGAAAAACTGGAGTGAAACGCCGACTGATCCATCGCTCGTCGCGTCCGAAGGTCTTGTACCGCTGGAAGACGTGCTGCATGCGACCGTTGGGCCATTGGCACAGTCGATTCCCGTGCTATTCGTCGTGCTCGACGGTTGCAGTCTCCCGACGTTCAGTGAACTCTCCGAGCAGTTCGCGATCGAAGGCTTCCGAGAGATCGCACGGAGTCACGGTGGAATGCTGCGCCGAGCCATTGGCATTGCGGTGCTCCCGACCGTCACCGAAGTCAGCCGCGCGAGTCTGCTCGCGGGCAAGCTCGACCAAGGTGGCCAAGACCACGAACGTCGGCATTTCGATTCCAACCGCGAACTGCGAGTCGACAATCGAGAACCGGTGATCTTTCACCAAAACGCGTTGCGCGGTCCGGCCGGGACCGCGCTTGCTCCGGTCGTCACGCAAGCGATGCGCGCCGACGGCGCGCCGGTGGTCGCAGTGGTCATCAACACAATCGACGATCAGCTAAAACGCGGTGATTTCACATCCGAATACCGCCTGAGCGACCTTGGCGAACTCCACGGACTACTCGCCGACGCACGCACACACGGACGAGCAGTTGTGATCACGGCAGACCATGGACATGTGCTTGCGCAACCAAGCGATGGAGGCACGGGTGCATTCGTGGGCGGCGGCGAGGGCGGCGAACGTTGGCGCGCGGCGGACCGCGCTCCCACCGAAGGCGAAGTACTGCTGCAAGGACCCCGAGTGCTGCTCGGTAAGGGCGGCGGCGTGATCGCTCCTTGGCTCGACGACTACCGTTACGGAGCGAAGGCAGGCGGCTACCACGGAGGCGCGACGCCGGAGGAAGTACTCGTGCCGCTCGCCGTGTACCTCCCGGCTGGACAAGACGAACCAGAGGGCTACGGTCCAGTCGATGCGAACACTCCGCTGTGGTGGAACATTCGCGTACCGATCGAGGAACCATCAAGAGCCGAACTTCCCGAGATATCGCCCCGCGCCAAAGGGCGCGGTCGAGCGAAGGTGCCGAGCGTCGATCAGACCACGATGTTCGACCCGCCGGAGGTTGCCCAGCCGCGAACGGCACCATCAGAACCGATATGGATTCAGCGTCTTTTGACGAGCGAGGTATGGGAAGCACAACGCTCGGCGAATGCGCGTGCGCGCCTCGACGCGGCCCAAGTCTCTCGCGTCCTTGAATCACTGCATCGTCGCGGAGGGCTGGCGCCCTTTGCAGCAATCGTTACCGAAGCCGGTATCCCACAGAACCGCGTCGACGGGTTCCTCGCGGTGCTCGCTCGCCAGCTCAACGTGGATGGCTACGTGGCCTTCGAAGTCGACACCGCGACACGAGAAGTGCGGCTAGAGCTCGCCGTCATTGCCCAACAATTTGGAATCGAACTTTCGTGAGCGCCGACATCAGCCCGGCTCGCAGAAGCGAAATCATCGACGCGCTCCACCGCGGAACGGTACCCGCACGCGGTCTTGACGTAATGGCCGTCGGGCTCGATCGATTCGCAACTGCGATCGACGAAGAACTCGCAAAGGTCGCGGCGGGCGGCTCCGTGTTCAAAGCAGTCCGCGGTGAATGGGGCAGTGGCAAGACCTTCGCCTCGCGGTGGATTGCAGAGCGTGCGCGCCGCAAAGGTTTTGCCACCAGCGAACTCCAGATCTCCGAAACCGAAACGCCTTTGCACCACCTGCAAACTGTCTACCGGAGGCTCGTAGAACGACTGTCGATAGGCGACAGAGAAGGCGGCGGACTGCGATCGGTCGTCGACGCGTGGTTTTACGTACTCGAAGAAGACGTACTCGCGACCGGAGCGGTGGATGAAACCGACGCGGCGGCGCTTTCCGAAGCAACCAATGCTCTGATGGAACAACGTCTCGGCGACGTCGCTCGAACCGCACCCGCGTTTGCGGCAGTGTTACGTGCGTATCGTGCGGCGTTACACAATGGCGACCACGCGACTGCGGATGGATTGCTTTCCTGGTTGGGTGGGCAGCCCAACGTTGCGGCATCGGTCAAACGTTCAGCGGGAATCAAAGGCGACATCGATCATGCCGGTGCCCTCTCGTTCCTCCAGGGTTTGCTACGCATCTTGCGCGACAGCGGGCAATCCGGCCTGTTTCTCGTAATCGATGAGGTTGAGACGTTGCAGCGTGTGCGTTCCGATGCGCGCGACAAATCGCTAAACGCGCTACGGCAGCTAGTCGACGAAATCGATGGTGGCCGATTCCCGGGCCTGTACGTATTGATCACAGGAACGCCAGCGTTCTTTGATGGGCCGCAGGGCGTGCAGCGCCTCGCTCCTTTGGCTCAACGGTTGGCAACCGATTTCAACACGGAAGCCCGCTTCGACAATCCACGAGCGATTCAATTGCGACTCGTTGGGTTCGATCAAGCGCGGCTAGTCGAACTCGGATCGCGTGTAAGCGACGTATACGCACAACATTGCGCGCACGCTCAACGAATACGCGAACGCGTCGACGTCAGCTACGTCGAAACCTTGGCGGCAGCGGTGACAGGCACACTCGGAGGCAAGGTAGGAATCGCACCGCGCATCTTCTTGAAGAAACTCGTGGCGGACGTCCTCGACCGGGTCGACCAGTTCGAAGATTTCGATCCTCGCCGCGACTATGCGCTGACAATCGCCGATTCCGAGCTGTCCGATGTCGAACGCAATGCGCGTGCCGGAATCGCAGTAGCGCCCGACGACATCGAACTTGATCTCGGCTCGGCCGGCGAGTAACCGGTTCGTGTCTGGGTTCGAGTTGCTGCATCCAGCGGTGCAGCACCACGTTGTGAACTCGCTCGGCTGGACATCGTTGCGGCCGATGCAGGACGACGCAGTCGCTCCGATTCTGGCGGGTGAACACGTGCTTGCGCTCGCGCCTACCGCTGGCGGTAAAACCGAAGCCGCAGTCCTGCCGTTGCTCTCGCGTATCGCTGCCGAAGGTTGGCGTGGCCTTTCGGTGATCTATGTGTGCCCACTGCGGGCACTACTCAACAACTTGCATCCGCGCCTCGAACGATACGCGGGATTCGTGGGGTTGCGCGCTGGGCTGTGGCACGGCGATGTGGGCGCAGGAGCACGGAACCGGATCATTGGCGACCCACCGGAGATCCTTTTGACTACTCCGGAATCGTTGGAAGCAATCTTGATGTCGGTGAGGCGCGATCACGGCCAGTTGTTCGCAGAGCTTCGAACGGTTGTGATCGACGAGGTACACGCGTTTGGTGGAGACGACCGCGGGTGGCACCTTCTTGCGGTGTTGGAACGACTGTCGGCCGTTGCAGGTAGAGATCTGCAGCGAATCGGGCTCTCGGCGACCGTAGGCCAGCCTGACCAGTTGTTGGAATGGCTCGTCGGTTCGAGCAGCGGAGTCGCACGAGTCGTTGCGCCCGACATGGTCGGAGCGTCGTTCGCGCCTGAGGTCACACTCGATCACGTCGGCTCATTGGACAATGCCGCAAAGGTCATCGCGCAAATGCACGGAGGCGAGAAGCGTCTCGTGTTCTGCGATAGCCGCGCACGTGTCGAGCAGCTCGCGGTCGATCTTCGTGGCCGTGGGGTCAACACGTTTGTATCACATTCATCGCTCGCTCTCCACGAACGACGGCGCGCGGAGGAAGCGTTTTCCGAGGCGCAGAACTGCGTGATCGTTTCGACTTCGACCTTGGAACTCGGTATCGACGTCGGAGACCTCGACCGCGTCATTCAGATCGACAGCCCCACAACCGTCGCGAGTTTTCTGCAGCGATTGGGCCGAACAGGTCGCCGCTCTGGAACCGTTCGCAACACGTTGTTTCTCACCACCAAGCCGCAGATGCAACTCGCGCAAGCAGCTGGCTTACTTCGCCTGTGGTCGACCGGCTACGTGGAGCCGGTAACAGGCCCACCACTGCCCTATCACCTCCTCGCGCAACAACTCTTGGCGCTTGTGTTGCAGGAAGGTTCGGTAGCGCGTTCACGATGGTCTGAGATTGGTGGCCGTCTACCCGTGTTCTCTGACGCCGTCGAATCAGGACTCGGCGAGCGCATCGTCGAACATCTCATCGAAACTCAAATGTTGTTCGATGAAGGCAACGGCATTCTCTCGATGGGTCCCGGCGGTGAGCAAAATTATGGTCGCAGACACTTCCTCGAACTGACTTCGGCGTTCACATCGAGTCCAGTGTTTGTGGTCAGGCATGGTTCCAAAGAGATTGGTTCGCTCGACGCGATCGCGTTACTCACAAACGATCGACACTTCGCGACTGTGCTGCTCGCAGGCCGCGTCTGGCAGATCACGTCGGTTGATTGGAATCGGCATTTCGCGTGGGTCGAACCCGTGGACGGCGGAGGCAAATCGATTTGGCTCGGTGATGGTCGACCCTTGTCGGCCGCGCTCTGCGATTCGATCCGAACCGTGTTGGCCGGCGAGGACCCGCCAGGCGTAACGATGACGGCGCGGGCGACGACGAGCCTCGAAGAGATCCGCTCCTCGTTTCAGTGGGTGAGATCAGGTCGCAGTGCGGTCGTGACAACATCGACGGGAACATCTTGGTGGACATTCGGTGGGCTTTATGCAAACGCGGGTTTGATGGCCGGGTTGGGTTCGATGCTGGGCGCATCACAGCCCGACAACTTCGCGATCAAACTCGACGCTGATGTCGCGACCGTCGAAAAATTGCGCCACGCCATCCGCGAGCTCGATGCTGACACATTGCCAACACCAGCAGTTGCCGAGACACTGGCCAAGAAACTCAAATTCGCCGACTGCCTCCCCGACGACATCGCACTCGCAATCGCCGCCGCAAGAGTCTCCGACAAGTCCGGCATCAACCGCGTACTCAGCGAACCACTCGACAACGTATCGACGGCTGCAGTCTAAGGAGCCGAACGAAATGGGGCTCTTTGGCGGTTACGAACGCGATCAATTTGGACTGCCCGTGCTTCGTGATTCGCTTGTGCTATTTCTCGATCTGCTCGGTGTGAGCAACCTCGCGACTGGGTCGACTGCTGCGACCGTGCTTCGCGAGCTCGACCCTGCTCTCACTGCGGCACGCGAATACACGAAGACGGAGTCGGGATATCACTTTGCATGGTTCTCCGATTGCCTTGCCATCGCCTTCCCGATCTCGACTTGGCATGTCGAGGACGAATTCGGCGATGTTCTTCGCATCGCACAGCGAGTTCAATTCACGCTCGCGATCGCGGGGTTCGTATCACGGGGAGGATTCAGTCGGGGCGACATGTACATGGACGACAAAATCACGTTCGGCAGCGCGTTAGTTGACGCTGTTGCCCTAGAAAAAACCGCATCGACTCCCAGAGTGTTGCTTTCAGACCACGTTGTTCAAACGGCGCGTTCGCACCTGAAGTTCTACGGCGACCCACCAACAGGCGCTCCCCAACACCAAGATTTGTCGATCGATCCTTCGGATAATGCATTCATCAACTATCTCCGTGCTGCGGAGGACTACTACTCCGGCGATGATGTTCAAGACCTCAAACCGCTTTTGGACCAACACCGAGACGTCGTCATCAAGGGTCTCGCCGATCATCCGAGCGGCACAGCCGTGCGACAGAAATACGAATGGCTCGCGCAGTACCACAACTGGTATTGCGAAACGATTGGGCTCGTGGGGTCCGATGTCGCCAGCGACCCAGCTGCGGCATTTAGGCGGTTCATCTGAGCAGGGATCGGGAGCGTGTTACGGGACCGCAAGAAGAGGAACAAACCGAGGTGCATCGCTGCCGCGACGCCATCGCGAACCGTACCGAGTTATGCAGCGGGCGCCGCTGCGATCCAGCCAAGTTCACGGAGCTGGTCCAGAGCGACACGGATGTGCGCGTCGGTGAACAAGTCTTGCTTCCGCTTGCTCCATGCGTGGACGACATGCACGACGTCTGATTCCGATGCGTCCGAAGGACATTCGTTGCGCGCTGACCAATGCGTAGTCGCTAGAAGTTCGAGCCCGTACGGCGATTCGAAACCCTCAACGAGCGAGAGCACACGATTCATTCGCTCGACCACTTCATGATCCTGCGATAGTGCAGCGTTCGCCTCGTCGGCAGCACCAGGTAGCAAGGCGATTGGATCCGCTTGTTCAACTCGTTTGGTGCCATCGCCATACCCAACGAGGTGATGCCCTTCGAGTGCCTGCAGCACATGACGAAGGTTGTCGGCATACGGACCGTATCGATCCTTCTCGAATCGCAATCGCAACGGCTGTCCGGCTTCTTGCATGAAGTACATGAGCTTTTGTACTTCGATCAAACTCCCACCGACGGCGACCGGCGAGTAGCGAGAAAGCATCGCAACAAGGGCAGCCTTGCCGGGAGTGAGCCTTGGGCGCGCGGTCGACGTTGTCATCGCGCTTGGTTCCGGCGCGCCTTTGGGCGGGTACACGACGATGTCAATCGTCAGATCAGCGAGATGACGTTGGATCATCGGTTCGACATCGCGCCAGTTCAGGCCACCATTCCCGCAGCCCAGCGGCGGTAGCGCCACCGACCCGACGCCAAGCTCAGCAAGCACCCGCCGAAGGTCGACCAAACCCGCCTCGATATCACGAAGTTTCGAACGGGATTTCCAATGACCCTTCGTAGGGAAATTGATCACCCAACGCGGGCGCATGAGTTGCCCAGCATCGAATACAAACATCTCACCGAGTTTGACTTCGCCGCGAGCGCATGCGGCGCGGTAGAGCTTGTAGTTGCCGGGGTACGAGTTCTTGAACTGGAGAGCGATCCCCTTACCCATCACGCCAACGGTATTGACCGTGTTGACAATCGCATCCACGTCGGCGGCGAGGAGGTCTCCATGAGCTTCTCGAATCATCACGCCTCCTCAGTAATACCAATTGCGCATGATGCGAACTGGCGTTCGATCATGCAGCTTAGCCAGGATCGCCTCGACTCGTTGTCGGCGCGATTCGTCATATACCGCAATGTATTCAATGGCCGCCCACGGAACGTGCTCATACACAAGAAACTCAGCCATCCGGCGCTCTTTGCGATCCGGTGCAGCTGAAGTGTCGTTCCAGAACTCAAGCTGCATCACGTCCCAATCCACGACTTCATCCAGTTCGTCGAGATCAGCCCGGAAATCCGCGTATCGCAACGTCGCATTGCGGTCCGTGAACAGAAACCGCGACTTCAGCTCGAGGATCACATCGGCGCTGGTGACCAAATAGACCACGTCCGCTTGGCCGCCTTGATAGTTCGGGACATTGCCACTGTGAATGACAAGAAGCATCGGCGAGCGCGCTGCGAAGTAGAACGGTACGTAGTCAGCAACAACCCCACCCGGCGCTAAACCGATCACTCGGGCGCGACGCCGAGCCTTGATGCCCTGGTCCCCGACTTCTCGTTGAAGCTGCCCTGTCGCTTGGACCGTCGAATCGCTCGCCAATCCGTTCGTGACGACGGACGCGAGATTGTCGATGTGCGTGAAGTGGAACAGCAGGCCGCGCTCCGGCGTCGTCACGAGTCAGCCGCCTTGGAGCGCGAAATCACTTGCGCCGAGCCTTGCTACCCGCCTCGTAAGTAGCTTTCGACAAGGAACCAACGAAGAGGTCGTCGTTCAACAGCTTCAACAGCGTCGGCATCTCGGCACAGTCAAAGTTCAGCTTGCCATCGACAAGGAACTGTTCACGCCCTCCCGCCACGCGATCAGCTTCTTCGAGAACCTGGTCCAACTTGATGTCGCCCGCAGCCAGGTGACCCGACTCGTGAATTTGGCGAAGGCGCGTAGCCAGTCGCAAATCTCGCTGACAGCGAGTCACGAGATCGCCCGTCTGAGCGTCGTCGAGACCAAGCGTCGAGAATGCCTTCGCCCACAATGGATAGCGATCGACCAACGTCTGCGCATCGCGAAATAATGCGTCGAATACCGTCTGGTTCAGCACTGCTATACCCTCGGCGGTGACAACGAGATCGAAATGATCATCGAGCGACAGGAGCGGCTGCTCGACCTTGGCCAAACGCTCGCCGAACGAGAACCAATGTTTTCCAGCATCGAGACTCTTCGTCGGATTCATCTTGCGAACGAACGACATTCGAGTCTCTGGGTCCGATCCGACGACAACCGCGTAGAACTCGAAGCGTGCTTTCGCAAGCGCGCCGGCCGCGAGCAGGTCTAGGCCCGACGCATTCCGCAGGAACTTGCGCACGGCTGGATCCGTTTCGATATGTTCAGTCGGCCGAGGTGGCTTTGTTCCAGCCTGATCAGCGGTCTTCGCCATCTTCGCAGCCGGACGCGCAGCCTTCTCGATTAACGCGTCGGGAACCGCGAGGTACTCCCCGGCGCCGATGCGAACACTCGGCTCGTAAGGTTGCCGCTTCAGACCTTGAATTGTCGCAGCGGTCGCTATCACCATCGCTCGGAGCGCGTCTGTTGCGTCGTTCGCGAATTCCATTTTGCCGCCGACGAGCGCCTTGGCTTTTCGCCGCGCGAGCACAAGAGTCATCGCACCGTCGAGGGCTACGGAATCCGCTTTGAACTCCCAGTCATTTGGATCCGTCATTTCCGTACCTCAACAAGAAGGTGACTCCCTAGATTCACCGCAGTCAGAACGCTTCCTGGCTGGAAACGCCCGCGCACCACGGCAGATCCCTGAAAACCCTCAGCGGTGGTGATGCTCACGAGACGGTAGCCGAGCAAGTACAACGTTGGATTGATGTGGGTGAGATTGGAACGCACCGCGACCACTCCCGCGATCGCAATAAACAACGCGTACGCAATGACATCCACCACGCGCGGCGTTGGGACCGCGATGAATGGGAGGAGATACGTCGCGAGGTATCCCGACACCTGCGCGCCTTCATCGGCGACGGCGGAAATTGTGTGCGGGCTGGAGCCGACGCGACGAGGGACTACAACAGCGATTCGAACTGTGTCTGCGAGGAACACAAATGCAACTGCTGCGAGCGCAAGCTGCAATCGACGATCCTCGAATCGAAGCGCGAGCAGCGCCAACAACGGAGCGTATGAACTGGCAAACATCCGCACCCGGGTACCAAGGTCGCTCCTCAATTTGCCGTCGGACACTTCGCGCCTCCTTCGATTAGCGCAACGCAAGGGTAAGCCGAGGGTGCGACACGACGCGTCGAGTCACAGTTTGCAAAGGATCCATTCCCTCACCTTCTCCGCGGCTTCGGCTCGGTCACTGCCGCCAAGGTCGTACAAATCCCAGAGCAGTTGCGTTGGATCAGCGAGCGGCACGCTGGTGTGACCGGCTTTGGCGATCAACGGCGACGTTGGCCAAAGCGATCGGTCGGTGGGTTCGCGCACGATGACATTGGCGTCGTGGCTCCCTTTTGCTTCGACGAGCCTGCACGCTTTCGGATCGATCGGGACGCGGGTGTAAACGACGAGATGCGACGGCCGCCGCCACGATGCCACGAGATCGGGGCCGGTGTCTGCCGATACAGCGATGCTCGATATTGCGCCGTCGGAGTCGATGTCGGAGTCGCCTCCGCAATATCGCTCGACCATGTCGATCGCCGTGACGCTCGGCTCTTCGAGGCTGTAGAAGAAGTGCTGCGTGCCGCCGGGCCCTCGATATTCGTCCAGGAATCGATCGAGCAACGGCTCACGTTTGGCGCGCCAACTCGTCCGGTTGAGCTTCATGATGAGTCCGAGTTCTCCGAGTTGGCGAAGCACTTGCGATGCCCGAGGTTGACTGACCCCTGCGTACGACGCCAGTGCCGTCGCCCCTCGTTCTGCCATCTCTTCGGCGTTGCCATTGATCAGCGCGCGGATGATTGCCAGCGCGCCCGAACCTTGTGGGAGGGTTCGCGGCGCTTTCATCGTGGGCCGATCGAGCGTGCGCTGCCGAAGCCGGAGACCTGGCGCTCGGAGATCGAAGTTTCTACAGTGATCTGCCCACGACACTTCAGCGGCTGCAAACGCTGACGCCAATCCTTGCGTTACGAATGGCATGATCAGCAACGGGCGGACATCGCCCCCCGCATTCGCGAGGTTGGCTACCAGATCAGGTACTTGGCTCGGCGACGGCGCGCGATTCCTCGTCGCTATTACAAATGTTGTCGCGAGCCCATCGACATGAACGTCGATCTTGTCGTCAGTGCCGCGGATACTCGGACGTTCGGTGATGTTCACGCCCGCGGCCATTAGCGCGCCTCGAACGGACAAATTGAGCATCACGCCATCATAAGCATTGTGCTTATGATTATGAAACTACTTATATTATCCATGGTTGCATCCAGCAACGTTCGACCCGCGGCTCCAGCAAGCGCTTCGCTCGCCACCTATGGCGAACGACGCTTCAATGATTTAACAGTCAGCGCTCGTCTCTAAAGCGAAACGCCGTTTTCTTTACAGACGATCTTGGGCGGGACACGACAGGCATTGCCGAGTTGCTCCTCGGACGCGTTCGACGCACGTTGGAACCGTCAAACGCGTGCGAATGACAACTCGCCACGGTCGTCGGCGATTCTCGGGTCGTCCGCTGCCGTTCGCAGACGTTCGCTGAGCGCAACTTCTCCGGACTTCGATGAAATCGGTTCCGATTCGGTGTGTTTTCGCGCTCACTACCGGTGTGGATGAACTCAGCAAATTTCTGAAGAAATCGTTTCCGATTCGCACATTTTTTCGGCACATAACACATGTGGATGGTTTCGGTGCTGCTCGGGATTTCTTTTCCGGTCTTGGCCTTCCCATTCACACTCAGGAATACCAGCGCGTGCACCCGCACGCGTTCGTGCTCGGCATCGACACCGAGCGATTCAGCAACAGGAGTGTTTTCGTATGACTGCATCGACAGAATCACCGCGTGTGTTCACGGTGGCGCAAACCGCTGCGCTACTCGGGATCTCGCGTGGCCATGCTTATGAGCTTGTCGCTCGGGGCGAACTGAAGCATCTGCGTCTCGGGCGACGGATCGTGATCCCACGCCAAGC
>JANYBW010000042.1 GCA_025360585.1 Actinomycetes bacterium | reverse complement strand
GCCGCGGTGCTCTACCAATTCCGCGAGGTCGCGATGCGCGGCAATATCGTTCGCGTCGACACCATTACCCAGCCTCAGTGGACGAGGCACTAACCGCCGTCGAGCACATGGCGCGCACCTCATACTCGGCGGCAACCGGCTCGGGGCTGTGCTCATCATCGACCAACGCCGAGGGTCTTGCTCCCGTCAACGACGACGCTGCCGGCGTTGTGCATCGGAGCGTTCGTGCTCGCCACTATCGCCAACCCATACGGCCTTTGGGCAAGAGTCGAAGTGTCAACGGCGCTGGGGATCTGAGCCGGCGAGGAAACCGTTGACCCACGCCTGCGCGAGACCCGAAATATACAACACATCCGACACAGCGAATACGACGTGCTCGCCATCCGCGTCGACCGCCAAGATGCGAGTGCTCTCGTCATCGGCTGCACCAACAATCCATACCGGATCGGTGGTGTCAACGCGCACGATCCAATATCGATCGTCCACAGCATTCGGCGCGATCCGTTGCTCATTCGCTCCGGGAGCGTTCTGATCAAATCGCGGATAGATCTGATAACCATTCCACTGCTGGTGATTGAGCGAACTGTAGAAATCGTCTGCGGTTTTCGTGATCAGATCGATTCGTTCGGCGCCCGAAGCATCGAAAGCAGCCTGCAACAACCGTCGAGCAATGCCGAGTCGGCGATGTGACGGCAGTACCGCGATCTCGCTCAGGTGCGCCTGACTTGCGCTATCGGTCTGCATTTGGGCATAACCGACGACGGCGTCGCCACGCTCAACGGCAACTACGTTCACAACACCCGGCGCAGTGAACACACGATGCGCGCGATCGCGATCTTCGGTCAACGAAGCCCAGCCCTCAACTACTTTGACAGCGATCACACCATCGAGGTGCGTTTCGGGCCAACGACTCGATGAAGAGCAGCTCATCGCCACGGTGTTCATGCTCCTTGTGGGCGGCACCGACACAACGCGCAATCAACTCGCCTGCGCGATCCATTCGTTTGCCACGCACCGCGATCAATGGCAGCTCCTTTGCAATCAGCCCGAATTCTCACGAATGCGGTTGAAGAAGTCATCTGTTGGGATCCGGCCACATCGTTCGTACCGCGTGTTGCCCTCGAAACAGTCACGATCGGCGATGTGGAAATCCCCGAAGGAACCATCGTCACGCTCAGCACACTCTCCGCGAATCACGATCCGGAGGCGCTACCAAACGCTGGCGTCTTCGACATGCCCCGCACGAAGCCACAAGGCTGGACCTTGCTGACGTTTGGCGCTGGAATTCATTTCTGTCTGGGTGCTGCGCTGGCGCGCCTCGAGCTCCAAGAAGCGATCGCCGCGTTGGCCGAGGCAATGCCAAATCTGCGACTCGCTGGCGACCCAATTCGTTCCGCAGCCGGCGTGATCGATGGCTACAGCGCGCTCCCCATCCGTTGGGACTGAAACTTTAGGGTTGACAATTACATTCCCATATAGGAATATGTTTGCGTGGCTCGCAGCGCAACCACCGCAGATGTATTCAATGCCGTAGCCGAATCGGCACGGCGCGACATCCTCGACGTGTTGGCACGCGGCGAGGCACCCGTAGGAGAAATCGTCGCTCGCAGCGGCTTCACTCAACCGCAAGTTTCGAAACACTTGAAGGTGCTGCGCGAAGTCGACCTAGTGCGGTGCCGCGTCGACGGACGTCATCACATCTACCGAGTCAATGCCCGCGCGCTGAAACCATTGCATCGCTGGATCAAACAATACGAACGCCTCTGGAACACTCGATACGACCAACTCGACAATCTCATCGCCGAAGTACAGAAAGGCAAAACATCATGACCAACCGACAAGGATCGGCAGTTGTTTCACTGCCCGCCGATTGCGAGATTCTCATCACTCGCGAGTTTCTCGCACCCCAGGCCCTCGTGTGGGAACTCATAACCAACCCGCGTCACGTGCTGCGTTGGTGGGGCCCATCGTGGTGTCCACTTGTTTCGTGCGATATCGAGTTTCGAGTCGGTGGCGCCTGGCGATACGTATCAATGCTGGAAGGCGCTGAGCTCGTGTGGCGGGGCGTCTATCTCGAAATCATCAGTGGCGAAAGCATCGTATCTACCGAGTGTTTTGAAGGTTTCCCCGACGCGGAATCAACCAACACGATGACGCTGCGCGAAGTCGATGGCGTCACAACACTCCAAACTCGTGTCGTGCATAGGAGCAAAGCATTTCGCGATGGTCATATTGAGTCGGGAATGGAAGGCGGCATGCAAGAAACGTTCAATCGCCTCGACGAACTCCTCGATCGTTCCGATACTC
Organism: Actinomycetes bacterium; assembly: GCA_025360585.1. GTDB lineage: Bacteria > Actinomycetota > Acidimicrobiia > IMCC26256 > PALSA-610 > F1-120-MAGs023. The sequence continues at coordinate 232,677 of JANYBW010000042.1, read as the reverse complement.
CAGCAGAACGGTTTCGGCGCGTCGCCGGTCGATTCTCTGACCGCGCCAACGAAGTTGCTGACCAAGCTTGGAGTAACGCGGCACCTTGCGTCGGATGGACGGCACGCGATGTGGTGCGCCACATGGTCGAGTGGATGCCCACAATGTTGGAGCGCGCCGACATCCACGTGAATATCCCCCACGACGTCGATCACGACGCGGCTGGAGCCTGGGAGAGTCTGTGCACACAGATACAGACTGCGCTCGACACTCCCGACGTCGCCGCAAAAGAATTCGATGCTGGCCCGCCTGGAACCATGACGGTCGCAAACGCGATCGACATGTTGTTCACTGGCGACATCTTGATTCACACTTGGGATCTTGCACGCGCCGCTGGTCTCGCCGAAACGCTCGACCCGATCTTGCCTGCCGCGATGTATGAGGGCATGCAACACATCGATGAACTACTACGATCAAGCGGTCATTACGGCCCAAAGATTGCCGTGCCCGAAGACGCCGACATCGCCACGAAGCTGATCGCCTTCACCGGCCGCACTCCATGATCTTGTGCGCAGGCCACAACCTGCACCTACGACCAACCTCTATGGTCGAGCGATACTGAGTGACAAACGTGGCAAGACACGATCGGTTCGGATCCGCAGAGTCGTTGCTGCACAGTTGATTCTGGTTGGTGCGGTGTGGGTGGGCCAAGGTGTTGGGATCATCAAGGTTCGTTCCTGACTGGCGAAGCGACGTGGGCGGTGATCGGGAGTGTCGCCATCATGTTTGGCTTCGCACTCTTGAAAGGCGCCAAACGTTTGCGCGACGGCGAATAAACGATGAGCGACGTGGAGGATCGCCTTGCCAGGTCAGCATCCGTCCGGCGCCGGTCAACATCGCGCTGCCATCCATCAGTCGAAGGCGGTACGGCGCGAGGCATAACCCTCCAAAACCGTCGTCATGTGGTGCCGTCCAGCCAGAGGGCGACTCGCATGCCCCCCACGGAGAGCACGAACGCCCGCAAACCACGCGCGACCATGTCTGAGCCGCGCGCGATCCCGAACTCGAGAGACGAAGACATCCCGCCCGATCACTTTCTATAACCGTATACTTCTCTACGGTTTATGAAAATGCCCGCGGCTTCACTTGCTCCGATTTTGCGATCAGATGTGCAGGGCCGCATCCTCGCGCGGCTCATGGCCGACCCTGACAAGGGCTACAACCTCTCAGAACTCGTGGCGATCACGAAATCCAGCATGCCCACCGTGCAACGCGAAGTTGGCAGAGCACAAGACAGCGGCATCGTCACGACCGAAAAGGTCGGGCCAACGAGAATCGCGCGGGTCAACGCTGCACACCCGCTCTACTCGGCGTTGCGTCAGATCGTGCTCGCGACCTACGGAGCACCTGCCACGATCAACAAAGAATTCTCCGAACTCGAAGGTGCGCACGCTGTCGTGATTTTCGGGTCGTGGGCAGCGCGCTATATCGGCGAAGCTGGCCAGGCCCCCAACGACATCGATGTGCTCGTGATTGGGGCACCAAACCGCGATGCCGTCGACGCTGCAGCCGACCGAGCCGAAGCCTCAATCGGAGTACCTGTGCAAGCGACCGTTCGTTCCCTCGACCAATGGCACAACAGGAACGACAACTTCATCCAAGAAGTCAAGAGCCGTGCACTCGTCGTCGTACTCGCAGACGAAACGATCAGTAGCGATCTCGGTGACCTCAAGAATATTGAACGGTTCACGTCGTGACTTGGGCACGCGGTCGCGATGTCATCGACCGCCTGTTACGCGAGGGCGAACTGGATTCCGTTGCGGCGTCGACCGACGTCGCGGCACAACTCCTCACGACTGCACAAGCACATGTCACGCTCGCAGCACTTGGCGTCGATGATGATCCCGCTGGCGCCCTGCAACTCAGCTACGACGCAGCCCGCAAAGCATCGGCAGCATTGCTTGCGATACAAGGCCTGCGCGCAACGACACGAGGCGGCCACATCGCAGTAATCGACGCGGTGCGCGCACAATTCAACGATCGGGGTGGAGTCGAAGTTTTTGGGAAACTCAATCGACTGCGACGCCGGCGCAACGACAGTGAATATCCAAGCGCTGATTCACCTGGCGTCACCCGCGACGATGCACGCGACGCGCTCGAAACCGCTCGTACGACGATCGCCGCGGCGCAGAATCTGATCGACAGTGGCCGTCTCGACCCGTTCGCCTGAATCCGAGCCACTGAGCGGTCGCACCTGAGACTGCCCCTTCACGCGCTGTTGTGCAAGGTGTCGAGGCTCTTCGGATATCGGCGGGGTCGGACCGGGATTCTGTGCGCACGTTCTGATCGCTTGGGCGCTCGATCGATGAGCGCGAGATCGGCAGCAATGCGCTCTCGCCTGACCGTCTATAGAGCACGGTGCCCGTCGTCGGATCGTTCACAGCGACGACGGCACTCGTGACGAAGCAGTCGATTGGCTGGCCGTCGACGCTCGGGCTGATATTCGTTGTGACATGTGCCCACTCGTCGCCCTCGTCGTATCGCCACGCAATGTTGTACACGATGTACCGGGCGCCCTCATTCGAGAACGACCTCAGTAGTGCGTGCGTCTCTCGCCCGGAGCAGCGCGATGAGTGTGTCGTCTCTGGTCGTCGGCATGGTGCATTTCTGACGCACGGACAACGTGCCATATCGGCAGTCTCGCGCCGCGAGCAGTGTCACGCTCGTTTGATGCTCAGTACGAGGTCGCCATGCCCTCGCGAGTCGAGGTACTGCGCCAGGTAGTCGGCATGACCTGACCTCACTCCAGATGCTACGTACGCCTCCAGCGTTCGCCTGGCGGCCGCAACGTCACCGAGACCATCGTAGAGGTCTGCGATGTCGAGCGGTCCCGCAGGGGGCATCCCCAGATCCCGAGCGCCGTGTGTCTCGAATGCTTCGAGGATCGCATCTTTGGACCAGAACCGATCGAGCCACGGTAACCCGTAGTCGGACAAAGTCACCCAGGCCGTCTCTGCAACCCCGGCTTCGTCGAGAGGCCACCAGAAATCACTGACAGGTGGTTCGAGCATTTGGCCGATCGTCGCTCGCAATTGGCAGTTGTACTCGTTGACCCACTCGGTCTTCGGTTGGCCGAGCCGAGCCATCTCAGGGCACCAGACACCGAGGTCGATGCGGAAATTCCCGTATCGGCGTTCGCGTAGTCCAGGGACCTCGGTCCAAGCGGGCAGTTCGAAGGGCGCCATCCAGAAATGCACAACGTGCACAAGCCCATCATCCGTACGCCGGTTGAACCCATAGCGCCGCTTCTTGAATCGGTTCGCCTTCAAGCGAGGGCTGACCGCCTTGACGATCTCCGCCATCGCGACGGCCTCGGGACGCACCACGGCGGGAGTCTCGCGAAGATCAAGAGTCGCATCAAGTTCCCTACCCGATCGGCCGCGGTTCCCGAGCTCGTTCAGCTAACGCAGAGCGGCAAATCGGGCTTCAGACACGCCAGTAGGGCCGAACCCAGGAGATGGGTTCAGGTTCGTCGGGCTCGATCCATCCTGCCCAGCACGTTCGGCAGATGAACGAGTCAGCCATCCACGCGGTTTCGTGCCACACGATTGGATGAATGTCGTGGCGGTCGCGCGTTTGATGTGGGTCGCAACCCCACATCACTTCGCTACCGCCGCAGGCGGGGCAGGTTTCCGGATCGCTGTGCGCGATGGCGTTCGGAGGCAGTTCGATCGGCTTGTTCGCGAGCGCCGAAAGGTCGCGTTCAGCATCCACGAGCAGTACTACGGGGCGACCGCGCGCAGGTGCCGTTCCAATTTCATTCGTCACCATGCGAGTCTCCCACTGCGCCGGCTACCGACGAGCGGTTATCGAGTCGTGCGGCCACGCCATAGTCACTCGGCCGCCTTGTCCACGTACGTAGTGCCAGATACCGCCCCAGCACCGTCCTGCTCGGCAAGCCAGCGTTGTTCCGTGGCGACGATGGCGAGCGTCGGTGACGGGCCCGAGCCGTACGAGCGCGCGACAACATCGCCCGTGCGGCGAGACACGAGGTCTACCCAATAGGCATTTCGCGCCGAAGGGGCCAAGCGCGGTAGCTCGTCGCTCATGTCGCGTTGCTCCACGTGGAGATCGAAGCCCTTCGATCCGAACCACCGTCGCACCTCGTCGACTTGCACGTCATCGGCCACCAACGGCGCATAATGCCCTGATGGCAGTGTGTTGGTCAAGCGTTGCGAGATATTCGTAGCGTTGCGGGTGCTGACGGGTCTGTCTCAAGAATGCCCTGCCGCCCTTTTCGGGTTGGCTTTTGAACGATGAGACGGCCCTGTCGGTGCTCGCGTTGTGGCGTGGCTCGAAACAGGAACGGCATCTCGCATCAGGTATGCCCGCCATGGCGAACCCCATTGTTTGATGTGAAGGAGCTAGTCATGTTTGTTATTGGTATCGATCCCCACAAAGGATCTCATGCTGCGGTCGTGATCAACGGCAACGAAGCGATCATCGCTGAATATTCGTTGCCTGCTGATCGCCGGCAACGAGACGTGTTGTTACGTTGGGCTGGCGATTATCTGCCGCGGGTCTGGGCGATTGAAGGTGCGTCTGGTGTTGGTGCGTTACTCGCGCAGCAACTCGTCGCCGCGGGCGAGAGCGTGGTTGATGTCCCAGCTGCGTTATCGGCACGGGTACGTATCTTGGATTCTGGCTGTAACGATAAGACCGACGCGCATGATGCAAGATCGGCTGCGATCGTCGGGCTACGCCACGCGAACCTCCGTACGGTTGTCGTCGATGATCATGTTCAAGTGTCGCGCTTGTTGGCGCAACGCCATCACCAGTTGATCGCGGCACGGACTCGTGCGATCTGTCGACTCCACACGATCCTCGCGTTGATGGTAGAGGGTGGTCTACCCCCAAAACTCAGTGCTGAACGCGCTGCTACAGAGTTACAGACGTACTGTCCAGTCGATGCGATCGGGACCGAACGTCATCGGGTCGCGACAGAGTTCCTCGTTGAAGTGCAACGCAACGACGTGTTACTCACTGAACTCCACGCGCGTATCAAACACGCCGTCACCACGTCGGAGACGACCGTGACGGATGTCTATGGCGTCGGGCCGATCGTCGCGGCGTACCTGATTGGCTATACCGGCGATATCCGACGATTCGCGACGGCTGGTCACTACGCGCGTTATAACGCGACCGCGCCACTCGCAGCGTCGTCGGGCAAGATTGAACGGCATCGGTTGAACCCGAATGGGCAACGACAGTTGAATCATGCGCTGTATGTCGCGGCGCTCGGCCAGATCAGCCATGACACGCCAGGCCGCGTCTACTACCTGCGCAAACAAGCAGAACACAAAAGCAAAAAAGAAGCGATGCGTTGCCTGAAACGCCGTATCAGTGACGCGGTCTACCGACAACTCGTTGCTGACGTCACCACCGAAAAATAGACGGCCCGGGAAGGCAATCAGGGGCGGCTCTGTATCCAGCGCGGCCAGCAAATCCCTGAACGCTGACACTTCGGATAAGCCATTCCCGGACCAACCAAACTCTAGAACCGCCAGCCTCGATCACGCCAGAGGCAAACCCCAACGCGCCAAAAAGACCCACGAAAAGAATCACTTGACACAAACAGGCATCGCTCGGAGCGCATTATGCAAGTCGACCAACGAGCGCAGAACGACGATCGGTCGCAAAGTCGCGCTTGTTGACCCCATTCATATTCGAAGAGCCAGTCTTGTCGGTGATTCGCTTGCTTTCACGGTCGCTCATGTCATTGAATTCCGACGCCTGGCTTCTTGAGCGATGAGTTCTTCGCGAATACTTCGTGCCACGTTCCCACGCGATCACCATGAACAAACGGTGCGAGACTCGCGATGCAGTCGTGGTGTTTCACGCCAATCGGGCCGTCACAGCGCCCGATCCAGGCTCGCCACCACGCACCGTGAGAATCGCGGGCAGAGTTGACTTTGTTCAAGGATGTCCGATTCCCGCTAGTTCGCGAGTGTTTTGAAAATCCCGTGACTAATCCGTGACTAAATGGACCGGAGCGGCTGTAGTTAACCGACCGCGCTGCGACGTATGCCCAGCTCAACCGTGGTGTCGAAGGGGGGACTTGAACCCCCACGCCCCTAAGGGCACTAGGTCCTTAGCCTAGCGCGTCTGCCATTCCGCCACTCCGACGTGGAGCCGTCAATGTAGCGCGTGCCGCCGGAACGCGGCGGATCTAAACGAGCGGCTTGACGCCGATTTCGACTGGATGATCAGAGGCAAAGTGGCATGCAACCGGATGTCCTTGACCACGGTCGACAAGCGCAGGTTCCTCCTGTGCACAGATGTCTTGTGCCATCCAACAACGTGTACGAAAACGACACCCCGACGGCGGATTCACCGGGCTCGGAACATCGCCTTCGAGCACAATCCTCGACAACTTCCGCTTTCGTTCGAGTCGAGGATCCGGAACGGGAACCGCCGAGAGCAATGCTTGCGTGTAGGGATGCGCCGCCCGTTCGTAAATGTCATTCGCGTCGCCGATCTCAACAATCTTGCCGAGATACATCACCGCGACACGATCGGAAATGTGCCGTACAACCGACAAGTCGTGGGCGATAAACACGTACGCCAACCCGAGTTCGTCTTGGAGTTCCTCGAGCAGGTTCACCACGCCGGCTTGAATCGACACATCGAGCGCGGAGACGGGTTCATCGAGGACGAGCAGCTCAGGGTCGAGCGCTAACGCCCGTGCTATGCCGATACGTTGGCGTTGTCCTCCAGAAAACTCGTGGGGAAAACGGTTCGCATGTTCAGGATTCAAGCCCACGCGAAACATCAGGTCTTTGATTTTGCTCTCCCCAACTTTGGCGTACGTGCCATGAATGCGCATTGGCTCTGCGATGATCCCGTGCACCGTCATTCGCGGATTCAACGACGCGTAAGGATCCTGGAATACAAACTGAATCCGCCGCCGTAACGCACGCATATCGGCGGAGCTCATCTCAAGGATTTCTTCACCGCGAAATTTCACTGAGCCGGAGGTCGCTTCAAGTAGCCGCATCAGCAGTCGGCCTGTCGTACTTTTTCCGCACCCCGACTCCCCTACCAGCCCAAGCGTCTCGCCTGCGGCTACAGAAAACGAGACATCCGAAACTGCCTGAACGCTTGCAATCTGACGGCGTAATAATCCGGCCCGGATGGGGAATTCTTTGACGAGATGCTTGGCTTCCAGAATCGGCGTAGTCGGAGCAACCGGATGAGCGAGCGTCACGATTCACTGCCCTTCGCAACGAGTTCCTCCGCGCGAATACATGATGAAAAGTGGTCACGTTCGACCTCGCGCAACAACGGGACGTTCTGATCGCATACGCCGGGTTGCGCATGCGGACACCGCGGATTAAAGGCGCAACCGGGAGGGAGAAACACCAGAGAGGGCGGTTGCCCGTGAATTCGGCTGAGTTGTCCGGAGTCGCCGCGGCGATCGAGTCGCGGTAACGAAGCGAGAAGTCCTTGTGCGTATGGATGAAGGCCCCGGTAAAACAAATCGTCCACCGTTGCCATCTCAACTTGTCGTCCGGCGTACATCACCAGCACCCGGTCGGCAACGCCAGCGACGACTCCCAAATCGTGAGTGATCAACATGATCGAGGAACTCGTGCGGTCTCGGATCCGCTCTAAAACATCAAGCACTTGCGCTTGGATGGTCACGTCGAGCGCAGTCGTTGGTTCATCGGCAATGAGAATGTCGGGTTCGTTGGCAATAGCCATTGCGATCATCGCGCGTTGACGCATTCCACCGGAATATTCGTGCGGAAACTGTTCCAACCGAGCGACTGGATTCGGGATGCCGACAAGCTCAAGTAGCTCCAATGATCGCTCGCGGAGTTCCTTACGATCACACTTGCGGTGAACCGATACCGCCTCCGCGATTTGATCTCCGACGCGAAACACGGGGTTCAATGAGGTCAGCGCGTCTTGGAACACCATTGCAATTTTGGCGCCCCGTATCGCAGTGAGGTCCTTGTCGCGAACACCGAGAATTTCTTCGCCTCGAAACTTCACGCTGCCAGTGATCTTGGCGTACTTCGGCAATAGCCCCAAGATCGCCATCGACGTGACGCTCTTTCCCGAGCCAGATTCCCCAACGATCCCCATCGTTTCGTTTGCGCGCAGGTCAAAAGACACGTTGTCGACGGCATGCAGGATTCCGTCATCGGACGGAAAACCGACACAGAGGTCGCGAACTTCCAGGATCGCCTCGTTGCCTCCACCGGGCCCACTTGGCGCGAAGAGTGACGTATCGACAGCGTTATTCACGAGTTCACCTGCTGTGAGTCGCTTGTGGATCGAACGCGTCACGTAGACCGTCGCCGAGAAAATTTACGCACATCACGACGATCAGGAGCATCAACCCCGGGAACAACAACAGGTGCAGCTTCGCGGTGTCGTTAATGGCGCCTTCGTTTTGCGAGAGCATGAGTCCCCAAGAGGTGTCCGGCGGCTGTGTGCCGTAACCGAGAAACGTCAACGTTGATTCAGTGATCACAGCACCCGCAACGCTCAAGGTGAGATTCACCATGATCGGCCCGACCATGTTCGGCAAGATGTGGCGAACAATGATCCGGGGCCCACCCGCACCCGAAGCTCGGGCCGCTTCGACAAACTCTTTTTCCTTAAACGAAAGCACTTGCCCGCGGCTCACCCGAGCAACGTACGTCCAGCCCAACCCGGCCAGCACCAAAATGATGACTCGTGGAGAATGCCCGAAATATTGCAGCAGCACCGCGAGAATCGCGAGCTGCGGTACAACGAGGAAGCCATCGGTGAAAGCACTGATTGTTTTGTCAAGTGCGCCGCCGTAGAAGCCAGAGAGGGCGCCGACCGCCACGCCGAACAGGGTGGATAACACCGCAACTGCAAAACCGATTTGCAGCGAAATTTGGCCTGCATGCAGGATCTGGCTGAACTGATCGACGCCGCTATCGGTCGTTCCCATCCAGTGTTTCCACGATGGCCCCGTGACGGTACCGAGCAACGAAAGGTCGAGCTGAGAAATGTCATACGGAGCGACCCTGCTCGCAAATGCGCAAGCCGCAGTGATGAGGATGAGAATAACGAGGGAGACCACCGCTAAGCGGTGCTTGAAGAACCTTCTTCGAAAGAGTTGCCATTGCGTGCGGGCGACCGGTTCCGCTCCGACCGCGAGTTCAAGATCCGCGTTGCTCATGCGAGTCGAATTCGAGGGTCAAGGACGCCGTACAAGACATCGGCAACAAGGTTCGCGGCAATGACAATGACAGCCGTGAGCAAGGTGTAACCCAGCAGCGCCGGCGCATCTCCCGCGGAAAGGGAGTCGAGAAAGTAGCTACCGGTTCCGGGAATTGAGTAGATCTTCTCGGTGATAATGAGGCCGCCAACCAGAAATGCAGTGTCGAGTGCCATCACCGTCACCAACGGAACCAATGCATTTCTCAATGCGTGGGAAAGCACAACCCTGCGTTTTGGCACCCCTTTTGCACGTGCGGCACGGATGTAGTCCGCTCCGAGCACGTCGAGCATCGAAGCACGCATATACCGACTCCACGAGGCAATGCTTTGCACCGCAAGTGTAAGCACGGGAAGTGCCAGATGGCGGTAATAATCGAGATTGAATACACCGGATCGACCGGTCCCGTGGAGTCCGATCGAATAAAAAATTGGCTGGTCAAGATTCCAATGCACTTTCGGCCAGGTCACCAAGGCCACAATGGCCATGAGGGCAAACCAAAACGGGGGCATTGCGATACCGATGTACGAGAGGCCGGTGAAGGCGTAGTCACCGACTGAATATTGTTTGACAGCCGAATAAATCCCGATCGAAATCGCGATGATTGCCGAAACCACCGTGCCCCATATGACGAGGTGCATGGTAGTTCCCATGTGGTGCATGAGTTCGCCCCACACCGCGTTGTTCGTACGATCCGAGACTCCAAGATCGCCTCGCACCGCTTTGCCGAACCACTTTGTCCATTGCACCACGATCGGTTGATCTAACCCGAGGCGTTTCCGCTGGATCGGGAGAATGGTCGCGGCGTTGCGCGCGCTTCGAAATTTCAGCAACGGATCATAGGCAATGCGCAGCCCCCAAAACGTCACGAACGAAACGACCGCGAGGACGGGGACGGAGCTCAATATGCGCCGGACGATGTACGTCAACATGTGAAACTCATCCCGAACTCAACCGGTGTGGTTATGCGCCGAATGGCACACGACCACACCAGCTGAGTATCTGAGATTATGAACAGACGCCGCCTGCGCAACCCCACTCGTTGAGGTTCCAGAACGGCCCAAGGATCGCTTGGTCACCAATCGGACCGACGACCTTTTCGTTCCAGATCACGATGTTTGGTAGCGGGTCGAGCGGAAGCGATGCCATATCGGCGGCCAAGATGTCATCACCTTTTTTGGCCGCATCCCTTTGAGCCTGAAGATCCAGGTCCGTCTCAATGATCAATTCCTGCTTGTCGGCTTCCGGGTTCGAATAGCGCTGCCAGTTATTACCGGTATTGCCATTCGCTTTGGTCGGAATGTTCTTCGTGCAGAATTGTGAACAAAGCCCGGGCGTAATCGCAGTCAGTACTTGGGCATAAAGCGCGACATCGAAATTACCGCCGGGCCCATCTTTGCCAAAGAGATCGCCCGCCTTCCGGAAGTTCAACGTGACTTTGAACCCAGCAGTCCTTAAAACCGTCTGGAGCGCGGTCACCGTCAGCTGACGCCGCTTGTTGCCTTCTGTGGTTTTCAGTTCGAATCCAAGGGTTTTACCTGCTTTGGCGTAGTAGCCATCCGAGCCCTTCTTCCAGCCGTCGCCTTCAAGCAACGTCGCCGCCTTGGCGAGATCGAGCTTGTACTGGGAGAACGCATCCTGGTTCGAGAAATCAGACAATACCGGCGGGTTCAAGGAATTGACGGCCTTGTCGACGCCAACCTTGCCAAATAGCTGCTTCACGATCGCGTCACGATCGATCGAATACGCAAGCGCTTGGCGTACCACCTTGGAGTCCATCGGCGCATGCGCGGTGTTGATCCACAACGCTTCGACCGACCCCGTGTGTGCATTGACCTGGCTCTTGGCTTTCGGAAGGCCCGCTCCGATTGCGTCGATGACATCAAGTTGCGGCTGCGGATATATCGCTTGAACTTGACCAGATTTGAACGACTGAAATTCTGCCGCAGTATCCGACTGAACCTTGAACACGACCTTGTCGAGTTTCGGTTTCGGGCCCCAGTAATTCACGTTCGGGGTCAGCGTGATGTTGTCGCCTTTGGTCCATTTGGCGATCCACGGACCACCAGACCACGAATAGCCATTTTTGGTTTCGGCGTCGCGATCTTTGCCCTTCAAAATGTGCGAAGGGAAGATCCCGTAGCCGCCACCGAATAATTGTTGCCAACCGGAATACGTCTTGCCCGTCTTCCAAATTACGACCGCCATGGCAGGATCTGAGCAGTCGACCTTTTCGATATCGGTGTACCCGGTCGGGTCGTAGACGTCTTTGCCCTTTGCGACCTGGTCCCACGTGTAGCTGAAATCGGCGCACGTGATCGCGACGCCGTCGCTCCACTTGGCTTGCGGGTTGATCTTGTAGGTGATCTTCTGAACTGGCGTCGTCTCCAACACCGGTTCGCCAGTCAGCAAGTTGCTTGCCACATACTTGTAGCTGCCATCGGCTTGTTTTGCCGGAGTCATTGCGGCCGGTGTGGTTTGCACGCCAGCCATCCAATAACCCCAGCTGGAACCACCGCAGGCACCGATCCAATCGAAACAGTCGGGTTCTTGCTCGGCGCCAATCGTCAGCGTGCCTCCCGACGGAACCAGGACGGAGGTTGTCGTTGCAGGCTCGCCGCTAGTGGTGGTTGCGCCAGGTGTGGCCGTTTTGTCGCTGCCGCAGGCGGTGGCGACAATTGCCAAAGTGGCAATCCCCGCAATAAGCCTGTAAGGACGTTTGCGCGTATCAGTCATGTAGAGACCTCCCCGTCTCGTCTAACCGTGCTGGTGGGCTAGAGCCCTATGACGGGTCGGCTTTTTTGGGGCACGACCCAGAAGCGCCTCAAGAACTACTGCAAGCGAATTGCGAGGAGGATAGTGGTGAAAATAAAGACCAGACCCATTAACACTGTCATGCGGTCGAGGTTTTTTTCCATCACGGTTGAGCCAGCGGAAGACCCGCCAACGCCGCCGCCGAACATGTCGGACAGCCCACCGCCGCGACCCGCGTGCAACAAGACCAACCCAATCAACGAGAACGACACCATGACGTGAATCGTGATGATGAATCCGTTGACCACGCTGAACTCCTTCAGTGCACGAGGTGTTCGACAAGGTATCGAACACCGGGGAGCATAACCGCCGCGAGTACACGTGACGCGCTATCTCGCAACATTATGGGACGCAAGTTTCCCAGCTGACCTGGCCTTGGAACGAACCGGAGCAAAGACCCCACGGTCATTCCATACGCAAATGCGCAGACGACTGCGTCTTACCGCTTAAACCGGACGATCTTCGCGAAATCGTCGGGATCGAGCGAAGCTCCACCCACAAGCGCGCCGTCGATTTCGGGCATCGCCATCAGCTCCCCGACATTGGACGGTTTCACGCTGCCGCCATACAAAATCCGGATCGTGTCCGCGATCGGGCCGACCATCTCGCGCAAAACCTTGCGGATTACCCCGATCGTTGCATTGGCATCTTCGGAGGTCGCGGTTTTCCCGGTGCCAATCGCCCAGATCGGCTCATACGCAACCACGCACGCGCCGACATCATCGGCTTTGATACCGAGAAACGCGGCTTTGATCTGGGTCGTGACTTTGTCGTTCGTTTGTTCGGCTTCGCGTTCTTCGAGCGTTTCGCCGCAACACACGATTGGAGTCATTCCCGCAGCAAGGACGGCACGGGTCTTCTTGGCGACAATGTCGTCGGTTTCGCCGAACATTTCCCGACGCTCGGAGTGGCCGACAATCACAAAGCCGACGTTCATTTTCGCGAGCATCGGCGCACTGACTTCGCCAGTGAACGCGCCCTTTTCTTCGAAATGACAGTTCTGAGCACCAAGCCCAATCGTCATCCGATCACTTTCAATAACCGTCTGAACCGAACGCAAACAAATCAGCGTCGGGCACACGACCACATCACAGTTCTCGTAATCGTCGGCTTCAAGGCGGTACGCCAACTTCTGGACCACCTGAATCGCTTCAAAGTGATTGTGGTGCATCTTCCAGTTACCGGCCATCAAAGGCTTACGTTGTGATGGCTTTGCCATATTTTTATCCCTTTTTTGATTCGCGGAGGGCTTTCAGGCCGGGGAGGTCGCCTTGCTCGATGAACTCCAGCGATGCTCCCCCGCCGGTGCTCACATGATCGATTTCGGAATCGAGTCCAAACTTTTTAACCGCGGCTGCGCTATCGCCGCCACCAATCACGGTGAAGCCCCGACATTCCGCAACCGCTTCAGCCACGGTTCGGGTGCCGGCTTCGAACGGCTGCATCTCGAATACACCCATTGGGCCATTCCACAGGACCGTTCCCGCATCGGCAATAACTTCGGCGTACGCGCCCGCAGTTTCGGGGCCGATATCGAGACCCATGTAACCGTCGGGAATTCGACCTGCCCCACAGTGACGCGAGGCCGCCGTCGGCGACATTTCCTGGGCGATGACCACATCGGTTGGTACCTGAATGCGGCCGGTTTCCAGCAACACTTTGCAACGATCAACGAAATCCGGCTGCACCAAACTGCTGCCGACCGCCAAGCCTTGCGCTGCGTGAAAGGTGAACGCCATCGCTCCACCTACGAGGATCGTGTCGCAACGCTTCAGCAGCGCATCAATCACACCAAGTTTGTCGCTCACCTTCGAGCCACCTAGAATCCCGACGAACGGTTTGCGCGGCGCATCCAGCAACGCACCCAACACTTCAACTTCGCGAGCAAGCAAACGCCCAGCGGCACTCGGCAACACTCGCGGCGGACCAACGATTGATGCGTGAGAACGGTGTGCGGCTCCGAACGCGTCGTTCACGTACGCGTCCGCGAGCTGACTTAGGTTCGTTCCGAATGCCGGATCGCAGCTTTCTTCTCCGGCATCGAAACGTAGGTTTTCGAGTAACAGCACATCGCCGTTGCCAAGGTTCTGCGCCGCGGCCAATACCGGAAAGCCAGCAACATCATCGACCCGCTCTATTGCAATACCGAGCAACTCCGAGAGCCGCTCCGCAATCGGCGCCATCGAATACTTCGCGTTTACGTGTCCTTCGGGACGCCCGCGATGCGAACACAACACGACCGCGCAGTGGTGCTTACGGAGCCATTCGATGGTGGGCAACGCGGCGCGAATCCGGAGATCGTCGGTGATGTTGCCGGCATCGTCAACCGGCACGTTGAAATCGGCGCGAACCAAAACACGCGTGCCGCGTTGCAGCGGTAAATCTTCGAGCTGAAGAACGTGCGCCCGATCTTTTGCGCCGGCTTCGCCCGGCGCTGCTGCGTTCACCGCGTCAACCAACGATCGCTATTTCGAGCCGATAAAGGCAACGAGATCAACAAGGCGGTTGGAGTAACCCCACTCGTTGTCGTACCAACCAAGGATCTTGACCTGCTTGCCGTTTGTCATCGTGTCGATGCTCGAGAACACGCAGCTAGACGGGTCGTGCACGATGTCCGCGGATACGAGCGGCTCGGTTGAGTATTTGAGCACTCCTCGATAAGTCGGGTCTTCGGCGGCTTTCGCGAACGCGGCGTTGATCTCGTCGACGGTGGCGTCGTTCTTCAAGATGGCAACCAGATCGGTAATCGAACCGGTCGGCGTCGGAACCCGCAGCGCCATACCATCGAGCTTGCCTTTGAGGTGTGGGAGCACCGTACCGATCGCACGCGCTGCACCCGTCGAGTTCGGGATAATTGAAAGCGCCGCACCGCGCATACGACGAAGATCGGGTTTGCCCGAACGAGTCGCGACCGCTTGGTCTTGCAACTGTTGATCACTCGTGTACGCGTGCACGGTTGTGATGAGGCCTTGTTCGATGCCGAACGCATCATCGAGCACTTTCGCCATCGGCGCCAAACAGTTCGTCGTACACGAAGCGTTGGAGATGACTGTGTGCGCGGCCGGGTCGAACACGTTGTCGTTCACGCCCATGCAGATCATCGCGTCGGCATCGCCAGACGGCGCAGAAATGATGACGCGTTTTGCTCCCCCGACGAGGTGCCCGGCCGCAACCTCGCGCGACGTGAAGAGACCGGTCGACTCGATGACAACATCCACGCCTTCGCCAGCCCACGGAATTTCGGCAGGGTCACGGAACTCAAGCTTCTTCACAAGCTTGCCATCGACGGTAAATCCGCCTTCAGCGATCGCGACGTCATGCTTCAGCGTGCCTCCCACGGAATCGTGCTTGAGCAAAAATGCCATCGTCTCGGCATCGCCAAACGGATCATTGACCGCGACGAGTTCCACTCCGGCGTCCGCGCCGCGTTCCAAGATGGCGCGAAAAAACGAGCGGCCAATGCGCCCGAAACCGTTGATGCCAACACGAACTGTCATGGGAGTCTCCTGGGGTGAACTCATTGAGATGGGGGCGACTGTGATTGAAGCGACGCAAGGATACGGCCGCTACGGCTATTGAGAATCGTGGTGCGGGGTGCGACTACAGCAGGTCTGAGAGTGCTTTCGCCAACCGATCGGGGTCATAGAGACCAGAATCATTCGCGCCGAGATCCGCACCGATGGGCATCACGCCGTGTTCAAACACGATCGTTTCGTCCACGGCGAGGGTCGCGCCCCGGTCGTAGAGGTACGTATCGACCCGAACCCGATGATCGAGCACTGCGATGAGATGGTCCGTTCCGGACAGCCCCGTGGTCTCGGGTGTCTCGGGCGCGCAATTTGCGATTTGGATAACGGGCGCGGCCGCCAGAGCCAACGCAGTGCGGATTTCAGGCACCACTACCGACGCGACCACGCTGGTGAACAACGATCCCGGGCCTAAAATGATCTGATCCGCCTCCATAATTGCGCCGAGCGCTCCGGGGCTGGCCGCAGCGTCACCGGGCACGACCCGCACGTTGCGGATTCGGTCGGTGGCGCCAGCCGCCTGGATCGATACTTGGCCGGTCACGGTGGCTGATCCAACTTCGGCTTCCAGCCGAACGGCGTCTGAGGTGGCCGGGTAAATCACTCCGACGGCGCCCACGATACGCGAAGCTTCGGCACACGCCGCCGTGATCGAGCCTAGTGATTCCGCGAGCCCAACGAGCAACAAATTTCCGACGGTATGACCGCTGAGGTCGCCTGCGGCAAAACGGTGCTCGAGCACACCGGGCCAAAGCGAGCCTTCAACCGCGAGTGCTCCTATCGCTTTGCGAAGATCGCCGGGCGCGGGCACATTGTGGGCTGCCCGCAGCCGGCCCGAACTTCCGCCATCATCGGCAACGCTCACGATCGCGGTGATCGAGCCTGCATAACGCCGAGCCGCATGCAACATGACTGCGAGCCCGTGGCCGCCACCAATCGCAACAACTTTTGGTCCGCCCGGAACCGGGCCGAGCCCGAGCCCAGCGAGCCACGAAAGCGACAGCGTGTCGTTGGAACTTTCAGCCACGATCGACGTCCCGATGATGCACGCCCGCACGATGACCTTTGTGGGCAAGTAGCTGGTTGAGCGCTTCAGCAATCGCAACACTGCGATGGCGGCCGCCGGTGCAACCGATACCGATCGAAAGATACGCTTTGCCTTCGCGTTCAAACGCTGGCAATAGCAACGTGAACATGCGATCGAGCTCTTTCACAAACGCCTTCGAATCGCGTTGGCCTAACACGTAATCACGAACGGCCGCGTCGCGCCCATCGAGTGGTCGCAGGGCTTCGATCCAATGCGGATTCGGCAAGAACCGACAATCGAAGACCATGTCAACGTCCAGCGGGAGCCCGTGTTTAAACCCAAACGACATGATGTTGGTGCGTAAGTGCGCACCAACTGCGTTGTCCGCGTCGATGAACACCTCGCGCAGACGATCGCGCAACTCATGCACATTGAGATTGGAAGTATCGACGAGAACATCCGCTTCGCCTTTGAGCGCTTGGAGCAGCTCACGTTCGCGATGAATCCCATCGATCACGCCATCGTCGTTGCTCAAAGGATGACGGCGGCGGCTTGCTTCGTACCGGCGCACCAGCGCTTCGTCGTTCGCATCGAGAAACAACGTTCGCGCGGATCCACCTTCGGCTCGTAGGTCTTCCATTGCTTGACCCAGTGCGGCGAGAAAATCGCCAGAACGCACATCGACCACGAGTGCGTAGCGGTTCGGTTGGTCTTGGCCACGCGCCAGCTCCGCGACCTTGGAGATCAGCTGCGGCGGCAGATTGTCGATGACGAAAAACCCAAGATCTTCGAGCACATGGGCAGCTTCGGAACGGCCAGCACCGGACATACCCGAGATGACGGTTACGTCGAGCATGGGTTCAAGCGCGGGCATGAAGGCCAGCGTAGGTCGCTTTGGCAACGGTGTCGGGGAGCCATGTGAGCGCGAGCAGGTCCACTTCTTGGAGTTCCCGCAGCTTCTTGACGCTACCGAACTCTTTGAGCAGACGCGTGCGCCGGGTCGGGCCGAGGCCCACGATGTCGTCGAGCACGCTCTTGGTCATCTTTTTGTCGCGCAGCGTCCGGTGGTATGTGATCGCAAAGCGGTGCGCTTCATCCCGGACTTGTTGGAGTAGGTACAACGCTTCAGAGTCACGCGGTATCCGTATCGGCTCGGACTTGCCGGGCCGATACACCTCTTCAAAGCGCTTCGCGAGGCTGGCCAAGTTGATATCGCTCAGCCCGAGATCTTCCAAGACCCGGGCGACGACATTGAGTTGCCCTTTACCACCATCGATCAGCAACAAGTTCGGTGGATAACTGAACCGTTTGCCAGCCTTAGCGCCTTCGTCGCGTTCGCGCAAATAGTTCCGGAAGCGTCGGGTCAGCACTTCTTCCATCGATGCGAAATCGTCCTGGCCATCGAGGGTTTTGATCTTGAACCGTCGGTATTCACTGCGTTTCGGGAGACCGTCTTCCATGACGACCATCGACCCAACAATTTCGGTTCCCATGAGATTGGAAATATCAAAACACTCGATTCGCAAGGGAGCTTCGGGGAGATCCAATGCTGTTTGCAGCGCAACCAGCGCGCGGGCGCGCGCGTTGTGGTCGCTCGCACGCTTCAATTTGTGGCGAGCGAAACTCTCTTTGGCATTGAGTTCCGCGGTTTGCATGAGTGCGCGTTTGCCGCCGCGTTGCGGAACCCGAATCGTTACCTTGTTGCCGCGCTGTAATCCGAGGAACTCTTCGTAGAGTGCGAGGTCTTCGGGCTCGAACGGAACCAGGATCTCCTTGGGAATGTCTTCTGGGGGCAGATCGGCGTACAGCATCTCTACAATACGAGCGATCAGGCCAGGTTGATCAAGGTCTTCAACCTTGTCGACGACAACCCCTTTGCGGCCCATCACTCGCCCTTTGCGTACATAGAACAGTTGCACGCTCGCTTCGAGTTCGTCATCGGCGAGTCCGAGCAGGTCGTAATCCTCTTCGGATGCGCCCACCATCTGTTGGCGTTCGATCGCTTTGCGAACGCTCCCCAATTGATCCCGCAAACGAGCGGCGAGTTCGAACTCAAGGTCGTTTGCTGCGGTCAGCATCCGTTGCTCAATGCGAGCAAGAATTGCAGCACTGTCGCCGTCGAGAAATTGAAGCAATTCCTGTACGAGTACGTCGTAGTCGAGCCGACTGATATCGCCTACACACGGCGCCGCGCACTTTTCTATATGTGCGTACAAACACGGTTTGGCCAACTTGACGTGCCGATCAAATTTCGAATCCGTGCACGTACGAATCGGAAATGTTCGCAACAACAAATCAAGGGTCTCGCGAATGGCATACGCATGAGCAAATGGCCCGTAGTACTTCACGCCTTTGCGCTTTTTGCCACGCAACACCATCGCTCGCGGCCACTCCTCATCGAGAGTCACGGCAAGGTACGGGTAGCTCTTGTCGTCTTTGAGCCGGATATTAAACCGCGGCTTATGTTGCTTGATGAGGTTGAACTCTAAAAAGAACGCTTCGACTTCGTTCGAGGATTGAATCCACTCCACGCGTACCGCCGCCTCGACCATTTGGCGCGTGCGGTCCTGGAGCGTGTGGGGCGGGGCAAAATAGTTCGAGAGGCGACTCCGCAAACTCTTGGCTTTGCCCACGTAGATGACGCGTCCTTCGGCATCGAAGAACTGATACGAACCCGGGCCTTCAGGAATCGCGCCCCGTTCGGGCTTCAGGACTGCGACTTCGTTGGGATTCACTGCGCTCATTGTACGAGACGCCCGAATCTATGGAACATACGTTGTCGCAAACGCGAGCATTGAGTAGGCGCTAAGCGCGGTGATGGCTCCGAGAATCGCAGCACGATCCAACCATTTCGGGGCTTTGATGGTGCCCGCGGAAATCGCCAACGGAAACGACGCGAACAAATACCGCTCGAAGCTGTCGAGGTTTCGGGTCGTGAGCGACACGATGACGCAGGTTGTGGCGAAGGCCGCGACACCAAGCGGGAGCCGCTTCCACGCAACGACACACAACGCGACCGCGATCACCGCCCACGCGAGATGTAAACCCGGGCCGAAACGATGATCCACCACGACGTAGTGGATCGATGACCACACCGCCCTCAGCGGATCGACCGTCGCGCCGCGCAAATTGCTGTGCGACTGCAGGCGCAATGGCGTCAGCCAACTTCCACTGCGATCCTTCGCCCACCACAAAAAGGCGCCGAGCCCGGCAATCGGCCCGAGCATGGCCACCGCGTAGCGCGCATTGCGCTCGGTTACGAAATAGCCAGCGCAAACAACGACCAAGAAGATCCCCACCGGCCGAGTCAGTGCCGCGGCGGCACCGGCAACGATCGCGATCGGAATCCAACCCCGATGTAGTGCGTAACAACACCAGATCGCGGCGACCAAAAACACTGTCTCGGCATAGCCCATCACACTGGCGAGTGCTCCCGGCGACAACGCCAAAATCCACACCGCGCGCCGCGCGCAACGTTCGTCGAGCCACTCCCGCGAGACGCGGTGCGCGAGCATGAACGCGACCAACGCAGCACTATTCGCTAACGCGATGAGCGCGAGATCACTGCCGCCAAAGACTCTGGCGACCAATGGATACAACGGAAAGAAGCGCAGACCGTCGTTGCCAATGACCGTTGCATACCCGTGTTGAGCAATCGTGCGGTAGAAGGCGGCATCCCAGCCAAAGAGCCCGACCAGCTGGTGATGCAGCGAATGGCGCACAAACTGCTCGCGAAACAGATGGACTATGCCGAGCGAAACGATGACAATCACCCGGCTCACAACCCACGGCAAAACCGAAGCGCGGAGGTCTCGACGAAGCTCGATGTTCACAAAACAACTCCCGCGACCCGTAATGGCATCTTGACCCTATCCGCGCCTACTTTGGCGCAATGGTGCTTACTTACCGCGACGGCGAAGCGTTCCCCGGACGAATCGGTACGACCCTCAAGGATTCAATCCCCGCCTGGCCGACCGGGCCAAAAGCACAAGCCGGAGCACCCAATGTTGTGCTGATCGTCCTCGACGATGTCGGGTACGCGCAGCTCGCGCCATTTGGATCCGATCTCGACACGCCCAACATCAGCCAGCTCGCCAAACGGGGCTTGCGTTACCGCAACTTCCACACGACGGCAATGTGTTCACCAACCCGTGCTTGCTTGCTCACGGGCCGTACCCAGCACACCTGCGGAATCGGCGGAATCACCGATCTCGCGATGGGTTTTCCTGGCTTCAATGGCCGCATCCCCAAAAGCTGCGGTTTCGTCTCAGAGATACTTCGCCAACAGGGATGGGCCACCTACGCCGTCGGCAAGTGGCACCTTGCGCCATCGGACGAACTGCACGCCGGGGCGAACCGTGATCGTTGGCCACTCGGCCAAGGCTTCGAGCGCTATTACGGATTCATCGGCGCCGAAACCAATCATTGGGCACCCGATCTCGTGATGGACAACACGATTATCTCGCCGGATTTTCCACCCGATTATCACATGACTGTGGATCTCACTGACCGCGCCATCGGCATGGTCACGGATTTGCGGGCAGTCGATCCAGACAAACCGTTTTTCATGTACTTCGCACTCGGCGCGTGCCATGCGCCACACCATGCCCCTCGTGACTACATCGACGCGTACGCCGGACGTTTCGATGAAGGCTGGGATGTGTGGCGCGAACGCACGCACCAGCGTCAGCTCGACAGCGGTTTGTTGCCGGCCGACACGACGTTGAGCGAGCGACCCGAATGGGTCCAAGAATGGGCGACGCTGCCCGCCGAAGAGCAGCGAGCGTACGCCCGCATGATGGAAGTCTTCGCCGGTTTCCTGACCCACACCGATGTACAAATCGGGCGGCTCGTTGATTTTCTGGAACGCAGCGGCGAACTCGACAACACCGTCATCATGTTGCTTTCCGACAATGGTGCCAGCGCGGAAGGTGGCCCGCACGGAACGTTCAACGAGAACTTCGTGTTCAACGGCATGCCGCACGATCTCGAAACCACAATGCGCTTGATCGACACCCTCGGGAGTGCCGATAGCTACGGCCATTACCCGTGGGGTTGGGCGTACGCAGGCAACACACCGTTCAAACGATGGAAGCGCGAAACCCACGAAGGTGGAATCGGCGATCCGCTGATCATCGCGGGGCGCGGCGTTCACACCGCGAGCTCAGCTCACCGTCCGGATAGCAATATCCGTCACCAGTACGTCCATGCCACCGACATTGGCGCAACCATTCTTGACCTCTGTGGCGTGGAGCTGCCCCCAATCCTGAACGGCGTCGCGCAAGAACCGCTCGCAGGAGCAAGCTTCGTCGAATCGCTTGCCGATGCTGGCGCGCCCGAGCACCGGACCACGCAATACTACGAACAATTCGCGTGCCGGGCGCTTTACCACGAAGGCTGGAAAGCCGTTGCGTTTCACCCCATGGGTATCGCTCGGTACACCGAAGCCGACGACCCCCGGCGTCCGTTCGAAGCCGACCGTTGGGAGCTCTATCACGTAGCCATCGATCCGTCTGAGAGTAACGACCTCGCCGTTGCCCACCCCGAGAAGCTCCGGGCGCTCCAAGACCTTTGGTGGCGCGAAGCCGGGATCAACAATGCACTCCCATTGCATTCAGATCGAGGCTTCGCCGTCGGACGGCCGCATTCGATTCGTCAACGCGATCGCTACGAACTCCACCAGGGTGCAGCGCCACTCTCCGAAGATGTCGCGCCGAACACCAAACTCCGCAACCACACCATCGTCGCGAATATCAACATCGACGCGGCCGGTTCCCACGGCGTGGTGCTCGCTCAAGGTGGAAAATTCGGAGGCTTTAGCCTCTGGCTTCGCGACAGCATCCCACGGTTCACGTACAACTTCGCCGGGGTCGAAAGCCACGAAATCACCGCCCCGAGCCAGTTGACCCCCGGACCCCACATCATCGCAGTCGAAATGCGCTCCCAAAAAGGGATCGCAATGCACGCAACGCTGCGCACCGATGGTGTCACCGTGGGCGAAATGAACCTACCTCGCACATCGCTGCTGCGATTCGCACTCGCGGGTGAAGGGCTCTGCTGCGGCTACGACGATGGCACTCCCGTCGGCGACTACGGCTCACCGTTTCCGTACAGCCACGAAATCGAACGGGTCGTCATCGACGTCACCGGCGAGCCCTACACCGACCTCGTCGACGACATGGAACGAGCCTGGATCACCCAATAACCCTGGATCACCCAAGAACGCTGACTCACACAAGAACCCTGGATCACCCAAGTAAAGGGTTGGAGTTTATTGCGCTCACTGTGAGTGTTATGGTGGAGTGAGCGGTTGGCCCGGTATCCAACCGTTGAAGCTCTACAAGTTCCAAGGCCGACACCCCCGTGGTGCTGGCGACCGGGCTGCCACCCACCGGCTTATGCGGAACTCCCTAATTTCAGGCTCCCAAGTACACGGTCCCCCGGGAGGGCCCCATCATGGTGCGACTGCAGGCTCCACTGCCCGATCGCTACACAACCGCCGAACCCGGCGCGCTCGAAGCGATGATCCGCGATGCCAAAGCAACGCTTGGCGAACGACTCGTTATCCTCGGCCACCACTACCAACGCGACGAAGTGATTCGCTGGGCCGATTCGATTGGCGACAGTTTCAAGCTCGCCCAATTCGCCGCCGAAAACCATTCGGCCGACGCGATTGTGTTTTGCGGTGTGCATTTCATGGCGGAATCCGCCGACGTGCTGACAGCTCCGGATCAGCACGTATACCTCCCGGATCTCAACGCCGGCTGCTCGATGGCAGATATGGCCAACATCGAACAGGTCGAAGATGCCTGGGACGATCTCGCGTCGGCCATCGATGTGGAACAGGTAGTGCCGATCACGTACATGAATTCTTCCGCCGCGCTGAAGGCGTTTGTCGGACGTCACGGCGGCGCCGTCTGCACATCCTCCAACGCCCGAGCAGTCCTGGAATGGGCGTTCACCAAAGGCGACAAAGTGTTGTTCTTCCCCGATCAGCATCTCGGTCGTAATACCGCCCGGTCAATGGGATTCGGCCTCGACGATGAACGGGTCTGGAATCCCCACAAGGATTTCGGCGGTCTCGAAGAACGCGACGTGAAAGCCGCGACGTTCCTGTTGTGGAAGGGCCACTGTTCAGTGCACCAACGGTTCCGCCCCGAACACATCGCAGCGGCCCGTTTGGAGAATCCGGCAGTAGAAATCGTTGTGCATCCCGAGTGTTCAAACGATGTTGTGTCGTTGGCCGACAAGGTTGGTTCAACGGAACGAATCCTGGAATGGGCAGCCGCCGCGCCGGATGGTTCCTCGATGGCGATCGGTACCGAGATCCACATGGTGCAGCGGCTCGCGAAGGCCTACCCTTCGAAGATCATCACGTCGCTCGATCCGTTGATTTGCCCATGCAGCACGATGTTTCGTATCGACGAACCCCACCTCGCGTGGACGTTAGAAAGCATCGTTGCGGGCGCGCCCGTGAATCGGATTGTCGTCGACGACGACACGATCGAATGGGCACGAGTGGCGCTCCAACGCATGCTCGACATTCACTAGAAGGCAACCGTTTCCGTTAGTGGTCGCCTTCACGCCAGCGAATGTGAACGAAATTCGTTGCGCCGCGTTGGCGTTGGGCGGCCAAGAGTTTTGGCCGAACGTTGTTTCGGAAATCCCAGATAAGCCTTCCCAATCTTGGGATCACCAAAATTTCCGGACAATGCCGAGGGAGACCAGGGCGGGAACGAAAGAGGTAGCGGACACTGCGACGCGCCACCCGCCACGCGCTCACGCGGCGCGCAACATCGAGAAACACCACCACGTCTGCGACGGCAAGGACGGTGTCGGAAACGCCATCGATCACCCAGCAATCGCGCTCGATCAGCTCGGCGATGCGCTCAGCCTTTTCAACCGTCCCGGTTTTGCGCCAACGGGGTTGCCACACGATGGTGTCGAGGGTGAAGTACGGAAGCTGCAATTGTTGGGCGAGTTCGGTCGCGAACGTGGTCTTGCCGGAACCCGCGTTACCCGTCACCAAGATTCGCTGCGCCGTTGCGAGACTGCCATATTCGTTCACTGCCTCGGCTGCGAATTTCTGCACGAGCCAGTTTGGCAGACCTCGCGGTAATTGCGTTGCCGGCTGGGACTTCAGCGCGCGACGCTCCATCCATGACTGCGCCCAAGCGCTTCGTGGTAACTGGGATTATGGCCGCCGGAAAATCCACCGTCGCGCAAACGCTGGCCGCACGTTTCGAGCGCTCGGCCCATGTGCGCGGCGATTCGTTTCGCAAAGCCGCGGTCAATGGGTACGAGGCAATGGGTATGCGGCAATAACACCCGAGCCATCCGTCGACGCGATCCTTGCGAACGCCATCCGTCGACGCGATCCTTGCGAAGTTCCGCACCGCGCTGGAGCGCTAACGGGACAGCGGGACACCGCAGTTCTTGTTCGGGCAACCAATTCGCTGCACCAGCAACAGAAACAACATCAGCAACATGCCCAGATTTGTTGACGTTTCGACTTGCAGGCGACGAGATCAATAGCTACAATACGAACAGATGTTCCCACTACTGGATTCCGCAGCTCACAGCCTCGCCGAGGTCGCGCAGGGTTTTGAGCCATCTGCGCTGGATGGCATCGGTGCGGCGCGCATGATCGAAACACTGGGCAAGATTCAACGCCTGTCCGATGCGCTCCTTGCGAAAGCTGCGTTGCGGCTCCAAGAAACCCAGGGCTACGCACGGACGTCCGATACCAGCGCGGCGGCATTTGTTGCACGCACCCATCACACGGATGCAGGCCCAGGCAAGCGGGCAATTGCGACCGCCGAGTTGTTGCGAGACTTACCCGAAGTCGATGCGGCGGTACTTGCTGGAACATTGTCGAGCCGGGAGGCAGAGCTCATCGCCGGAGCGGCGACTGTCGATCCAGGATCAGTGACCCGGCTCTTGGGTCTCGCGTCGCAGGGGCTCCCACGTTTGAAAGACGAATGCGTTCGGGTGCGAGCACGTGGTGAAGACGCAGCGGTGCGACGCAAGCGAATGCATGCGGAGCGAACCTTGTCGATGTGGATTGGTGACGGCGGCATGTTCCATGGGCGGTTCGCGCTCCCACCCGAAATTGGCGCGCTACTGAAGGCAAACATCGATGCGGAGGTCCAACAGATCTTTCGGGCTCGAAGTTCGGGCGCTGAACACGAAACGCTAGACCGTTACGCCGCCGACGCGTTGTGTGCGTTCGTGGGAATTCCCACATCGTCGATTGATGACTTCGGCCATAAACAGAGCAACAGCGAGACCACCCGCGACAGCAACAGCACCCGCGCCAGCAACAGCGAGACCACCCGCGCCAGCAACAGCACCCGCGCCAGCAACAGCGAGACCACCCGCGAGACCACCCGCGCCAGCAACAGCACCCGCGCCAGCAACAGCGAGAGCACCCGCGCCAACAACAATAAGGACGGGTCGACGACCGTCGGGGCTGGAGGCACAAGCCCCTCCCGGAGTGCACGCAGTGCATACCCAGCTCCGGCAGCTTCAGCAAGCGCCTCCGCCGCAGCCGGAGCGGCAGCGCCGCACGTTACCGAGCCACCCACCGATCCGTCGACGCCCGACCGCACCGGAATCAAGCGCGCCACCTACACCCGAGCCAACGCGGCAGCGCCAAGGGTGAACGCAACGGTGCACATATTGATCGATCATGCCGCGCTGGTGCGCGGCGAGGTCCTCGACGGTGAGCAGTGTGAGATTCCTGGTGTTGGGCCGGTTGATGTGGGCTGGGTGCGATCACTGCTCGGCGCGGCATTTCTCACTGCGGTCGTGAAGAAGGGTCGCGACATCACGACGGTCGCGCACCTCGGTCGTCGAGTGCCTGCTGAGATCCAAACCGCGCTCATAGCGAGCGGGCGTGAATGCTGCGTTGAAGGATGCCACGATCGCCACTATCTCGAACGCGACCACGACATTGGGTTCGCCAAAGGTGGCGAAACTTCATTCGCCAATCTGAACTGGCTGTGTTACTTGCACCATCGCATGAAATCAACGAAAGGATTCACACTTGGCCCATTGAACAATTCGACTGGCAAGCGCCAGCTCTTCGCGCCCAAGGCCCAGACTGCTGCCGCGTAGATCTCCGCCAAAGCCCTGTGTGTCAGGGTGTTGTGAGACCAGTGGCATAGCCGTAGTTAGGGCCCGCCGCGCGTTTGAATGCGCACCGACGACGCCATGACCTGGGACTTCGCACCGCCAACCGCGCATTCAATCTTGACTAGAACCCTGACGTCGAAGACGAGGAGGCACGAATCGGCGTTCATGACCGGCCAATTACCAAGAAGAACTTCTGACTCCGCGCTCTAGCTAGCTAGGCCTTTTCGGCAATAAGGACCAAGAGTCTCGGGATGGTGGCCGCGTCTTGGTATTCAGGGGCTTTGTCGATGAAGCCTTGAGGAGGCGCGGGTTCGAGCATTCGGCGAAGCTGCAAGCCCGCGTCGGCCATCGTGTTGACGTATTCGTTCATCGGGCGGTGCACAAAAGGCAGCAGCACACCTGGCGAGAGTTCTTCCATCACGACGTCGGCGGTGAGATACGGCCCGACCCGCCAATATTCCTCATCAAGAATGTGATCGATAATCCAACCACTCCCGGGACACTGCAAAAGAGGGTGATTCAAAAAGAAGACGAACCGGCCACCAGGCTTCAAGACCCTGGCCACTTCACGAATCGCCGGGACACAATCCGGGATGTGCTCAAAGACCAAACAGGCAAGTACGGCATCGAACGATTCATCGCGCAACGGCAAGCACTCCGCCGCGCCCCGACCATAGACCGGACCACCGCCACGTTCGACCGCGGCCACAACCTGGGCGAAGGTGGGATCGAGGCCAACGACCTCGCAACCCAACGCTTGCAGCGCACGAGCCGACTGCCCCTCGCCCGTGCCGATGTCGAGAATGCGCGAATAGCCAGTGAGATACTCCAGCGTGAGCGGCAGGATCTGCTCGACATACTCAGGGTCAGCGCCTTCGGTGAAGCCGTCCTGCCACCAACCCGCATGTTTCTCCCACGGGTCGTGCTCCTGGATCAAGGCTTCCGTCGACAATGCGACCGCCGAACGGTCCCCTGCCGCGCCAACCCCAGCGATATTCACTTCACCACGACCTTTTTGCGGGCTTTCGCCCGGGCCGCGGGCGTGGGTGAAGTTGGCGTTTCCATTCCCAACAACGGCGCAAGGAATCGACCCGTGTGGCTCTCGGGAATCTTGGCAATGTGTTCGGGCGTGCCTTCACCGAGGATCATCCCGCCGCCCCGACCGCCTTCAGGTCCGAGATCGATGATCCAATCGGCGCACTTGATCACATCGAGGTTGTGTTCGATCACCAAGACGGAGTTGCCCGTGTCCACCAAGCGTTGCAGCACACCGAGTAGACGGCGGACATCTTCAAAATGCAGGCCCGTGGTCGGTTCGTCAAGGATATAGATCGTGCGGCCAGTTGGGCGTTTGCCGAGCTCCGTCGAGAGCTTCACCCGCTGTGCTTCTCCGCCCGACAACGTCGGGGCAGGTTGACCGAGGCGCACATATCCGAGGCCCACATCGACCAACGTCTGCAACTGCCGGGCTATCGGAGGTTGATTTTGGAAAATCTCGAGCGCCGCCTCGCAAGGAAGATCGAGCACATCCGCGATGCTCTTACCTTTCCACGTGATGTCGAGCGTGTCACGGTTATAACGGGCGCCCTTACATACTTCGCACGGCACGTAGACATCGGGCAGGAAGTGCATTTCAATCTTGATCGTGCCATCACCCTGGCACGATTCGCAACGACCGCCCTTCACATTGAACGAGAAACGCCCCTGCGCATAGCCGCGCACTTTGGCTTCCTGCGTCTGGGCAAACAGATTGCGAATCTTGTCGAAAACCCCGGTATACGTTGCTGCGTTGGAACGCGGGGTGCGACCAATCGGTGATTGGTCAATGTCGATGACCTTGTCGAGAAACTCAAAGCCTTCGATCTTTTTATGGCGGCCCGGCACATCCTTGGATCGATATATCTTCTGCATCAGCGCTCGGTACAAAATGTCGTTCACGAGCGTGCTCTTGCCACTGCCACTCACCCCAGTAATAGCAACAAAACAGCCCAGCGGGATTTCGGCATCAATATTTTGCAAGTTGTGTTCGCGCGCGCCGCGAACCGCGATCCAGTTCTCCTTCGGCGAACGGCGCAGCGCCGGAACCTCAATCTTGCGCTTCCCGGACAGGTACTGCCCCGTGATCGACTCTTTGACCTTCAAGAGATCTTTCACCGAGCCGCTATGCATCACGATCCCACCGTGCTCCCCGGCGCCCGGACCGATATCGACCACATGATCAGCAACCCGAATGGTGTCTTCATCGTGCTCCACAACGATGACCGTGTTTCCTAGATCGCGCAAGCGCATCATGGTGTCGATGAGCCGTTGATTGTCGCGCTGGTGCAGCCCAATCGAAGGTTCATCCAAGACGTACAACACGCCAACGAGACCGCTACCGATTTGCGATGCCAACCGAATACGTTGCGCTTCGCCCCCTGCGAGGGTTCCTGAGTTGCGGTTCAACGACAGGTAGTCGAGGCCCACATCGAGCAAAAACTGTAAGCGCGCATTGACTTCTTTGAGGACACGCTCGGCAATCATCCGATCACGCTCGGACAATGTGAGCCCCCGCAGCACTGTCGCACAATCGTTGATTGGCATATCGCCAATCTGATTGATGTTGTGCCCGTCGATCGTCACGGCCAACGAAACTGGCTTCAGGCGAGCACCCAAACACTTCGGGCACGGCACCTCGCGCATATAGCCCTCGATCTGTTCGCGTCCGCGATCAGAATCGGTTTCGGTATGACGACGTTCCAACCAAGGGATCACGCCCTCATACTTCGTTTGGTATTGGCGTTGCCGCCCGTAGCGATTTTTGTAGCGAACGGTGATCTGGGTTTTGCCGGTGCCGTACAACACCAGTTTTTTGTGCGGCGCCTTCATCTTCTTCCACGGAACCGTGGTCAAGAAATCGTTCTCTTCGGCAATCGTGGCCAAAATCCGACCAAAGAACTCGCCGCGATAGCCGGACCATGGAGCAATCGCGCCTTCATCGATCGAGAGATCCTCGTCGCCGATAACAAGCTCCGGATCGACTTGGAAGCGAGTACCTAAACCATCGCAGGTCTCACACGCGCCGTACGGCGAGTTGAACGAAAAGTTGCGCGGCGCCAGCTCATCGAACGACAACCCGCAAAAGTTGCAAGCAAGGTGCTCCGAAAACGTCAATATTTCTGGTTCGGGCTGGATCAAGGAATCACTGGGTGGGACGATTTCGATTTCTGCGACGCCCTCCGCAATCCGCAGCGCGGTTTCGAGCGAATCGGTCAACCGACGTTCGATACCCGGCCGGCGAACCAAACGATCAATGATGACCTCAATCGTGTGGTTCTCATACCGAGCAAGCCCGCCTGCAATTCCATCGGAGAGTTCGATCGTTTCGCCATCAACCCGCGCCCGTTGAAAACCTTGGCCCGCGAGTTCTTTCAACAAACCTTCGTATTCACCTTTTCGGCCCCGCACTACCGGAGCGAGCACCTGAAAACGGGTACCGTCTTCAAGCATCAAAATGCGATCAACAATTTGTTGCGGAGTCTGGCGGGTGATCGGCCGTTCGCACTTGGGGCAGTGCGGCTTACCAATGCGGGCATACAGCAGCCGCAAATAGTCGTAGACCTCAGTAATCGTTCCGACGGTTGAGCGAGGGTTGCGTGACGCCGATTTCTGATCGATCGAAATCGCCGGCGAGAGCCCCTCGATAAATTCCACATCGGGCTTGTCCATCTGGCCTAAGAATTGGCGCGCGTAAGCAGAAAGCGACTCCACATAGCGACGTTGGCCTTCGGCGTAGATCGTGTCGAATGCCAGCGAGGACTTGCCAGAACCGGACAATCCAGTAAAGACCACCAGCTTGTCGCGTGGCAGTGTCAAATCGACATTGCGGAGGTTGTGCTCTTTGGCGCCGCGGATAACGATCTCATCGTTCATTGCGCAGAATCGTACACGCAACGAACACACGTTTGGGCTTCACGAGCCGCTTAGGTCGGCAGGGCGCCGACCTCGCGCAACTCACGTTTGAGCTCGTGAATCTCGTCGCGCAGCCGGGCCGCCTCTTCGAACCGCAAATCCCGTGAGGCGTCGTGCATCTCGTCGGTGAGGCTCTGAATCAGCCGGCCCAACTCATCGCGAGGCAGATCCAACGGATGCGCCGCAAGTTTACGAGGGGTCCGAGAATTTCCCCGGCCCCTCCCGCGGCCACGACCGCCGGAATCATCACCGTCTCCACTTCCTCGCAACATGGCCAAAATATCCGTGACCCGCTTGCGCACCGTTTGCGGATCAATCCCGTGTTCCGCGTTGTACTCAATTTGTTTCTGACGCCGGCGCACCGTCTCGCTGATCGCTTTGCGCATCGAATCGGTGTAATTGTCGGCGTACATGATCACTTGACCGTCAACGTTTCGGGCGGCTCGGCCAATCATCTGGATCAGCGAAGTCCCCGAACGCAAAAACCCCTCTTTATCCGCATCGAGAATTGCCACCAGCGACACCTCGGGCAGATCGAGACCTTCTCGCAACAAGTTGATACCGACCAGCACATCGAACTCACCAAGCCGTAACGAACGCAAAATCTCAACCCGTTCCAACGTGTCGATCTCGCTATGCAGATACCGCACCCGGATCCCGAGCTCCAACAAATAGTCCGTGAGATCTTCGGACATCTTTTTGGTCAACGTCGTGACCAACACTCGTTGATCAATCTCTGCCCGTTGACGAATCTCAGCAACGAGATCATCGATTTGACCCTTCGTGGGCTTCACGATCACTTCCGGATCCAACAACCCAGTCGGTCGAACAATTTGTTCGACCACCCGATTCGACGTCTCCAACTCGTACGGACCGGGAGTTGCCGACATGAAAATAACCCGCGCGACTTTGCCGAGAAACTCTTCGAAGCGCAACGGCCGATTGTCCATCGCGCTCGGCAGACGGAAACCGTGCTCAACCAAGGTGTCTTTGCGGCTCCGATCACCGAGATATTGGCCATGGAGCTGCGGCAACGCCACGTGCGACTCATCGAGCACAACGATGTAATCGTCGGGGAAATAGTCCAGCAGCGTATACGGAGGATCTCCCGCACTGCGCCCATCCAGATGCCGCGAATAGTTCTCAATACCGCTACACGACCCGACTTCGCGCATCATCTCAAGGTCGTAGCTGGTGCGCATCCGCAACCGCTGCGCCTCCAATAGCTTGTTGTTACCTTCGAGCTCAGCCAACCGCTCTTGGAGTTCAACTTCGATTCCCTCAACCGCTTTCGCCATGCGGTCCATATTCGTGACGTAGTGCGAAGCCGGAAACAACGCCATCGCCCCAACATCTTCCAACAACTCACCCGTTAGCGGATCGACCACCGAAATCCGCTCCACCTCATCACCAAACATTGAAATGCGGATCGCCCGTTCCTCATAGGCCGGAAACACTTCAATCGTGTCGCCGCGCACCCGGAACTTGTTGCGCTGAAATGAAAAATCATTGCGTTCGTACTGCAAATCCACTAGGCGAGTCAGGATTTCACGCTGATCCCGTTGCTCCCCCGTCGTCAACATCAACAGATTCTCGGCATACTGCTCCGGCGAACCCAACCCGTAAATCGCCGACACGGATGCAACGATGATCACATCACGCCGAGTCAGCAACGCGCTCGTCGCACTGTGCCGCAGTCGATCAATTTCATCATTGATCGCACTATCTTTTTCGATGTACGTATCCGAGGACGGTACGTACGCCTCAGGCTGGTAGTAGTCGTAGTAACTCACGAAATACTCAACCCGATTCTTCGGGAAGAGCTCACGAAACTCAGCCGCCAACTGCGCAGCCAAACTCTTATTCGGGGCCAACACAATCGTCGGCCGTTGCGCCTGCGCAATCACATTCGCAATCGTGAAACTCTTGCCCGAACCCGTAATCCCCAACAACGTCTGAAACTTGTCGCCCGCCTCAATCCCCGCAAGAAGATCCGCGATCGCGGTCGGCTGATCCCCCGACGGCTCGAAATCAGTAACAAGCTCAAACTCAGGCATCCCCGCATCGTACAGAGGGGGTACGACAAGCTCTTTGCTGGTTGAACTGGTCAGTCGACTCGACTCGGCTTGCTCCGCGGCGCCGCCCTAACGGGACGCTCCCTTCCGGAACATTGGTCAGTCGACTCGGCTTGCTCCGCGGCGCCGCCCTAACGGGACGCTCCCTCCGGAACATTGGTCAGTCGACTCGGCTTGCTCCGCGGCGCCGCCCTAACGGGACGCTCCCTCCGGGAGCGACGACCCGATGGAACTATTCATCTAGGTGGTTGTGTCAAGAGTTGCTTGTTGGATGGCGGGCCAGATCGCTTCGATTTGGGTGCGTAATGCAGCCATTTCGCCAGCGTTGTCCAGCACCCACGTCGCGACTGCTCGGCGATCCTCATCGCTCGCTTGCAGATCGATGCGCCGTTGAGCATCTTCGCGGGAAACGCCCCGCGCCTCCAGACGCTCCAGCCGTAGCGAAACTGGCGCTTCCACCACGATGACGCCACCGTAGGAGTACCCACGCGTGCTCTCGACGAGCAACGGAACGTCGTGAATCACCACCCCACCCTCCGGCGCGGCTTCAAGTTGACGCAAGAACTCATGAGCAATTGCCGGGTGCGTGATTCCTTCTAAAACTTTGCGGCGTTCATCGCTGACGAAGGCCAATTCCGCCAGCCTCGGGCGGATCAATGCGCCGTCGGCATCGAGGATCGAAGGACCAAATTCTTCGACGAGCGAAGCCAGCGCTGGCATGCCGGGCTCAACCACCGACCGAGCAATGAGATCGGCATCGATGACCACGGCACCAAGCGACCTCAGTACGGCTGCCACCGTCGATTTTCCGGAGCCAATACCGCCAGTGAGCCCAATCATCGCCATGGGCGTCGACATTATCGAGACCGCCCCGCCGGTTTCACTTCATCAGGGTACCGGCACGCCGAATAGATGACTGTGGGCCTTGTGGCCTACGCACTGCGGTGACGAGCACCGAAGACGCAAGGGCTGGAACCACAATGACATTGACCGACATCACGAACGCGTCAAGCGCCGCGCTCGCTGCACCCGCAGTTCGTGATGTCTCCGTCCCGGACGAATCCGTTGCCACGACTGCAGCGAGATTTGCAGAACGCGTTTCGTTCCTGGCGCTGGGCGCTCGATGGGTCACCGTCGGGCTGGGATCCATCGTCGTCTACCGATCGGGCCACAACCAAACAGATATCGCATCGACGACAATCCTGGTCGCCATCGCATTGGCGTCCACACTCCGCCACGCGCAGGCGAAGGTCAACATCGACCGTAATTTTGTGTTGTACGAAATGGTCGGATGCGGCATTGCGGTTGTAGCCAGCGGCGGCCTCGGAAGCCCATATGTACTTGCGCCGGCGATTCCACTGATGTTGGCTGGCTACGTCTTGTCCGAGCGACAAGCCGTCTTGCTTGCCTACCTCGCGGTCGCGGCCACGGTCACACTCTGGCTCTTCCAAAGCGACACACTCGAAGCTCCTCGATCCGTTTCATTGGTCGGAGTCGTGTATCTCCTGTGTGGCGTCTTGGGAGTTATTACCCGGCGAGCCGTCGCGGACATGGATACCCGACACGACGAAGCAATGCACGAGGTTTCTCGCCTGACCCAGGCCAACGATCTCCTCGTCGCGCTCCACGGGTTGGCGCAATCGATGCCCAGTTCGCTCGACATGGCTGCCGTCATCACAGATCTGCGGCGTCGGATCGACGCGGCACTGCCCAACAATGTCGTGTCGTTGCACCTCCGAAATTCCGCCACGCAACACTGGCATCACGAAATCGCGTACGGCGTTCGCGAAACCCAAGTGCTCACCGACGATGAGCTTCCCTACCCTTTGCGCGTGGCTGCACTGCAACCGATTCCGCTCATCATCGCCGAATATCTCCATACCCAAACCCAAGGCGTTTCTGCGTTTGCGCGCAGCGGGATCTACACCGCGTTACGAGCGAGAGGCCAGGTAATAGGGCTCCTTGCAATTGAACACGACGCCGCGAGCTCGTACACCGACCACAGCGCCGCGGCGCTTCAACACATGTTGACTGATTTTGCCCTGGGGCTCGACAACGCAATGTGGTTCGCGCGGTTGCGAACGCTTGGCGCCGAAGCAGAACGAGCGCGCATCGCGCGTGATCTTCACGATCGAATCGCTCAATCATTAGCGTACGTATCCTTTGAGTTGGAGCGATTGTGCCTCAGCGAAACGGCACCAACTCGTTCGCATCTTGGTGAACTTCGCGAGGTATTGCACGAGGTTGTCACGGAACTGCGCGACACGCTCTACGACCTTCGCGCCACGATCACCGAAGATGAAGGTCTGGTCGCGATCGCGCTCAAGTACCTCGATCACATGCAGAAGCGTCACAACTTCGTCGTGCACACCGATGCCCGGATCGAGACCCGACTGCCAACGACCGTCGAACAAGAACTTTGGCGAATCGTCCAAGAGGGGCTGCACAATGTCGCCAAACATTCCGGTGCCAGCGCGGTGCGATTCGCCTACGGCATCGACGGCGCGACTGCAACCATCATGCTTTCTGATAACGGCTGCGGCTTCGTGCCGCGCCAAGTTCGCAGCGGCCACTACGGGCTTATCGGCATGCGCGAACGCGCAGAGTCCGTTGGCGCAATGCTCGATATCGCAAGCTCACCTGGCAAAGGCACAACCATTCGTATTTCCGTGGAGGTACCAACATGAAAACCCGCGTTGTTCTCGCCGATGATCACCAGCTCCTACGCCAAGCGTTACGGCGTTCGCTCGAAGACGCCGACTTCGAGATCGTTGCCGAAGCCGGCGACGGTGAAGAGGCCATTCGTTGTGTTGCCGCGACGATGCCGGATCTTGTCGTGCTCGATGTCACCATGCCGGTACTCGATGGTGTCGAGGCCACTAAACGCATTCATGAACGGTGGCCGAGCGTGGCGATCGTGGTGCTCACCATGCACGCCGAAGACGAGCTCAAAGCGCGCGCGCTCCGCAACGGCGCCAGTGCGTTTCTCACCAAGGACTCAGCGATGCTCGACCTCGTCAGTACCGTGCGTGCCGTAGCGCAAGGCGAGCAACTCTCCGCGGAAATGGCGCAACAGATCGCCCGCCAATTCCAACCGTTGGTTTCAGTGCCCACGGGTACGGCTTGGGGCGACGAACCGCGAGCAGAGCGAGCCACCTCCGCTTCGCCATTGACGGCACGCGAAGAAGAGATTCTTCAATTGATCGCCGATGGCCGATCCACGCCCGAAGTAGCGCGGGAGCTGTTCATCTCCGCAAAAACGGTGAAGAATCACCTGGCTTCGATCTACGCCAAACTCGATGCCCGAGACCGTACTCAGGCGGTGTTGTCGGCAGTGCGCAGCGGAATTGTCCAGCTGCACTGAGCGCAGCGGAATTGCACAGCGGCACTGAGCGCAGCGGAATTGCATAGCTGCACTGAGCGCAGCCAGAACAACGCAAGCAACATCTATCCCATCGGTAACTAGTACCCCTACAGCAACTTCCGTATCCTCAACATCAGCAATGCACAACCGTGCAGCGCTGCGCAGGAGAATCCATCACGGACTGGGTAACACAACAACCAAACACAGACCTGTAGGGGGTCACACTATGAACCTGTTTATTTTGCGAAGCTTTTTCGAAGCTCGAATCGCCCCGAAATCGCAACGGGGAGCCAACATGGTTGAGTACGTACTTTTGTTGGCGTTTATCGCCGTCATCGTGCTCGTCGCCGTGCAGAACATCGGTACGCACGTCAGCAGCAAATTTAGCCAAGCAAACAGCTCGCTCGGCTAACCAACGCGTCGCTCGAGCAACCTTGGGCGACCGCATCAGATCCCGGCCCAGTCCGGGACCGCGCAGTGGCCCGCAGATATTCATCTGCGGGCCATTACGCGTGAGTCCAGAGACCTACGCGCAGCTTCAGAATGCGTCCTGGTGTGTTCAGCGACATGATTGGACGCTCGCGTTTGGTCCTGATGGCCCATGGATATCCTCACGGATAGTGGCGATACTGCATTCACACGCAGCAACCACTACCCAAAAGGAACAACAAACATGGATCTTTTCATCTTCCGCACCTGGCTCGAAAGCAAGTTCGCGAACCGTGACGAGCGTGGCGCCAACTTGGTGGAGTACTTGCTCCTCCTGGCGTTCATCGCCATCATCGTGCTCGTAGCGGTCAAGGCCGTCGGTACGAACGTTTCGTCGAAGTTGTCTTCGGCCAACAGCCAAATCGGCTAATTCACTCCACCAATATGGCAGGCCTTCGGGCCCACCCGTCGAAGCCGCAGGCATGGATGCCTGCGGCTTCTTCGTGTTGCGACACAGACCAACGAAACCAGGGGCGAACTCGCAAAAGCGGCCAATCGCCCTACTTCATCGACAGGGGTCACCACCGGTGAATGATCATCGAAAATGTCGTCAGCCAACAGCCAAATCGGCTAAATCGGCTAGACAAACATCCGATACGTCAGCTACTCGGGTGGGCGGGGACGAATACGGTCCAACCCTTGTCGCGATAGGCGCGCTTCCACTGCGAAGTATCGAGCAACAGTGCCTCGCTCAGCGGGCTTGCCGTCGGCCAGATGATGACCTCAATGCGGTAGTGAGTGAGGATTCGTTGCCATCCTGATCGAAGCCGCGATACCGACGTGTAATCATCGATGACGGCTTGGGGAAACATGTCGTAGCGATCGTCCATAAATACGCGCTGCTTGGGAAAGTGAGCAGCAAGCATCCAGCCAGCATTGGCATCCGTGGTGAAGAGTCGGCGGCCTTCGCCGTAGTTTTTCGCTACGTAGCGGTACGCATCGCGTGAAAAGGATCGGGCGTCGTAGGACGCCTCTGCGCTCGCCTGTGCGGCGAACAGCAGAGCAAGCGCAACGATTCCGCACCCGATAAGTCGTCCAATCGCCCGCGTGGGATCATCTGACGGTTCGGTATCTTTCGCGGCCGATCGAGCCACGATGGGCACCATGACGAGCGTGGCAACACCGAGATTCCGCAAGGCCCAAAGCGCCATGATCAAAAACGGAACCGCGACGATGATGTCGCGGCGCAACGGACGTTTACCAAGGGTCAACACACTCAACGCGACGATCAGCCAGGCCGCGAAGGAAATGCCGGCCGTCGTGTGAAAGCTCGGCGACATCCATTCCACGACGTCTTTGAGCGCGCTACCTTTGCGGAGCAACTCCACTGGAAACAGCACCAACGATGGTCCGTACGGGTTCACGCACAACGTGACCAACGAGACGGCGGCCGCTCGCACAATCTGAATTTCACGGGTCCCGCGCCGTGGCAATGCGCCGTCTGCCGCTCGACCGATGAGATGCAAAGCTATATAGCCAAAGCCCAGCGCCATAGAACCGTGGACATTGCCCCATAGCCACATGACGATCGGCAATGAAATGCTCAACCGTTGCCCGATCCGAGATTCCGGGACCTCAACAATCCACAGCACTCCGACGAGGCCGAGTAGGCCGAAGCCGAGCGGACGCGCCGAATACATCGCCGCGATCACGGCGAATGCAACCAGGGTGATGCCTGCAGCGCGGATGCGATCGCGGCACAGCCTCAAGGTCAATCGGAACGTCGCCGCGCCGATACCCGCAGCCACGATCCCCATCATGAGCCGGATACCGAAACCACCGAGGGCCGAACGATCGAGGAAGCTGTACAGCGCTTCCGCGAGCCAAGACTGAGCAAGGAATGGTCGGCCAGCGGCGGTGTACGAATACACATCGTGATGGGGTACGGATCCGTGATCGAGAATCCAATTTCCCGTCGTCAGATGTACAAAAAACGAATTGTCGCCGAGCCGGGCCAAACCGACTTTGAGGCCGCCCATCGCGAACGCGGCGGAGAATAGCCAGGTGAGATTCCCAAACCGAGATCGTGGCCCCGGCTCGCCGCCAGCGGTGTCGGGCGCTGCATTCGTGACGGACCCAGGGGCAAGCACTTCGTCAGGATCGAGGACGCTCACCATGCCGTACTCATCGACCGAATGCGGGTTGCTACAAGGACTTCGAAATCGTGATCATCGCGGGTCCGAGCACAATAACGAAAACCGCCGGAAAGATGCAGGTCACCAACGGAAACAGCATCTTTACCGGAGTTTTTTGGGCCTTTTCTTGGGCGGTCAACCGTCGACGAACGCGCATTTCGTCGGCTTGTGAGCGAAGGATCCGGCCGATCGAGACCCCGAACGTATCGGCT
This sequence comes from Actinomycetes bacterium, assembly GCA_025360585.1. Classification (GTDB taxonomy): domain Bacteria; phylum Actinomycetota; class Acidimicrobiia; order IMCC26256; family PALSA-610; genus F1-120-MAGs023. The sequence continues at coordinate 193,705 of JANYBW010000042.1, read as the reverse complement.
TGCAGCAGCGCCATAATGAACGATCGCAGTTCCGGTACGTCGGTTCGTTCATCGAGTGCTCGCAAGGCATCCGCACGCGATTCACCGAGCCGGGTTTCTTGGAGCATTCGGCGAAACTCGTCAGACAGATGGCCAGGAACTGAATTCGCGGTGCGGTCGAGCGCTTGTTCGAATCCGAGACCAGCTTCGACCGAGATCACCAAAAGATCGAGAATGTCGGGGAGCGCTCGGGCCATCGAAGACCGGCGTTCGGAGATCGCTCGATCGAGCGCAATTTCCGGGCCCATAAACGATGCGATCCAAAGCCCAAGGAACATGAGGAGCGCGAGCAGACCGCCAGGATTGATCACCATGAACACGAGCGGATACCAAAGCACTACGGACAACAGACCAAGGAGCTTCAACATGATCGTGCGGTCGACGTGATACCCAACTGGGTTGCCGGCGAGCAGAATCTTTTTACTGATCGAATCGATGTAGCCAGCCGGGGTGTATTTCTTGATCGCCGCGCCCACTGAATCCCCGAACGGCAGCAGTACCCGTTTGCCGAATGAATTGAGCATCTCTTTTTCGCGTAGGACGTTGACTTGATAGTCATCGAGCGCGCGCAGCGAACGGCGAGTCTCGGAGCGTTGACCCGCCCCGGCGACAGCCATAAGCCCTAGCATCGAAGCCGCAATGCCAAATCCCGCAATGATGAACAGCAACATATCTAGACCTCGATATCCACGATCTTGCGTAGCCAGAACCATCCAACGAGGATGCCAACCCCCGCACCGATTAACGCAAAAATCCCTAACGTTTCGTGAAACAGCGTCGGAACGTACGACGGCTGGAGCAGCTGAAACATGCCGAGAAAAAAGAACGGCATGATCGTCAGCACGTAGCCCGAGAACCGGCCTTCGGCCGTCAGCGCTTTGAGTTCACGACGCAAACGCTCGCGCTGCGTCATGGTGTTCGCGACGGTGTCGAGGAGTTCGGCCAGGTTTCCGCCGACCTCGCGTTGGATGCGCAGGGCCATCACGACCCAGCCCATATCGACGCTCGACATCCGATCCGCACTGTCTTGCATCGCGTCTTCAACGTTGCGACCCAGCCGGGCTTCGGTGAACACCCGTTGCAGTTCTTTGCGAGCGGGTTCTGCGGCTTCGTTGGCAATCGCTTCGAGACCCTGCATGAACGAAAACCCGGCGCGCATCGAACCGGCGAGCAGGTTGAGTGAATCTGGGAGCTGATCTTCAAAACGACGCAACCGTCGGCTGCGCTTCTGGCTCACGAACGCAAACGGCACGAACACGATCAGACCCGCCACCACCGCTCCGGAGACGACACCCAATGTGAGGATCGCAAGGGCAGAAAATATGACTACGGCAACCGGCGCGTAGAAGAGAAACTCGGCGGTCCGAAGCGGAATATCGGCTTGTTCAAGAAACAGTTCGACTTTGCCCAACATGCCGGTGCGCTCAGCAAAATCGCGCGTCAGATCGACGGCGCTTGCGCCCAACTTGCTATCAGTTGAGAGATCGAATCCTTCGTTTTGCGACAGCGGCTTCGCGGCAGCGCCAATCGGTTCGTATCCAGCGAGCCGCCGCTCAATACGACCGAAGCGTTGCGTCACGACGAAAGAAACACACACCGCCACTGCGACGGCCGCGATTGCGGTAATGCCCGGAACGATGAACCGCATCGACGGAGAATCAAGGAATGCCAGTGCGTTCATCGTGCACCTCCAGCGCGGCGAGCGAATGGTTCGAGGGTGAAGAGTTCGTTTTCGAGCCGGATTCCGTGATCCGCAAGGCGATCCGTGAATCGGGGTCGGATCCCGGTGCTTTTCAGGCGTCCTACAAATTTGTTATCGGCGTCGACCCCCATACCGAAATCGAAGAGGTACAGGTCTTGGAGCACGATGGTTTCGCCCTCCATACCGGCGACCTCAGAGACGTGCGTCACCCGTCGACTACCGTCGCGCAATCGTGATACGTGCACGATCAGATCGAGTGCGGACGCGACTTGTTCACGAACACCGCGCGCCGGAATATCGAGTCCGGCCATCAGGACAAGCGTTTCGATACGGCTGAGCGCGTCACGCGGCGAGTTGCAGTGAATCGTGGTCAGGGAACCGTCGTGGCCAGTGTTCATGGCTTGCAGCATGTCGAGGGCTTCTGGTCCTCGACATTCACCGACGATGATGCGATCGGGTCGCATCCGCAACGTGTTGCGCACCAGATCGCGGATCGTGACCTCACCGGTACTTTCAATATTCGGTGGGCGCGTTTCCATCGATAACACATGGTCTTGTTGCAGACGAAGTTCTTTGGCATCTTCGACCGTGACGATACGTTCAGACGGCGGAATAAACGACGACAGCACGTTCAAGAGTGTTGTCTTACCCGAGCCAGTACCGCCGCTGATGAGGCAGTTCAAGCGGCCGCGAACACACGCGTCGAGGAAATGCGCAACGGCAGGCGTGCACGTGCCGAAGTTGATCAGATCAGAAATCTGCAACGGAACCTTGGCGAATTTTCGGATCGTAAGAAATGGCCCACCGATCGAAACCGGATGCACGACCGCATTGACGCGGGAACCATCCGGGAGCCGAGCGTCAACCATCGGAGTCGATTCATCGACGCGTCGACCGACTTCGCTCACGATGCGATCAATCACTCGACGAAGGTGGCCTTCATCGTTGAAGTGGGCGTCGCTACGCACGAGCCGGCCTTCACGTTCGACGTAAATATCGTGGGGCCCATTACACATGATTTCGCTGACGCTTGGGTCTTTTACGAACTTGTCAATCGGGCCATACCCGAGTGCGTCATCGGTAATTTCGCGAACCAGTTCGGCACGCTCAGTACCCGACAGTACGAGAGCTTCATCGCCCAACGTCTTGTGAATCGTGTCCGCGATACCACGGCGGAGTTCGGTATCTGAGGTGTTTGGGTCTTCGAGCAGCGGGCCGAGGGTCTCGATGACTTTGGCATGAATGCGGTGGCGCAGATCTTCTACTTGCGCGGTTCGCATTGACGCGGCCGGCTTCTGAAAGTCTTGCCATTTAGTGAACTGCGACATGCTGTGCTCCTAGTCTCGGCGCCAGCGGCGCTTCGCCGTCTCGGCCGCCGGGGCAATATCTCCGAAGTCGCCTCCGGTGATCCCAGAATTCGTACCCGCAAAGACATCTGCCATTACCCCCATGGCCATCCCCGCATTCGATTTCGGACGATCAACAATGACCGGTACCCCACGGTTCACCGCTTGGGGCACACAGATATCTGATGGCACTCGGAAATCAGTTTTCATGCCCAAAGCTCGCTCAACGTCTGCGAGCTCAAGATTGACTTTCGCGTTCGCTCGGTTCAACACCAGTTTGAGTTTGTCGCCCGCCAGCGACAACAGATCAAGGGTTTGCATGCCGACCTTGAGGTTCTTGATGCTGGGAATATCCATCGAAGCGACAAGCAATACATCGTCGGCGTAATCGAGGAGTGCCAGCACAACATCGTCGAAGTGCGGAGGCATATCGATGACCACAAACTCATGGCGTTGCCGCAGGAGTTCAATGATGTGCACCATCGCTTCAGGGCTGATGGTGTCCGCGGCCGATGGTTCGATCGGCGCGGGAAGTACGAAAAGATTTGTAGGGCCATGGACTGCAAGGAGGCTCTCCATGAGATCCAAGTCCGCGTGCTTAATCGCCCCCGCGGCGTCAACGGTGGTGTGCACAGGCGGCACGCCAAGCAAGACCGCGACATCGCCGAACTGCAAATCGCAGTCAACGATCACGGTCTTTTTGCCACGCATCGCAAGACCCGCCGCCAGGTTGGTCGCGACCATGCTTTTGCCAACGCCCCCCTTGGTCGAAAACGCCACAATCACTCGCCCAAGGGTGAGTGGGTCCGGAGCAGCAGCGACCGGCATGGATTGCCGAGCAATTTCGATCATCATCTCCGTCACGCGTTGCACGGAGATGCTCAAGGCCGCGGCGTCGGTGTCGACCGTCGCAACGTCGCGGACACCACTGCGCAACGCTTCTTGCAAGAGGTCCAACGACAGCGCTTCGAGCAACAGGATCGCCCCAACGGCAGGATGGGATCTCGCCATACGTTGGAGTTGCCGGAACCCGCCTTCGGTGGCGTACTGCGGGCTCAAAATCACGACGGCCGGAGTGTGTTCGTCGAGGGTATCGAGGAGTGCGTCGAGGGTATCGAAGGTGGTCGCGTCGAATGCCGCCAGCTCGATGGACCATTTGGTGCGTTCGCGGTGTTCTGCCGCGACGACTGCGACCGCGCAGCGCTGTGCCCGATGCACTCCGAAACCCAGTCCTTCGCTAGCCATATACGTTCTCTCGTCCGTGTATTCGTCAATGTGCGGATTGCCGGCGGGAATTGTCCGAACGTTCGGACTCCTTCCAACCGCTGTCCTTAGTTATTCGTGTGCGGCACCAATGCCTGCCATTTGCGAAGCAACTTGAGGTCCTGATCGAAGTAGTTGTAAATCTCCACGATCTCATCGACCGCTTTTAGGTCTTTGGGATCAAACCCCGTCGGGTTGAGGGTCAAATAGATCGGATGCGCGAACGCATAGGCGTGCGCGATTTGCTCGGCTTGACGGCTCGACACCTCGACGGTCAGCAGCCCCAGGTTCTGGGTCGTCGGCGCCGCCGTGGTGGGAGTGGTCGCTCCTGTGGCATCTCCCCCGGCTGCGGGCACCGCCTTGGGCGTCGCTCCAGGCACCACAGTCGACTTATCGATGGCAAGGACCTTCAAGTTCGACAGGAGGAAGGCAGTGATTTTAGCCTTGCCCGCTTCTTTGTTCGGGTTGTTGAGATCCTTGACATCGACCGAAACAATCATGTTGATCGAATCCCCCGGCGATACCAGACCTGCGACGCCGTGCTGAAGATCGACGCTCAGCGTCATCGCCTGGAGACCCTTTTTCTTTTGGATCTGACTGGTAAGTCCACCGGCAACCGCGGACTTCAAGACGAAATCACTCGACGTAATGATGCTGCCCTGATCGATGGTTCCGACCGCCACCAATGTGGCCACTTGGGCTTTGGTATAAACGGCGCTCGGCGGGACATCCGCCGCAACCCGATTCTCTAAGCCCAACAGTTCCGCGTTCGTTGCGTCTTGACCCAACGTGCCGGCTGGGATGGACTTTTTAGCGACCAGAACCTGCACCAGCTTCTGTTTGCCCTGGGCACGCTCATCGGCTTTGTTCAGGTAGTAGTAGGACCCCGCGGCCGCACCCACACCAAAAATCACCGCAATCACTGCAGTCAGTACTCGCCAATTACGCACAGTATTTCCCCTCGCCAAGTTTCACATCTACCTCAAAGAGTTTCACTAGTAACATTCGTCACTTCACCCACATAGGTAAGAGTGTTGCGCATCAACCTCATGAGAACAAGTCGAACTATGTTCTGAATGTGAAGTTTGGCAGCTTTTGGGGGCTTGATAAATAGGTCGAGTGGCCACAAATACAAGAGTGCCGCAGCCTTGAGGCTGCGGCACTCGACGCGACGGTAGTTTGTGAGTTACTCGGTGGGAGCTTCCTCAGCTGCTGTTTCGGTAGCTTCAACCACCGCTTGGCCGTCGGTTGCACTGGCAACATCGTTTGCTGCGTCACCGGTTACATCGGGATCACCGGCGGTGGGCTCATCAAGTTCCGGGCCGATGTAGTTGCCGTGCTCATCGAACGCGTGCTCGCCGTAAAGGTCTTGGTATTCGGCCGAAACCGTTCCACCTTCCGCAGCTTGCTTGATCGATAGCGAGATCCGGCGACGTTCGAGATCGACGTCGATGATCTTCACCCAGAGCTCTTCACCCGGGGTCACGACCTGCTCAGGAGCCTCAACGTGCTGTTGGGCCATCTCGGAGATGTGCACGAGGCCTTCAATGCCTTCGGCAACCTGCACGAACGAACCAAACGGTACGAGTTTCGTGACTCGACCGTAGACGAGCTCGCCTACCGCGTGACCGTCGGCAAATTCTTGCCACGGGTCGGCTTGGGTTGCCTTCAGCGACAGCGAGATGCGCTCGCGACTGAGATCCACATCGAGCACCTGGACGGTTACTTCATCGCCAACCTGAACCACTGAGCTCGGGTGATCGACATGCTTCCACGACAGCTCAGAAACGTGGACCAAACCATCCATGCCACCAAGGTCCACGAACGCACCGAAGTTGACCACGGAGCTGACCACACCCGGACGGATTTCGCCAGGCTTGAGATCGGTGAGGAAACGGTCGCGCTGGTCGCGTTGGGTTTCTTCGAGGAATGCACGACGCGAAAGCACAACGTTGTTGCGGTTTTTGTCGAGTTCGATGATCTTGCATTCCAGCGTCTTGCCGACGTACGGAGCAAGGTCGCGGACTCGACGAAGATCGACGAGCGATGCCGGCAGGAAGCCGCGCAGTCCGATATCAATGATCAAGCCGCCCTTGACCACCTCAATAACCGGACCTTCGACAATGCCGTCGGCTTCTTTGATCGATTCGATCGAACCCCACGCCCGCTCGTACTGCGCGCGCTTTTTCGACAAGACCAAACGGCCGTCTTTGTCTTCCTTAGCGAGCACCAACGCTTCGATCTCTTCGCCAAGGCTGACCACTTCGTGCGGGTCAACGTCGTTGCGGATCGAGAGTTCTTTGCTGGGGATGACACCCTCAGACTTGTAACCGATATCGAGCAACACTTCATCGTTGTCGATTTTCACCACGGTGCCCCGGACCAGATCACCATCGTCAAAATTGACCATGGTGCGATCGACGGCATCATCAAAACTCAAATCACCAAGGTCGTTAAAGGTGATTTGAGTGAGCTCTTCGAAATCTTCTTCGACTGCTTCGACTGCTTCGACCGTTGGGTCGGTGGCTTCGGGGTTTTCTTCGATTGCTTCAGCAATCGCTTCGGTGCTGGTGACTTCGTCGGACAACGGGGAACCTTACGTAAGGTACGGGATACGAAAAAACGTGATCGGTACGGATTGGCGCGGCCACCGCGTGGCAACGATCTCGCCGAAAAAGGCGAGACCTTCGGATGCTAGCCGCCTCGAACCTCCCGTCCGCCGCTTCAGCGCAAGCGTTGCGCGATAAGCAGTAATTCCGGGCGATCGAGGGCCACCGGACGCAACGCGTAGTCGCCGGGGGTCACCCCCGAAATCGACTCGACGTTGAGTCCCGCGGTGCTTGCTAACAGCGTGAGTTCCTTGGAGGTAAAACACGTGGTCCAGAGATCGTGCTCGGCCACCGCGCCGACGCTGTTGCGCAGACTGGCGCGTTCGTGATTCACGCCAGTGGCGGGATCGAAATCGTCGCCGGCTTCGAGATAGCGCGTGGCGAAGTAGGAATGAAATGCGCTGATGGCGATTCTGGCCCCAGGGCGCAGCGCCGAGGCGAAACGTTGGAGCAAGGCCGTGTCCTCCGCCCCGACAAGCAGACCAAAACCGCCTTGACAAAGGCAAATCACAGCATCGAACTCGTCGCGGAAGTCGATTCCGTCGACATTGCCAACCCGAAATTCGCACTGATCGGCGAGGCCGAGTTCACGAGCCGAAGTGCTTGCGAGCGCAATGAACGTCTCGGCAAGATCGATGCCTAAGCAGCGGTATCCGAGCGCGGCTAGGGCGAGGGAATGCCGGCCCGGGCCGCAGCCCAGGTCGAGGATCCGCGCACCCGGTTGTAGCTGCATCGCCTCGATGAGAAACCGCACTTCTTGATTCGTGCCCGCCGCGAACGCCTGTACCCGCGTGGTGTTTGGCGCCCAATAGGCCGGGCCCAAAAAATCGGCGATCGGATTAAACCAACCGGGTTCTGGTTGCGCGCGATTCTCACTGGCCATGGGGAGCAACCCGCTATTTGCAGTCGGCCCAGGTGCGACCGACACCCATGTCGACGGTGAGCGGGACCCGAAGTTCACATACGTGTTCCATCGCATCGCGCAACACGGGCTGCACTCGATCGAGTTCGTCGACGGGGACTTCAAATACCAACTCGTCGTGCACGGTGAGAATCATCTGGGTGGCGTATCCGCCGTCGCGCAGTGCTCGTTCGCAGTCGATCATCGCAAGCTTGAAAATATCGGCCGCCGCACCCTGCACCGGTGCGTTTTGCGCCATGCGCTCCCCCATTTGGCGAATCCGAAAGTTGCTGCTGGCGAGCTCGGGCAGTTGGCGACGACGTCCGAACATTGTGGTCGTGTAGCCAACCGCTTTGGCCTGCGCGATCGTGAGCTTCATGTATTCAGCGACGTTCGGGAACCCCGCAAAGTAGTTGTCGAGAATTTCTTGGGCTTGGCCGGTAGGTATGTCGAGCCGCTGCCCGAGGCCGTAAGCCTCCATTCCGTAGGCCAACCCGTAATTCACGACCTTGGCGAAACGGCGTTGAAACTCATCCACGTCGTCTTCTTCAACCGCAAAAACCTTTGCAGCAGTAACGGTATGCACATCGACGCCACGCTCGAATGCATCGACCAAGCCGGGATCGAGCGCAACGTGCGCGAGCACTCTGAGCTCAATCTGGCTGTAGTCCGCGGTGAGCAACACGCAACCCTCAGCCGCGACGAATGCCTTGCGCATCTCGCGCCCGGCCGTGGTCCGCACCGGAATGTTCTGCAAATTTGGAGTCTCTGAAGAAATCCGCCCCGTCGCGGCCACGAGCTGATTGAAGTTTGCGTGGATGCGGCCGTCGGCGCCGACGAGTGGAGGCAACGCATCGGTGTACGTGCTTCGCAACTTTTCGACTTCGCGGTACTTCAAAATTTCGGCAACGATGGGATGTTCTTCGGCCAGTTTCTGCAACGAGTCCGCATCAGTCGACGGGCCAGTCTTGGTCTTTTTGACGGGCGTGAGGCCCAGCTTCTCGAACAGCACTGTGCGCAATTGCGGCACCGAGTTGATCTGGAACGGTTCGCCGGCCATTTCGTGAATCTTCGTTTCCGCAGCGCGTGCTTGGGTGCGCAAATCGCGGCTGAGTTCTTGAAGGAACTCGACATCAAGGCCGACTCCAGTGTGTTCCATCGTGACGAGCACGTTCACCAACGGCAACTCAAACCGTTCATACAACGGAGTCAGTTCGCGAGCCTCGACGGCTTCGCGCAACACGGTGACGAGCCACAAAATCGCCGCAGCTTCCCTGCCGGTTGCGTCGAGTTCGGCATCACCGCTGAAATCGAGTTGGCCAACCGCAGCATCGGGAGACGTCAGCTCGATACCGCAATACCGCTGCACCAAATCATCGAGGAGATACTTACCCTCACCAGGATCTACGAGATAGCCCATGACTGCCGTGTCGTGAGCAAGGTTCCTCCACGGTGTGCCACCGCACCCGTGCATGAGTTCTTTGGCTCGGTGTGCGACGATCGCGACGACTTCATCTTGGATGAGCGCGTTGAACGCTTGTGCGACACGAGGTTCCGTGAGCAACGCGACATCGAGATACACAGCCGCAGTTTCGGATGTAGCAACTGCAATGCCGAGGAGCTGCGTACGGCCCGCGCCCGCTTCGAAACGCCCAGCGATGCTGACAAAACCATCGTGTTGAGCCGCGGATTCGAGCGCACTCAGTGCGGCCGCGCTGTCGTGGCCTCGCGTCACTTCGACCTCGAACGCGATTGCTTGCGCCGCATCCGATCCCGAATCCGACTCCGACTCACCAACCGCCGCGAGAATCCGAGGCAATAACGTACGGAACTCCAGCTGATTACACAAGACCCGAAAGGCTTCACGGTCGAAGTTGCCCTGTTTCAGCTCATCAATCGAGACTCCACAGTTGACGTCTCGGCGCAGGATCGTCATGGTTCGGTTCGTGAAGACACGCTCGCGAGCATCGCCGAGATTCGTGCGCTGTTTTGGGGGCAATTCGTCGAGATGTTCGAAGATTGTTTCGAGGTCGTTGTACGTATTGATCAGCTTCGCAGCCGTCTTTTCGCCAATGCCCGGCACACCCGGAAGGTTGTCTGAGCTATCGCCGCGCAACGCCGCATAGTCGGGCCATTGGGTCGGTGTTACCCCACCCGTTCGCTCAACGATTCCTGCTTCGTCGTACAGCGCATAGTCCGAGACGCCACGCTTGTTGTAAAGCACGCGAATGTGCGGATCGCGCACGAGTTGAAAGGAATCGCGATCTCCCGTGACAATGACCACGTCGATGCCTTGGTCGCCAGCTTGGGTTGCGAGCGTGGCAATCACATCATCGGCTTCGACCCCGGGAATTTCTAACTGTTGAATTTCAAGGGCATCGAGTACCTCGCGAATCAGCGGCATCTGAGCGCGAAAGAGATCTGGAGTCGCGGCTCGGCCCGCTTTGTATTGCGGGTCGAGGGTGAAGCGTTCTGTCGAGCCGCCCGGAGCATCGAAGGCCACCGCGATGAGATCGGGACGTTCGTCGCCCACAACCTTCGCGAACATCGAGGTAAAGCCAAACACCGCGTTCGTCACGGTGCCGGAACTCGTCACCAGATCGGTCGGCAACGCAAAGAACGCTCGATACGCCAACGAATGGCCATCGAGCAACAGGAGTTTCAAGGCGTCAGGGTTCCGACGATGACATCACCGGCGACGTCAGCGATCGGGCGCCGAGTGTCCATCGCAGTTTTTTGGAGGAAGCGCCAGGATTGCGCTTCGGTCAGCGAATGATCATCCATGAGTCGACCCTTGGCACGGTCGATCAGCTTCCGGGCTTCCAGGCGCGCCGAGAGGTCGGCATTTTCGTTTTCGAGCGCCACCATTTGTTCGTGCCGCCCGAGCGCCATTTCGATCGCTGGAAGCAAATCCGATTTCTGAAACGGCTTCACGAGATACGCCAATACCCCGGCATCGCGCGCTTGCTCGACAAGGTCATGTTGACTGAATGCGGTCAGGATGAGCACGGCCGAGAGACGTTCGTCGGTGATCGCTTTCGCAGCGCTCAGACCATCTAGGCCCGGCATTTTGATGTCCAGAATCGCGAGATCCGGCCGCAGCTCACGAACGAGATCTACGGCTTCGTCACCACGGCCAGTTTGGCCCACAACGGTGTAACCCTCTTCGGCCAAAATTTCGGTGAGATCGAGGCGAATGATCGCTTCATCTTCAGCGACAACGACACGGACGGGATTGGTCACAACGATTGGCCTTTCGGGCTCAAGTGTGCCGGATGCACTAGGCGGCACAGGGTCATGGTCGCTCGGCAGCGATGCGGTCAAGTATGGCATCTTGCTCGCGTTCGAGCTCGTGAATCGAACGCAGGAGCGCTTCGTGAGCACCCCGTTGTGAATCAGCGTGGCGTTGCGTCTCGCGAGCAACCGCCACGGCCAGCGGCGTTTCGGACATCAATGCCCGCAACCGCGCATCGTCGGCTTCGGTTTCGAAATGTGCCATTTGTTCAATCGAAACCGCGACGTCGGCGCGCAGCTGCTTCAAACGATCCGATATATCGATCATGCGGCGTTCCAGCTGACGACGAGACATCGAGAGAGCTTACGAGCCGACCTTCATGCTTGCCGACCTTCATGCTTGCCGACCTTCATGCTTGGGCCGGACCTTTGGGCCGCAGGTTTGTACGCCGAGCAGTTTCCGGCCCGGCGAACATCGTTCATCCCAATGCACAACGCGATTTCAACGCCAACACCGGAGTTGAGCCACACACCCGTCCGCGGACTCGATACGCACCTGTGTGGGCCGAAGTTGTCCGTTTAGCGAGTTTCGGTCCGGGCCCATCGATGTCGTTGCCGTAGAAAAATGCGTTGCTACCTCCGGGGACACTGTCTTGGAAGATGATATCCCAGGTGCCATTGCCATCGAATGAACCTAACAACGGGTTGTGGGTGTCAAAGTCGAAGTGCGCAACATTCGCCATCGAAATGGATTGGAACGGGCCAGAACCGTCCGCGGCCCAAAATGCATCCGATCCTCCCGGCGCGGTCGCCCACCAAAAGATGTCGTCGTAGCCGCCATTGTCGCCGTTGAAATTGCTCCAAAGCGGAGCATAGGAGCCGTTGACCGTGGTGGCGACGGAACCCCCGGATGACGTTTGAATGGAGTCCGGCGCGCTGCCGTAGCCGTACCAAAGGATGTCGTCGGCACTATCGCCATCAATATTCATCACCATCGGCAACGAATTCGTACCCGGCCCGGTCATCGTAGAGGATGCATACGAACGACTGCTCCCACCCGCGTCATGGCCGCGATTATGCAGCAGCGGATGCGCGGAAGCATTCTGATTCCAAAACAACAAATCGAGATCGCCATCGCCTTGGAAATCGCCACCCGTGATGAAGTCGTAGGTTCCGTTAATTCTCATCGCTTGTGAAGTGAAATGCGAGCCGCTGCCTCCGTACCACATCGCGTCGCCGCCGCGGCCAGGCGCATACCACAAGATGTCGGTACGGCCGTCGCTATCGAAGTCCGAAATGACTGGGCTATAGGTGCCGTTCACGGTCTGTGGGTAGGACCGAAACGTCGCGTTGCCATTTCCGAGCCACAGGAAGTCCTTGTTTTTTCCGGCGGCGTACCAGAAAATATCGAGCAGGCCGTCTCCGTTGAAATCGCCGGTTAACGGTTCGAAGGTGCCATTGATGGCGAGGGGCCGGCCTGCCCACGATTGATTGGTTTGCCCGATCCAGAAACGGTCTTTCGTCTTTCCTGGTCCGTACCAGATCACATCATCGATGCCATCGTTGGTGAAATCCCCGACGATGGCAATCGTGTTCGACGGCACGTGGGAAGACAACGCGGTCGACACCGCAAATGGCGGAGTTGGTGACGGCGCGGCGTGCGCAGCACGGCCGCTCGGCGTGAGGATTGCGGCCGCACATAAAGTGACGGCGCCAATGGAACGAGCTGAATTGAGCAACGGAACCCCTTCGGTGACGTACCGCGCGACTCTAACGACTCGAGTGGATTGTTTGGCGGCAATCGGCTTCAGCCGCCTGGGATAATCACGTTTTTGGCGTATTCGCTACTACCCGCGGCCGGGTTGGTCGCGATTGCGGTGACCGGCCGAGCAAACGTACTCAACGGTATTGCGATGACGACCAACCCGTTGCTGTTTGCGGTGCCGGTTGCGATCGATCCGATTGCGCCACCATACCCCGACGCGGATGTCGCGAGAAACAGCTCAACGGCGCACCCGGCGCACGTCGCGACCGTTATCGATGTTGTGGTGGCGTTATTCAGTTTCGGAATCCGAATGTCGTCGTTCACAAAGGCGTTGCCTCTGGTGGCGTCGTTCGCGGCACCCCACGGCGCGATGTCGATTTGTAACGATCCATTGCCGTAGATCAGGTTACCTAGCAGCTGGATCCCGTTCGTCGGTGACGGCGTCAGGTTCGCCGGCTGCGCGCCCGTCGCCGCGATCTGAATTCCTTTGCCGTTGAACGCGATGCGATTGTCGCTGAGCGTGATGCGGTTTGATCCCGCTTCAATGCGCACGCCGTATCCAACATTGGGAGCGGCCGAGCCGTCGGGCAGCACGCCAATCAGATTGCGAGCAATCAGGGAATCGTGCACGCCCTTGTCGATGTACAAGCCGGCGAGGGTCGAGTTCACAATGACATTGTCGGTGACGGTTTCAAAACCTTCATCGACAGGGCACACGGCGTTATTGCAGTTGGCGTTACCTTCGAGACGCACACCGATCTGGCTGTTGACCGTGGCCGCCGAAAAGGTGGTGCCCGAAAGATCCGTGCCGATCGAGTTGCCGACCACTGAGTTGTAATTCGTGGTTGCGTTATGCGAGATCTCAACGCCGCTTTGAAAGTTCCCCGAGATGACGTTGCGTTCTTGAAACCCCAACCCACCGACCATCGTGAATGTCGCGCCGGTGTTGATATCGACTCCGTGGGAAATGGTGCCGCGCCGTTGCGTGCCCGTTGGGTCGAGACCGACAATATTGTTTTGAATCCAGTTATTTTTCGTGCCGATGTTGTACAACGCGATCCCTTTTTGATCGCAGCCTGAGACAACATTTCGGTTGGCTTCTCCGGGTAACCCAATGTGGTTGTCGTGCGCGCCGCTGATCAGCTCGACGCAGGAACTTCCTGGGTTCAACGTATGGTGCGAGTCGTAGGCGCCGTCGGGGCTGAGCCCAATCACGACTCCGGCAATGACGTTGTGGTGCGAATTCGGACCCGAAAAGTACAGCTGCTTTCGAAATCCGTGAAGATCGAAACCTCGAAACACGTTGTTGGGTGAGGTCACCGTGAATCCGTTGAACGTGCTGCCGCCCTGGCCGCGGATTTCGATGCCGAAAACCGTGTTCATGGCAAACGGATCGGTATTGAGTGTGGATCCTGGCTGGGTCGAACCGTCGATCGTCAACGGAGCGTTTTGATTGTCAATCGGAGGCAAGTTGATTCCGGGAGTGATCGTGTGCACGCCGGCTCCGGGGATCGCAAAATTGATCAGCACCGGCACGCTCGACACGCGGGCTTCGGTCATTGCGGCCCTTAACGTGCATTGCCCGGCGAGTGTGGTCTCACAAAGACCATCGATGGCTGCATCACCGGAATCGTTGACGGCATTGACGGTGAACACCACCTGTGACACGGCGTGCACCGGCGTTGCGATCGTCGCCAACACAATGCTGGCTAACGCTGGCAGCAATGCCACGGTGCGAATCCTCATCATGCCCACTCCTTGATCGTCGCTACCCACGATCACAATCGACCGCGGTGAGCCCCGCCCAGCTTGCGCAGGAGCGTAGGTGCAACCACATACTCAAGAACGGCAATCCCCAAACAAACCCACCGGCGTTTTGGGCACGCACCGCCTCAGCATTGACGCGTTTGTACACCCAAAAAGGAAAATTTTGTACCCGAGGTGGGACTTGAACCCACACGCCTCGCGGCAACGGATTTTGAATCCGTCGTGTCTGCCATTCCACCACTCGGGCGAGTGCTGTGTTGCTCCAGCAGTTTGTCACTTCTTGGCTGGCGCGAACGAACCTTACCCAAGGTTTCGATAATCTAAGCGGCGGTGATGGCTTTCGTGATTGGAATCGTGGTGGGCGCGGCAGTCACGCTGTTGATCGTGATCGTCGTCGCGCCTTCGCGCCGAGTCCGAGCCGAAGCACCATTGCCGATGGAAACCCAGCTCCGATTGTTGCTCGGTTTGAACCCCGAAATTCCGCCGACGGCCGATGGAGTCGAAGCGACCGTCGTCGCCGAGACTCCCTCACCCGATTGGCAATTCAACACTTCGCAGATGCAGTCGCTGCGCGATCTCGAAGGTGCTGAAATCAACGAAGCAAACGTGCGTCCCGAAGGTCCTGGAAATCCCGATGCAATCCCCGGATGACAATCCTTGAGCGCCAAGTCCTAGGCCAGCACAAACATCAGCCGGGCACGGACCGTTTCTTGACCGTCGACGGATGCCTTCGCGATGGCCCAGCCACCACGAGCACTTAAACGTTCCATGTCGACGGTCATGAGAATCTCGTCGCCGGGCCGAACGACGCGACGCCATCGCACCGCTTCGGCACCTCCGAAGAGCGGCAGCTTGCCCAGATAGCGTTCATCGCTGAGTAGCGCGATCCCGCCCGTCTGGGCCAACGCTTCGAGTTGCAGCACTCCCGGCACGATCGGGTTTCCAGGGAAATGGCCAGCAAGCCACGGCTCGTCGCCCACAATTTGCCAACGGGCAACGCAGCGCTCACCAGCGATCAGCTCATCGACGACATCGACGAAACGAAACGGTGGGCGGTGCGCCAAGAGTTCGATGGGATTCGTATTCACAACGACGACGGTAGTGGTCGATATCGCAACAACCGCGCTCAACCGTGCGCGAACCAGTACCCGACCAGCGCCCAACGGGTTTGCGGCAATGCGCTACTCGCAGGTAACTCGGTATCGGTGGAGTTTTCCAATACGGTGTAACCCAAGTGGAGTGTTTCGGTCGAAGCACCGTCGGATTCAGAAAGGTTTTTCGTTCGCTGTGCGCATCGCAATTGCATTCCCAGGACAAGGCACCCAAGCACCAGGGATGGCGCGGGCTTGGAAGGGCCACGGCGCGTGGGCCGCGCTGACCGCGGCCGAAGCCGCCACCGGACGCGATCTCACCGCGCTTGTCCTTGACGCGACCAACGAAGACCTCGCCACAACCAGCGAAGCGCAAATCGCAGTATTGGCAACCTCACTCATCGCGTGGGAAGCAGCCCGAGACGCGCTGCATTCACAGCACGAAATCGTAGGTTTCGCTGGCCATTCATTAGGGCAACTCACCGCGCTCATCGCTTCGGGTTGCTTGAGCGCGGACGACGGCGTGCGGTTCGCGATTGCCCGCGCCGCAGCGACCCAGAATTGTGCAGACCGAAACCCCGGCCGCATGGCCGCACTTGTCGGGGCAACTATTGAACAAGCCGAGTCGGCGTGTGCCGCCGTAACCGACGCATGGGTTGCAAACGACAACGCGCCCGGACAAGTGGTGATCGCGGGAACGCCCGAAGGCCTCGACTCGGCAATCACGTATGCAAAGAGCATCGGAGTGCGCAAAGCATTACCGCTCGCGGTAGGAGGCGCGTTCCACACACCATTGATGCTTCCGGTTACCGACGATCTTGCCCGTGCGCTCATACCGGTCAGCTTCACCACTCCGAGCGCGCCCGTGGTATCGAACGGCGACGCGGTAGCGCATTCGGATTCCGACGCGTGGCGCGAACGGCTGATCATGCACCCGACCCAAACTGTGCGTTGGCGCGAATCGATGCTCGCACTCGTGCACGAACTGGGCGCGGAAGCGCTGATCGAAATCGGCTACGGATCGATGATCGCCGGGGTTGCGAAACGCACAATCGCGCCCATCGCCGTTCACAGTATTGCTAGCCCCGAAGCAATCGATACCTGCCTTGCCGCGTTGAGCCAAGCTCGTACAGCGGAGACCAACATCGAAGGATCGACGTGACACTCGCAGCGCAATACCTCGGCGAAACGACCACGATGAAAGAACGGTTGATTGTGGCGCCGGCTGTCGGAGTTTTTCGTCTTACCGCGGTCGCATTTCGAGGCGCGTTCATCGATGAAGGCCAATGCATTGGGATCATTTGTTCCACTGGGCGCGACCGCGAAGTGCTCAGTGCATTTTCGGGTCAACTGATGGGCGTATTGGCCAGCGACGGCGAACGGGTACGGCCCGGTCAACCAATCGCATGGATGCTTTGCGGATGACCACGGCGAACCCGGCCCTTCCGGCCCTCACAATTCGCGGTTGGGGTATTGCCCTACCGAGTGGGCGGCTCACCAATGCCGATCTTGAACAACGACTGGAAACGCGCGACGCCTGGATCGTCGAGCGCACAGGTATTCGCGAACGGCGCTACGCGATGGATGGCGAAACCACCGCGTCCCTTGCATCTGCAGCGGGGCATGACGCGATCAAACGAGCGGGGCTCGAACCCGCCGATATCGATTTACTGATCATCGCGACGTGCACTCCCGAACAAACCATTCCACACACCGGATCCTTCGTTGGCGAGACATTGGGGTTGCGTTGTGGCAGTTTCGATCTCAACGCAGCGTGTTCTGGCTTCGTGTACGCGCTCGTGCTGGCCCAATCGATGTTGAGCGCAGGCCATCAGAACATATTGGTCATCGGTGCCGAAACGCTGAGCCACATCGTGAACCCCTCCGACCGGTCGACATTGATCTTGTTCGGCGATGGCGCGGGTGCTGCTGTCGTGAGTCCCGCGACCGAAGTGGATCATGACGCCGGGCGCGGTGTACTCGCATGGGATCTTGGATGCGACGGCACCGCAACGAGTTTTCTCGGCGTCACCGCGGGCGGTTCTCGCGTGCCCACGAGCGCAGAGTCCGTAGCCAACGGTGACCATTACATTCACATGCACGGCCAAGAGGTATTCAAACGTGCGGTTCGCGCCATCGTTGATTCCGCGACTGCGACGCTGCAATCCGCCGCAGTATCTGCCGACGACGTCGCATGGTTTGTTCCGCATCAAGCCAACCTGCGCATCATCGAAAGCGCCACCAAACGGTTAGGAATCCCAGCTGAACGAACGGTCGTGAATCTCGAACGCTATGGCAATACTTCATCAGCTTCGATTCCATTGGCGCTCTTCGAAGCCGCCGACGACGGCCGCATCTCCGACGGTGATCTCGTTTTGATCAGTGGGTGTGGCGCGGGTATGACCTGGGCCAGCATGTTGCTGCGTTGGGGTACATCGCACGGGATTTCGACCCAAGAGCATTCAACCCAAGAGCATTCAACCCAAGAGAATTCAACATGACCGATGCCTCGACCCCCGCCGTCGTGGCCCCGAAGCCCACGCGGGTTGCGGTCGTGACCGGGGCTTCAAAGGGCATCGGCGCCACGACCGCGATTGCGCTCGCGCGATCAGGCTTACACGTCGCGGTCGGTTACGGCGGAGACGATGTCGGAGCTCAAGCGGTCGTGCAAACGATTGCAGACGAAGGCAATGTCGCGGCGGCCTTCGCAATCGATGTGCGATCAAGTGAGGCAGTCGATCAGGCTTGCAAAGAAATCGAAACGAGCTTGGGTCCTATCACGGTCTTGGTGAATAACGCAGGTATCACGCGCGATGGTCTCACGATGCGCATGAGTGACGACAACTGGAACGACGTGATGCAGACGAATCTCAGCGGCGCATTTCATCTCGTACGGCGTTGTACCCCAGCCATGATGAAGGCACGATACGGAAGAATCGTGAACGTTGCTTCTGCGAGTGGCTTGCTCGGCAGCGCCGGGCAAGCGAACTACGCGGCCAGCAAAGCCGGCCTCATCGGGCTGACCAGGAGTGTGGCTCGAGAGCTGGGCAGCCGCGGCGTTACCGCGAACGTGGTGGCCCCCGGCCCAATATCCACCGCGATGACTGCCGATATGCCGAGCGATTGGATTGCCAATATTGAACGCCAAGTTCCGCTCGGTCGCTTCGGCTATACCCAAGAAGTGGCTGATGTCATTGCGTTTTTGTGTTCCCCACTTTCGAGCTACATCACTGGCGCGGTGATTCCCGTTGATGGTGGCCTAGGAATGGGACACTGATGTTCGCGCTATCCACTAGAAATACCGAGCACAACCAGATACTCGCTACTTCCCGACCCCAAGGAAAATGATGGATCGTTCCACTGCACTCGACGCCGTTCGCGAAGTCGCGACCGAAGTCCTTTCGGTCGAGGCCGACCAAGTCACCGAGACGGCGCGCTTCAAAGAAGACCTCGACGCCGACAGTCTCGATTTAGTTGAGCTCGTTATGGGGCTCGAAGAACGCTTCGATATCCAGGTACCCGAAGAAGATCTCGAAGGCGTCACGACCGTTGGCCACGCCGTCGATCTTGTCCTCGGCAAGCTTGTCTAACCGCGATGGCTGCAACGGATTCGCGCGGGCGGCGTCGCGTCGCGATTACTGGCCTCGGAGTCAAGGCGCCGGCCGGTACGTCGTTGGACGCGTTTTGGAGTCGTTTGAACTCCGGGGTGTCGTGCGCGGCGCGAATCAAGCGGTATGACCCATCGCAGCTGGCTGTACAAATTGGTTGCGAAGTACCTGAATTCGAAACCGAAAAGTACGTTTCAGCCAAAGAAGCGCGTCGGCTCGATCGCGTCGCGATTCTCGGTTTCGCGGCCGCGGCCGATGCGCTTGCCGACGCGGGCGATGTTGGCGCGGATCCAGCTCGTTGCGCGGTCATTGCGGGTGTAGGAATCGGAGGGCTCATCACGCTAGAAGAACAAATCGGCGTGTTGATCACCAAGGGTGCCAATCGGGTAAGCCCGCTGTTGGTACCCATGATGATGGCCAACGCAACTCCTGCATTGGTGTCATTGCAATTCGGCTGGACGGGCCCAAACATTGCCGTCGCGACCGCCTGCGCCGCAGGCACGAATGCAATCGGCGACGCCGCGAACTTGATTCGTTACGGCGAAGCCGACGTCGCCATCGGCATGGGGGCCGAATCGTGCATGACGCCCGTTGCGATCAGTGCTTTTGCGCGCATGACCGCGTTGTCGGGCCGGGGCGATGATCCGCAACATGCTTCGCGTCCGTTCGACGTTGCGCGCGATGGATTTGTGATGGGCGAAGGTGCTGGCGCACTCGTGTTGGAAGCGTGGGACCATGCTGTGGCCCGGGGCGCTCGGATCTACGGCGAGTTGGTCGGCTACGGGCGCAACTCCGATGCGCACCACATCACCGCGCCGTCACCGGGCGGGGTTGGGGCAGCTGCATGTATGGAGCTGGCATTGCGCGATGCGCAACTTGAACCTCATGCGATTGCCCATATCAACGCGCACGGAACCTCAACGCCATTGAACGACGCGGCAGAGTCCGAAGCCGTCACGAAAGTGTTCGGAGCCGGCGCGGTACCGGTGACTTCGACCAAGGGCATCACCGGCCACATGATTGGCGCTGCGGGCGCGGTTGAAGCCGTCGCTGCGATCCTCGCGATGACGAAGCAACTCGTGCCGCCGACGGCGAACCTCGAAATGCTCGATCCCGCAATCGCACTCGACGTTGTACACGGTGATGCACGCGCGATTGCATTGGCGCCCGCGTTATCGAATTCCTTCGGGTTCGGCGGGCACAATGCGTCGCTGATCTTTGCGCCGCCGGGCGAGTGATCGAACTGGTGCAACCAGCGCTGCCGACGATTGCGCACTTCGCCGACGAAACCGTGGCGGCAGGAGTACGCGATCTGGCATCGGGTCGCGCGATGTGGGTCACGATCGCCGGCGGCAAACATCATGGTGCGATTGGTCTTGCGGGGGCGACCACCGTCGTGCACTCCATAGGTTTCGCGGTGCGACTGCGCATGCCAATCGTGATCGAACTCGATTCGGGCGGCGCCGATGTGCACGAGGGTGTGAGCGCGCTTCATGGTTGGGGTTGTATTGCGAAAGCACTGTGCGACGCATCGGGAGTGGTACCGACGATCTGCGCCGTCGTCGGGGCGTGCGTATCCGGGCCGTCTTTGCTGCTCGGTTTGGTCGACGCGGTCATCATGACTCCACAAGCATTCGCGTACGTCAGCGGTCCTGGAGAAGTTGAACAAGTTACGGGAGTGACGGTGAGCCGTCACTCCCTTGGCGGCTCGGCGGTACACGACGTGGCCACAGGCGTTGCCGCGCTAGTGGTCCAAGACGTTGCCGCGGTCAACCTCGCGGTGACGCAACTTTTGAGTTACCTCCCTGCGCACTCGTTGGTCGATCCGCCGCGCGTTTACCTCAACGACGAGCCCCGTCGACCCTGCGAGATTTCAGCCGCTTGCGTGCCCTTTGCCAAAACCGCGGCCTACGACGTACGCGAGGTCATCGAAGATGTCTGTGACGCTGCAACGTTCTGCGAAGTCCGAGCCGGCTACGCACCCAACGTGGTTACCGGTTTCGCCCGGATCGACGGTCGCAGCGTCGGGATTGTCGCGAATCAACCCGCGTGGCGAGCGGGAACCCTTGATATCGAAGCTTCACGCAAAGCTGCACGCTTTGTGGTGTGGTGCGACGCGTTCAACCTCCCGATCATCACCCTCGTCGATACTCCGGGCTTCGAACCGGGCCGCGATCTTGAATGGCGAGGGATGATCCGCCACGGTGCGGAACTCGTCCACGCGTATTGTGAAGCGACTGTGCCTCGTATCGCTGTCGTATTACGCAAGGCATTTGGCGGCGCGTACATCGTGATGGATTCCCGAGGCATTGGCAACGATCTTTATTTGGCGTGGCCGAACGCGGAGATTGCAGTAATGGGTACCAACGGCGCCGTGCAAATTCTCGGCAGCAAAGGGCTCACGGCCCAAGAATACGAAACGCGTTTTCTCAACCCGTGGGAAGCCGCCGGACGCGGATTGGTTGACGATGTGATCGATCCCCGCGACACTCGGGCGCGAATTTGCGACGGCCTCGCCACCTTGTCAATGAAACGAGCGACGACCATCAATCGCCGCCATAGCAATACGCCACTCTGACCCAACCTTGCTTCCTACCGTTTCGGAGAACTCATGCTGCTCGAAGGAAAACGCCTGCTCATTACTGGAATCCTGAACGACGCGTCGATCGCCTATTCCGTCGCACAGCGCGCCCAAGAGGCTGGCGCCGAAATCGTGCTGACTTCGTTCGGGCGAGCAATGAGCCTCACCCAACGCGCCGCGCGCCGACTCCCCCACCCAGACGTGCAGATCGTTGAGCTCGACGCGACGAACGCGGCCGACGTGTTAGCACTGGCGGATCGGGTTGGCGGTCAACTCGACGGTGCCTTGCACGCGATCGGTTACGCGCCAGAATCCTGCCTCGGTGGGGGGTTTCTCACTGCACCGTGGGAGGACGTTTCGGTGGCCATGCATATCAGCGCATTCTCGTTGAAGTCGTTGGCGATCGCGTGTCGCCCGCTCATGACCAACGGCGGTTCGATTGTAGGTCTCGATTTCGACAATTCGCGCGTAGCTTGGCCCGTCTACGACTGGATGGGCGTGGCAAAAGCCGCCTTTGAGTCGACGTCGAGGTATCTCGCCCGTGACCTTGGCCCATCGGGGATTCGCGTCAATCTCGTGGCCGCGGGACCAATCCGCACGATCGCGGCAAAATCCATCCCTGGCTTCGAACAATTCGAAGACAGCTGGGCTGAGCGCGCTCCTCTCGGCTGGGACGTTCGCGACGCCGACCCCGTCGCGCGCGCCTGTGTCGCACTCTTCAGCGATCTGTTTCCGGCAACCACTGGAGAGGTAATTCACGTCGACGGTGGTTACCACGCGGTGAACTAACACCGATTTGTCGCGGCCGGCCTGATGCCATGGGCAGGCGCCCGAATCAACCTTCGAGGATCTTGGTGACCTTGGGAACAGTATCTTTCGGGCTCACCTTGTAGAAGGCGCCGGAAATCTTGCCTTTGGGATCCACCACAAACGCGCTGCGCACAATACCCATGTATTTCCGGCCATAATTCATCTTTTCGGCCCATACACCAAACGCTTCCGCCATCTCGTGGCCTTCATCGGCAAGCAGCGGAAATCCAAGTTCGTATTTCTCGTCGAATTTCAACTGTTTGGCGGGCGGGTCGGGCGAGACGCCGAGCACGACGGCGTTGAGTTTCGCAAGTTCCGGAAACGCGTCGCGCACTGCACAGGATTGCGTGGTGCACCCCGGAGTATCTGCACGCGGATAGAAGTAAATAACCACCGACTGGCCCTTGAATTGCGTCAGCTTGACGGTGTTGCCGTGCTGATCGCTGAGGCTGAACTTCGGGGCTGGGTCACCGACATTGAGTTGAGTCATGGGTACCTCCATTTGGTCCGCGCTCTGCTTAGCATGCGCGCCGTGCAGCATTCGATTGTCGTTGAGCTCGACGCCCAGTATGAAATCGTGGAGCGCGTCGTCATTGACAAGCTCGGCGCAACCCGCGATGACAACGGCACATTACGCGCGCTCATCCAAGGCGATCCGAGCACCGATGGCTCCATGACGTTCAGCGCCGCTCCCGAACCGAAGAACCCACTCCGCACGATACTGACCGTCGAAGCCACGACCGATCTCCAGCTTCCATACTTCAATGGAATTGTTGCCTCGATGATCCAGCTGCACTACGACAAAGCAGCAACGCACGCGATCGACCGGATCAAATACGAGATCACCGGCAATATGGACGCGCCAGAACCGGACGCACCCAAAGCCATTCCGATGCTCCCGCCAGTTCCGTACACCAAAGAACAAGCGATCTACCTAGCCACTGCCGGATTCGCAGTCGCGGTCGCTACGTTCGGCCAAGCGATCGTGGGCCAGTACGGCAGTCCGATCAAAAAATCGTTCACGCACGTTGGAACATTGCACGGAGTCGTAAAGACGCTGCCGCTCTCCGATCACGCCTTCTCCAACATGTTGTCGATCATGCGCGCGGGCGCACTCGTCGCGTTGATCGCAGGCGGGCTGGCGGATCGCATCGGTCGGCGTCGAGTCATTCTGTATTCGTTGTTCGGCATGGCCGCGACCAACCTCCTCAGTGCGTTCGCTCCCAACATCGAAACGCTCACGGTGTTGCAAACCTTGGCCCGCGGCTTTGCGACTGCAGCCGCTATTGTGGGCGCGGTCGGAGCGCTTGAAGAAGCACCCGAACGGGCCCGAGCGTTTGCAACAACGATGCTGGCGCTAGCCGGTGGAGTGGGTTTCTCACTCACCGTTATTTTGCTGCCGATCTCGGATTACTGGCACAGCGCTTGGCGCGGGCTCCTCGTCGGCAGTGCCGCGAGCGCGCTGCTCGTGCGGCGCATCGGTTCCCACCTCGACGAATCGAAGCGCTACGAACGCATCGCCGCCGTCTCGCATCAACGGGGCCGGATGCGTGAAGTCTTCGGCCCTACCTACCGCAAACGATTCATCCTGATGGCACTCATCGGCTTTTTTACGAATGTGTTGTCCGCACCTTCAGCCCAACTCACGAACACGTATCTCACCGATGTGCATCATTACTCCAACGGATTCATCCTGCTGTTTCGTTTCGCGACGACCACCGCACCAGGCTTCATCGCCATAGCCGCGACGGCAAGACTGCTCGAACGGTATGGTCGCCGACCAGTCGCGATGATTACGTTGTCCGTTGGAGCGGCTGTCCGAGCGATATTTTTTCTCACCAGCGGACCAATCCTGTGGCTTGCATCGGGGATTGGCGACGCAGCATTGGCGATCGGAGCGCTGGCAATCGGCACGCAGACCGTTGAGCTCTTCCCCACCGAGACCCGTGGCACGTCGAATGGGTTCGTGACGTTGATCAGCGTCGTGGGATCGGTCGTCGGCCTTCAAGTCGCGGGAGCGTTGCGCGACCCGTTGGGCAATATCGGTCGTTCGATCGCGATCTGTGCCGCGGGAACCTTTATCGCCGCCATACTCATCGTGCCGTTCCTGCCCGAGACGAATCAACGCGATCTCGACGACATCAGCCCTTCCGAATTGGAGTTTCCCACATGAGCAAACTCGAGACTGTGCTTGAAGGCATTGCGTTTGGCGAGGCGCCCCGCTGGCACAACGGTCGTTTGGTCTTTTCGGATATGCACACTGGGCGTGTGCTCGCGCTGAACTCGGACGGCACCACCGAACTCATCTGCAACGTGTCCGAACAACCCAGCGGCATCGGCTGGGATCAGCACGGCCGCATGCTGATCGTTTCTATGAAAGATCGGCGTCTCTTGCGCCTGAATCTCGATGGCACCATCGAGCAAGTCGCGGACCTCCACGGCCACGCGCCGTGGCACTGCAACGACATGGTGGTTTCAGCACAAGGCCGGGCGTACATCGGGAACTTTGGTTTCGATCTCGATGGCGGCGGTACCTTCGCCACGACGGATCTGATCCTCGTCGACACCGACGGGTCGGCACGAACGGTTGCCGAAATGGCCGGCCGCATTGAAACCATCCGGGTGCAAACTCCTGGCGCGGGCATGCCGTAACCCACAACGCCACGCTGGCGGTGTCTCTCAAGTTCCTCACGCTTCGTGACCGATACGTCATGAAGTACCAAGGGGGAGAGATATGGCAGCAAGTGATGATGTAGCGCACCTCATGCGGCGGGCCGGTTTCGGCGCCACCGCATCCGAGGTCGCGGCAATGAGTGCGATGTCGATACCGCAGATCGTTGCGCAGCTAGTTGATGATGTGGTGACTCCACCCGATACCAATCCGCCGGCGTTCTTCAGCGATCCCAATTTCCAGGAATGGGAATACGACTACAAACTGCAACAGTGGTGGCTCGACCGGATGGCGACCTCGCCGAAACCACTGCAAGAGAAGCTCACGTTGTTCTGGCACGGGCATTTGTGTAGCCAAAACAGCAAGGTCGGCGATGCGAAGCTCATGTACGACCAGAACAAACTCTTTCGCGACGCGGGCATGGGCAACTTCAGAAGTCTGATTCACACCATGAGCATCCAACCCGCAATGCTGCACTACCTCGACAACGCGTACAACACCGCCGGTGATGCCAACGAGAACTTCGCGCGCGAGCTGATGGAGCTCTTCACGCTCGGCGTGAATCAATACAGCCAAGCCGATGTCGCGGCCGCGGCAAGGGCGTGGACCGGTTACAACGTCGACGACAACGATCGCAAGCAGTTCGTGTTCTACCCCAACCGGCACGACACCGGACCAGAGGTCTTCATGGGGCAATCTAGATCGTGGACTGGCCCCGGAATCATTGACTTTTTACTCACCGAAAACACTGGCACCAAGATGGTCGCCGCGAAATTCATCGTCAAGAAACTCTGGACGTTCTTCGCGTATCCGAGCCCAGCGCAAAACATCATCGACGAACTCGCGCAGGTGTTCTATAACAACGATCTTGAAATGAAGCCGTTGCTCACTGCACTGTTCAATCGCGCCGAATTCTATTCAAATGCAGCGAAGCAAGGACTCGTTCGCTCCCCGACTGAGTGGATTGCTTCGATCATGAAGTACACCGGCTATCAAGCGACCGAACTGAATCCGCAATGGTCCATGCCCGATATGGGCCAGCAGCTCTTCGAGCCACCGAACGTTGCCGGGTGGAAAAGCAATCAGTACTGGCTCAACGCCTCGGCACTTTGGGAACGCTGCGACTTTGTGGCGAACAGCGTCATCAACCACATGTTCAATTGGAACAACGACCCGAACGTCAACACGACAATCCGAGACACGCTCAACACGATCATCGGTAGTAACAGTCCGAATCGCTTCGTCGACGCGGTCGATTACGCGCTCGTGAGCTTCGGTATTTTCAATGTGAGTCCGAACACACGCCGCTGTCTCGTCGCCGCAGTAACCCGCCAGTGGCACAACGGTTGGGATCAACGGGCATGGGCCAATCTCGTAATGCTTGTGGTGCTTTCGCCCGAGTTCAATCTCTCGTAACGGATCTGGAGGGCCCATGCCTGCACTTACCGACCCCGATGTCGTGGCGATGCGCGACGCGTTGTCATACCCCGAAACCAATCAACACTTCAGCCGGCGACGATTCCTCCAAGCAACGGCGGTTGCTGGCGGCGGCGTGGCGATGGGCCCAATGCTGTCGCATCTGGAAGCTTTCGCGGCTCCGCCGTTGCGCACGAATGACACCATCCTGGTACTCGTCATGCTCAGTGGCGGTAACGATGCGTTGAACATGGTGGTGCCCCATAACGAAAGCAACTATCACGCGTTGCGGCCAACGATTGGGTTGATGCCGAATGAAACCTTAAACATCAATGCGAACGTTGGCCTCCATCCCAGCTTGGTCAAACTCAAAGCTCGCTACGATGCCGGAGACGTTGCCGTCGTGCAAGGCATTGGCTACAACCCACCGGATTTCAGCCACTTCACTTCGATGGGTTATTGGATGCAAGGTTGGGGTGGGCCCGCTCAGCCGTACGCGACCGGCTGGATCGGCCGATACTTGGATGGGCTTCCAAACGCAGCTACTGAGTCGCTGTACGCGGTGACGTTGAATACCAATGGAGTGCCACTGCATCTTGTGGGGAACCAAGGCCGCGGCTCCGCATTGCCGATGTCGGTCGATGGGCGTTTCGGTGTCGACCGCGGTAATCAAGACGACGCTCGCCTCTTCGATGGCCTCGCGTCATTCGCGGCCGCAGGCCAAACGGGATTGGGCCGCTGGGGCGACACCATCGCGCAGAGCCATGCCCAAGTGCTGCGGCTCGCGGGACGAATCGCACCTGCGTACCCACAAAACCCCAACAGCGATTGGTTCGCACGCCAGATGGAACTCGTTGCCGGTTTGGTCAACCACAACCTCGGCATCCGTGTCTTCAATGTCACGCTCGATGGCTTCGATACTCACACCAATCAGCTGCAAAACCACGCCGATCTGATGACTTCGCTCGACGCCGGTATCGAGGCACTGTTCACGAAGCTCAACCCATCGTGGGCCGCCAATGTCGTTGCACTCACGTTTAGCGAATTTGGACGGCGAGTACAAGAAAACGACGGCGGCGGAACCGACCACGGAACCTCGGGTGCCGCGTTTGTCGTCGGGCCGCGGGTCAACGGTGGCGTCTACGGTGCCCAACCTTCGTTGGCAAACAATTCACTCGACGATTGGTACGGCAATCCATCGGCAACGGTCGACTATCACAGTGTGTACGCAACGCTGCTGCAAAAGTGGCTCAACGCAGACGACAAACAAGTCCTCGGCAAGAACTACGCGCAGCTCGGCTTCATTGGATCACACCCATAACGGCCCAACGGGCGAGTCGAAACGCGTACCCTGATCAAGACTCCGCGAGACGTTCCCATCCGGACGGCGGTGTTTCCAAGCGCCAGAATTGTTCGGGCGCAGGCGCGGCAAGCTTGATCGCGATATCCCAATCTTCGTTCAGCGCCCGTAGCTGGGTCGGGTAGCACTGAATCGCATCAGCTTTACGACTCTTCGCGCGATCAATCCGTGGACACACTGGGGTCGGCCAATGTTTGGCGCGAAACAGTTGTGAAACTCGCCAAGCCAACATGCCTGGGATGTGTTTGTACCCACAATCCTCATACACCATCCAAGCTGGCTCGCCGTCTCCGCAACGGTACGCATCGCGGACCTGCATCATCGCTTGATGGGTGACGTCGTGATCTGGGTTTGCAAGCCCGAACGGAAACAAGATGAGCGTCGGATCGATCTCGCGCAGCGCAGATTCAATTTCCGGCGCGAGGACTTCCGGCGAGACTGGACGATCCCCAACATTGTAAGTATGTTCAATGAAATCAAGGTGTATTGGCGAGGCGTCTAACGAGCGTAACGCCGCGCGATCTTCCTCGCGGCGCCGCTGCATGACGTCGTCGCCGTCGTGGAATCCACTTTGACGATCCCACTCGCGCTGCGGTACGGGATACCTCTCCGGCGCTCCCGCGAAGACCGTCATGACGGTGCAGCCTGGGTACGTGCTCATGAACTCGCCGCAGCTCAACACCGCATCATCGAGATGCGGCGAAATGATGACCGGCCGAGCGAGCTCGGATTCGGTCACCGTGCCCCAGGTGCGCATTGGATGTGAGTTCATCGTGCTGAAGCGATTCAAAGACGAAGTGTCGGCCAATCAGACGATCTGAATCCAGCCCAATTTCGTGCGGTTAAACCACAAACGTCCAGCAGCATCAGCATAAAAGTCTCCCGGTCGGCCGCCAGACCGCGGATGACCGGAACTCTTACCCGGCACCAGCCGCAGTTGTGCCTGGCGTCCGATGAACTGCGCGCCGCGGCCATTATCGCTGCGTCCCTCGACCGCGATACCGCGACCGACCGTGCGCCCATACACACACGACGCGCCGCTGCCGGCGTTCGATACGAAACCAACGACTGCGTGGCCAGTGCCCGCGGCTTGCCCGTACACCGCATTGCCGGTAGAAGTCGCGTTGCCATAGACGCCATTGCTTGTGTTGGTAGTAAATCCGGCAACGCCCGCGATGCCAGACGTTGTGTGACCGACGACGCCGATTGCATTCGACGATGATCCCCTCACGCCATCACCAGCGTTCGAGGAACCGTCGACACCGACTCCGGTCGACGTTGTTGCCGTAACACCATTGCCGTTCGCGGAAGCAGCAACAATTGCCGGTCCACTGCCGGCCGTGGCAGCCACCGCGGCACCAGTATTGGAGGCTGCAACGACACCCGTCCCGCTCGTTGCCGACGCGTTCACGGCGTTTCCGGCGGTAGTAGTCGCGCGAACCGCGGCGCCAGAAGTTGCAGACGCGCTGATCGCATCACCCGTCGATGAAGTTGCCCGGATAGCAGTGCCCGTGGCGGCATTTGCAACGAGCGCAAAGCCGGCACCGTCGTTCGTGGCGGCCACAGCCGACGCGTTCGGGTCGGTGTTCGTAGTGCTCGCATCGATTGCCGCAGGCCCAGTTTGGGTGGTCGCAAGGACTCCATGACCATCGGTTGACTGCGCCCGGACTGCGTCGCCGCCGGCCGCTTGCGCGATGACCGCGTGGCCAGCCGTGGTTTGTGCAAGCAGCCCGTTACCCGTGTTTGCCGTGGCCCACAAGGCAATCCCGAGCGTTGTCGTCACAACAATGCCGTTGCCGATGCCAGCGTGGGTGACGTCAATGACCGGCACCGTCGAGGAATTGTCGGTGACATGGAATCCGGCTGCGTTCCCAAGCGTGTTGTTCACCACGAAGCCAACCGTGGAAGCAGCAACATCGAGCGTGGTCGTCGCAAGCGTGTTGTTCACGGTTTCGATGTTCATCGCGGTCAGTGCCGCGGCGGCAGGCGCAGGACGACTGACCGCAAGCGCGGCCGCAGCTCCCGCTCCACTCAAGGCATAGGTGAGTGCCCGCCGGCGGCTCATCGCTGCTGGTCGCGCGTCGCGATCTGTTTGGCTCTTGGATGCAACTGCGTCGCAGTCGCGCTGAGTTTGCAATGCGTCGATGCGAGCGCTCAAGCGCCGAACCTCGTCCAGCAGCGCCGATACGTCAGGGCCGGGAGTTGCGTTGGTCGTCATGATGGGTCCTTCCGGCGTAAGCCATGTCCGAAGAATCCGCCTTTAGGGCGGGCGTGTGCGTGGTAGTGATCGGGGATGTTGCGCATGTGATCGTCTACATAGTGCTCGAAATCGAAGAACTTCGCCACTACAGCAGTGAGTTGCGCCTGCATGTGCTCCATGTGGTCCGCGGGGGGAACCACTGCATGGTGTCGCCACACCACCATGGGCGTTGAACAGATTTCACATTCGGCAATCCAGCAAATGTCGTCTTCGTGGAACCACTCAGTAATTTTCGCGGCTTCGCAAAGATCACAATTGTCGCTACGGGGCCAAGTCGGAGGAGTCGCAGTCATGGCCCAGACCCTAGACTTCGCGGTTCCATGAAGGGTCTCATACTTTCCGGCGGCGCGGGCACGCGTTTGCGTCCGATTACCCATACCAGCGCAAAGCAGCTGGTCCCAATCGCGAACAAGCCCATCTTGTTCTATGGGATTGAAGCGATGGCGGCAGCTGGTATCAGCGAAATCGGCATCGTTATCGGTGAAACCGGTGAAGAGATCATGAACGCGGTCGGCGACGGTTGGCAGTTCGGTGTCAACGTCACCTACATCCAACAAGACGCACCGCTCGGTCTTGCGCATTGCGTACTCATTGCTCAAGATTTCTTAGGCAATCAGGATTTCGTGATGTACCTCGGCGACAACATGTTGCAACAAGGCCTCACCGATTTCGTCGAGCGTTTCGAAGGGAGCCACCAGGCGCACCCACAGCTCGGAGAGCCGGCGCCGGCAGGCCCCGCGGCACAGGTGTTGCTCACGCACGTTGAGAATCCAAGTTCGTTCGGAGTCGCGGTCCTCGATGAATACGGCGAGATTGTTCAGCTAGTCGAAAAACCTAAAGACCCGCCATCGGATCTTGCGTTGGTCGGCGTCTACCTTTTCACGCCGCACATTCACACCGCGGTCGAATCGATTCAGCCTTCACCGCGCGGCGAGCTCGAAATCACCGACGCGATTCAATGGCTCGTCGATAATGGTCATCGCGTCACTCACGACATCCTCACAGGCTGGTGGATCGACACGGGCAAAAAGGATCCGTTGCTCGATTGCAACCGCCTGGTCTTAGAAACGATTGAACCCCGAAACGACGGCACTGTTGATGACCTTTCGCAGGTCATTGGCCGAGTCGTCATTGGTGATGGCGCGCGCTTGGTGAACTCAACGGTGCGCGGTCCGGTGATCATTGGAGCGGGAACCGTCTTGGAGAATAGTTACGTCGGGCCATTCACTTCGATTGCCGCGGACTGTGTGATTCTCGATGCGGAAATTGAACATTCGGTCGTGCTTGAGCGCTGCCAGATATCTGGCGTACCGCGTCTGCAAGATTCCTTGCTCGGCCGCGACACCATCGTGACTCGCTCGACCGGGATTCCCAGCGCGACTCGCTTGCTCCTCGGCGATCATTCCCACGTCGAGATTCAATAACCCTTATCTCTGAAAGGCTTCTCGTGAAGCTCCTTGTTACTGGCGGTGCCGGATTTATCGGGTCGAACTACGTTCGTTACGTCTTAGCCAATAGCGACTACGAAATCGTGATCTACGACGCGTTGACATACGCAGGCAATCGTTCGACGTTGCGCGACGTCGACGATGATCCCCGAACATCGTTTGTTCACGGCAACATTTGCGATCCCGCTACGCTCGAAACCGCGATGCGCGGCTGCGATGGAGTCGTGCATTTCGCCGCCGAAAGCCACGTCGATCGTTCGATAGTCGGTTCCGACGATTTCATCAACACGAACTGCTTCGGGACCAACGTTGTGATGGAAACCGCGCGGCGTCTCGCAATTGATCGCGTGCTCCACATCGGGACCGATGAGGTCTACGGCTCGGTCGAGGTTGGTTCATCGAAAGAAACTGATCCGCTAGAACCGCGTTCGCCGTATTCCGCATCAAAGGCCGGATCAGATCTCATCGCGTTGTCGTATCACCACACGCACGGACTCAATATCGTCGTCACGCGCTGCACGAACAACTTCGGGCCGTTTCAATATCCCGAAAAAGCGATTCCGCTGTTCACGACAAACTTGTTGGATGGCAAGCAAATCCCGTTGTACGGCGACGGCATGAACGAACGCGATTGGATTCACGTCGACGATCACTGTTCCGGAGTGCACCTCGTGTTCGAACGAGGAACCGCGGGCGAGATCTACAACATCGGTGCGGGCAACGAAACGACGAATCGCGTGCTCGTCGACAAGCTGCTCGCGTTGCATGATAAAGATGAAACCAGCGTGAACTACGTCGAGGACCGGCTCGGCCACGACCGTCGCTACTCGGTCGATATTGCCAAGGTAACCGAATTGGGCTGGAAACGAGAACGTTCCCTCGATGAAGCGCTCAAACATACCGTCGCTTGGTACCGCGACAACCGTTGGTGGTGGGAGCCGCTCAAGGCCCAAGCATGAAGTTGCTCATCACCGGCGCGGCTGGGATGCTCGGCACCGACGTCGGCATTCATTGCGAAGCCGTCGGGCATGAGGTTGTTCGGCTTGCCCGTACGGATCTTGATGTCGCCGATCAGCTCGCCGTAGAGCGTGCAGTGGAATCGCACGCGCCGAATGTAGTGGTGAACTGTGCCGCGTACACTGCGGTCGACAATTGTGAATCCGATCACGATGGTGCCTTCGCAGGCAACGCCAACGCGCCGCGCAACATCGCGATTGCGTGCGCTCGCAGCGGTGCTCGGTTGATCCATATCAGCACTGATTACGTCTTCGATGGAACGAAGATCGATGCGTATATCGAAACCGACGCGACGAACCCAGTTTCGGTGTACGGGGCCTCGAAACTTGCAGGCGAAGTCGCGGTCGCGGAAGTGCTTGGAGACCGTGCCGCAATCCTGCGCACTGCATGGGTGTGCGGCGAATACGGCAACAACATGGTCAAGACCGTGATGCGCCTAGCTGGCGGCGACGGCCCGCTGCGGTTTGTCGCAGATCAACGCGGCTGCCCCACGTTCACCGCTGATCTTGCGCAAGCAATCGAGCGCTTCGCGGTATTGGAACTCGGCGGACTCTTTCACGTCACCAATCAGGGCCCGGTCAGCTGGTATGAATTTGTAGCTGAAATCATTGAACAATTGGGCGGCGACCGCGGCCGAGTGGAACCCATTGCCACCACAGATCTGCAACCATCGCGCCCCGCACCGAGGCCCGCAAATTCCGTTTTGGAAAACGCAGCGATGCGCTCGGCCGGACTCCCGATGCTCGACGACTTCCGCGTGCCACTAACACGCCTACTCACCAAACTGCAGCGCTAGCCCCGCGAGTGGCGCTCCTTTTTTAGATTGAGCCTAAGCGGAGGCTGGAACGGGCGATGTTGGGCAATTGCTCGAGTCGTTGCGAAACCGCTCGCGCTTGGGCATCGCGCCGCGTGCAGCTACCGAACCACTCCAGCACGCCGTGCTGATCGCTCGGAGAATCGGTTCCGTTGATCATCTTGCAACGACCAGCAAGCTCTGCAACCAACGCATCGCGCGGCCCGCGACGCGCGCCTAGAGGATCCGCGACTGCGATCTCTCGAAATCCAGTGGGCATCGGTGCGCCAACATCCATGACTCGTAATTCGTACTGAGCGCGGGCCGGTTGCGCGCGATCGCGGCCATAACGATTCGCCAGATCAGCAGCAACCACTACGTCGACTCCAGCGATAATCAAGGCAACTGCCGTTTCGTCGCGACCAAACCCCGACCCGCTGAGCAGTTGCCCGCCAACATTTGAGCTGACGAGGACCGGGGCATGTAGATGGTTCAGGGGTGCGGCGATGCTGGCTGCGGCGCGCTCAAACGCCGCGGGTGCCGCGTCGGGGGCAAGATTCACATGCGCCGAATCAACGATCGTGAGGGCACCCACGGCCACGATGCCAAGCAGCACAACTGCTGAGATCGCGTGCGCACGCGCCGGGCGAAGAGCCCGGCACAAGAAGCCAACGGGCAACAACACAACAATCCCGATCGCATGATACGGATAGAGAATCCAAACGAACAACGGCAAAACCAGCGACCGCAGCGACATCAACGCGGCCAGCGTCATCACTAATGCAAGAGCTACAACAACAATCGCAGAGCGATCCCTGCGCCGAGCCGCGAGCACACCACAGCCGCACAGCACGACGAAAAAGATGGGAAACAACATTGATCGAGCATCAATGTCGGTGGTCATCGGCAACAACGGCACCCGGTGGGTAATCCACGGAGCCCGGTACGCGAACTCCAACGACAGTGCCCGCGCCGCACTGGCACTCCCAAGAGTCACGTGATCGCCACGAAAGAATCGCGCCATCAGCGTGAGATTTCCGGGGTCGTGGCGAAGCTGTTCCACGACGACCGGCAGCCACAGCAATGATCCAACAGCCAAGACAGCAACAGCGGTTTTCGTGCGGTGACCAGGCTCGCGCCGCTGATCCCACAAACCAAGTCCAACGCCAGCCACGACCATCGTCACGGCCATGATGGTCGTAGACGCATAGGCCTGAGCCAGCAAGCTGCCTAGCAATACGGACCCGAACCATGCCCGACGGTTTCCTAACGCGGCATCCATACTCATCGCAAACAATGCAACCAGCAACAGTGTGGCGATGTTTGGCTCCCACGGATCCGATGCACTCCGCAACGCAATGCCGTGCAACGCAACTGTGCACAACAAGATCGCAATGAATCCTGCGAGCGCACCCGCGCGACGCACGACGACGCGCACCGTCACCAAGATCGCGCCCAGGTTGATCAGCGCGGCACCAATTTGCAGCGCCCGAAACGAGCTCCCGAAAACCCGGTACGGAATTGCGAGCACGTAGAAATACAACGGCCCCGGTTGATTCCAACCGTACCGCTGGTAGCTCCCAAGCATCGGTGTGCGGCGCGAAAAGACGTCGCGGACCCGAAGTTCAATCAGCGAATCATCACCATTGAGCGCACCGTGTCGAGCGCCAAACAACCGCACGATGACAACAAGCAGCGGCACCACCACGAACACGGTCGCCACTGCAACGACCGTACGAACCCGACGCGGCAATTCGCGCGTAACCGCACCGTCGTTCATGTTCTGAATCTACCGGAGACCGGTGACGACCCAAGCCAAGTGGCATATCTTGGTGGACGAGGATTCCGCCACCGTGAGGGTTAGGTCACTTCACGATGCGGAGATCGACCTTCGCCGGACCATTATCAAGCTTGCCGGAACCATCGGGGGCGCCGGTCAAGCCGTTACTTTTCAGCAGCTTGGCGACCAATGTCGATTCCACGATGATTTCTACCCGACGATTCTGGGCCCTACCGGCTTCGGTGTCGTTGCGAGCAATACCTTTGGTATCGCCCCACGCGGCCAGTTCGAGCTGCGTCGCCGGGATACCCAGCCGGTCGGTCAGATCTACGAGCACGCTTTCGGCGCGTGCCGCGGAGAGGCTCCAGTTCGTGCGGAATCGCAGTGTCGATATCGTCACATTGTCGGTGTGGCCTTCAACGCGAATCGGATTGTCCGGGAGCGTCTTCAACACCGCGCCGATCGCGTCGAGGATCTGTCGCCCTTGCGGCTGCAACGCGTCGTCGCCGGAATTGAACAACAAACTGTCGGAGGCCAACCGCACCACCAGGCCGTTGTCGCGGAGATCAAACGTGAGTTTCTGCGCAAGCCCAAGTTTTTTGGCTGCGTCTTGAATCTGCTTTTGCACATCAGTCAGCTTCTGATGTTCCTGGACTTTTGCCGCACTGAGATTGGCGCGTTCGTTCGCGAGCGACTTCAACAACTTCGTGCCCGGAGTCGATTTGTCGAGCCCGACCGAACCACCGCTTTTGTTCGGATCGCCGTTGCCGCCGCTGCCATTGCCGCCCTGCGCTGAGTTACTGCTCGATCCGTTGAACAGGCCGGACAGTGGATTCTCGCCGGCCTGACTGAAACCAATCGAGACCTTCTTGGCCTTATCGGGGTTCACCGATGAGATTGCAAACAACGCAATAAACATGGCCATCAGCAATGTCAGCAGATCGGCGTACGGAATAACCCAGGCTTCGTGGTTGGCGTGCTCTTCGTGTTCTTCATGGGGCATGTCGTCCCCGCCACTCGACATGGCTAGGCCGCCTCAGCTACACGTTGCGACGGCGGAATGTGACTCGACAAGATCGCTTCCACAACCCGTGGGCTAGTACCCGATTGGATGCCCATGATGCCTTCGACCACAAGTTGCATATGCGACACTTCGTCGGCCGAAATCTTTTTCAGTTTGGCTGACCATGGTAAGAACAGTCCGTTCGCCAAAAAGACGCCCCAGAATGTTGCGACGAACGCGCCGGCGATACCTTCACCGACGAGCTCGGGCTGCGAGAGATTTCCCATTGTGGCGATAAGGCCGAACACGGCGCCGAGAATCCCGAACGTTGGGGCGAACGTTCCGCACTTTTCCAGCCAGAGCGCTCCGACTTTGTGGCGTTCTTTCATCGCGTGAATCTCCGCGTTGAGCGTCTTTTTCAGGGCGTCGGCGTCGGTGCCGTCGACGGCGAGCTGCACACCCTTTTTGAGGAACGGCTCTTCGATCTCTTTGCTTGCGGCTTCGAGGGCCAAGAGGCCTTCGGCACGCGCTTTGGTGGTCATGTCGACGATTTGCGCGATGGTTTCGGCGGCCGAATGTTCGGCGCCGCCCTTCATGCACTTGCCAATGACCTTACCGATGTTTTGCGTGGCCTCGAAAGGGAATGCTTGCATCGTCGCACCGAGCGAACCGAGCAGTACCACAATGATCGAGCCGAACTCCATGAACAAAAAGACGGGATCGATGCCATGCATGACCACCGATGCGAACACGCCGATCAGGGTAACAATCAACCCAATCATGCTGCCTTTTTCCATTGCGGCCTCCCTGCCAACATGAAATGTTCCGGGGAGGATGCACCAACCCGTCGCAGCAATGTCGACGGGTACCGGGCCAGCCTGAAGGGCTAATCCGCCTGGCCAACACGATCCGGCCAACACGATCCGGCCAACGCGATCCGGCCAGCGCGATCCGGCCAGCGCGGTCTGGCCAGCGCGATCCGGCCAGCGCGGTCTGGCCAGCGCGGTGATTGTTTAGGAGTCGAGCGCAGCTCGTAATTCAGCAACGAATGCGCCCGCTTCGTCCGGTCCGCCCGATTGCAGCAGTTTGCGCACCAGGGCTGAGCCGACAACGACACCATCGGCGTAACCCGCGGCCTCGCGTGCCTGCGCCGCGGTCGAGATACCGACGCCCAGCAATGCCGGACGATCGGTTGTTGCTTTCAGGCGCTCCCCCATGATCTTCGCAGAATCCGCCAAGGCAACCCGTTCGCCCGTTACGCCCATGAGCGAAACGCCGTAGACGAATCCGCGCGCGGCTTCACAAATTTCGACCATGCGCGCATCGGTCGTCGTCGGCGAAGCCAACAACACCGTTTCGATACCGTGCAGTTCCGCCGCACTATCAAAGCCGCCTCGACGCAATTCATCCAGGGGTAGGTCGGGCAAAATCGCGCCCGAAATGCCAGAGCCAGCCAATGAAGCCGCGAACCGATTGTGGCCCATTCTGTACACGAGGTTGTAATAGGTCATGACCGCTAACGGGATGTCGACATCGATGGCCGCGGCTTGCGCGATCACCGATTCCGGTGTCGCGCCGAGATCGAGCGCGCGTTGCGATGCTTCTTGAATGACCTTGCCGTCCATGATCGGATCCGAAAACGGAATGCCGATCTCGACCGCGTCGGCTCCGTTGGCCGCGCAGGCCCGAACGACTTCGATCCAGTCCTTGCCGAGCCCTCCAGTGACGTACGGCACCAGCAGTTTGCGACCTTGGCTTCTGCGAGCCCGTAGGTGGGCTTCCAAACTGATCATCACAATTCCCCCAAACGCTCCATGAGCTGTGCTGCATCTTTATCGCCGCGGCCCGACAGTGTGACCAACACGGTGGAGCCGGCCGGAATCGAGCGGCCGGCTTCGCGGGCTAGCCAGCCGATCGCGTGCGATGGCTCCAACGCCGGCACGATGCCTTCGGTCTCAGCGAGCAGTTGGAATCCGGCGACCGCTTCATCGTCGGTGGCGTATTCGTATCGAGCGCGCCCGAGCTTCGCGAGTTGCGCGTGTTCGGGCCCGACGCCTGGATAATCGAGCCCCGCACTAATCGACGCTGCTTCCAGTACTTGACCAAATTCATCCTGCAAAAACAGGCTTTTCATTCCGTGGACAATGCCGGGCACACCGCGGTTGACTGCCGCGCCATGATGGCCGCTCTCCAAACCCAATCCACCAGCTTCAACCCCAATCAATTGCACATCCGGGCAATGATCGACAAAGCCCGCAAAGGTTCCCATTGCGTTCGAACCGCCGCCGATACACGCGACGACATACTGCGGATCCGCACCGTCGAGGATTGCCCGGCATTGTTTGCGTGACTCATCGCCAACAACTCGCTGAAATTCGCGTACCATCCACGGAAACGGATGCGGGCCCATCACGGAACCCAAGCAGTAATGGGTACTTTCAACCGACGCCACCCATTCGCGCATCGCATCGTTCACAGCATCTTTGAGCGTCGCGCTACCGCTGGTGACTGGCACGACCTCGGCGCCGAGCAGCTTCATGCGCCAAACATTCAGCGCTTGACGTTCCACATCGACCGCGCCCATATACACGGTGCAGTCGAGTCCAAACAGCGCGGCGGCCGTCGCAGTCGCGACCCCGTGTTGGCCGGCGCCAGTTTCGGCGATGACTCGTTGCTTGCCCATGCGACGAGTGAGTAGCGCTTGGCCCAATACGTTGTTGATTTTGTGCGAACCGGTATGGGTGAGGTCTTCACGCTTCAACAACACGCGTAGCCCGAGGCGCTCTGACAACCGATGGCATTCGGTCACCGGAGTCGGGCGGCCGGCGTATTCGCCCAACAAAGTCGAATACTGCAGCCGAAACGCGTCGTCGTGCCAGGCCGTTCGAAACGATTCCTCAAGTTCTTCCAATGCCGGGATCAACGATTCGGGCACAAACCGTCCACCAAAATCCCCGAACCGACCATCGGCAGTTGGCTCCGGGCCGGGAGGATCGAGCTGGACGGTTTCGCCACGCGCGGGCGCGTTCATAAGAAGTCCTTCGTTTGAATCGGGTCTCGCAGACTTTAGTGACCGAACGCGCCGTTGCCCCGGCGCAGAACCGGGGCAACAACGTTCAGGTCATCTGCGGAAGATGTGTGGCGGCTAGCTCTTCACTTCAGTAAACGGGTTCGTAGCAGGATTCGCGGCGGCCCCACCCACGATGATGTGCGAAGTCGACAAGCGGTGGCCGTTGTAACCGAAACCGAACGTAACGTTTGAGCCACACTTGACCCGCACGTCGATACCGTCCAGGTGACCGGCGTTCGACATCGCAAACACGATGCGGTGCGGCGATACTTGGCGGACCACATCACCAGCTTCGGTGCGTACCTTTTGGTAGGTCAAGGCGCCATCGGTCGAGGTAATCGAGCCCACGTAGAGCGCCCGTTTCGCAGCGGTACTCATTCGCACACTGAACACATTCGTGTTGTGCTTACGAAACACCGCTACGCCGGTCATACCGGGGTGGGCGCCCGCGGGAATTCCAAGGGTCGAGGCACTCCAGTTTCCGGCCGGACATGGTGCGGCTGCGCCGGGCGCGAGTGCGGCAGCCGGGCTTGCGGTTGCCGCACTCGCGGTGATGAGGCCGCTGGTTGCTAGGGCGACACCCGCGAGGGTGGTGGAAATCATTCGCTTGTTCATTTCGTTTTCCTTTTCGAGTTTGAGGTCGTTGAGCAACGCTGTTGCGTCGTGCCGCGAGGTTGAGCGACATCAACAATGATCGAACCCGTACATGTTGGCTACGCGATCGCTATGTGAGGAAACGGCCAAGTTGTGTTATGTGTCGGTGAATGGCTTGGGGCGCCCTGTTAGTCGTCGAGTTCCCAATTGAACGGACGCGCGACCGCAAATTCATTGGCGAGGTCAAGAGTCGGTTCGGTCCAGGGATCTCGAGGAGTTGGCGGTTCGATCAAGTCGTCGCTGAGTTCCGCGGCCTTGGCGGCTTCGATGAAGAGCCGGAGTTTCCGAGGATCCTTACGCCCGGGAGCCGCTTCGACTCCCGTCGAGACATCCACGCCCCAAGGTCGAACCTTGGCGATGGCTTCCTGAACATTTTCCGCAGTCAGACCGCCAGCCAACAGCAAGCGGACCCCACCGGGTACTCCGTCGGCGAGCTGCCAATCGAAAACCTTGCCGGAACCAGGGTCGGCGGAATCGACGAGAATAATGTCCGCGGGGCCGTTCGCGGCGGCGTGCAGGCTTGGGTCACCAGCTGTGAACGCTTGAATGACAAACTGCACCCGTTGGCGAATCCAACGGACTTCGCTGAGCGGTTCGTGCCCGTGCAGTTGGGCCCCATGCAGCCCAATTTTGTTGACAATTTCCGAAACTCGCTCGGGGCGTTCGTTGCGAAATACGCCCACGGTGATGATCTCGCTCGGCAACCGTTTGACGATGTCGCGAACCGTGTCGAAATCAACTTGGCGACGGCTGGGCGCGAACACGAAACCCAACGCGTCCGCACCTAACGCAGTTGCGAGCAGCGCGTCGTCTTCGTTGGTAATCCCACAGATCTTGACCCACATCGCTACGTCTGCTCCCGATGACCTTGGCGTTCGCTGCAGCCTTCGCCATGGCCATCAATTTTCACGGGCCGAACGATGCAGCTTGCCATCGCTGCACATAACCCTTGCGGATCCGCGCTGCGAACAAACGCCTCACCGACAAGCACGGCATCGAAACCCGCGTCAGCCATTCGCTGGGCGTCGTCGACACTGCGCACCGCGGACTCAGCGACAGCGATGCATTGGGTTGGAATCAATGAACGAAGTCGTTCGGCAATCGAGAGGTCCTCGTTGAAGGTCTGCAAGCTGCGGCTATTCACGCCAACGATGCGCGCACCGAAACGCAAGGCGCGTTCGATTTCAGATTCGTCGTGCGTTTCCACCAGGACCGCCAAGCCCAACTCCGAGGCGAGCGCATGCAGATCACTTAACACGGCATCATCAAGCGCGGCAACAATCAGCAGCATGGCGTCAGCACCTACGGCCCGAGTTTCGTACACTTGGATCGGATCAATCACGAAGTCTTTGCGCAGTATCGGAAAGGTCGCAGCACTGCGAGCCAAATCAAGATCCTCGATCGTGCCACCGAAATAGTGTCGATCAGTGAGCACACTCATCGCGCTGGCCCCGCCGAGTTCGTATTGCTTCGCCGTCACTCCAGGATCAAGATCTTCGGCCAGCACACCTTTACTGGGCGATCGGCGCTTGCATTCCGCGATGACCGCCAACGTGGCATCATCGTGACGCAGCGCACCCTCGAAATCGCGCGGAGGCGGCATTTCGAGCGCCCGTTTGCGCAGCAATGCACGGGTATCTGGTCGGCGGAGCGCGGTGACTTCGTCACGCTTCGCAACCAAAATCTGATCGAGGATACCCATCGATACCAGGCTACCGGCGCCGCAAGTGCAACTTCGGTTTCAATTCTTTACCAATCCATCACAGAACCATCACGGCTTGGCCGGCCGAAGTTTGCGACGATAGGGCTATATGGAACGCGGAACCATCCTGATCGTCGACGACGAGCCCAACATCGCGGATCTCGTTGAGTTGTACGCCATTCGTGAGGGATACCGAACCCGCAAGGCCGCAACCGGTGAAGCCGCGCTCGCCGCGGTTGAGCGTGAACGACCGCGACTTGTCATCCTGGATGTTGGGCTCCCCGATTTCGATGGTCTCGAAGTATGTCGCCGCTTGCGCGCGACGTCGCAAATTCCCATCATCTTTCTCACAGCGCGCGACAGTGAGGTGGATCGAGTCTTGGGTTTAGAAATGGGAGCCGACGACTATCTCACGAAACCATTCTCGCCGGCCGAACTCATGGCGCGCGTGAAAGCCGTCCTGCGGCGGGTCGATGGCCAAAGCGGCGAAGCTGCGCAAGCAGAAGTCGTTGCCGTTGCCGATCTTGTCGTCGATATTGCTCGCCGCGAGGTTCGGGTTCGCGGATCCGCGGTGGCGTTCACGACGAAAGAGTTTGAGCTCGTGCATTTCCTCGCGCAACGACCCGGGCGCGCTATGTCGCGACAACAGCTGCTCGATGGTGTTTGGGGCTACGACTGGTACGGCGATCCAAGAACGGTCGATGTTCATGTCGCGCAGATTCGAAAAAAGATCGACGGTGCCGTCGAAATCGCGACGGTGCGCGGAGTCGGCTATCGACTTGAGCACGGCCGATGAACGGAGTTCAGACGAGGCGATGGTCCTTCCGAACCCGTTTACTCGTAAGCATGATCGGCATCACTGCGTGCGCGTTGATCGTCGTCGGCACCGCGACCATCGTCATCGTTCAGCGCGGGGCCCGGCAAGCGGCGATCGACGACGTTCGCCACAAGGCCACAAGTTTGCAAACCATCGCCCAACAGTTTCTCGACGACACCACCACCGGTAACCGTGGCGGCTCGGGCTCGAAGCTGGGCGTGCGCCAGTTCCTGAATCAGTTGCGCGCAACTGCGCAAGTGACCGACGCGCGGCTGGTGTTCATCAGCAATGGTCGTGTACTTCAGTACGCCGAGCTCGTCAATCGGCCACGCATTGTTCGCCTCCTCGGAACCGATATCTCAAACGCCGAACTCATATCGCTCCCCAAGGGTTTCAGCGTTGCTGATCTGAGCCCCGATCGAATCGCCCAAGGCACACCAATCACTGTGCGGCGCAGCAACAGGGTGTTCCTCGCGGCATCCATCCCGACGAGCCAATCCGTACGCGTCCTGCCGGTAGTCATACTTACCGAAGCCATCGATCCTCGGCCCGCGCGCCGAGCGACACTCGCGTTTGTCGTCTGCGGAGGCGTCGCGATCGGTTGCTGTTTCATCATCACGGTGTGGCTGAGTCGAAGGCTCACACAGCCCCTCGCAGACATCGACCGCGCCGCCAGGGCGATTGCGTCCGGAGATCTCAACGCCCGTGTCGAAATGGCGCGAAGCACAGACCGAGAGTTCGCGGCAATCGCACAGACGTTAAACCACACTGCAGCCGAACTCAATTCCGCGCGACACGCCCAGAGTTCATTTCTACAAGCAGTGAGCCACGACCTTCGCACACCTTTGACATCCATTCGCGGGTATGCCGAGGCACTCGCCGACGGCACGCTTGATGCCACCGACGAAGAAAGCCGCAATCGTGCAGCCCTTGTAATATCGAATGAATCTCGTCGACTCGAGCGGCTGGTCGGCGACCTTTTGGATCTTTCGCGCCTAGAGACTCAGGGCTTTTCGATGCGGCCACGACCGTGCGACGGCGCCGCCGTCGTGGCGCAGCTCACCCAAGGATTCCAACCGCAAGCCGATTCCCTCGGCGTCAGGCTTCAAGTCCTCGGCACCGTGAGCCCAATTCCCTGCGACCTCGACCCTGAGCGCTTAACGCAGGCCGTCGCAAACCTCATTGAAAACGCGTTGAAGTACGCGATATCACGGGTCGATGTGACCGTCGGATCCGTCGACGATCAGTTGTGCATACACGTCGGCGACGACGGGCCCGGGATTCCGATCGAAGCACAACCCCACGTATTTGAGCGCCTTTACACCACCCGCACGACGCCAGGCCGAGCAGTAGGTACCGGGCTCGGGCTCGCGATCGTACGCGAACTAGCGAACACGATGGGAGGAACCTGCGCGCTCGAAGGATCGAACCGCGAAGGCACCATCATCACGTTGTGCGTGCCTCGAGGCACCAGCCGTCAAGCGGCGAACCCAACGACATGAGCTACACCATCCCAAATTGATCGCTGCGTTCTG
The DNA here is from genome assembly GCA_025360585.1 of Actinomycetes bacterium. Lineage (GTDB taxonomy): Bacteria > Actinomycetota > Acidimicrobiia > IMCC26256 > PALSA-610 > F1-120-MAGs023. Next base: position 149,463 of record JANYBW010000042.1, on the reverse strand, counting down.
CGGAATCAGCGACTCCACCGGCTCCTTGGTACCACACGTCGGTTCTACTGCCACCGCCGCCGACTCCATATCCGTCGCTTTGCATAATCGTGATCGCCCCGGCGTTGCGACGGTGGCCGATGTCTTCCATCGGCGCACCGATCACAAGATCGTTGGTTCCCACTCCGCGATAATCGCCGGCGGCAAGCCGCAACCCGAAGAAGTCGCCGCGCTCTGATCGACCCGGTGTGCCATGAGAGCCCTGCAGCAGGTATTGAGCATTATGCCGAGACAGCGTTCCGCCGACGCTGCGCATGATGGTCACTCCGCCGACATCGCGCCGACGAGTGAGATCCTCGTTCGCCACGCCAATCACCAGATCCACATTGTTTGCGTCGGAACCAAGGTTCACAGCGAGCAGGGAACGGCCAAACTTGTCGCCGCGTTCTGCCTTATCCGGAACCCCTTTGCGGCCTTGGTAAAACAGCGTTGATCCTGGCGCTGCGGAACCGCCAATCCCGCTTGCAGATCCAGCCAAAACTACAACGGTTCCTGCATCGCGAATCTTGCGTACATCTTCATTCGGAACGCCGACCGCAAGGTCGTCGGCCGCGTCGTTGCCAAGCAGACGCCCCGCAGCGAGAGCGAAGCCGAAACCATCACCCTTTTCACTCGTTCCCGGAATCCCAGGCGAATTTTGCGAGATCATGGTTGTACCGGCAACCGTTAGGCCGCTCGGATACGCGGCGACGATATAGATCGCCCCGGAATCCCGGAAACGATCGGCGTTCTGATCGGGGGCGCCGATCGCGAGCTCTTGGGAAAAATCGGCCAAGCCCGATTTCGTAAAGTTTCCGAATGCCAGCGCACTGCCGAAGTGCGCTTTCGACTCTGCCGGGCCGGGAAATCCCGAGACACCTGGGCGAAAGGAACTCGCGTTGTACGAACCGCCACTTTCGCCAATATCGTTGATCACTGTCACCGAACCCGAATCGACTGTCGTCGGGCCACCGTCATGCGGCGCGGCAATCGCGAGCTCATCAACAAAGTTGCCATTGGTATCGCCGGTTGCCAATACAGATCCCCATTGGGCCCCAGGCTGGTTTGTGTCGGGGATTCCATTCGCGCCGCGCTGGAGCTTGAGGGTCTGCGCCGGATCGAATCCGGAGGCAGCACCAAAGAACACGTACACCGCGCCCGAGTCGGCCGCGCCGCCGGAGTCATAGCCCGGAGCGCCAACAACCAAATCATCGCACGTATCGTTGTTCAGCTGACCACTTTTGACCGCGGCACCGAAACGGTCACCGTTTTGTGGGTTCCCAGAAGCTCCGATCGATCCAATGCGTAACACGATTGCATTGGGATCCAATCCCGCGGATGATCCAAAAAATACCTGCACAATTCCAGTCTGGGTGGCGCCGACCGTTTCGCCAGGCACGCCCACCGCGAGATCGGAGTATCCATCGCAGTTGAAATCGCTGGTTGCGTTGAGGGCCGCGGCCGATGGGGCAGCGTTCACGATGCCGAGCACTCCAGCCATTCCAAAGCTGGCAACACAGAGCCCAGCAACAATGACTTCCGTTGCGGCACGTCGCATTATGAGACCCCCGAAGATCCTGGCCCACAATGTGTGCGCCGGTTCTTTAGTTTTCGGACGAAACCCGTTCGCGACTTGAGCAATTCTGTCGAGCCAATGGGCGAGGCGCCGCTAGCGTTCCAGCACGATTGCAGAGATTTCTGCGGATTGCACCGTTGCTCCCGGCGCGACCTCACGACGGATCGTGGCGAGCGCGAAGCCAAGATGCGGGGCGACGCTCGTAATTGCACCTACCGCTTTACCGTTGTGTTCCACCGCAGCGCCAACTTCCAGCGCGGCCGGGCTCGGCAACTGCAGTTTCCGCACGAACCGATTCACATGCCCACGGCTATCGATGCGACAAACAAGTTCTTGGCCAACGAAGCAACCTTTGGTGAAACTCACGGCGGTGGTTTCAAGCGCGGCTTCTTGGGCAATGGTCGTGTCGTCGATATCGATACCTTGCACCAACACGCCGTTCGCGACCCGCAGCGATTCATAAACACTGGGTTCGATTTCCGTTGCGCCCAAGAGGACAACCTGCGCCACAACTTGTTCTACACAAACCTGCGGGCCAATCCAATCGACACCATCAACGTTCCCCCACTGCGCGCGAATCCCAATGCCATTTGCGACCGCGGATTCGACCGCAATCGGCATTGTACTCATCAAATCAGCAACGATGGTGTCCGCGTTGGCGCCACGGACCCGAACCATCACGATCGATTCCAACGCAACAATGTCGCACTTCACTCGGATTTTGAAACGAACAAGACCATCGCGCAACGCCGTGCCGACACCATGGTCGCAGTCGAGCAACCATGCTTGATCGTTGAGTGCAGTGATGCGAAACCATGCAATCAGCTTGCCTTGCGGCTGCAACAACAATGCTTCAGCGGAATCACCAGTTTTCATCGAACCGATGTCTTGCGAAATCAAACTTTGCAAAAACGATTGTGCATCTAGCCCGGTGACCGTCAGTGCGTCGCGAGCCACCACCGCCACGAAGGCTCCAGCATTCATCGTTTCCAGCTGTGCTTGCGTAGATGTCATCGCTCACTCACGTTCTTGGGCCGTTTGTTGGGAAGAGTTCTTGGGCGGCATGGGCCGCGTTCAGCAATGCCCGCGCTTTGTTGTTGCATTCCAAATCTTCGTCCGCTGGGTCGGAATCCGCAACGATGCCCGCGCCCGCGGCGACACTGCCCTGCGTGCCATCGAAGAACATGGTTCGGATGGCGATTGCGCTATCGAGATTGCCAGCAAAATCGAAATAGCCGACGATGCCAGCGTACGGACCACGCTTCGCGGGCTCAAGCTCGTCGATGATCTGCATGGCGCGAACCTTCGGTGCACCACTGACCGTTCCGGCAGGAAAGGTTGCGCGCAACACATCAACCGCGTTGAGTTCTGGTCTCAACGCTCCCGATACCTGGCTGGTCATGTGCATGACGTGCGAATACTTTTCCAACGTCATCATCTCGTCGACGTGTTCGCTCCCAAACTGCACGACGCGACCAAGATCGTTTCGGGCAAGATCGACCAACATGACATGTTCGGCGCGTTCCTTTGGATGTTCGAGGAGTTCCGAAGCTAAACGTTTATCGTGATCCTCGTTACGACCGCGTTTGCGCGTACCCGCGATCGGGCGGCTCACAACCCTTCCCTCGCGAACTTGCACCAACGCTTCGGGGGAACTTCCGACAATCGAGGTCGTACCGGAGCGCACAAAGTACATATACGGCGAGGGGTTCACGACGCGCAACACTCGGTACAGGCCAAACGGGTCGCACGGTTCATCCAGATCGAAACGCTGTGCCAACACGACCTGGAAAATGTCGCCGGCCAAGATGTGTTCTTTCGCAGCCTCGACACTTGCGGCGTACTCAGCCACGCTCGTGCGGCGCGTGAAACGCGGAAGTTCGTCGTCGCGTTCTGGTGGGGTGACAATTGTCGTTGCCGCGAGTGGCTGGGCGAGCCGCTGCACGTGGCTTTCGAGGCTTGCTGCGCCAGTTTCGTAGGCCGCGCCAATCGCCTCCACAGTAGAGCCCGGCTCAATATAGACATTTTCGATCAGAAACAGACGTTGACCGAAGTGGTCAAACGCAGCAACACTTGCGGTGAGAAACAGCACGGAATCAGCAAAGCCAAGATCGTCGGGTGGCGCATCGCCAAGGCGTTCGACTTCGCGCACAAAGTCGTAACCTAAATACCCAACGAGCCCTCCGTGAAACGGTGGCAACGCATCGAGCTTCGGAGCTCGGTATTTTTCAGCAACGGCACGCAACACTCCCAATACCCCGGCGTCACGCGGCACGCCATCGAGGTCCGCGCCGGTGATCTCGACCGCAGCGCCGCGCACGGTCACCGTTGCAATTGGATCCCAACCGAGAAACGAAAACCGGCCCCACTGTTGCGCGTGCTCCACCGATTCCAACAAGAACCCAGAGTCGCTGCCAACCAGTTTCGTGAATGCGGAAAGCGGCGTCTCGAAATCGGCTAGCACCTCACGCCAAATCGGCACAACGGTGTAGCCAAGGGCCAGCTCCGCGAACTCCGAACGGCTCGGGTGTACTGCCACCGGCTTCACACGCGACCCGGTTGCGTGCCGCCGCCAAACGCGCGGAAAAAGCAGCTGCGTTCGCCCGTATGGCACGCGCCGCGCCCCTCTTGTTCGACCACAAACAAGATCACATCCATATCGCAGTCGTAGGCCGCGCTCCGGATGTACTGGCGATCACCCGAAGTTTCACCTTTGCACCAAAATTCTTGACGGCTCCGGCTCCAAAACCAGGTGCGGCCGGTTTCAAGCGAGGTGCGCAATGCCGCACTGTTCATCCACGCCATCATCAAAATCTGGCCCGTGGACTCCTCTTGCACGATCGCAGGTACGAGCCCATCACGGTCGTAGTGCACCGCCTGAAGTTCCGCTTCGGTGAACACAATCGGCTTTGAGTGAGGAGTTACGGTCACGGCGGGCATCGTACTGGCGCGCACCATCTTGGCTTTGAGCAATATGCGGCCCGTCCGCTTGCGCACCACGCGCGAGACTCCCGCAGTGACTTTGAACCCCCCACAAGCTCCCCGGCACCCACATGTCCTTACGGCCCATGGTCATGAGCGCCACGACGACTGGTATTGGCTGCGAGACCGCAATTCCGCAGCCGTCATCGAATACTTGCATGCCGAAAATGACTACACCGCCGCGGTCACCGCATCAACCGAATCGCTGCGGACGACTCTGTTTGAGGAGCTACGCAATCACGTCCAGCTCGACGACGTGTCGGCGCCGGTGCGTTGGGGCCCGTACCTGTATTCGTCCCGAACCGAAACCGGCAAGCAGTACTCAATTCATGAACGCAGCGATCTGGATGCCAGCAACGTCGAGGTACTCCTCGACGAGAATCTCGAAGCAAGCAATCACGAATATTTCGCGGTCGGCGACTTCGCCGTCGATCCAGCCCATCAACTCGCCGCATACACAACTGACCATTCCGGAGCCGAGCTCTACACACTGCGAATTCGCGAGTTCGCAACTGGCTCGGACCGCTCCGATGTACTCGAAGGCGTGTACTACTCGGTCGCGTGGTCGCAGGACAGCGCAAATCTTTTTTACACCAAGCCCGACAACACCATGCGTCCGTACCAAATCTGGCGTCACACGCTCGGGAACGATCAGACCGACGACGTGTGTATCTTCGAAGAACTCGATGAGCGCTTCGACGTATGGGTCGAAGCATCGCGTAGCGGCGGAGTCATTTTCGTCGGCGTGCAGTCGCGCACGACGAGCGAGGTGCACTTCGTTTCTGCCACCGATTGCACTATGCCGTTGCGGTGCATCGCCGAGCGCAGCGACGGCGTTGAGTATCACGTTGATCATCTTCGCGGCGACGGGGAACACAACCAATTCGTGATCTGGAGCAACGCAAACGGTTGCACGAATTTTGAGCTGTACGAGGTGTCAGTCAGTTCGGCTTCCGAACCTCAATGGGACCTACTCATCGCACACGATCCCGCAGTGCGCATCGCGCAAGTCAGTGCATTCGCCACGTTTTTGTGTTTGTATGAACGCACCAACGGACTCGAGCGGCTGCGCATCCGCTACAACAACGACGGTTCATTTCATACCATCGGACTCCCCGACCCGGTCTACACAGTATGGCCCGGCAGCACTCCGGAATTCGCGACGTCGAGCGTGCGCTACCAATATTCCTCGCTCGTCCAACCACGAACGACATTCGATTTCGACGTGACGCTTCGGGCGAGCGTGCTTGTCAAGCAGCAACCGGTGCTCGGATATACCCAATCCGAATACGTCACTAAACGAGCGTGGGCGACCGCAGCCGACGGCACCCGGGTTCCCATCTCGATCGCGCACCGATACGACACGCCTCTGGACGGCACGGCCCCGTTGTACCTCTATGGCTACGGTTCCTACGAGGCATCCATCGATCCGATGTTCGACAGTGATGTGCTGCCGTTGCTGGATCGCGGCTGGATATATGCGATCGGCCACCCACGCGGTGGCGGCGAGATGGGACGCGCGTGGTGGGAAGGCGGGCGCATGCAACACAAAATGAATACCTTCACGGACTTCATCGCGTGTGCGCAGCACGTCATTGATATCGGGCTTTGCGATGCCGACCGGATAGTCACGCGCGGCCGCAGCGCCGGCGGGTTGCTGATGGGAGCGATCGCTACAATGCGGCCCGAACTTTGGCGCGCGGTCGTGGCTGAAGTTCCGTTCGTTGATGTCGTTTCGACAATGTCCGATGCCACAATTCCGCTTACCGTCGGCGAATGGGAAGAATGGGGAAACCCGGAAAACATCAATGATTACAGGACTATCCTTGCGTACTCCCCCTACGACAACCTTCGCAGCGACGTGGAGTACCCGAGCATGTTGATCACCGGCGGGCTCAACGACCCTCGGGTGCAATATTGGGAACCCGCCAAGTTCGCAGCAAAACTACGGGCGCTGAGCCCGACAACACCCGTGCTCTTGAAGACCGAAATGGGAGCAGGACACGGCGGCCCCTCGGGACGCTATGAACAATGGCGCGACGAAGCTTTCGTGCTGGCTTGGATGCTCACCGCCGACGCCACCCGCTCAGTGCGCTAGCGAGGTAGCGACAGCGTCATAACGAACACTCACATCTCGAAGGGCATTGCGACTGCGAGCTGACGCGAGTGAGCGATAAGCCGACCGTCGCGGCTCCAGATCTCGCCGTCTTCTTCGAGAAACCCTTCCTGGACAACCGTCGTACGAAACATGCAGAGCAGCCAATCGTCGGCTACCGAACCCGACAACGGCAACGTTGACCGGAAATGCACCGTGAGATCGATCGTCGGTACGACCATCGGTTTCGCGACTCTGCTGAAAATAGGCGGTACCCACGCATCCGCGATTGCCGCCGCGGCAAAGGCATCCACAAGGTGCGGGTCCGCGAAGCGGATCCAACCGCCCGCTACTGCTTGATCGCCATCCGTGCGCGGCGGCGCGCCGATGGCCCAACGCATTTCGTAGCGTTCGTTAAGCGGTGGCGGGGTGAATATTGGTACGTCTGATCCAGGGGTATTGCCCGACCCCAACTGCGGGCCCTTGCTCAGTGTGGTTTTGCACTGCTCGGGCGGTGGCGCAACTGGGCGAGATCGATCCTGAACTTCGGGCCCGGGCCAGACATCGCTAAACGCACCGATCGCAAACGCACACACACGCCCATCTTGCACAAGCCGCGCGGTGGCGGTCGTGATGGATCGGCCCTGCCGTTCGATTGTGGTGTGGACCTCGATCGGCCCTTCTTTGGGTGGTGCCGTGTAGTGCACTGTGAGCGACCGCGGATGACGGGTCTCATCGTTCACCGACGCTTGCAGGGCGCGCAACACGATCGCCGCAACATAGCCACCGTTTGGGCCGCGAATAATCCACCAACCGCGATCGATGTTCGCCTGGAATCGACCGTCGCCGAGGGGCTCGATCGCGGTATCGCGCGCAAACCGCGACGGCACGACTAGATCTCGCATATCGCTGGCCACAGGCAACTGTTGCAAACCTTGAGCACTATGGTCAATTTCCGATGCGCGCGCCTGACGTAAATTCTGAATCCGTTACCATTCTGACCGCCGATGGTTTCGCCCTTGAGGCAGAACGCGCCCATCCCACCACCGGCAACCCTGACACCGCCAACCCCGACACCGGCCACCCCGACACCGGCCACCCCGGTACCGCCAACCCCGGTACCGGCAAACCGCCGCGTGCCGCGGTCGTGTTATGCCATCCACATCCGCAGCACGGCGGCACCATGCGGGCGGTGGTGATTTCACCGCTCTTTACGGCCCTGCCGAAATTAGGCTGCGACACCCTCCGGTTCAATTTTCGTGGGGTCGAACGCTCGTTGGGTACATACGACGAAGGCCGCGGTGAACAACTCGATGTTGAGGCAGCCGTCCTCGCACATGCAGAATCCGTTGGTTCGCACGTGCCGTTGATCCTGATCGGTTTTTCGTTTGGTGCCGATCTCGCACTGTCGTGCACAGCTTCGGCGATTACCGCGCACTGTGTGTTGGCTCCACCGTTGCGGTTCGGCGAACCGGAGGTGCTCGCAACGGATCCGCGACGAAAACATCTCATTCTTGCGGCCCACGACGAATATCGAGAACCCAGCTGGGCAATGGAACGGGCAGAGCATTGGAGCAACACGACAATCGAAACCATCGCCGGCGCCAACCACTTCTTCGTAGCCCGCACCGATCAACTCATCGCGGCCGTCTCCACATTCATCGAAGAAGTCGTCGCCCCCACCCACTAGCCCAACCCCACTAGCCCAACCCAACCCCGCGTTTCCCGGAGCTTTTCGTGCGGAATCCGCAATTCTATGTCCTAGAGAATTCTGCCAGGACCGCGTCGATAATTCTGGTGGGCGTACAGTTGCGGATTCCGGGTGGTTTTGCTCCGGGAAAGGCGGGGTGGGGTTTGCTATGCGGGGCGGACGGTGACGCCGCGCTCGGCCAAGTAGTCCTTGGCTTCGCGAATTGTGTGTTGCCCAAAATGAAAGATTGAAGCGGCAAGGACGGCTTGTGCACCACCTTCGGCAACGCCAGCGTAGAGGTGCTCCAACGACCCGACCCCGCCACTAGCGATCACAGGAACGGGCACTGCGGTTCCGAGTTGTTGCAACAGCTCGATGTCGTAGCCCGCGTGGGTACCGTCGCGATCCATACTTGTGAGCAGAATCTCGCCCGCGCCTAAACGGCAGGCTTTGGCCGCCCACTCGACCGCGTCGAGACCCGTCGTGGTGCGACCGCCGTGGGTGAGCACTTCCCAGCCCAGTTCTGGGTGATCGGCATCGCGTCGCCGGGCGTCGATCGCGACGACAATGCACTGATTCCCGAATTCACTTGCACCATCTTCGATGAGTTCTGGGTGTTGGATCGCGGCCGTATTCAGACTGACTTTGTCGGCGCCGGCGCGCAGCATCGTGCGCACATCATCGACCGTCCGAATACCACCGCCAACGGTAAACGGAATGAACACTTGCTCCGCGACCCGTTCGACCATCGCGACCATGGTCTTGCGGTCATCGCTCGACGCGGTGATGTCGAGAAACACCAACTCATCGGCGCCTTCAGCGTCGTAGCGAGCCGCAAGTTCTACAGGATCTCCGGCATCGCGGATCTCGACGAACTTCACGCCTTTCACGACTCGCCCGGCATCGACGTCCAGGCAAGGAATTATTCGGGTGGCAAGCATGCCGCGATTCCCTCCGCAACCGAAAAGCGCCGTTCGTAGATTGCTTTGCCCGCGATGACTCCGGCCAAGCGCTGCCCTTCCACATGGAGTTCGCGCAGTGCTTCGATGTCGCTGAGCGTCCCGACTCCCCCGCTCGCGATCATCGGAACGGTCGTCGTTCCGAGGAGCTCACGATAGAGCGCTACATCGGAGCCCGTAAGCAAACCGTCCACATCGATTTGGGTTACCACGAACGCGCTCACGCCTGTACCGGTGAATGCACCGATCAGCTCCGCGATATCGCGACCGGCGCCATGAGTCCAGCCGTGGGTACTGACTTCCCGGCCGCGCACATCGAGGCCAACAACAACCGAACCCGGATGCACGACAGCAAGCTCAGCGACGAGTTCCGGATCTTCTACGGCCGCACTCCCGATAATCACACGCGCGACGCCCGCGGCGAGTCTCTCGCCCGCCGCTTCGATGGTGCGCACGCCGCCGCCAGTCTGGACCCGACATTCCGGCACAGCGGCACAGATTGCTTCAATGGACGCCAGATTCGCGGCGCCGCCATCACGCGCGGAGTCGAGATCCACAACGTGGATCCACCGCGCCCCGGCGTCGCGAAACTCGCGCGCAACGACGGCCGGATTATCTCCGTAGACGGTCTCTTGCGTGTAGTCGCCTTGGCGTAGCCGCACCACCTGACCACCGCGTAAATCGATCGCGGGAAACAGCTCAAAGGTCATGCCGCGGCCCTGCAGGCGTTGGCGAAGTTGCCCAACAGCGCGAGGCCAACACTCGAACTCTTTTCGGGATGAAATTGCGTAGCCCATAACGTTGGCCGTTCGATTGCGCACGCAAACCGCGCACCGTATTCGCACCAGGCGCCCACGTCGGCGGCATCCGTATCGAATGCTGCATATGAATGCACGAAATACAACCATGGTTCAGCAACGATGCCCCGAAACATCGCAGAATCAGGAGCGACTTCGGCAGTGTTCCAGCCGATCTGTGGCAGCTTGACCGTATCGGGCAGCCGACGGACCTGACCGGCAACGATTCCCAGCCCGGCGGTCTCAGGCGATTCATCACTGCTTGCAAAAAGCATCTGCATCCCGACACAAATTCCGAGGAACGGCCGAGCGTCCAACGCTGCGCAACGAGCAACTTCCTCGAGGCCAGCGATGCGCAGCGCGCGCATGCACGCGCCAAAATTGCCGACCCCCGGAAGCACAACTCCCGCGGCCGATCCAATGACATCGGGATCCGATGTCAGCACCGCATCCGCACCGAGATGCACGAGGGCCTTGTGTGCGCTCGCGAGGTTGCCAATGCCGTAATCGATCACTGCGATTCGCGGCCGGGCCGGTGCGCTTCCCGTCACAGAACACCCTTGGTCGACGGCACTCCAGCACCTTCGACGCGAATCGCGTCGCGCAATGCACGGGCGAAACCTTTGCAGGACGCTTCGATGATGTGGTGGCCGTTTTTGCCTTCGAGACATCGTATGTGCAACGTCAGGCGCGCGCCATCGACGAGACCCTTCCAGAACTCTTCCATCAACTGTGGATCGAAAGTTCCAATCCATTCAGCGATCGGATCAACGGCGTACGCCAAATGTGGGCGTCCCGAAAGATCAACCGCAGTCTGTACCAACGCTTCGTCGAGCGGCACGAGTGAATTCGCGAACCGACGGGTGCCGCGTTTATCGCCCAACGATTCTCGCAGGGCTAAACCGAGTGTGATGCCGACATCTTCAACCGTGTGGTGCAGATCAACCTCAAGGTCCCCCGTTGCGACAATGGCCAGATCGAGGCCGCCGTGTTTGCCGATTTGTTCAAGCATGTGATCAAAAAATGCGATGCCAGTACTGACGCTCACCGACTGCCCATCGCCGTCGAGGGCAAGTTCAACCCGCACATTGGTTTCTTTGGTGATGCGGTGTTGCGTATTTGCGCGGACACTCATGAAATCACTCCAACGTGGTCGAGCGCAGCGAGTAATGCCGCCACGCACTCATCATTTTCTTTCGCGGTGCCGATCGTGATGCGCAGACACTCGGCCACACCGGGCCAGCGCGAAAAGTCGCGGACCAATACTCCACGATCGACCATCGCTTCCCACACCGCGTGCCCATCCCCGTGGACGCGAACTAACAGGAAATTCGCACCCGACGGCACGACCGAAACCCCAGGCGTCGACTGCAACGCTGCGTACATGCGGCCCCGTTCTTCGACCAGGGCCGCGACGCGTTGCAACATTTCTAATTGATAATCCAGTGCGATGATGCCCGCGAGTTGGGTGGGTGTCGAGAGGTGATACGGCAAGACGACCTTGTCGAGTTCGTCGATCATCCACGCGGGGCCAACACAAAACCCGAGGCGCACGCCCGCCATCGACCAGACTTTCGAGTACGTGCGCACCACCACGATGCCGCGGTCGTCGGAGATCAGATCGAGCGCGGTGTGATCAGCAAACTCACCGTACGCTTCATCAACTACCAACACCGCGCCGACTTCACCAGCAGCGTCAGCGAGCGCGACAACCGATGCCTGTGGCTCGACGGTGCCCGTCGGATTGTTCGGGCTGCATACGAACACGACACTCGGCCGGACCGCACGAATGCGTGCGCACGCGTCGTTGCTATCGATGGTGTAATCATCAGCCCGCGGCACCGATTCGACGGTCGTCGAGGTCAGTCGCGCGATGTGCGTGTGCAATGCGTACGTAGGTTCAAATATGAGCGCGATGCGACCGGGGCCACCGTAAGTGAGCAGCAACGTTTGCAACACTTCGTTGCTGCCGTTCGCTGCAAATACCCGCTCCGATGGTTGGCCAAGACTGTTCGCAATCCCCGTGCGCAACGCGACTGCGCCACGATCCGGGTAGCGGTGGTATTCAGCGTCGCGAATCGCCGAGGAATAGCGATCCAGAAACTCCTGCGGCGGCGCAAACGGTGATTCGTTCGTATTCAGCCGAACCTGCACATCGAGCTGCGGCGAGTGATACCCCTCAAGCGCCCGAAGGTCGTCGCGCGGAACCGGCCGAACCGCTGGATGGCTCATGTGCGGTTCCGTCGTAGCCGTACAGATTGCGCGTGAGCATCGAGGCCTTCAGCATCTGCGATCGTCGCGGCAAACGGACCGACGCGTTCGAGCCCGAGTTCGTCGATGGTCACGACGTGCACGTGTTTTTGAAAATTCGTGACCCGCAACGCGCTCGAGAACCGGGCCGAGCCGCCCGTCGGCAAGACATGATTCACGCCCGCTACGTAATCACCGATTACCGCGGGTGCGAACGCTCCTACAAATACGGCACCCGCGTTGCGCACCATCGATACGGCATCGGCCACATTCGCGCACATCAATTGGAGATGCTCGGGCGCAATCACGTTGCTGACGTTCATCGCGGCCCGAATGTCGTCGACGAGAATGCAACTACCTCCACTCGCCAACGTGCTCGAAGCCTCATCGCGGCGCGTTGCGTTCGCGAGCAACGCCGCGAGTTCGCGATCCACCGCATCGGCCACACTTTCACTCCACGTAATGACCACGGCACGGCCACCCGGGCCGTGTTCGGCTTGGGCCAAAAGATCGGCGGCTACCCATGTTGCTTCGGCGGCATTGTCCGCGATCACCACGACCTCGGATGGCCCCGCGATCGAATCGATTCCGACCGTGCCAATCACTTGACGCTTCGCTTCGGCTACGTACGCGTTGCCGGGACCAACAATGACATCGACGGCCTCGATCGATTCGGTGCCGAATGCCATCGCGGCGATCGCCTGAGCACCACCGACTCGATAAACCTCGTCGACTCCCGCGATCGCGGCCGCCGCAAGCGTGTAGCCCGACGGCGAGCCGCTGGCATCAGGAGGAACGCACAGCACAACTGCGGGTACGCCAGCAACTTTCGCGGGAATCGCGGTCATGAGTACGGTCGAGGGATACGCGGCGCGCCCGCCGGGCACGTAGAGCCCCGCACGATCAACCGGCAAGATGAGTTCCTGGACATGCACACCGTTGCGTTCGTGGCGGCCCGCGTGTTCTCGTTGGCTTTCGTGATACGCAAGAATCTGATCGCGTGCGAATTCGAGCGCGGCTCGCAGATCCGGATCAATGGAGTCGAGTGCACTTTGGAGTTCGTCCGCGTGCACTCGGAGATCGTTCAGTCGCACGCCGTCGAAACGCTGGGTGTAATCCCGCAATGCAACATCGCCGTGTTCACGAACCGAAGCAAGAATCGCCGTGACTGCATCCTGGACCGTCGCGATCTGAGAATCCATTTCGGGAGCGCGCATCAACGCGACCTTGAGGTCGCCGGTGTAGCCGCGTAGATCCAGTCGTGACAACATACGAACACTTGATGCTACGCGGCGGCCACGAACTGGAGCACTCCAATAACAATCGGCCCTCCAGCTTGCAAACCAGCGGCCAACCGAGCAACCTGGCGCCCGATGACTCCAGCTTCCGATGTCGCACTGCTCTCCAGCCTCCGCTCGCTGCTGGATGATCTCCAGGCGCGGGTCACCGAGATCGGCGAACGGTACGCGAGTACACCCGATTCCCAGATCGCGGCCGAGCTCTTTTCCGGCGAACGGGCGTTACGAACTGCGGGCCGGACCTTGGACCGGGCCAGCGAGCTCCTTCGGCGCAGCTGACCCAGCTCTTCCGGTCAGCAACGGCGCGCGCCCCATCCGAAGGCAATCACTGCGGCTAAAAGTCGTCGGTCATCGTCGGACGAGGCCCACTCAACGCGGCGTCGAGCATCGTAAGTTGTTCGGGAGTCGCGCCGGCCAGAGTTCCGTTTGCCGCCAGCGTGCGGGCCGAGTACAGGCCGCTATACAGGGACGCAAAGCCGTTGATTGTGATGTCGATCGTTGCACTCGTAGCGGTTTCTAACTGCCCGCGCCCATCTGCGATCGTCAGATCCCAACAACCGCCGTTCGCCGCGACGATTGGGTCCGTGATCCGAATTCCAATCGACGCGTTGACTCCGAAATTGAAGCCGCGGGCCGCAACCGCTAGTGGAGCGTTGACGATGCGCAGCATCCATTGGTGATCATGCACCGAAGCAATAGAGCCCTCACTCAGAAACATTGCTAGCGAATCCAGTTGGAGTCCATCGGTGATCACCGTGCTCGCTTGCGCCCGATGTGCGCCGAGATGGGCCCATAAACAGAGCTCGGCATCCCAATCCAATGCCGCGAAATCATTGAGGGTCAACGTGTAGCCGGCCGCGGCACGCCGTTGCGTGTAGATCACGTATCCGACGACAGCATCGTTGCGCGTCGCCACGTAGGCGTACATCCCGGCCTCCAATTCGAGGCGTTGACCCCAGAGGTACGCGGGGCGAGCGAGCATTCCCGGACGCGACATTGCGAAGCGCACATAGACACGCTTCATCGCGTCATGATCGGCTCCAACTGCACGTCGTTCCTTGGCGACCGATGGGCCAAGTTTGCTCAATGCCACCGTCGAAATCTTCCGCCAACAATGGTCGCCCGCGAGCTCCCAACCGGCTTGCCGGTATACGCCGATCGTGGCCGGACCTAGCGCAGAAATCACTTCGCCCCGTGAGCGCATGGCATCGATCGCTGAACGCAACAGCGCCGACGCAATGCCTTGATTGCGGTACTCCGGCAGCACGACCACGCTGCCTACACCCCCCATCGGAACTGGGCGGCCACCAAAAAATTGTCCAAACGGCGAGACGGCGAGCGTTGCGACCATCGCGCCGCGATCGAACGCGCCCAAGACCCGATCGGTGAGGCCGCTCGCCCGCACTAAATCAGCGCTGCGCGCACCATGGGGTGGAGAGAATCCGTAACCTTGTTCGCGCAACCGACCGTAATCGGCAAGCTCAGTGTCGGTGATCGAACGAATCTCGAGCGCCATCAGGGCTTCTTCTTGGGCGATTTTGGCGCGACCGCGAATTTGCCCGCGGATTGGCAAACCCCATCGAGCACGCAATCATCGCAGCGCGGTTTGCGGGCATCGCAGACCTGACGACCATGTTCGATGAGGCGCAACGAAAAGTTGCCGCGCTCCGACGGGTCCACCATCGCGTTGAGTTCGTGTTCAATCTTCACGGCGTCGGTTTCGCGCGTGAGTCCGATGCGTTGCGACAACCGCGTGACGTGCGTATCGACCGGCAGTCCCGGCAAATCAAATACGACCGCTCGCACCACGTTGCCAGTTTTGCGCCCCACCCCCGGCACCGTCACAAGGTCCTCAAGATCGTGAGGTACCTCACCGTCGAAGCGAGCGACGAGCGCCTGGGCCATGCCGATCAGGCTCTTGGCCTTGTTCCGATAAAATCCGGTGGATTTCACGAGCGTCTCCACTCGGTCCGAATCTGCGATGGCGAGATCGTAGGGCGTCGGGAATGCCGCGAACAGCGCGGGGGTGACCATATTTACGCGCGCGTCGGTGCATTGCGCCGACAAGATCGTCGCCGCAAGTAGCTCAAACGCGTTGCGATGATCCAAGGCGCACTGAACATCGGGATATTGGTTGTTCAGGATATTTTGCACAGAAGCGGCGCGTTGCGCGGCTCCACGGGGTCGGGCCATAGCTTCGGACGATACCGTGGGCCAGTGTCTCGATCCGCGACCCCAAGAGTTTTGATGACTGATCCAATAGCCGTACTCGACGCGACGCTCCCGGGCGCCGAATTTGTGGCGGCTGCGCCCGAGCAATTCAACGACACAATCATGGCCGATCGGCGCCAGCCGGGCGAAGCATCGTTTGATGTCGTGGCACCCGATGGCTATCTCCACGCGATGTACGTGCCGAAGCCGGCAACTCCCTCGGTAGCCGAGGGTGAGGTGGCGGGTGAAACTTCCGACCAACGCGCACCCTACGGCTCACTACCCGGCGAAACGCTAGAAATACCCAGAGCGCCCCTGCGCGGCGCGCCAGCACGAGCCCAGCTCGGCCAATGGCACATCGCGATTGACGCGCCACCCACCACCCTCGTGGAATTGCTCATGGCTGCTACCAACGAAATCGCGTGCCGCGGTGGCGGGCCTGCAACCTGGTGGCGGGCCGGGGCGACCGAGAGCGACGATCGCAACGCGGCTCGCGTCGGGTTTCGCCGTAATCGTGAACTCCATCAGCTGCGGGTGCGGCTTCCGATCTCGTTTGATCCGAACTCCATCGACGGTATCGAGATCGATCTGTTCGATGCCGCGCGCGACACCGAGCAATGGCTTGCCATCAACAATGCCGCGTTTGCAGGCCACGCCGAACAATCGAGCTGGACGGCCGAGATCCTCCACGAGCGTCTGGGCGCGCCATGGCATGATCCGGCACTGTTTTTAGTGAGCCGAGATCCAGCCACCAAAGCAATGACTGGTTTCAACTGGCTGAAAATCCATTCCGCGCTGCCAGCTCATCATGAACCAAAGCTCGGCGAGATTTACGTGATCGGAGTCGCGCCGGAAGCGCAGGGCCAAGGTTTGGGCTATGCGCTCGCCGGGCTCGGCCTGCGCGCACTCCAAGAACGTGGGATCGGTACCGCAATGCTGTTCGTAGCCGCCGAGAACGCGCCTGCACTCGCGCTTTACCGACGTCTCGGATTCACGACCCACCGCACCGACGCCGCTTACACGACTGCGATAACTCCACTATGACAACGCGCTACAACATCACCCTTGAGCAGCTCACGCAACACTTAGCCACGCTGAACGAAAAGCCCTTCCGCGCCAAGCAAATCTGGGAGGGTCTGTACCAACAGTGTCGGCCGTTGTCTGAAATCACCAACGTCGGCGCGGATCTTCGCGATCACCTGGGTGATTTTCTTCCGCTTGCATTGAGCGAAGTTGTGCGTCGCGATGGCGATCACGGGACCACAACGAAGTGGCTGTGGCAATCGGAGCGCGATCACACGCAGATCGAAACCGTTTTGATGCGGTACCGCGACCGCGCGACCGTCTGCGTTTCCTCGCAGGCTGGGTGCGCGATGGCCTGTTCGTTCTGCGCGACGGGTCAAGCCGGTTTCGAACGCCATCTCGATGTGGGCGAGATCGTTGAACAGGTAGTGCGGGCCCAACACGATTCGCCGCAACGGGTCAGCAACGTTGTGTTCATGGGCATGGGCGAGCCACTCGCGAACCTCGACGCAGTTTGGGCCGCCACGGAACGAATCCATGCGGATATGGGCATCTCGGCGCGCCACATCACGATCAGCACGGTAGGAATCGTGCCCGGTATGCGCAAGCTCGCGGATCTCCCACTTCCAGTGACCCTCGCGGTTTCACTCCACGCCCCCGACGACGAACTCCGCGACGAATTGGTGCCCATCAACAAGCGGTACCCGATCGCAGCAGTCATTGAAGCGGCCCGTGAGTACGTCGCGCGCAAAGGGCGGCGGGTCACCTTCGAGTATGCGTGCATCGAACGCGTCAACGATCAGCTCGTACGGGCTGAGGCCTTAGCAGATTTGTTGCGCGGGTTTCCGGGTGGCGCCCACGTCAATCTCATTCCGTTAAACGCAACCGCGGGATTCAACGGCAGCCCGGCAGGAAACCTCCGCATCCAGAATTTTGCCAATGCACTCACTGATCGCGGAGTGAACGCTACGGTTCGGCGAAACCGCGGCACCGATATCGACGCGGCCTGCGGCCAGTTACGCGCCCGGAACGCGTAACCACGCCACCCACGCGAACAGATGAGTCGTTCATGAACAGCAAGTATCAGTGGTTCAATCGGAATCTCCCACAAACCCTTGTCAACGCGCAGATGTTGTGTTACGTCAACGTTGTATTCGGCTTGATCGGCGGGGGGCTGTTTTCTCCGATCGGATTCCTGCTCATTGGCGGGATCGGTGCCGGAGCCTTCGGCATCGCGAATGAATTCAAATGGGGTTACGTCTTGGCGTTGGTCGCGAGCAGCGCCAGAGTCGCGCTCGTGTTGTACTTCTTGTTTTTCGCCACGGGCTCGACATTTCAATTCTCACTACTGATCGACCTCATGTTCGATATCGCGCTCGTCGCTTTGATTGCGCACCCGCAAAGTCGAAGCCATCAGCGCATCTGGTTCAAGTAACGAACACGAAGCCAGGAGCAGTCGTGTGTGATTCGTTATGCGTCATTGGCGATGGCCGAATGTTGTTCGCGAAAAACAGCGATCGGCCCACCCACGAAGTACAAGTTGCTCGTGTATTTCCCCGCCGTCCGGCTGCGAACACGACACTGCAAACCAACCTGCAAACCAACCTGCAAACCACCGCGCAAACCAATCTGCGAACCCAGTACCTTGATCTTGGTGCGGACCCCGGCGCGTTCGCGTTTGTCGGTTCGCAGCCCTCATGGCTTTGGGGCGTTGAGCACGGCGTCAACGAATTTGGCGTCGCGATCGGCAACGAAAAGATCTGGACAACCCAAAATCCCAAGGGCCATCCCGAAGCCCTGCTCGGCATGGATCTCGTGCGCCTCGGCCTCGAACGAGCAACCACTGCCAGCGACGCACGTTCCATCATCACGGAACTCGTCGAGCGTCATGGCCAAGGCGGTACCGGCGAAGCTGATCACCACGAGCCGTACTTCAGCAGTTTTCTGATCGCCGACCCCGTCGAGGCATGGGTCGTCGAAACGAACGGCCACGATTGGGCGGCACGCAGAGCCACGGGACGGGGCCACGCACTCAGCAATCGTGTGAGTTTGGGAACCGATTGGGAAATGTCGTCGGTGGCTGATTCCAACGATTCCGGAGGTCGGTTCGACGTCCAGGCCTGGCGGGCGCCGAAGGTCCCAACCGGCATCGCGGATCATCGCCTCGGAGCTACCACCGAATGTGTGCAACACGCGGCCACTCCCGGTGCGATCGTTGCAGCGCTGCGCCATCACGGCACGCACCCGTGGGGTGACCCCATGAGTACGCAATTCGTTGATCCTGCGCCCATCCCTGCGGAACCGGGCGCTGATTTTCGTGGGGTCACGGTGTGTATGCACGTTCGTGACTATCAGTGCACAACCGCGTCGATGGTGGCCGAACTCGTTGCGAGCCCCCCACCTGAGCGCGCTTGCACTCGATTATGGATTGCGCTGGGTAGCCCGTGCGTGAGCGTGTACGTACCGGTGGTCCACTCGAGCGTTGCCGAAGTACTGCAACAAGCGAACACGTGGCACCGCTTCGAACGGCTTCGAATCAGTGCCGAAGAATCCCACGATGCTGCGATCGAAATCCGTTCGGTGTGGGCGCCAATCGAGTCCGCGCTCTGGGCCCAAGCCGACACTCTCGACGGCAATGACGACGACGTCGAGGATCGAGCGGAATTCACCGCGGAAATTGAAATGCAGCTCGAAATCGGCTTCCGACACCTGAGCGTGTAGCGGTTCAGATTCTTAACCCGCCAACGCCTGCCGATACGGTCGCAAGCCCATGACATTCAATCTCGCCGATCTCTGGGAACGGGTCGCGGCGGTCATCCCCGAAGCGCCGGCCATCGTGGATGGCAACCGCCGATTCAGTTATGCCGAGCTCGACCACCGCGCCACACAGTTGGCCCAGCACCTTGCGGCCCAAGGCATCGGTGCTGGCGATCACGTCGCGTTATACCTCCATAATTGCTCGGAGTATCTCGAAGGCATGCTCGCCGCGTTCAAAATTCGCGCGGTGCCCGTCAACGTGAATTACCGCTACGTCGCAAATGAATTGCTCTACCTTTTTTGCGATTCGCACACCACCGCGATCATTTATCACCCAGAATTCGAATCGCGAATCGCCGCGATTCAACCCGAGGTACCAACCCTGCGCCATACCCTCGCAGTTGGGCCTGACTACGAAGCGGCACTGGCCCAGTACGCACCAACCACCACGTTCGCTACTCGATCAGCCGACGACCACTACGTGCTGTACACCGGCGGCACCACTGGGCTCCCCAAGGGTGTCGTGTGGCGGCACGAAGATCTCTTTTTTGCGGCGTTGGGCGGCGGCGCGAACGGCCGAGAGCCAATCACCGATCCTGAAGTAATCGTGGATCGGTGTGTCGACAGCCGAGTGCGTTGCGTTGCGGCATGCCCCTTCATGCACGGCAGTGCACACTGGATGGCACTGTCAACGCTGCTCACGGGCGGGTGCGTTATCGCCGCACCCACTCGGCATTTCGATGCCAACGAGCTCCTCGATCTCATCGCAAGCGAACACGCAAATTTCGTCATCATCGTCGGCGACGCTTATGCCCGACCGCTTGCCGACGCGCTCGCGGATCGCGACCCCGATGATTTCGAATCGTTGCGGGTCATCGTCTCGGGAGGCGCAATCCTTTCGCCCGCTATCAAAACTGAGCTCATCGCGCGGCTGCCCGAAGTGATCGTGGTTGATGGCTACGGGGCCTCAGAAACGGGGGGCCAAGGCCAAGCAGTCACGGCGTCCGGCTCACCAAACGCAGCGACCGCATTTCGCCTCGATGCCACGACAACGATCCTCGATGAGCACACGTTATTGCCAGTGGGCGACGGCATCGTCGGGCTTCTCGCTCGCAGCGGCAACATTCCAATCGGGTATTTCAACGATGCCAAAAAAACCGCGGCTACCTTCAAAACGATCGACGGCGTACGCTTCGCGATTCCTGGAGACCACGCGTTCCGCCAAGACGATGGCACGATTACGTTGCTCGGACGCGGCACCGCATGCATCAACACTGGTGGCGAAAAGGTCTACCCCGATGAAGTCGAATCGCGCCTCAAGACCCATCCGAGCATCTTCGATGCGGTCGTCGTGGGAGCGGCCGATGATCGGTTCGGTGAACGCGTCGTCGCGCTCGTGCAGCAACGCCCTGATCAAGTGCTCGACGCTCGCGAATTGCGCGCGTATCTCCAAGCACATCTCGCGGGCTACAAAATTCCGCGCGCAATTGTTGTCGTCGATGAGGTAGTTCGCTCGCCTTCGGGCAAGCCCGATATCCGTTGGGCCCGCGATCGAGCCAGGAGCGCTTCGGAATAACGCCATGCCGAATGCGGACAGCGGCGGGTTACGAGACTGCGTAAGCCCCAGCTTCGAGTGATTCCGCGATGGCCCAGCCAAAGCTGATCATTGCTTCACCCTTGAGCGGGTCGTGCGTTCCGACGACCGCTGAAACCTTGGCGCCACCAGTGGCCTTAATACCCGCGCCGTCGAGGATCGGCACCGTCGAGGGTTTGCGGCTCTTGATTCGCACGTTGAAGGCCCGATCGTCGTAGGAACTCTCACAACGGAACCGTTTGGCCAAACGACGACCCCAGGCCCGCTCTTCGCCATTCGGCGAATACCCAGGGCGAGGAACGACGTTGGCGTAACTATTCAGCATGACGTAGATCGATGCGTGTGCGTACCGCACGCCGACCAATACGTCTTCGTCGGGAAACGAAATCGCCGCTCGCCGTGCGAGTTCCGCCGTCATCGCAGTGAGCACCGGGGCCGTAAATTTTTTACGGGTGGCGCCCATCCCCCACAAGATCGCGGGAGTACCGCCGATCCGTTCGAGAGAACCGAACATAAAGCCTGCGAGCCCCAAATCGTCGTGGGCCAACACAACCAAAGGGAAAGACTCGATATGTTGATCGAGTACCTCATCTTTGAGTGTGAGACCCACACTGGTGAGGAGCTGCGAGAACTCATCGAGTTCAACGGGCTTCAAGGACACTGAGTCGCGCGATTCGACCTTCATCGGCTTTCTATTGTGGCCGAAGCACACCCCAAACTCAAAGTCGCGCGGAAATCAGGGTGACGCCCACCACGCGCGAGCCTGTGACCTGGACCTAAGCCTGCGAAGAATTTCGTGTCGCGGCCACTGCGCGGGCAGAGTTACGCGGGGCGCGCTGCGCTCATGTCCCAGTAGGCCTTGCCGGACGCGATTTTGGCGTCATCGTTGAACACGAAAATGTCGATTGCGTCCATGATGAATTGACTGCCGCCGAGGGTGATGTGGATCTCGATGGCAACCGCGGCTTCATTTCCACAGATGGTCGAACGAACGGGCTCGAGCACGATCGAATCGGCCATAGCGCGGGCGTTGTCCCAAAACTCTGAGACGCCAGCGTGACCGTGGTTCGTGGGCGTACCGACCGGATCGATCCACTCGCAGTCCTCGGTGTACAGGGAGAGGACCGCGGCTTTGTCGTTGGCGCGGTAGGCCGCGATGTAGCTGTCGATCGTTTGTTGCATTGCTTCAGGGGATGCAGTCATGGCCCAGAAGCTACAACGTCGGGCCTCGGGCGTCGCGCCCTAACGAGGTGGATCAGCCGCGTTCGCTGCGCCACCGACGAGACCGCACGCCGCCGCGGTGCAATGCACAGGCCACACATTCAACGACGCCGCGTTCGTTGGCCAGCATGCAGAGGCTGCAATACGGCCGCCGGCATTTCGGGCATTGCAAACGAGTAGCGCTCCCAGCGTGATTCGCGCAGACAAAGGCCGAATCGTCAACATGGCGTGCCGCAATAATTGCCGCACCGCGAATCGCAGGATCTTCGATCCACGGGTTCGCGTCTAGAGCGATGAGGCGCATATGCCCGACGGTCCACAGCGTTGCGCGGGCCACAGTCTCCAAATACCCATCGAGCGACGCGTCGTCGCTGACCAGAACAACCGGGCGGCGATGGGCTTCAATCCGAATCCGGTCCAGGAGCAGATCGCGCATCTGTGAAGTACACGCATCGAGCAAATCACCATCGATGACAAGCAACGGTGCCGCATCACTGAACAGCGACGCGACGATACGCGCGTTCGCGTTTGAAGCGTCTCGCTCAGGAGCCGACTGCGAATGCGACAGCGAATCCGGCAGCGAGTGCGACAGCGAGTCCGACAGCGAATCCGAGAGCTCCTGGCCTTGCCGGTCGACCGCTTCGAGCTCCGCAATGAGGGCTTCAACGTTGTCTTCGCGCAGTGCTTCGGCGTGTTGGCGCAACTCGGCCGCCGGGGCAATGCCGGGCAGGTGTCGAAGAATCTTCGCGGTGCGCGCTTGCAGCTCGATCGTGGCGCCTCGCCCGTCAAGCGACGCTGCGATGCGATCTAATCCAACTCCGGCCGATCGAGACGAACCCGCTTGTGTCACCGCATCCCATTCTGATGCAAGCGCCAAGGCCACCGAGGCTTGGCCAGCATGGTCTTGTTGATCTGCTTGGTCGGGCCGCAACGAAGCGCCGACGGAATCTCCACTGACCGATGCGTTGCCATAGGACAGCGACTGCCCCGACGTCGGCAACGGCGAACCGAATTGGATCGCGTTGATCCGATCTTCGAGCCAAAGCGCCCGGGATTCCAACGCCTCAAGTTGCGCTTCGCGGTTCAGCCGCTGCGAATCGGATGCAGTCGCTACTGAATCGTGAACGAGGCGCGCCATATCAATCGCGTCCGGAGTCACGATGCGCGCCGACACCATCGAGGCCCGGGCAATCCAATCGGCTACCTGAGCGCTCGGCCCGAACCCTGAAACTTGAGTGAGGGTCACGCCGATGCGCACAATCATCGTCGTGTCGTGAGGATTGTGCACCTCTACGGGCTTTGCGAAGTCCGCATCGAGTGGTGGAGTCGCAGTGGGCGTGCCTGCTGAACGCGGCCGACGACGACGCGACGACTCGCGTGGTCCAGCAGCGCTGCGCAGTAACCTCAGACCCATTACATCCTCCAACTACCGTCTTGCAGGTCCGAGGATTATAAGGGGATTTATCCCATTTGTCGAGATTATCGGGCGCTGCGAGCCCGAAAAAGGAGCCGAATCGTGCCAACTATGAATAACACCACAATTCCCGCGCGCCGCCTCGCAGCGGCGCTCGAGCCGGTTATCGGCCAGGTCTACTTCGCCGCCGAAGCCCACACCGCGTATCAAGGCCTCGGGTTTGCACCCAGCCCAGCATCGCTTGATGGGCTCGCACTGCCCGACGGCCCGGCATACTTCACGAGCCGCGGATCGCTGATGGGCGATGTTGCGGGCAACGTGGTCGCTGCGGCATTTGGCGTCTTTAGCCCCGTTGCGGTCATCGCCTCAGTCGACTACGGCTGGACCCTCACGAACGCGACGGCAATCCGATTCGCCCGCAGACAAGGAGCGGTTGCGCAACTCCAACGCGTGCTCGGTGTCGAGGCGCTCGGAGCAGTGGAGGTTGCCGGTGGTCTTTTGCGCAAGGCGGTCGATCCGCTACGGCCCGAGGGCCGAGCGCTGTTCGCCGGAGCCCAACAGCACTTCGAAGACGGCGATGATCCATGGCACCGACTCTTTCAGCTCGGCGACATGCTGCGCGAATACAGAGGTGATTCGCACACCGCAGCGTGGATTAGCGCTGGCGTTGACGCAACCGAAATCAATTTATTGTCGGAGCGGTACATGGGGCTGGAATTACGCAGCTATGCCCGCACGCGTGCATGGAGCGACGAACAGTTCGATGCGGCCCAACAACGGCTATGTGATCGCGGTTGGTTCGACGCCGATGCACAACTCACTGATGCGGGTCGCGCGGGACGCGAAGCCATCGAAGTAGCTACGGATCTACAACTCGCTCCGGCGCTCAACGCGTTGGGTGATGATCTTTCGTCGCTGATCGAAACGCTGCTCCCGTTCGGCCAAGCAATCCGGGCCGCAAAGGGCTATCCCGGTGGCCCCGCAGACCTCTGGCCGAATCGCTAACCCAATTAACCGGCCCAATTAACCGGCCCAATTAACCGGCCCAATTACCCGGCCCAAAGCGCTGGTCCGATTCCAAGCTAGGAGCGTACAGCATCCTCGCCGAAATGTTCGCGTACCCAAGCCCGCAACGGAACGTCCTCGTCGAGCGGATCGAAGTAGCCGTTCGCGCTCGTGGCCCAGCCCAGAAGCTGACGGCAGACGGGTGCGAATGCGGCGAGGTCAGCGCCGAAGTTCATCGCGGATTTTGGTCGTAACCAGCGATACGAGTAGCCGTAGGTCGCGAATATCCTTGTGATTGTTGAAGTATTCGTGCTCGCCGAATGCCAGATTCGACGATCGAAGATAATGGCATCGCCGGGTTCCGCCAGGACTTCAACCGTGGTGGGCGGTTCGGCTTGCGGCCAACTCGCGGAACCGCGAAAGGCTGGAAACTCGCCCGGATGCTCTCCGGCTTGCTCGCCCGTTTGCACAAGAGCTGCTCCCTGCGCCATGCGGTGCGATCCGGGAGCGACACAGAGATTGCCCATTCCCGGAGCCGAAAGTGCGGTGATGAAGTACCCGACTTTCAGCGACACCATCGGATGCAAAGTGGTATCGAAATCGCGGTTCATCCGGTTGTTGTCCTGATGCCATCCGTACGGTCCCGGCGTCGCGCCCGCAGGTGCGGGAGGAGTGACAAGCAATTGCGTATGGAACAGTTGGATATTCCAACCCATAAGCGCGACAACTTTGGCAAGGACGGCTGGATTGTCGACGAGTTCCATCCACACCGGTTCTTGGCCAACCAGATCGTGTTCATTCAACACGTTGTAGGGGCCAGTATCGGCGCGCTCACGAAACAACTCGTCGTGATTTCGAGCAACTTCTTCAACCGCGTTTCGTTGCGATGCGGTGAGCGCTTTGGGAACAATGATGAAACCGTCGTTGTGAAACTGTGCGCGTTCGTCGGCGGTCAACGCGAACGCACCAACACGTGATTCACGACCTTGATTCATGTCGAACCCGCGCTTTCGTTCCTCGAGATCAGACAGGCTCTGGCCACTGAGTGGCGTCGTCGGAGACGAGCGTTGTTCGGTCAAAGTCTTGGTCGAAGCGAGCGCCGCGGAGGTCGGCGCCTCGAAGATCGGCCAACAATAAGTTTGCGCCGCGAAAATCGGCGCCCCGCAGATCGGCATCTTGGAGCAACGCGCCGCTGAGGTCGCAAAGGATGAATGAACAGGCGCGGAGGTTCGCTTCGCGGAGATCGACCCGGCGAGCAACCGCCCGGCTGAGATCCGCGCCTTCTAAAAACGCCCGAAACATCTTTGCGCCGTGAAGGTCAGCACCCGCCAAGTTCGCCCGCGAAAGGTTCGCCTCACGCATCGTCGTGGTGCCGAATCGAATCCCGCTGAAATCGAAGTTCGCGAGCTCGGCGCCGTCGAAATTCGCGCGTTCCAGCACCCAACGGCGGCGATAGTCGCGAAACGGCGAACTCGAGCGCGAGAGGTGCCGCAACATTGAGCGAAAGAAGCTGGTCGGCTCGTCGATGCCCCGCCCCAAGTCGTACAGCTGAGCGAACAGAAATACCTCGGAGTTGCGACTCAAAGCTGCCGTGACCCGACTCCCGAATCCGGGCTCGGCAGCCTCGAAACCCTCAGCGTCTTGGTACATCAATCCGTCTCGCGGCTGTTGTCTTCCATGCCGGCAAGCCGTTGCACCATCAACGGTGCGAGCGCGCCGACGAGGATTGCGCCAAGCGCGCCGACTTCGCCGATACCACCCAGGACGCCAGCCAGCACTCCCCCGGCCGCGACTCGAATCGCGGATGCAACCATAAACGCGGGCGAGGTCCATTCCTCAGAGAACGTGTGGCGCCGATTACGCGACAACGTTGCGAGTTCGAACACATCATGAGCCACCGCGCCAGCGATTCCGAGTATTGCAGCAAGCGCCCAATTCACGAGCCGATTGTAACCCCTGAATACGGTGGGTGTTGCACCTTGTGGCACCCCGCACAACTAGCGTGCTTCGAGACCAATGGCACGTCACGCCGTGGTGCCGTCAACTCGCGAACAAGCGCCGGCGTGCGCGACTTTGCCTCCCGACGTCTCGGCCGGGCTCGAAGCAACGGCGCGATTCACAACCGGGCCGGTTCGATCATCGAGCTCCTCACGCAGCAGCCAGCCCGTTGCTTTCCGTGGTCCAACAAACGACCGTCCCAGCGGCCAAATGGGGGACCACCATTTGGCGAGCCACCATTTGGCGATGGTCCAACAAACGACCGTCCCAGCGGCCACTTGGGGGACCACCGTTACTCGATTGCCGAGCCTGCGACTGCGTCGGCGATGCCGTGTAATGATCGCAGTTTGCCTTCGAGGTTGCGTGAAGCCAGCACGATCATCAACTCATCGGCATCGGCGTGCACCCTAAATTCATTGAGGTATTGCAACACACCTTCGGCGGTGCCAACGGCTGAGTAGCGCATCATCTGCAACACATGACGGCCCTGGCGGGAATCGATGAGCGCGTCGAGTTCATCGTCGGACAAGGTTCGGCCCCCCGCCAGAAAACGAGCGACCCGCGCCCGAGTTACTACACGCGACTCCTCGACCGCATCGGTTTCGGTTGCGCCAACGATCGCGTTGACCGCGGCAATCACGTACGGTGAATCGCACTGTGCCGACGGCCGAAAGTTACGCCGATAGTTATGCACCGCTTCAACGAGCGAGTCGGGAGCGAAATGCGAAGCGAAAGCGTACGGCAGACCGAACACGGCTGCGAACTGCGCGCCGTACAGCGACGAACCGAGAATGTAAATCGGAACGTTCGTGTCGTATCCAGGAATTGCCCGCACCCCCGGGATTTCGCTTTCGCAACCCAAGAACCCTTGGAGTTCACGGACATCTTGGGGAAAGGAATCGGCCGAAGTGTGATCACGGCGCAACGCGCGCATGGTTTGCTGATCAGTTCCGGGGGCCCGACCGATACCCAAATCGATGCGATCAGGATACAACGATGCGAGCGTGCCGAATTGTTCAGCGATCACGAGGGGCGCGTGATTGGGCAACATTATTCCGCCCGAACCCAACCGAATGGTCTCGGTGTGCGCGGCAACGTGAGCAATCAACACGCTGGTCGCCGACGAGGCAATCGCCGACATGTTGTGATGCTCGGCGTACCAAACACGGGCGTATCCGCGCGCTTCAGCGCACTGCGCGATCGTCACACTGTCCGCCAACGCGGCACCGATCGTGGCGTTGGATCCGACGGTCGCGAGATCGAGGATGGAATAACGATTCACAGAGCAACAACTATCAGCTATTTGGGCGCAGCGAAGAGCGGGAGTGATCGCATGCGCTTACCTGTCGCGTTGCAATACGCATTCGCAACGGCTGGCGCGATTGGCGGCACTCCGGGTTCCCCGATGCCTCCAAGGCCTTCGCCGCTCTCGATAATTTTCACGGTGACTTTCGGCATATCGGCGAGATGCATAACTCGATAGGCACCAAAGTTCTTCGTGGTTGCCGCGCCTTTGTCGAACTGCATCTCGCCCCATAACGCGGCGGTCAAGCCGTGCACAATCCCGCCCTGCATTTGCATCTCGACCGAGTTTGGATTGATCGCACGTCCACAATCGACAACGCACGCAACCCGATTCACGCGCAACGAAGCGTCGGTGACATCGGAAATCTCAACAACATGGCACACCAACGAACCAAAACTTTCCGCGAACGCAACGCCCCAGCCATGACCCTTAGGCAAGTTCTTGCGCCACCCGCTCTCCGCATCCGCGGTGTCGAGCACCTTGAGCGACCTCGCGTTGTCGCGCAGGAGACCACGGCGAAATGCAAACGGATCGAGCTTGGCTGCGATCGCGAGTTCGTCGATCGCACACTCGACCGGAAAGGCGTTAATTGAATGCCCGACTGAACGCCAAAACCCAACCGGCACAGTTCCTGGTTGCGCGATCCACTCAACTCGCTTGTTGGCCATCGCGTACGGCAACGCGGTGGAACCATCGGTAGCTTGAGAATCGGGCCCACCGCCACCGAAGCCGCGCTGTTCGAAAATCGACGGTGAAACATTGCGGTAGTGCCATGCGCTGATTGCACTGGCACTGGCACTGGCACTGGCACTGGCACTGGCACTGGCACTGGCACTGGCACTGGCACTGGCGTCGACTGCAGCACGAACCTGCACCAACGCACTCGGACGGTACTGATCGTTCGCGAAATCTTCCTCGCGGGGATACATCAACATCACGGGCTTGCGAATCTTCATCGCCACTTGCAGCGCCGCGGCAACGAAGTCGTTTTCAATCTTGCGACCCAAGCCGCCTCCGATGAAGGTCGTGTGCACCGTGATTGCGTCCGGAGGAAGCTTGGTCATGGCGGCAACCAAGCCCGCCACGGCGGTCGCGGATTGCGTTGGGGCCCACACCTCACAGGTTGCGGCGCGCAGATCAACCGTGCAGTTCAAGACTTCCATGCAGGCGTGCGGCACGTACGGAAGGGAATACGTTGCATCGATCGTGATCGTTGCGGCACTGAGTGCCTTAGCCGCGTCGCCAACCGCGGGCTCAGCCAAGATGGCGGCTCCCGTCTTCAACAGGCCTTGCGCGTCGGCCTTGAGTGCGGCCGTGTTGAATTGTTCAATATTTGTAGGTAGTTTCCACTTCGCCTCAAGCGCACTGGCTGCCTGCATCGCGGCCCACGTATTCGACGCGACAACCGCAACCGCACTTACTGAACCTTTGGAGACGCTCCCCCGCGACTCCTGGGCGACGATCGGCACGACCGCTGAAGCACCTTTGGGCACACTCGGCGTACCGATCAACGTGGCACCGAATGCGGGCGCGTGCTTGATGACCGCGAACTGCATGCCCTCAACACGGACGTCGAGGCCGTACACCGCGCTACCGTTAATCTTCTTAGCGATATCGGGACGCTTGACCGGCGTACCGATCAATTTGTATTGCGCCGGATCGGTGAGCTTCGGGTCTTGGGGTACCGGAACGTGTGCGGCTGCGCTCGCGACCTCGCCGTAGCCCACCGACTGTTTGCCATTGCTGCCCGTGACTACTACACGACCGCGTTGTGCGTGACACTTCGCGGGCGCGACTCCCAACTTCTTCGCGCCGGCGATGAGCAACATTTCGCGCGCGGCCGCTCCCGCAGCGGCGAGCTTCCCGAATTGAAATCGGACTGCGCTACTGCCCCCGGTGAAGTACGAAACCTCGGGGTTCGCGACCGACTGCTTGATCGTGACCGATTCCCAATCGACCTGGAGTTCCTCGGCCACAATCTGGGCGAGCCCGGACATCGTTCCCTGGCCAAACTCGCTTCCGCCGTACATCACCGTCACGTGCCCGTCGGTGCCGATGTGCACAAACGCGTTCACCTGGGCAGCCGGGAGTTCGGGGGTAGTCGTGGTTGACGGCGCCGGCCCATAGGAGCGCGTCGTGGTGGGAGCGGTGCCCTTCGAATTGTCGTCGCAGCCCGCGAGCGCGGCGACACCGATCGTCAAACCCGCTGCACCGGTGATGAGAAAGTGGCGGCGAGTAATGCCGCCCGCCGGGTCTGCTGAACGCCCATTTTCGAAATCGCGGTTCATTTCGCGTTCACGCTTTCCAGCGCTTCACGAATGCGTTGATAGGTGCCACAAATGCAGATGTTCGTAACCGCATCAGCGACCTTCGTACCGTCACCCTGATTCGCTTCGAGCGCGGCGGCACAAGCCATGATCATGCCTGATTGGCAGTACCCGCATTGCGGAACCTGGTGCTCAACCCATGCGTGTTGTATCGGATGGTCATCGTGTTCCGAAAGCCCTTCGATCGTCGTGACCATCTTGGCGCCAACATCCGAGAGCGGCACCGAACACGATCGATTCGGCTTGCCATCGAGCAAGACGGTGCACGCACCACACGCGCCGATCCCACACCCATACTTCGTGCCGGTGAAGTTCAGGAGATCGCGTAGCACCCACAGCAACGGCATCGCACCCGGCGCATCGACCTCGTGCGCATAGCCGTTCACAATGATTCGAGGCATCTCACTCCAATTGCTTGCCCGACCGATCCAAACCCGCAACCTACTGCGCACACAAACGCTCTGGTACTGCGTTCGCGCCCGACGACGGACCGAACGTCGTACCAACCCGACGGCCAACCCGGCACCCTGGTACTGCGCTCGCGCCCGACGGCAGACCGAGCGCGGTTGGCGACCCTCCACCCCCGCCGTTGTGTGGATCGGATCGACCGCTAACGGAACCTCAAGGCGCCACAGGTGCGCGGCAGTAGTTCGACATACGCGACCGCCCGAAGCCAAGGTTGCTGCCGTCATCGCCATCGCAATCGTTTGCGGCGCGCCCCGCACTCGATATACGCCACGCGTGATCGCCATGAGCGAGCCGTTTTCCAACGCGATCGAAATTGCTCTGGAGCTGAGGCCGACTTCGAGCAGCTGTCGGTGCGCCAGCACACCGTGTTGGTGTTGAGCCCGGCCATACGCCCGTCGGCGTTCTCCCCTGACGACCCAGAACGTACCGACACCCTGAGACACTGAGATTTCGGCGCAAACTTTGTGCATCTGACTACGCCCCACGTGGTCAGATGCACAAAGTTCACCGCACTTCATCGCATGCACCAGCTGCCCGACCGTTTCCGCTCCACTTGCCTGATGACGATCCATTTGGCAAAAGCGGCGAGATCGGCGGACCAGGTGCGCGAGAATGCTGGTTATGCATCCGCTTCGTGACCGCCGCTTTCGCGCGCTCGTTATCGGCCAGGCTGTTAACGGCATTGGCAGCTGGTGCGCGCTCGTTGCGATTTGGGGTTATGCGGCCCAACGATTCAACGCTGAGCCCTGGCAGGTCGCGGTACTCGGCCTCACCTGGACGATCCCTGGTGCGCTCCTCGGCCCGCTCGCCGGCGTACCCACTGATCGGCTCGATCCTCGACGGGTCCTCATTGCAGCCGATAGCGCCGCCGCGTTGTGCGCCGTAGCAATGGCATTCAGCGACACGTATTGGATGCTGGTCATTTGGTCATCAGCGCAAGGCTTCGCGAAATCATTCGCGCAACCGGCCTTCGGCGCGCTTGCACCACGCATAGTCGAAGACGATCAACTCGCACGCGCCAACGCGCTTCTTGCCACGGCGATGCAAGTTTCGATCGCGTTCGGGCCGTTGTTGGGAGCGACCGCGATTCAAACTATGGGCGCGAAAGGTGCGTTCCTCGCCGATGCGATTACGTACGCGATTGGAATCATGGTGGTGATTCCGTTGGTGATTTCGCCTCGCCCACCGCGCACCCAGGCTCGACAATCTGCGTGGATCGAATCACGCGAAGGTTGGCGCATTGTGCGAGAACGCCCGGAAGTCATGCGGCTTTTCGTCGGCGCGATCGGCATCTACATGTTGTGGGGCTCGGGAGTCACGATGGAGCCGTTGTATGTCAAAGACGTCCTGCATCGCTCCCCCGCGACATTCGCGCATCTGCAAACCGCGTTCGGTATCGCGATGGTGTTGTTTGGATTTGTCGTCGCGCATTTCGGTGAACGTTCCACTCGGGTCCACATCGTGGCACTCGGCGCGATCGGTAGCGGGTTGAGTGCCGCGCTCTACCTCGGCACAGCCCAACTTTCGTTTGCGTTCATTGGCATCACGCTGTGGGGCGTCTGCACACCGTGGTTCACCACGCCAATGCGCACATTGCTCCAGCGCGCCACGCCTATCGAAACCCATGGGCGCGTATTCGCCGTCGATGAGACACTGCGTAGTTGGTCGATGGCATTGGCGACGGGAACCGCTGCACTCGCGTTCGGCGGGCTTGGGCATCGCAACGCCGGTTTGCTCTACGGCGCAGTGCCAGTGGCGGGAGGGCTCGTGGTTCTCTCGACCGTCCGGCGGCTGCGAACCGTCGTTGACGTATCGAGCGCCAAAACGATCACTGCCGTCGCCGCTTTACCTGCGGCTACTCCGATCGGCGAGTGAACGAGCGCAACCCGAATTAAGGTGTGGGTCATGACTCGTCTTGGCTACCAGATCCCGAACTTCACCTACCCCGGCGTCGCCGACATCGATTTGTTCGAAAACATTGAGCGTCAGGCCATCGCAGCAGAACGGGGCGGGTTCGACACCGTCATGGTGATGGATCACTTCTACCAACTTCCGATGCTCGGCGCCCCCACCGACTACATGCTCGAGTGCTACACGTTGCTCGGCGCACTCGCGGGCGCGACATCGACGGTGCGGTTGAGCGCGCTCGTCACCGGCAACACGTATCGCAATCCCGCGATGCTCGCAAAAATCATCACCACGCTCGACATCGTTTCGCGCGGGCGAGCGCAACTCGGAATTGGCGCGGGTTGGTTCGAACTCGAACACGATTCTTTGGGTTTCGAATTCAATACCTTCACCGAACGCTTCGAGAAGCTCGAAGAAGCGTTGAACATCATCCTGCCGATGTTGCGCGACGAGCGGCCTTCGCTGGATGGCAAGCACTACACCGTTCGCGACGCGATCAATCAGCCCGCACCGATCTCGCGCATCCCGGTGATGATCGGAGGCGCTGGCGAAAAGAAGACGTTGCGCCTCGTCGCGCAATACGCCGACGAATCGAACCTCACCGCTGGGCTAGATGAACTGCCGCGCAAGCTCGACGCGCTGGCCGGCCACTGCGAACGGCTCGGGCGCGACCGTTGCGAAATTACTGTCACGCACGCGCGCAACGTGTGCATCGCCGAAACCCACGACGCCGCGTTTGCGCACATGACCGCGTTTCTTGGTGCGCGCGGCATGGACCTCGCCTCCATGGACGACGCGACTCGCGAGATGATTTTGGCGATGGTGGTATGGGGCAACCCCGATGAAGTTGGGGAACAACTTGCGCAGTCGTTGGCCGCCGGTGCCGACGGGGTGACCTGTTCGTTGCCCGCAAACGGCTGGGATCCCGAAGCAGTCGAGTTGTTAGGAATCACGGCGCGCAAAGCACTCTCGCTGCCGTAGCAGGCAGGCGCCGTGCTGGTGCCCCGACCCGACCAACGACCACCTTGTCTCCGGTGGTCCGACAAACGACCGCAACGCCGGCCGCGTGTCGGACCACCACATCTGGCTGGTCGGACAAACGACCGAAACCGCGGTCATGTGTTGGACCACGACAGGTCGGTTACCTCCGAATGAATTGAAGCCGGGAGTCGTTACACCTTGGCTTCGACGACGGCTTTGATGCGCTCCAACGTTTGTTGCATGCCGTTGCGGTTCGTGCGGCCCCGCAATTTGCCGAACAGTCCCCAGTAAATTTTGGTGAACGCGTTGCTCGGCAGCGCGAACGATTCAATCACATCGCATCCATCGCCATTCGGCGTGAGCTCGTAACGCCAGTTGTTCAATGGTTTCGCCACAGTGCCAACCACAAAGCCAAAGACATGGCCAGGTTCACACGCGGTCACTTCGCACGCGGCCCAATAGGTAGGGCCGCGGCCATTGCGTTTGACATGACCACGAAACTTCACGCCGACTGCCGGGCCAGTCGCACCATCGAGCCATTCGGCTTCAAACGTCTCGGGGCTGAACTTGCCGATCTGGGTGACATCGCTGACGAGATTCCAAATCGCATCAGCGGAAGCATTCATGTGGACGGTGACGGAATCCTGCATGGAGCCAGGTTACGCCGGGTGTCGCTCCTATTCGGGAGCGTGGCACACCGCCTCGACGTTGTTACCATCGGGATCGCGCACGAACGCTCCGTAGTACCCAGGGTGATATTCGGGCCATTCCTTCGGTGCGTGTAGCGACGCTGCTCCTGCGGCCAGCGCAGCTTGATAGAACGCACGGACAGCAGCGCGATCATCCGCTCGAAACGCGATATGCGACTCCCGGAACCCTTCGCCAGTGTGGTGATGGCCAAGCCAAAAATTTGGAAACGGAGGGATGCCGTATCCAACGACCTCGCCAAAATCCATGATGCGCGCACCGCCAATCGTGGCAAGCACAGTGTCGTAGAACGCACAGCTCACGGCGAAATCGCGGCACTGAATCGAAAGATGATCAAGCATGCCCACAGTATGGCCGGTGAGCTCTCTGACTGTTGTCACTTTTTCCACTGGTCCGTTGCATAAAGGGACAACATTCGAGGGGTTCCCAGGGGGTTTCTGGCAGGACGGTTGGCATGCAGGTTCCTAAAACTCAATATGCCCGGTCGGGCGAGCTATCACTGGCGTACCAACAGTTCGGTGAAGGCCCACCGCTGCTCATCGTTCCCGCGCTCGTCACGCACATGGAAATCGGTTGGGAACACGAATACCTCCAGCGCATCTTCAGTTTCCTCGCGCCGCACGTAGAAGTCGTGCAGTTCGACCAACGCGGTATTGGCCTCTCGGATCGGCCTGATGCTGCGCCGACACTCGAAGAACGCATCGGCGACATCGTTGCGGTGATGGACGCGGTCGGCTGGGAACGAGCGAGTTTGCTTGGCGTGTCCGAAGGTGGCGTCATGAGCCAGTTCTTCGCGGCGATGTATCCCGACCGAGTCGACAAGCTCATCTTGCACAACACGATTGCACCGTCCCGGTACTACGCGCAAGCCCAACGTCTCGTTGAAGACGGCGATGCACCGGACTTGTCGAGCCAAGAAGTGTGGGATCGTTTCCAGAGTGTTGCTGCGGGCTGGCCCGACAACGCCCAGGAGTTCGTTGATTGGTTCATGCCCAGCCAATCGAGCAACGAAGCCTTTGTGCGATGGGTGGGCCGATTCCAACGACTCTCTGCGAGCCCGCGCGATTTCCGGCGGCAAATCGAAAGCGTCTTCGGTTTGGATGCAGGCGACGCAATCGAACGCATTACCGCGCCCACCATGGTGGTCCACGTCAAAGGCGATCGGGTGTTGCCGGCGATGCTCGGGCGCGTCCTCGCGGAGGTAATTCCCGACGCGCAATATCTCGAGGTCGCAGGCGACGATCACTTCTCGTGGGCGTTACCGAATTGGCGCGACATCCTCGACCCACTCATCGAGTTTCTCACCGGAACGCAGGTGGAGACGGTTGCGGTTCGCCGATTCGCCACCGTCCTGTTTACCGACATCGTCGATTCCACTCGCCAATCGGCCGCGGTTGGCGACGCGAAGTGGCATGAGACGATCGATGCCCATGATCGTTTGGCGCGCAAACTTGTTGATCAGCACAGTGGCCGGGTTGTCAAGAGCACCGGCGACGGTCTTCTCGTTGTCTTCGATGTACCGTCGCAAGGGGTTGCCTGTGGTATCGCGCTCTGCAACGAACTGCGCAACATCGGTGTGGAGATTCGCGCCGGAGTGCACGCGGGAGAGATCGAAGTGCACGACGATCTCGATATCTCAGGAATCGCCGTGAACCTTGCGGCACGGGTGGAACAAGCAGCACGCGACGGCGAGTTCTGGGCGTCGTCGACGGTGCGCGACATGATGCTCGGCGGATCAGCCACCTTCGCTGATCGCGGCGAACACCCGCTCAAGGGCATCGACGGCAAGTGGCGTCTTTTCGCCGTCGAGCTGCAATAACCCGGCCAACTTCGTGGTCCGACATCCGGCCGCAACGACGGCCGTTCGCGAGGCCAGGGCTGAAGACTGGCCCGACACGCGACCGGCAATTCGGTCAAACGCCTGACCACGGGCAGTTTGGGTTACGATGTCGCCCGTCATGATCATCGCGATCGCGCGCTCGACTGTCATCACTCCCGGCGGGCCGGCGTCGAACTCGCGTTGCGCAACCACCGGATCATCCAGCGCGGCCTGCACTTGCGCACGCAAACTCTCCCACGCACCAACGGGGTCGTCGGCAACATCCGCATCGACGATCACGTGAACGTCTGCACCGCGCAACATGCCCGGCATCCACTCGACCATGTGGCCAACAACATCGCGCGCCTTCCAGCCTGCGCACGGCGCGTCGTTATCCCACGCTTCGGCAGGAACTTCGTGCACTCGATCACTGAATCGCCCCGCAACCCTTCGGAACTGCTCGGCAGGCGTGTCGGACAATCCCAACAAATCTTCGAGACGGTTGAATGTGTCTTGCATACCGATTTCCATGCCAGAATCGATGTGGCCATCGCGGAATTCTTTGCTCGTGTGTACGACACGAGTTTGCAAGGTGGTTACGTCGTCACGGTGCGTCAGGGTCATCGTGTTGGTTGACTTCGCATCGGGGAATCCTTCAAAACATTCAGTCGACACGATGTTTTTGCCGACTTCGATCGCGAGGTAGACCCCCCGCCACACGAGCTCCGCGCCATCCAGACGCGCCGTGTAGTGCCACGCCCCACCGACGCGCAAGTCGATGTCGCACGAAGCCAACGGGCACCACGATGGCCCCCACCAGCGCATCACGTGGCGCAGATTGGTGATCAATTCCCACACCAACGCTTGTGGCGCTGCAAAGCCGCGGGTGATGAGAATCTCGCAATCAGCGGGCAGCGTCACCACCGCAGTTCCATGACGGGTATTCACGATTTCATTTCCTTGTGATCTTCGGCGATGAATTGGCGGATGGCGGCGAAGCCTGCGGTGGGTTGATCACGCCACACGCCGTGGCCGCAGTCGTCGAAGCGCTGAAAGGTACATAAATCATTGGGGATTCCATCGACGATCCGTTCAGAGCCAACCATCGGACACACCGGATCGTCTTCACCGGCAAGCACCAACACCGGCCGTTCAATGCGATGCAACTCGCCAGTGAGGTCGTACTTGGTTTCTTCGCCGTTCGACCAATGATCAAACAATTCCCAATTTGCAGTCTCCAAGGTACGAGCCTGCGCGGCTTTCGCATCGGGCCGCTGCATGCGGTTGTAGAGCGGCATACATTCGTTGAGGTAACGCGCCATGAGCTCTGGCGTTGGGCCGTTCCAAAAATCATGGGCCAGGTTGGCGATCTCCGCGCCACCCAGTCGTTCGAAGACGGGAAGCATGATCTCGATGTCGTTGACCGCGGTGGTGGAATCGAGAATCACTTTCGATGGATGCTGCGGATGCCGGACGGCGTATTGCAACGCGACCATGCCGCCAAACGACACGCCGTACACGACGGGGTCAATGATTCCGAGCACATCGCAGAGCGCGACGATGTCGTCGGCCCACTGCGCGAGATTCCATTCGCTCGCGCCACGCCGATCACTGCGGCCTTGGCCTCGATGGTCGTAATACACGACTTGGGCGACATCGTTTAACTCACCAAACGCAGGCTTAAACGATGAGTGATCGAAGCCCGGGCCGCCGTGCAACGTGAGCATCACCGGACGTTCGCGCATCGTGTTGTGATCGGGCACCAACCCGAGCCCTTCAACGTCGACGAACAAACGGCAACCATCGCCAAGCGCTACTCGCATACTGGCGAGCCTACGAGCTGCCCACGGACTCCGCATAGCCGCGGTGCCAACAAAGCAAAGCGGCCCACACCGGTGGCAATCATGCCACAACGAGTAGCCAGCTGAGCGCCAAACCCGCCGATGAAGAGGGCGCGCCAAAAGGCGACGGATTCTGGCCGATCTCGACGAAGCGCAGCGCTGCCCGCGGCCCGAGCGGCCCCGGAGCGCAGCGACGAGCGCAGGAAACAGGATTCTTGCATCGGATTACCTCTCACCTATCGGAGCGCGTTCTAAGGTCCGAACTATGACCGAAGCTTCTGAACGGGTTCGCTATCAGTCCCTCATCAGCGACAGTGCGCGCTGGGATGGATTCGAGTTTCGCGATGGAGACATCGTCATCAGTACGCCCGCGAAGTGTGGCACAACCTGGACGCAAATGATCTGCGCGCTGTTGGTATTCCAGACGCCAGAACTCCCACTGCCGCTCGACGAATTGTCGCCGTGGCTCGATATGCAGACGCGGACGCCACAAGAAACCGAGGCGATATTTGAGCAACAAAGACACCGGCGATTCATCAAAACCCACACGCCGTTCGACGGCCTCCCGTTGGATGACCGAGTTCGCTATATCTGTGTCGGGCGCGATCCTCGGGATGTGGCATTGTCGATGCTCAACCATCGAGCCAATTTCGATTTCGCGGCCTTACTCACGGCACGCGAACATGCCGTGGGGCTCGGCGACGTTACGGATCAACTTGCCGCCGGGCCGCCGCCCGAGGCCGACACCGAACTCGGGCGGTTCTGGGATTGGATCGACTACGACATCACGACTCGTCCGCCTGGATCCTCGCTGCAGATGCTGGTACATCACAT
Source organism: Actinomycetes bacterium (assembly GCA_025360585.1). Taxonomy (GTDB): domain Bacteria; phylum Actinomycetota; class Acidimicrobiia; order IMCC26256; family PALSA-610; genus F1-120-MAGs023. Next base: position 110,383 of record JANYBW010000042.1, on the reverse strand, counting down.
CGCGACATTCTGGCCGTCGCGCAACGCGAACACGGTGCACATGATCCACTACGACGATCTGAAGCGTGACCTCGAAGGCGAAATGCGACGGTTGGCTGCGTACCTCGACATTGAGGTCGCACAAGACATCTGGCCCGAGCTGGTGCACGCGGCGACCTTCGAACAAATGAAAGCGAACGCCGATACAACCGCGCCCGATGTAAGCCACAAGGTCTGGCAAAATAACGCGGACTTCTTTCGCAACGGCACGAGTGGACAATGGAAAGCCCTCTTGAGTGACGTCGATCGACAACGCTACGAACACACCGCGCGTTCACTGATGAGTACCGACATCTTCGACTGGCTCCACCGCGACGCGTGAGGCCAAAGGAACGATCCCCTTCGCGACCCATCGATGCTTAGTTAGCGACGCTCCACGCAGTGCTGGTGTAGATCGCCGATGCCTTCAATCCAGCTATGGAGTCGATCACCCGCGTGCAAGTACCGCGGTGGCGTGCGGCCCATACCCACTCCCGGAGGAGTGCCGGTGAATATGAGATCGCCGGGGTACAACGTCACCACGTTCGAGAGGTACGAAACCAACGTCGGTACTGAAAAGATCATGTCGCGGGTCTGGCCGCTTTGCATCGTTTCGCCGTTCACGGCACAACCCAGCGCGAGATCGTCGGCGTTGTCGAACTCGTCGGGAGTCACCAGTACCGGCCCCATCGGCGCGAACCCTGCGAATGATTTGCCCAACCCAAACTGTGGTGCTGGCCCGCTGCGCTGCAATTCGCGTTCCGAGATGTCCTGGCCTGCGGTAAGCCCGGCAACAAAATCCCAGCCTCGCTCCACCGGAACGGCATTCGCGATCGTGCCAATTACCGCCACGACTTCGATCTCCCAATCGACCGAACCCTGCGGCAGGACCACATCGCTGACCGGGCCGGAAAACGCGCTGACGTATTTGGTAAAAACCACTGGCTTCGTCGGGGGCTGAAAGCCAGATTCGGCAGCGTGGTCGACGTAATTCAGGCCGATCGCAAATACCTGCGTAGGAAATGGGCTCGGTGGGCCAGCGTCTTGTGCTGCGAACGCTTCATCGGCAGTCTCGATTGTGGCCGCCCACTGTTTGAACTCATCGAAGCGGTCGTAGATCGCGTGCGGCGATGCATCGAAACGAGCGTTGCTCGCCTTGGCAACATCAACCGCACCATCTCCAATGACCAGCTTCAACCGTCCCTTCACATTCGCGATGCGCATCTTTTCTCCCGAGCTTCAGTTCGTGGTCCAACAAGCCGCTGCAGCAACGGCCAAACGTCGAGCCACAGCATAAGGCTGGCCCAACACCCGGCCGTCATACCAGCCAAACACGGGAAAACAAGCAGTCGAGCCGAGAACCCCAGGCCAGTAGAAGGACGCGTGTCTGGCAGTTGAGTCCGTGCGCCCAGACGTCATCGCGCGGTAGGAATCACCAACGCTGACCATCAAGCGAGCAGCTCACGGTGCGCGCACGACGATCCGTATCCTTCGACGCGAGATCCTCGAAAGATCCGAACGTCGACAGACCAGCACTACGTTGGCATGATCGTGATTGACAGCGCGTATGACCGCGGCGCCTTGTAAAGTATCCCCAGTTGTTCGTTTGCAGGTGCGCCGGGAAGTCTGGTCGGCAACGTCGAAGGAGACGCCATGGCCATGCCACACGCCGATGCAACCGATTCCATGAACACGCACAAACCAGCGGACGAGATGCACCGCCCACATGTCAACGCCGCATTGGTCGTCTCGTTAATCAGCGCCACCTGGACAACCGCGTCGGCCGTCACGGCAATCGCAATTGGGCTGAGCACCGACACGAGTGTGCTCGTTGCTTTCGGCGCAGTCGGCATCGTCGACGCGATCGGTTCGCTCGCGTTGGCGTATCACTTCCACCACGCGTTGCGTCACGACGCGCTCTCCGACAATCTTGAACGCATCGCCCATCGAGTTGTTCTGTTCGGGCTCTTCACCGTCGGGACGGCATCGGCAATCGGTGGCATCGTGCGCCTCGCCGGTTCGCAGAAGAGCGAGGCGTCCATCCTCGGCGTTACGATCGCAGCCGCGTCGCTCATCGCCTTGCTTGTGTTGTCAACCAACAAGATTCACATTGCGGCGCGCATTGGCAGCCCCGCGTTGCGTTCCGACGGCCAGCTTTCGCTCGTTGGCGCATCGCAAGCCGCGGTCACGCTCGGTGGCGCGGCCGCAACCAAGTGGCTCGAATGGCGCTGGGCTGATGCAGCCGCAACCACAATCATCGGCGGTGTTGCGATCGGCCTCGCCGTCACCACGTGGCGAACCGAGCACGACAAGCAATAGTTCCGCACACTTTTCAGCACAGTTTTATTCGAGACCCAGCCCCACGGGAACGTCTTCATAATCAACGGTCCAGAGCCGCGACGAGCTTTCGCCCATCAAGGTCTCGCGCCATCCAAACAATCGTTGTACGGACTCCGGCTGATCGCGCACGACCTCCCACGGCACGCTCAACGGCAGGGCCTCCTCCGGCGTGAGCCAACCCAAGACGTACGACAAGTGCAGACCCCACCGTTGCCGATCGGCAGTTTGGTTCGCCCCACCACCGTGGAGCACTCGGCCCGTATAGATCATGCCACTGCCCGCGGGCATCACGGCTTGGGTGATCTCATCAGTTTGCGGTTGGCGGGTGAAGTCGCTCCAGCGATGGCTACCCGGTACCACCCGGGTCGCGCCGTTTTCGAGGGTGAAATCTTCGATCGCGAACATACAGCTGATCGTCACTTCGATCGATTCTGGACTGTTCATCCGATTCCAATTGTCGGCATCTCGGTGCAGCCACTGCTCGGCTTGGCCGGGCGCCAGAACCATCATCTGACCCGTATTCACCCAATAATTGTCGCAGTTCGGCAACAAAAAATGGTCCGCGATTCGCAGGTAATCCGCATGAGTAGCGATTTCGAGAAAGGCAGGGCTGCGATACGCGAGCCGAGTGAAACGCATCGTTTTTTCACCCCAGAACGCCTGAGAGATTTCACTGGTCTCACGCGTCCCGTACTCGCGACGTTCGGCTTCGCGCACGACGTCGGCCCGGAATCGAGACAACACGTCCGCGGGGAGGAAATCGTGGACGATGACCGCACCGTCGGCTTCGATCGCGGAGATCGCCGTTTCGAAACCAGCCGCGAACGTCGTCTCTTGAAGTTTTGGCGCCATGCACGCAATAGTAGGTGCGCGGCAACTTCGGGGGCGGTGAAGTTCAGCCGGCGGTCAGAACCGCAAGAAACTCTTTGGGCCGCGAAAGAAACGGCGAATGATCAGTGTCAAGCACCACCACCTTCGTTGCTCGTTGCGCCATTGAACGTTGCATCGCTGCGTCGATCGCTTGGTCGCGCTCACACACTACGTACGTGGACGGAATCGTCCGCCACGGTTCAGCTCCGGCGGGGCTCATCACGCAAGTGATCGAAGTCGGCCGCAATTGCGCGGCCGCGTTGCGCGCATCGTCGTGGGAGCACTCGTTATAAAACGCAACCAGCGCAGTCTCGTGCGCGACCGTGAACGTGCCGTCGTCGCCGATTACCAACGCACCAGCAAGCTCCGTGGCATCAAACTCAGCGCCAACGTCGGTGAACAGCTGATCACCGTCGAGCATGATCGCAGCTACGTAGACAAGATGTTCCACGTCAGCTCGCTCACCCGCGGCCTTCGAGATCACCAGCCCGCCGTAGGAATGGCCGACCAAAATCTTGGGGCCATCAAAGCGATCGAGTGCGTCGACAACGATCGACGCATCGTCGGCCAGGCTCGTGAGCGCGAGATCCAGCGCCACAACTTCGTGCCCGGCAGCAACGAGATCCGTTCGAGTGCGTTCCCAACACCAAGCGCCGTGGGCAACTCCATGAACCAAGACATACATCGACATCGGCGCAGCGTATCGAAGGAAGCCGGGGCAACAAGGTCGCATAGCGCACTGCGCTGCAAACGATTTGTGGCACTCACGATGAACTCGAGGCTTCCCACATTTCCAGGAATCGTTCCAGTGCTTTCGTCGCGTGACGCAAACCGCTGGCGGCGATGACCGAGCAGTCTACAGTTGCCCATATGACTTCGCCCAGAGTTTCTTGTCGAGTTTCACAGCAATTCCCTCACCCCGTTGCAGCGCCGCGCTGGCGGGTAGCCATCTCGGCTTCGGTCGTCGGGTTGAGTTTGATCGCGACGGCGTGCAGTAGCTCGAAACCGTCGGTAACGCCCAGCAGTTCATCGAAAGTTCCTGGAGCCAGCTCATCGACCACCGCGCCGGGGCCAACGACGTCGACCGTTGCTCGGCCTGCGGGCCCGTCGGCCGACATCATCCAAGAAATCAAAGGCACGAAGGAACCGTTCATTGGTTCGTCAACGCCCTCGCAACTCGGCCCGGTCGGCTATGAACAGCACGAATACTTTGCTTCTGGAACCGCAACGTCCTATAAATCTGGCGCCGCGTTCACCGCAGATGGCAAGTGGAGCTTCAGCCCAGATACTGCCGCGAAGTACAAGACGCGCATCGTGGTACGGCGGCCGAGCGCAACGGAAAATCCAGCGGCACGGTGGTCGTCGAGTGGCTCAACGTGAGCGGTGGCCTCGACGCTGATCCCGATTGGACCAGCCTGCGCGAAGAAATTACGCGCAGTGGCGACACGTGGGTTGGGGTTTCGGCCCAGCTGATCGGGGTCGAGGGGGGCAAAGTGTTGGTAACGGTTCCTGGGGTCGGCGCCGGCATCGTTGGCATGGGGCTCAAAAAGATCGACCCGCAACGCTACGCATCACTTTCGCACCCTGGCGATGGATTTTCCTTCGACATCTTCACCCAGATTGCCCGCGCGGTTCGCGCTGGAGGTCCGGCCTTGGGCGGCCAGCGACCCAATCGCGTGATCGCTGCGGGCGAATCGCAATCGGCCTTTGCTTTGACAACATACGTCAATGGCGTCCAACCATTGACCCTGGCGTTTGATGGGTTCTTTGTTCACAGCCGGGGTGCTGCTGGCCTGCCGCTGGTCGCTCCCGGCGAACCCGCGGACATCGCCAAATCAATCGGCAACATCACCACAATTTTTCGCACGGACACGACAGTTCCGATCATGGATATCCAATCCGAAACCGATATCGCGAGCTTGTTGAATTCGCGCGACGCCCGCCAGCCTGATACCAACACCTTTCGGTTGTGGGAAGTTGCCGGCACGGCTCACGCCGACCGTCATCTGATGGGAACCACTGCCGACGCGGTCAATTGCGGTGCGCCGGTCAACGATGGCCCACTGCACATCGTCGCCAAAGCCTCGCTGCATGCACTCAAAACATGGATGCAAACTGGTACGCCGCCTGCACCGGCGCCACGAGTGACGATCGATTCCAAAGGCGCCATCGCCCGCAACGCGGACGGGATCGCGCTGGGCGGTATCCGCACACCACCGGTCGATGTTGCGACCATCGTGTTGTCGGGCGTTCCCGGGCCAAATCCGGCGATTATCTGCATACTCCTCGGATCCTCGAAGTCGTTGCCACTCCCCGTCATCAAGCAACGATTCCCAACCAAAACTGCGTACGACGCCGCCTTCGAAGCAGCAATCGTCACGGCAATCAAAGACGGCTATGTCCTTGCTCCTGACCGCTCCGGAATATTGACCTATTCGCATTACCCCGTCGGCTAACAACTTCGTTCATAATGTGACGCAATGGAATTCTTACGTTCGTAGTCGATGATGAGTGCATGAGCGCTCCTCGACTCGACAACAAGCTGGCGAGCGCCGAAACCACGACGTCTCGACGCTCGATGCCCCGTCATACCAAAATTGATTTTTGGCTTGATCTTGCGTTGTTGATCAGCTTCGTGGTCGATTACAGCTTTTCGTTTACCGGCCTTACAGTCCACGAATGGACGGGCGTCGGACTAGGAGCCTCGCTGCTCGTACACGTCACGCTGCACTGGGATTGGGTGTTGCGCACGACCAAGAAGTTGTTCACTACACCCGCCGGGCGCGAGAAACTGCGCTGGGTTGTGGATCTTTTGCTCCTTGGCGCGATGAGTTTGTGCGTGCTGTCGGGAATCATGATCTCACGATCCGCGATGTCCGCGTTGGGTTGGGAAACAAACCGTGACGGTTTCTGGACGGGATTGCACACCACGGCCGCGGATATTTGTGTGGCGCTGGTCGGGGTCCACGTAGCTCTTAGCTGGCGTTGGGTATTGACCGTCGGGCGACGCCTCGTCGGTAAGGGATCGCCAACGACCAGCCCAAGCACCGCGAGCGCGTTGTGAAATTTCTGCGCCACTTCGCGGCGCTGCTCGGCGTGCTCGGCATCATCTTCGCGTTGGCGTTGGTGTGGAAGCACACCCCACTTGCGTCGCTGATCTCCAATGGCGACCGTCAACAATCGGGGCCAGGACGCGGGCAACCGCAGTTCGCCGGCGGACCCGCTGGCGGTCATGTCTTTGGGTTCGCAAACCTCGACGATCTCGCGCAAAGCATCGCAGTGCTCAGTGCACTCATCGCCGGTGTGGTGATCATCGATCTTCGCCGTCGCGATCGCCGTCGAGAGTCGCTCACCCGCGCCCGAGCGATCGCACAACAACGAATCGCTGCGCGAGCGAAGTAGGAGCCGTGCGCTGACGGGTGTTCCCTCGGGTTTACGAAGCGCTCATTCGATTGGCGGCGCGGTGCATTCCCAGGAATGCAACTACCGCGATCGCGTACAACACGAGGGCGAGCCACTGCACGGAGCGGAACCCAAACTCCATGGCCAGAATCGTCGTGAGCACCGAACCCACCACCGACAGGAATCCGTTCACGGCCCAGGCCCACGCGGAATATTCCTCGCCCGCGGCGAGGCGCTTCACTTGGCTGAGGCCGAGCGGCATAAACAACCCGAGGCAACCACCAAGTGGCGTGAGCACGGCCAACGCAATCACGATGCGAATGGGCAACGATTTGTCGAGCGCGTGATCGGTGATGCCATCGAGACCGAACTCGTACACCACAGTGAGCGCGCAGAGCGCAAGAAACGCTCGGGGCATCCAGGCCGAAGCACGTGGCGCGAGCCGGTTACTCAGCAGCGCTCCCCCTGCCGTCGATAACAACAACGCCGCCAGCGTCACGGTGAGCGAATAGCTCGGATAGCCCAGCAGGCGGGTGAGCCGCTGGATCATGGTGATCTCATACAAGATAAAACCTAAACCGAGCGCTCCAAAATATACTGCAGATGTTGCCTTTTTCGGCAGTTTCGCCCACGTCTTGCGAACGAAGAGAAACGGCAAGAGCAAAAAGATCATCGCGTACACAATCGAGATGAGCAACAGCAGCAGCAACACGCGTTCGCCGATGGCATTTTCAGGATCGGGGAGGTCTTTGAGTGTCGTGCCAATTTCGCGGATCACTTTGTTGAACCCAGCGAAGTGCCAAAAGAACGGCTTGTCGTCATGGACGGCATCGATGCGAAACGGGTAGCTATCAACAACGCTTTGAATTGTGCTCGGCGTCGCTCCTGCGAGGCGGGCGGTGAGATGATCCGCCGGTGTCACGCCCGGCGCGTAGATCAGGCGCCAATCTTCAGAAATCGGGTCGCGATTCGGCGGATGGGTAACCACCGGCCCTTTTGGCATCGCGGTCACAAGGCGTTGCACTTCAGCATCAGTGAACGGCGTGCGTTTCACCATGATCGTCGGCAACGACCCTGCAGTACCGGTTTCGTCGACGACGATGATGTGACGATTCGGGTCCTTGACGCCCAAGCTTTGCAACGCCGCACGCGCAGTCATGATGTAACGCGCCGTGCGATTCGGGCGATCTTTGAACGAGAATTCGCCAAACTGGGCCACCGAAATACCATCATCGGTGAGGTGCGCCAACGTGCGCGCAATCATCTCCGAGGTGTAGAGGTAGCTCTCCGACAGTACAAATGCACCTGACGATGCTGCGTTGTTCGCAGCGTAACTATCCGGCGCAACCACCCAAACCAGGTTGTATTTCGCGGTACTGCGCGCCATGTAAGTTCGCGCATCGCCTTGATGAATTGCGACACCCTTTTGTTGATCGAGATGGCCGGTGAAGTTCGCGAAGCGATGCTTCACAATGTCGACGGTCACCGGGTTGAGCTCAACGCCTTCGATGCGCGGCGATTTGAAATGCAAAGCGGCGAGAATCTCGTTGCCGCCGGCCGAACCGACAATCAGCGTGTGTTTCGGTGGCGTACCCAACAGATCGAACGGCAAACGCCGAACATCGACGTCGAAGCGAGTCAGCCGTTCGGGATGGCCGTCGTAACGCCAGATCCCCGAACCGAACGTGGCATCGTGGGCGAGCAGATAGTTCTCATCGCTGATCTTGTGAACATCAACGCGAAACACCGGCCCCCAAGAGGAATACACCGCATGCGTCGCCGGAGATTTTCCTTGCTCCGGCTCGATATCGGGCAACGATCGATTACCAATCACCGTTCCGATGAGCACCACCAATACGGCCATCGAAATGTACGACGAAACGTCTTTGAATTGCGCCGTGCTCACGATCGCGGCGATTGCAAATATCGCGGCAGAAACCATCACGACCCCTGGAGGGCCGAGTGAAACAATCAGCGGAATTGCGATCAGGCACCCAAGCCCCGCGCCCACCAGATCGCCGAAATACAGTTTCCCGACGTTTTCGGTTTCGCGGCCCAGAATCGTCGAGACGACCAACCCGACTGAAATAAACGACGCGAAGAGTACAAAACAAATCAACGAGAGTTTCGCGAGCGCTTTATAGGACGAGCCGTCGCCGTAGTTCCAGATCGCGCTGGTTTGGATCGGTAACCGCGCAATGATGAAGTAGCCCAATGGCACTGTGACCGCCGCGGAGAGACACGACCACCGCAGGATCGTTTCGGTACTCGCTTTTCGCAGGCGGGCGAACGTGGCCAGGAAGATCCCACCGGAGCCGATACCGAGAAGCGCGAGACCGATGACCAGGTACGTGTAGTAGTACCAAAGCTTGTACGAGATAATGCGCGTGTACGCGACTTCAAGCAGCAGGCCGGCCGCGCTCACCAAAAAGATCACCCACGCGTTGCGCCGACGGAGTAATTCTTTCAAGCCCAAGCACCGATCATTGTTAGAGACACGAGACGCACGACACTACCCGCCGGGTCAAAGAGATCGGAGTTTGTACCCGCAGAGGCGTCAGATCTTCGGAAGTCCGCCCGGCGGCAACTTCGAAACACACGCATTCATCGCCGCAGCGGTCGCGCCCGCGGGAGGTTTGCCGTTGGCGAGGCTGAATGGATCGCCGCCGTGTTGCGTGAGACATTGCCCCCACGCAAGCAGTTCAGGAGTGAAGCCACCCGGCGGCGCTTTGAAGCCTGGTGGCAGCTTTATGCCCGGCGGCAATCCCGGCGGCAGGCCGGGGATTCCGGGGCCGGGGCTAGGGATTCCGGGGCGAGGGCCGGCGGTTCCAGTGGGCTTCAACGCTGAGCGAGGTTTGAAAGCGCGCAGCGCGTTCGCCTTACCGCGGCAGTCGTACAAGGTGCTACCCCCCGAGACCGCACCCCACGCTGAGGGCGCTATCGCAGCGCAGGCACCAACGACGGCACTCGTGCCTTCGGCACTCCCCAGCTGGAAGCCTCCTGCGATCACGTACCGCAACTCGCCCCGCTCTACCGCCCCTGCGATTCTCAGAGCGGAATTCGATTTGTCGCTGCCAATAAAGCCACCGAGTGCTGCGACGGCATCACCATTGATCACGTTTTGTTCGGCATCGTTGGCCGAACTCACGGCCACGACCCACCGTTCACCATGCCGTTGCGCGCGGAGCCATTTCATTTCCGCTTCGGGAATCTCACGCGTGCCGAGCATTGCCAACATTGGGCTCGACGCGCCCCCCACATCAGGGCGAGAATCTGGGAACGTGCCCTCTTGCGCGTGGCGAGTACCGGCCCCGCTCCATATCGCGGGGGCGATCAATAGGACCGCAGGCAACACGCTCAACGACAACATCGCAAGGCGGGTGGAACGCACCTTCCAGACCGCCATCGCCACAATGAACACTGCAACCGCTGCTCCTACTGGCACAATCCAACGCATGCTCTGCCACGCCGGAACTCGCTCCAACAACGTGCGTTGCATCTCGACTGTGAGCGCAACGGCAATGGCCGCGACCAGAACGCCGACTTTGCGCGATTCCAATATCAGCCGAATACCGATGCCAACAAGCGCCGCGACGGCAGGGCACAAAATCGCGACGTAGTAATTGTGGAAGGTGCCTTGCGCGTACGTGAGTAGCCGATACGACACGACAATCCAGGTCGTCCACATGATGAGTTGACCGAGCCGAGCATCACGTTTGCGCTTCCGCAGCGCGAGTGCAAGGCCACCAACGGCCGCGCCTGCGGCTATAGGAGCGAGCCACATCCATTGGTCGCCCATCCCCCGGTTAAAGAGCCGGCCAAGTTCCGGCTTGCCGCCGAATTCATCAATACCGCCCGGTCCGGCGAACATCGCACTGCCGCGGCCCATGTTCGCCATCTGGCCGTCGCCTTTGCCCGTGAGGCGCCCAAGACCGTTGTACCCAAACGCGAGATCTGCTGCAGTGCCGTCTTTACTGCCACCGACCCATGGCCGACTCGTTAGCGATATTGAATCGACACCGGCCATCCAACCGCCGGCAACGGCAGCAAACGCGAGCGCCCCAACGAAGCAATGCACGATGCGTTTGCGAAAGCGCGTGCCTTGACCAGCGATGAGATACGCCAGCCAAATGCCGGGCAGTACCGAACCGATCGCCAACGATTTGGCTAAGAATCCCAACGCGCCAAACGCGCCAGCCAACATCATCCAGCGAGGCCGGCCGTCTTCGATGCCACGCAGCGCAGCCCATGCCGAAGCGACCGCAGCAAGCACCAAAAAGACATCCGGGTTATTGCTGCGACTGACCGCCAACATCATTGGTGTCACCATGAGCGCGACACCGGCAATGAGGCCCGCGCCGCGGCCCCACGATCGGCGCACGATGGCCATGGTCAACAAAACGGTCAGTGCACCGGCCAGAGCGGACGGCACCAGCAATGACCACGTTGAGAAGCCAAAGACTTTGACCGAAGCTGCGCCGATCCATTGACCCAAAGGCGGTTTGTCGACGGTATCCCAGCCGCCCGGATCAAACGCACCAAAGACGTAGTTGCGCCAACTCACTGTCATCGATCGTGCGGACGCGGCATAAAACGGATTGCCGTAACCATTGCGATCCAGGCGCCACGAGTAGAGGGCGAACGTCGCAACGACGATGCCAATTTCGACATACCAACGCTGTGCCGCAGCACGAACACGCTCGGATCGGCGCTGCGGATTGGTGAGCGCGGATGCGCCATCGCCGGACATCAAAAGAGTCAACTACACAATTCGAGCTGCGACAGTCACCCCAAACAAAACATCTTCACACTCTCGGACGCGGTGATCGGAGAAGCTCACCAACGTGCTCGGCGTTTGCGACGACAGCATTTCGCCGGGTATGAATTTCACCGAGCAAGGTGCCTTTCGACTCGACAATTTTCGACTGCGCACGCCGTTCCGCAGCAGCGATCGTAGGGAGATACCCGATCTCATCCCGGCATTTCATGTCCGCCACTGCGGTATCGCGTTCCGCCTTTTTCGGTCGCGGTTCTGGCCAATTGTCAGACTGCGGCTTCTCAGGGGATTCGTAGTGGTAGCCCGAGGTCGACATACACGACGACCAGGCATGTTTTACTTTTTTAACCTCAGGATCAACAGCCGCTGTCGCTTGCGCTTCCCCCGTCAACGACTGAATGAAAAGGTCATCCTGTGTAAATCGCGCGTACTGCTCGAAGCTTCCATAGATTCGCGTCTGCGCAACGCCGTCACAGCCTCCGGCCTTTGCAACCCGCGCTATCACAGCACCGGTAGTCGGATCAGTGACGTTAACGAAGTCGGTAGGAAGTCCGGATGAGCCCGTGAGCGCCATGAAGAACGCCGCACGAGCGGGCGACCCTTCTGCCGGCATCGCCAAATCGCGACGATCACGAGGATCGTTTTGTTCGGGTTGATAACCACGAGTGCTCGCGACCGCGGGTGAGTACGTCGAATACCGCCGCCCGAGCGTGTACGAACCCGGAACAATTTGGAAAAGGCCGTCCGCACTCACATCGAAGCCGCGGGATCGCATACACGCTACGTTCAAGCGAGTTTCTGCTCGCGCTAGCTCGAACGAGACCCGCGAATACTCAGCATTAATCCAATCGAGCGGCAAGTCCAGACTGCCAGTATTGCGGCCGTACTGCACCGAAGTACCGTGCATGGAAGGAGTGGCGCTTGTCTTGCCACAGCCAACGGCCAGCACGGCCACAACACAAATCGCGAAGCGTCGCGTCATTGACAAATTCTACCGAAACGACTAACAGCCAGCTGCCATACTCCCCCCTTAGCCTGGTGTGTCATTCGCGTTTAATACCTACGCTGAGGAGCGAAGCTGGTACTCGCGGACAGAGCGCGGCGCGAAGCTCGCCGTGCTCTCGGCACCGCCGTGGAGCACGTCCGGGTCGAGGTCGACGCCGTTCGGCCAGCAGATCGTGCCAGTCTGGTCATCCACAAACACTGCTTCAAACATCGACGGATCGGCAATGCTCGTGAATACGCCAGCACGAACCGTCGGAGCGAAATCGAGTTCGCGGACAAGCCCATCGGAGAACGTGAGCCTAAGGACGTAGTTTTCGATCGCTTCAACGGCAATGACTCGCGGGAGCGTACGCATGGGATTTACGTTACCGCAGCGGCTCGATCGCGACCAGAGACTCAGGACGCGAGGCACGGTACCAATTCTCCTCGAGTTCCGAACGATGCAGTCCGAGCCACTCCCGCACGAGCCGTAGCGCGGTCGTTGGGATCGATCCGGCGATCACCGACCCGTCGTCAATCGCAATGACCGCTTCATCACCGCTGTAGAAAGCATGGAAGTGCGGTGGCGGATGATCCACCCAGTACATGTACATCGCGATTCCATAGAACTCGCTCAGACGCGGCACGAATGGACCGTACGAGCAGGTTCGGACAACGACGCCAGATACTCCTCCAACCACAGGTGCGGTGGCGAAGCCAGCCCAGGAGTGAGGGACGAACGACATGGGTGGCGAGACACTCGCCGTGGCGACGCAGGAGCCACAAATATGCGAGTGGGCGGTAGAGGACTCGAACCTCCGACCTCGTCGGTGTGAACGACGCGCTCTAACCAACTGAGCTAACCGCCCCGGTTTGGGAGCCATGATGGTAGCGCCCGCAGCGTCGGCGCCGGGACCCGAACCGAGGGTGCGGGCCGTCGATAGTGTGCGCGGTATGGAGAAGCTGATGTACCTCGTGTGGTTGGAGCCAGGTGTTGCGCCCGAGCAGGTCCGGACCACGATGCTCGATGTCGTAGCGCCGAAGTTGTTGGACTTAGGCGCGCGGGGATTGACGATGGATCTCGACGATGAATTCGCGCAGATCCCACCGCTGATGCCACCACCCGAGGGCGAACCACAACCCCGCGCGATTGTGTCGTTGTGGATTGATTCCTACGATTATCGCGAGCCATTCGAAGCTGCATTGTTAGCGAGCGCGGTGAGCATCGCCGGTTATCAGGCCGTCGAGTCGCTGTATCGCGATTATGGCGGCAATGAATGGTCGGGCCCACGTGATTGGGCCGACGGCGTGCGTTCACCCGGCGTATTGACCGTCTCGCTGATTGAGCAAAAGCGCGGCATGGATTTTGAGGACTGGATCACGTTCTGGCACACCAAGCAGTCGCCTATGTCGGAGGCGATCCAGCCGCGGTGCCGTTACGTGCGGAACGCGATTTTCCGTTCGATTACCGAAGGCGCCCCGCCGTATCGCGCGATCGTGGAAGAAGGCTGGCCGACCACTGAACACGTCACGGATCCCATGAAGTTCTATTGCGGCAACGGCAGTACCGAAATTATGAACGCCAACATCTCAACCATGATGGAACACGTGGGCGCGTTCATCGATTTCGATTCCTTTCGGAACCTCACGTTGAGCGAATGGATCATCAAAAGCGTCTGATGTACGGAAACAATCCCACCGCCCGAGCGCACCCCACGCCAGCGTGGTCGTACAGACCGCAGCGGGCGGCGCCGCGCTTCGTCGGAATCAGCCAGAATCCGTCGCCTTTTGGCGCGCCCTATTAGTTCGCGAGGAACTCGAGCGCGATTGCGGCGTACATTGCGATTCCGTTGCGCATCGCGGTTTCGTCGATCGTCATTCGGTTTGAGTGACAGCCGTGCGCGTGCGCGGGCGACTCTCCTGGCGGGCAAACGCCCAGGTACGCGAACGCGCCCGGCCGTTCGTTCAATAAGTACGCGAAGTCCTCAGCGCCCATAACTGGCGATGGCAATTCAAACGCGCTGTGTTCGCCGAGCAACGAACGCGCGGTGTCGAGGGTGAATCCTGCGAACTCGCGATCGTTCACCACGACCGGATAGCCGTCTTCGATATCAATGACCGCGTTCATTTCGTGCGCGGCGGCGATGTTCGTGACCACTCGGCGAATGCCATCGAGGGCTTTGGAACGGCTGCCCTCAGAAACCGAGCGCAACGTGCCTTCGAGATAAATTGTTTCGGGAATCACATTGTTGGTCGTACCGCCCGCGATCTTGGTGATCGTCACTACCACCGGATCAAAGGTATTAATCCGGCGAGTCACCATCACTTGTAATGCAGTGACAATTTCTGCGGCAACAGGCATCGGATCGTTCGCGAGATACGGGCTTGACGCGTGCCCGCCCATTCCGGTGATCGAGATTCGCAAGACGTTCGCGGCCGCCATGATCGGGCCAGGCCGAGTGCCGATCAACCCCGACGGAATATTCGGCGTGATGTGCAACGCCCAAACGGCATCCACGTGAGGATCTTCGAGCACACCTTCATTGATCATGTAACGAGCACCGAAGTGCCCTTCTTCTCCCGGCTGAAACATGAACCGCACAGTCCCCGCGAAATCCGCGCGTCGGTCGGCCAACAGTCGCGCCGCCCCCGCGAGCATCGCGGTGTGCGCGTCGTGGCCGCAGGCATGCATGGTTCCGGTGTGTTCGCTCGCGAAAACAAGATCGGTGTCTTCGGGCATTGGCAACGCATCCATATCGCCGCGCAACAAGATCGTCTTACCCGATCCCGAACTCCCACCCGAACCCAAACCCGCGATGCCCGTTCCGACCACATCGGCGATCACCGACGTTAACGCGGTGCCAGTTTGCACTCGCATTCCCAGTGGCGCCAAAGCCTCAAGCACGACTTGCTGGGTCTTGGGAAGCTGCAATCCCTGCTCCGGATACTGATGAATGAGTCGCCGCATCGAGACCGCCGCGGGCAGCAGCGCTTCGGCTGATTCGAGTAAATCTTCAGCATTCACAACGGTCATCAGCCGACACTACCGCTGCGCCGATACGATGCCATCGTGATCGCTCGCACATCGATGCTCCCCAACCCCGAGCTCCTCACGCCCGTTAACGGCGACCGTTTGCGCCCGAACGCGCGCCCCCAAGGCGAACTCCGCGACACCCTGCGCAAGATTCCCAACGGGCTCAACGCGTTTTCGATCCTCAGCACCTACACACAGACCATCGCAATCATGTACGCCGCCGTGCATTTCAACCAAGTCGTGATTTGGATCGCCGCGTTTTTACTCATGGGCCGAGCGCACGCGCAGTTCGCGGCGCTCATGCACGAAGCCGCGCACCGCTTGTTGTTTCGCAACCGCAAGCTCAACGATTGGGCGGGCCGTTGGCTCGTGGGATTCATCAGCTTCACGCCGGTCGATCTCTATCGGCGTGGGCACATGGCCCATCACCGCGACGAGTTCGGCCCCGACGAACCCGATATCCCGCTGTACCGCGGCTACCCCATTACTCGCGATTCGTTGCGCAGAAAACTGATTCGCGACACGACCGGCCGCACCGGATGGAAACTGTTTCTTGGCCTCGTGCGGGGCGTGCGCAGCAAAGACGCCAACGTTCGCAGTCAGGCGCAAAAGATCGTTGCCTTTCAGTTCGGGTTGATCGCGCTGACCATCGTGCTTCGAATCCCGTACCTATGGTTTGTACTTTGGTGGGCACCGCAATTGACCGTATGGCGAGTCATCAACCGGTTGCGTTCAATTGCCGAACACGGCGGGATGATACGCAGTGATGATCGTCGCAACACCACGCACTCAGTGCGCCAACATCTCATTGCACGGTTTTGTATCGTCCCGTTTCAAATCGGATGGCATCTTGCGCATCACGTTGATTCCGGCGTTCCAATGCGAAACCTCCCGAAATTCCACCGTGAATTGGTTGCAGCTGGCTACGTGACCGAAACTATCGAATACCCGAACTACCCGGCGCTGTGGAACGCGTTGAGTTCTGGTTGAATTGGTCGGTCGGCTCGGCTTGCTCCGGTTGAATTGGTCGGTCGGCTCGGCTTGCTCCGCGGCGCCGCCCTTCGGGACGCTCCCTTCGCGCTCGCTGCCCTTCGTTACACAGTCCACGCCGAATGCGGCGGCGCGCTGATACCGAAGACAGCCTCCGCCGCAGCGGCAATCGACATCAGAGCCAGATCAGCACCGCGCGGCATCGCGATTTGAATCGAGACGGGCAACCGATCACCGTCGTCCGCAACAAAACCGCAATGTATCGACGCTGCGGGCGCGCGCACCAGGTTGAACGGCAAAGTAAACGCGGCACCCCATCCTGGGCCCGCAGGAGACTCTTCGCGCACCCGTGGCGGCACGTGTCCGAGCCCCGGAGCGATCAACACATCGCACCGTTCGTATAACGCGGCCAGTTCAACACCGGCCAAATGGGCGCCAGCTTCGCCTTCAATCATTTGTTCGGCCGTGATTCGCGAGCCGTAGCTCGCAGTGTTCGTTGCCTCAGGCAAGAAGCGCCCTTCCCACGGCATCGGATCGGCGTTCGCCGTGTGCAACGACCCAGGAGCAGCACGAGCAATCCACGCCATGATTGGCGGTGCCGTGAAGATCGCGTCGAGGGTTTCGATGATGATCGCGCCCTGTGCCTCGAGCTGCGCAACCGCGGCTTCGCATGCGGCAAGCACCGCAGCCGATGGTGTGGCCACACCCAAAGTCGGCGACCAGATCACGCGCACACCCTTGAGCCGAGGCGCGCCTGCCGCGGTAACAAACGAGCCGTCGAGTTCCATCGATAAGAGATCTCGATTACTCAAGCCTTTCACCACATCGAGCCCGAGGGCGATCTCCGCGAACGTACGCGCCATCGGTCCTCGGGTCGAAAACGGCCCCCACGTTGGCGCGTCGGCATCGCCCATCGGCACCACTCCATGCGTTGGTTTGAAGCCCGAAATTCCACACACGGTCGAAGGAATACGGATCGATCCGCCACCGTCGGATCCCGTGCACATCGGCACCAGCCCCGAAGCCACCGCGGCCGCCGATCCACCCGACGACCCTCCGGCCGTGCGACCCAGTGCCCACGGGTTGCGAGTCGGGCCGAAAATGAGGTTGTCCGTCTCTGCATGAAAACCGTACGCCGGGGTGTTGGTTTTCCCCACAACAACGGCGCCGGCAGCCTTCATACGAGCAACCTCGACCGAATCAGCCACTGCAACGGGACGGTTCGCTCGGGCCGGATCTCCACACGTCGTGCGAAAGCCCGCGGCGTCTTCGAGATCCTTTACGCCGATCGGAACCCCAGCTAACGCCCCCACAGAATCGCCCGCGGCGATACGCGCGTCAAGAGCACGCGCCGCTGCCCGAGCCCGATCGGCGTCGACGGCGCAAAACGCATTCGTCGCAGGATCCAGCGCCTCGATTCGTGAAAGGGCCGCGTCGAGCACCTCCTGCGCAGAACGTTGTTTCGACCGGACTGCGGCCGCGATTTCCAAAGCTGATTCCGTCATAGAACGTGAAGGTAGCCTCTCGCCGATGCCGACACCGCGAGAACCCGATCCTGGCGAACAGGCCCCGAGCCCTGCTCCCGCTCCGCTCCTCGATCCGGCATTGCAGCGGGCGATGGCACTCAGTGGCGAGCCGATCAGGCTGCGGCGCGAACCCATCGCCAACGAGGTTCTCCAGATTTGTCTCGATGCTGCCGCCGCCGGCCAGCACCAAGAACCGCGCTACGAGCTCATTGTTGTCCGCGACCCCGACCGGCTCCACCAACTCGCACGGATCTACCGCCAAGGTTGGTCCGTGTACCGAAGGATCGTTGCGCGCACCGGAACTTCGCTCGACGCCCGCCAATGGGAAGCCGACCACTTCGAAGATACGCCGATCGTTGTGGTCGGTTGCGCCAAAGGGCTTCGGCCCGTGCTCCCCGCCATCGGCGAAGCCCGCTACTACGCCGCGGTGCTGCCGCCCATGCAGAATCTCATGCTCGCGGCGCGATCGCTGGGGCTTTCCGCCAGCCTCTCGACCCTCGCAGTCTGGTCGGGGTGGCAGGCACGGCGAACCCTCGAGCTTCCGTATCGGGTTACTCCCGCCGCCGTCGTCACCCTGGGATGGCCCGCGGAGCCCCTTCGAGACGCCCCGATTCGAGCCGGCTCCCGATACGCCGTGCTCGATCATCACGGACAACCCTTCCCTGATCCACCCAAATAGGGCGCAACTTCACAAAGTTGGGTGCCTCCGTTGCGCCGAATCGGGCCTCGATGAGGCATGATGTATGGCTTACGAAATCGAACGTATTGTCACCCAAAACGCCCAGGACGGTGAACCGTGGCGAGGAAAGGCCGAGCGCGCCGCTTTCGCGAAGCGCGCCAACTCAAACAGGGCTTTGATGACGGACTCTTTAAAGACGACGAGCGATCTTCGCTCGCCGATGTCGCTTGGGAGCCGGGCGAAGCCCCCACAGCAGCCGACGACTTTGACGACGACGACGAGTGGGACGATGAAGATGACGACGACGACGAATACGATCCCCTAGATCATTAATTTTTGGGGCCTACTTCGTCCGGCCCTGCGAGCGTTCTACGGACTCATCGCGCTCGTCTCTCGCTCCTGAGCTCCTTCGGGCGCCGCTCCTTCAGCGGCGTTTCGGTTAGCGGATTCTCGGGTTTGGGGTTTCGGTGTTGATTTCGAAACGATCAATCGCGCCCTGAACCGTCGCGGCGTCAATCTCGCCGAGCTGCGCCAGCCCATCGAGCACCGCCACCACAATGTGGGCGGCATCAATTTCAAAATGACGTCGGAGTTGGCTGCGCTCATCTGAGAAGCCAAAGCCGTCGGTGCCCAACGGGATAAACGGCTGCGGCATAAACCGGGCAATTTGATCAGGTACTGCCTTTTGGAAGTCGCTCACTGCTACAACTGGTCCCGCCGCTGCGAGGAATTGTTGTGTCACATACGGCGTCCGCGGCGCCTCGTGGGGATGTAGCCGATTCCAGCGTTCACAGTCGAGCGCTTCTTCGCGCAAACCTTTGTAACTCGTTGCGCTCCAGACGTCCGCGGCAACGTCGTAATCCGCAGCCAAGATCGCCTGCGCTTCCAGGGCGGTGCGCACCATCGGTCCGCTACCGAGAACCTGAGCGACGTGAGTTCGCGGTTCGGCCGCGGCTTGGTATCGATATATCCCGTTGATGATGCCGCGCTCGATTTCCGCGGTCGAACCGTCGGAGCCCAGCGGCATGGCGGGCATCACGTAGTTCTCGTTATAAAGAGTGACGTAATAGAAACAATCTTGAGGGTCAGGCCCGTACATCGCGCGAATACCGTCTCGCACGATCACGGCTAGTTCGAACGCAAATGCCGGGTCGTACGCTCGACAATTCGGAACCGTCGACGCAAGCACGTGGCTATGGCCATCGCAGTGCTGCAAGCCTTCACCACTCAACGTCGTGCGGCCCGCCGTCGCGCCCATCAAGAAGCCCTTGCCGCGTTGATCGCCAAACGCCCACACCAGATCCCCGATGCGCTGGAAACCAAACATCGAATAGAACACAAAAAATGGAATCGTTGGCTGGCCCCAAGTTGAATACGAAGTTCCCGCGGCGGTGAACGAACCCATCGCCCCAGCTTCGGTGATACCTTCTTCCAAAATGCGCCCCTCGCGCGACTCGCGATACGACAACAACAATCCGGCGTCGACGGGTTCGTATTTTTGACCATGCGACGCGTAAATCTTGGAGTCGTTGAAGAGCGAATCCATGCCAAAGGTGCGGCCTTCGTCGGGGATGATCGGCACCACTCGATGGCCCCACTCCCCTTCTTTCATCAACTGTTTCAGCAGCCGCGTAAATGCGGTCGTGGTTGAGGCTTGCACTTTGTCGCCGGTGCCAGCCGCGAGCTGATCGATGAGAGAATCCTGCGGAAATATTACAGTTTTGCTGCGCTCGAGTCGCTCGGGCAAGAAGCCGTGCAGTGCCCGACGCCGTTCCATGAGGTAGTCGTATTCGTCAGATTTGAATCCCGGGTGGAAGTACGGCGCGAGCTCACCGCTGAGTTCCGCGTCAGGAATTTCCATGTGCAGGCGATCGCGCAACGTCTTGAGCTGCTCCGGCGACATCTTTTTAATCTGATGCGTCGCGTTGCGCGCTTCGATATCTGAACCGAGAGTCCAGCCTTTCACAGTCTTGGCGAGAATGACGGTGGGAGCGCCGGTGTGTTCCGTCGCGGTTTTGTATGCGGCGTAGAGCTTGCGGTAATCGTGGCCGCCACGCGGCAAGGATTGCAATTGCGCATCGGTGAGGTGATCAACCATGGCGTTGAGCCGCGGATCAGGACCAAAGAAATGTTCACGAATGTACGCGCCGCTTTCAACTGCGTACTTCTGAAACTCGCCGTCGCACGTGGCGTTCATTCTCGCGACGAGCACACCGTCGTTGTCGTTCGCGAGCAGCGCGTCCCATTCGCGGCCCCACACCACTTTGATCACATTCCAGCCCGCACCCCGAAACGTCATCTCGAGTTCCTGCATGATTTTGCTATTGCCGCGCACTGGCCCATCGAGCCGCTGCAAATTGCAGTTCACCACGAAGATCAAATTGTCGAGCTGCTCGCGCCCGGCCAAACTCAACGCGGCTTTCGATTCCGGCTCATCCATTTCGCCATCACCAACGAAACACCACACCTTTGTGGCCTCCGTGTCTGCGATGTGTTGATGATGTAAGTAACGGTTGAAGCGCGCTTGGTAGATCGCGTTCAGCGGGCCGAGTCCCATCGATACCGTCGGAAACTCCCAGAACTGTGGCATTCGTCGCGGATGCGGGTAGCTCGGCAAGCCCAAGCCGCCCGTCTCTCGACGAAAGTGGTCAAGCTGATCTTGGCTGAGCCGGCCTTCGAGAAACGCACGTGCGTAAATGCCCGGAGCCGCATGACCTTGTATCCAGAGCAGGTCTCCGGCACGACCGTCGGCTTTGCCGTGGAAGAAGTGATTGAACCCAACTTCGTAGAGCGACGACGCGCTCGCGTACGTGGAGAGATGACCGCCGAGACCGTCGAATCGATGGTTCGCGCGATCGACCATCGCGACCGCGTTCCAGCGCACCATCGCGCGGATCCGCCGTTCGATGTGTTCGTCGCCAGGAAACCAGGGTTCTTCCCCGGCAGGAATCGAATTGATGTAATCGGTTTGCACCATTGCGGGGACGGCGACCCCTTTATCGCGAGCCCGCTCCAACAAACGAGCGAGGATGTAATGCGCGCGAGCATCACCCTTGGCATCGATCACCGCGTCGAGGCTGTCGAGCCATTCTTGGGTCTCGCTGCGGTCAATGTCGGGAAGCTGACGAATTTGGGAATCAAGAAACACTGCATCTCCGCGGACTGGCTTAACTCAGGCGACGTATTCGCTCATCACCGAGCGTACGACGCGCTTGCGTTACCGACCCGTCAGTTACGAGATTTCGCCAAACGCAGTGTCACTGCTGCGCCGCCACTCGGATGGTTCGCGGCATGAGCAGAACCCCCGTGGGCATCCAACACCGCGGCCACGATCGCCAGCCCAAGCCCGCTGCCTTCACGATCCTGTTCGCTATCGCCACGCCGAAACCGTTCGAACACAGTCGGCAACGCGCTGGTTTCGAATCCAGTGCCGTTGTCGGTGACCACGAGCAGTGCGTCTGGGCCATCCGATCGCACCGCAATTTCGATGACGGTCGAGCGCCGAGCGGCATTGCGCACCACATTTTCGACGGCTTGGCGCAGCAGTCCGTAATCGGCATCGACCACCGTCGGGTCGGCAAGTGCCGTGGTTACCGTGACACCGTCGCGCCGCGTCACTGCGGCGACTTCTTCGGCAAGCAAATCAAATCGGAGCGGCGAGCGCCGAGGGATTGTTTGACCAGCATCCAACCTCGCCAATTCGAGCATGTCGCTGACCAGCTCACTCGCTCGGGTTGCAGCAGCATCGATTTCCTGCAGCGAAGTTGTGTATTCCTCGACTGCCCGCGGACGTTCGAGCACTTGGCTCGCGCTGGCACGAATTACCGCCAACGGCGTGCGCAATTCGTGTGCCGCATTTGCGAGAAACACTCGCTGCTGATCATGGGCGTTGCGCGCGGGTTTCAGCGCCCAGCCCGCGATCAGATACGACAACAATGCCGTGACCAGTGTCAGGAACAGCGCGAGCGACCACAGCCGCAACCGCCACGAAGCAGTCTGCGATGCTTCTGAGCTCAGGTTCTGCGCAGCAGCAATGACGAGCTGCGAGTTCGGGAGGCGTTGGGCATACAGCACGTAGGCCTTACCATCTTGTGAGAACTCACGAAACTGGGGACCGCGTTTGATGATGTCTTTGGCCAGACCGATCAACGGTGGTTCCAGCGCGGTCGTCGTGTCGAGTTTCTTGATGGTTTCGTTTTCTGCATCAACCAACCATGCATCGTGGTCCTTCGTCGGCGGCACGTTGAGATCAATTTTCGCTACCAACTGCGAAACGTGATCGGTCAGCGTTCGTTGCGTCGAATTGCGAATGCGGTCAGTGCCGCCGTGCACCGCGATCGCGCTCAGCACAACAATGATGAGCGCGGAAATCATTGCGTAGGTTGCCGCGATTCGTAGCTGCGCCCGCTGTGGATTCACTCGCTTGCTCCTCGTTCGTTGGGTGCGCTGATCGCGCCGTCAATGCTGGCACTCGGGCCGAAGCGATATCCGACACCACGGATTGTCGAGATCGGAGCTTCGCTATCGCGAGTCGACAGCTTGCGGCGCAGTTGTGCGATGTGCACATCGACGACGTTACTCATCGGATCGAGGTGGGCATCCCAGACGTGATCAATGATGTCGCTGCGACTCACGGTTTCGTCGGCCCGGCTCATCAAATAATGCAATAACGCGAACTCGCGCGCGGTCAACGGGGTCACCACACCAGCGCACGTCACGCGATGGCCAGCCGGATCCAACTCAATGTGCAGTCCTCGCAACACCGGGTTACCGCCGCGAGCCGGCCGCCGCAAAAGCGCGCGAACTCGCGCGCTGAGTATCGGATAGTCGAATGGCTTCGTGATGTAATCGTCGGCTCCCGCGTCGAGACCATGCACGACATCAGGTGTCGTATCGCGAGCCGTCATCATCAACACACGGGTTGCGATGTCGTCGCGTCGCAAATCGCGGCACAATTTCACGCCATCGCCATCGGGCAGACCGAGATCCAAAATAACGAGGTCGTAGTGGGTGACTGCGAGTTCGCGCTTCGCTTGCGCGACCGTTGCCGCAAGATCCACGCTATGGCCATCTTCACGTAAACCGCGCACGACAATTGGGCCTAACGCGGCATCATCTTCCACGACCAAGAGGCGCACAGCTGCATCCTTGCACGTAACTCGCCGCAGGCCGTGATCTTGACCACCCACACGTAGCCCAGCAACGCAACCGCGAGCTCGTTTATGAAGCGAACGTGAAGTTGCGCTTCACGTTCTGTTCATCACCGCTGCGGCACAGTGCCACCGTGAGCCCACGAACAGACCTAGCCCACCTCTTGCGCCGCGCCACGTTCGGCCCGACCAAAGAACAACTCGCCGAGTTCGACAGCGTCGCGCTCACGACAGTCGTCGATCGATTACTCGCCGCGCCACCAATGAAAGTCACCGACCCACCGTCGTTCACGGTCAAGGACTCACCGCTCGGGCCGGGTGCGTGGTGGATGCGCCAGATCGGACGGCCCGAGGCATCGTTACACGAGCGCATGGTTTGGTTCTGGCACGGCCACCTGACCACCAGCATCGACAAGATTGGGAGCCCGAAGATGATGTGGCAACAGCATCAGCTGATTCGCCAGCACGCACTGGGCAACTTTCGCGCCCTCCTGCAATCCATCACCATAGATCCGGCGATGTTGTTGTACCTCGATGGCGGTTCATCGGTCGCGACTGCGCCCAATGAAAACTACGGGCGTGAGGTCATGGAGCTCTTCGCACTCGGCCGCAACCAATACACCCAATCGGATGTGCACTCCGCTGCGTTGAGCCTTGCCGGCTGGACGGTGGACTACGAACAAGCAACGAGTGCTTTCGATGCTGCGCGCGGTTATCCGCGCCCAGTCGAGTTCCTGGGCAAGCACGGTCGCCTCACCGCGAAGGATGTCATCGACATCATTTGTGATCATCCACATTGCGCAATGCACGTCGCGGGACGCATCTATTACCACCTCGTTGGGGCTGAACCGACCCCCGAGATCGCCACGCGCCTGGGCCAAGTCATGCGCAGCCACAACCTCGCCATCGCACCAGTGGTCGCTGAGATCCTCAAAGATCCAACGTTTATGGGCTCTGCGATGCAGCGGCCCCGTTCACCCGTCGAGTGGGTCACCGCGGCGGTGCGGGCGATGGAACTGCCCGATGACGGTGATCCGAATCAGGGCGCCGACCCGACCCGTCGATTTCAATGGAGTCAGCTGCTAGGACAAACGCCGTTTGCACCACCAAATGTGGCGGGCTGGCCCGACGGTTCGCAGTGGCTGAACGCGGGTTACGCGCTCGAACGCGAACGGCTCGCACTCAACGCCAAGCCACTGGACACCATCATCCAGGCCGAAGACCCAGTCACAGCCGCGCTCGAACAGTGCGCGCTCTTCACCGTGTCGCCGAGCACCCGATCCGCGCTGCAATCAATCGTTGCGAACGTACGAGATTTCACCGTCCAGTCGCGCCTGTTGTTGGCCGCGACGATTGCGAGCCCGGAGTTTGCATTGTCATGAACACACCGTTTGATCAAGATCCAGAGCCAACCGAAGCTGCGCTAACAACAGCATCGGCCAATCGTTCACTCGCTGGCCAGACACCAGCTGGCCGGGCACCGGCTGGCCAGACACCGGCTGGCCAGTCACTCCTCGGCAGGGCACCGGCTGGCAGGCCTTTCGGGGCCCGGTCACCGGTGACCCGGCGACGATTCCTCACGATGAGCGCACTCGGAGCGACTGCCGCGGCCACACCATTCGCGTGGTCCGCGTTCGATACCGGGATCGCGGGTGGCGCCGCGCACCGAACGCCCCTCACCAATCCCGTGCGCCTTCACGGATCGGCCAAAAGCGGACCAACGCTGCTCGTAGTAATCGAACTCATGGGCGGCCACGACGGATTCACCAGCATCGCACCCACCGAGGATCGCGGGTATCAACGACTCCGCTCGGCTACCAAGATCGACAAACCGGTGGCAGCCCACGACGGCCACGGCTGGCATCCCAGTTTGGCGAAGCTCGCAAAGTCTGGATTGGCCGCCGGCGTGCTCGGAATTGGAGTGGAGCACCCCGACCTTTCCCACTTCGAGATGATGCAGCGATGGTGGATGGCCGCTCCCGATGGAGCGACCCAAGTGCCATACGGATTTCTCGGACGGCTCTGCGATGCCATCACAGACCGCAACGCGACCGCGCCGGGCATCACGATTGGTGGCGGTCCGGTTCCCGCGCTCACCGCACAACATGCCGCCACACTGTCGATCGATTCTTACACCGACAACGTCCTGCCAACCCCAAACGACAACGAAATCGCAGCAAAAGCATGGTTCGACGCCATGGCCACCTACGCAACCAACACCGCGACGCCCCAACTCGCCGCGGCGGCGCAAGGCATCGAACATGGCGTGCGTTTCGCGAGGACCATCGGCGAGATGAAGGCGTCGACCCTCGAATATCCGGGTGGCAACCTCGGAGCACAACTCAAGATGGCCAGCCGCCTGCTGAGCGCCGACGCCGGCGTACGAGTAGTGCACGTTCCGTATTCGGGATTCGATACTCACACCGGCCACAACGGTGGCCACGCCGCGCTACTCACCAATTTCGATGATGCCGTCACAACCCTTCTTCACGATATTGATCAACGCGGCTTGCGCGAACGAGTTGTCGTAGCGACGACAAGCGAGTTCGGGCGTCGCGCCGCAGACAATGGCTCCGATGGGCTCGACCACGGCACCGCATCGAATTTGATGGTCATGGGCGCACCCGTCCGGGCCGGATGGCACGGCGCGCCAGTGCACTGGGATCGCCTCGACGACAACGGCAACCTGCGCGCTACAACCTCAATGGTTGACTACTACGCGACCTTGGCCGCGTGGCTCGGAGTCGATCCGTCGCGGGTTCTTCCCGGACGCCCGCGTGGCATCGATTCACTGTTGAAATAACGAGCGCTTCACGCGCGTTGGGCCGCGAGACTTGTTAGACGAACTCTTCCGAAGGCACGTTGAAGAATTCTTGATAGTCGCGGGCGCGTTCACGCCATTCGCTGCGATCCAGCCCGGTGCCTGCCCACGAGTAGTGATGACGACCATGTTCATCTTGAGCATGGTTCGCGAGAAAATCACGCATGCGCCGCTCGGCTTCCGCGGTGAACGGCAACCCGAGCTGGTCATAAATTGAGCCGATCGCAACAAACGGATCCGCCATAAACGCATCGAAGTTGACATCGACGACACGATCCTTGCGGACAACGCCGTTGCGCCGAGCAGCAACCGATCGATCGAAACCTTCGATAATCCACTCGGACCAATCTTGAGCGATATCAACAAGATCAGTGTGGTCGCTGGCAAGTTTGCGCAATACTTCTTGCAACGACGACACCGAAGCGATCACGCGCAGTGGATCGCGATGCGTTTGGACGAGCAGCGCGTTCGGATATTCAGCGAGCAGCGCTTCGAGACACCAAATATGGCCTGGCGTCTTGAGTAACCAGCGTTCATTGTGGTGTTTGTGCTGCAAATGCTGCAAAAAAATGCGGTGCCACTGGTAGGCCGGAGCCATATCAGCCTCGTACAACAACCACCGAGCGTACGAAGGCGCGCGGTAGACCGTCGGGAACATCACGCTACGAAACGCGGAACCCGTTATCGAAACGCACTCCTGCGCGAGTCGCGCGCCCATTGGATGAATCGCACGAAACCCGGGAATCAGCATGTCGGTTGCTGCCATGCCGGCTTCCACTTGTTCAATACGCGGATCAGTTTCGTACGTCGCGGTTTCGGGGGGCGGACACGGCACATCGACTTCCCACGAGCGCGGCACGCGCACCGCGGGATCTTGCGCGAGCAAATCAAACAGGATCGTCGTGCCAGTCCTAGCTTGGCCCACGATCACGATCGGTGGCGTGATGTCACGTTGCGCGACAACGGGATTGTGTTTGCGATAGTCGACAATGTTCAGCCGGTTCGCAAGATGCTGGACGGTGGTCGCATCGAACATCATTCGGCCAATGTCATTGAACTCACCTTCTCGATCCACGGAATCAACCAGACGATCGAGGCCTTCACGCCAATCCTCGCCACCGAAATCATCGGAGCCAGCGGCCTCCATCGCGTGTTCCACCAGATGGCCGGAAGTAACGAAACTCATCACGCATCCATTCCAAATTGCATCGCGACTAAATCTTGCGAAAGTTCCCATAGCTGTTCAGCATTTTCAATGCTTGTGGCCCAATCCTCGGCGACCGCAAGTGCACAATCGCTGAGATACGCAGCGCCGTGATCAGCGAGCGATTCATCGACACACGCGTAAATCGAAGTCGCGGCGCCTTGCTCAATCGACTTGAACGTCGGCATTCCGGATGCATCCGCGGCGCCCGCGGTTTGCGCTCGTTGCTTGGCCCGGTCGAGCACTCGCGCGAGCGTCGCTTCGTCCATGTGGCGACCAAGATCCGTGCCGATCATGCCCGGATGCAGTGAAAATGAACGCACACCGTTTGCGCCGTAACGGCGATCGCATTCCGCGGCAAACAAGATGTTTGCAGTCTTCGATTGCCCGTAGCCCTCCAGCCGGTCGTACTCACGGCGTTCGAAATTCGGATCATCAAAATCGATGCCAGCCATCGAGTGGCCCGCGGAACTCACATTGACGATACGAGCCGTTGAGGCACCAAGCAACAAGGAGATCAGCCCGCTCGTCAACGCGAAATGGCCGAGGTGATTCGTACCGAACTGCAGCTCATGTCCGCCAGCGGTTCGCGTCAACGGCGGAAACATCACACCGGCATTGTTCACAAGTAGGTCGAGATGATCGTGGGTTTCGCGGAATTGTTTCGCGAAGCTGCGCACACTCGCGAGCGACGTGAGATCGAGTTCCCCGATTTCAACCCGTGCGTCAGGGTGTGCAGCGATGATGGAGCGCAGCGCAGCCTCGCCCTTGGCAGCGTCTCGAACTGCCAGGGTGACGATGGAGCCCGCAGCGGCCAAGGTACGTGCCGTCTCCAAGCCAATGCCGCCCGATGCTCCGGTAACGATGGCCACCTGACCGTCGAGGCGGCGAGCGCCAAGCGCCTCCGTGCTGGTTGATAGCGCGTGCAATGTCATGGCCAGTTCCTAGCCGGTCCACACCCCCGAAGTCGACCACCGCGGGAAACTTCGCCCGAACCGTTAAATACCACTTGACACAACTTAACATGATTTTGTATGTTATTAATGCACTTTCCACTAGGTGTCCCCCTTATGAAAGGAACGAGAAAAATGTCGCAAATCAAAGTTACGTCCGAGGAGCTAGTTGGAACCTCGCACGCACTCGCAAACGGCGCTCAACATGTGGCTGAAGAGCTCGCAACCCTGCGTTCGAAAGTCGAGTCACTGATCGGTGCGCAATGGAGCGGCGCGGCCTCGCAGTCGTTTCACGAGCTCTGGCAAAAGTGGCACCACGGAGCGGGCCAAGTCCACGACGCGTTGGATGGCATCTCGAAGATGTTGGCCGGAGCTGGTCGGGTCTACCAAGACACTGAAGACCAACTTGCCACACACCTTCGC
Organism: Actinomycetes bacterium; assembly: GCA_025360585.1. Classification (GTDB taxonomy): domain Bacteria; phylum Actinomycetota; class Acidimicrobiia; order IMCC26256; family PALSA-610; genus F1-120-MAGs023. Next base: position 81,212 of record JANYBW010000042.1, on the reverse strand, counting down.
GGCTAAACGCGTAGGTAACTCGTGAGCACAATCGTCGTCGATCTCAATGCGCTACGCCACCTCCGCGCTCGTTGCGCTGCGCTGCGTGACGCCTTCGGGAGCGGCGACCGAACAGTCCGTTCCACGATCGAAGCAATCGGCCCGGCTCGCGTTACCAGCGAGCTGGGCCATTTCGAATCACACTGGCAAGACGGCCACGACAAAGTCCGCAAGCACCTCGACGGAATGTTGCAACGACTCGACGGCGCCATCAAGCAATACGCCGTGTGCGAACAACATCTCGTTGCCAATCTCAAGGACAAACCATGAACATTACATCGGCGACAACGGCCGGCGGGGAGATCATCCCCGTCGACCTCGGTCACCTTTCCTATGTACAACGCACCTACGACGGAACTGCACTGAACGCCGGCGACATCGCTCGGGCGGTCCGCGGCGTGCTCCACACCGCAGACACAACCATTTGGAGCGGCAGCGCGGCGGATGCGTTTCGAGACAGCTGCAAGGACTTACCGAAACTCATCGACAGCGTCGCAAATTCGTACGGCGATGCGGCATCCGCGCTACGCGGTTTCGTAACTGAGCTTGACCAGCTCACGTCCCGCACGACGCAGTACCAACAGCAACACGAACAAGCACTCACGACCCGCAGCCGCGCGTTTTATGCAGCCCAGGCTGCGCCCACCGACGCAGTCTTAGCCTCCGATTTACAACAGCGCGATGACGCGCTCCAGCGTTTCGACACACTTGGCGCGCAGCTTCACGATGAGTATCTCCTCGCGGAAATACGGTGTATCAACGCACTGGAACTCGCACGAAACAGGGCTATTCCGCCACTGAAATGGTGGCAGCACCTCATACGCACGCTTGAACGTATCGTCGTGATCATCGGCATCGTAGTGACGATCATCGTCGGTATCGTTGCCTTGGTAAGCGCAATCGCGCTTTTGGTCGCAGGGCCAGAGTTCTTGCTCATCATGGCGGCGGTAAGCGCGCTGACTACCGAGGCCGCGGCAGCGATCACAACTGAACTCGCGATCTACTCCCTCGGTCTCGGCCTCGCTGATCATTTCGGAATCAACGACGAAGACAGCCCTTCGGTCGGGGCTGTCTTGATCAACGGAGCCATCAGCCTCGCTCCGAACGTTGTTGGAGCGAGTGCGCTTGGCGCGCGCAGCGGAGTCCTGATGAAACTCAATTTCGCGCGCGACGGCGCCAACGTATTTCGCACGGGAGGTCCGCTGGTCACATTCGAACGATCGATGGGATCGGTCGCGATTTCCAGCGGCCGCTACAAAAGTTTTGAGGAACTCGCAACGATTCCTCAGAGCATCCAATCCGCAATAGCAAAAGAACAAGAGTGGCGCGATCGCTTCAATACCTACGCCCCCGACTTCATACGCGACGCGATCACGAGGCAACGCGACACAGTCGTGTTGGTGAATTCGATCAATGTGAACGGCGTCACCGACCACTGTGTCGCGATCCCTACCAACGCCGGGCCCTTGGGCGCCCGCATCCTACCGGCGTCGACGGCCGCCGGTGGAGGTGCAGGTGCAGGTGGAGGTGGAGGTAGATCATGGTAACCACAAATTTTTGGATCGCACTCCCCGACGGCTGGAGCCGCATGACCATCGATCCAGAATTTCTTCGCAGAACGCAGTCGCTGCTCGCAACCTTCGCGACAATCCACGAGCTCCGGGCAACTGCGGCACAACTCACGCAAGTACTCGACGCCGCCGCGATCGACTTGGATTCTCAAGCAGTCCTCTTCGCAGCTCAATACGTAGGAAATGGCGATCCCAATCAACCAGTGCACGCAGGCTGTTTTGCGTCGATCGTTGCCTTGCCGCCCGAAGCCGATCTCCTTGAAGACCCCACGTACGACGTCACCCTGGTCGAAAGTCGTTTCGGGCCACCAATCACGCGCCGAACTCGGTTTGGCGAAATCGACGCAATGGCCGGAACGGACCTTAACGGCACTGCTCAGTATTTCATAGCGATGCCCGACCTCGGCACACTGTTGGTACTGACCTTCAATTCGCCAACGCTCACATTGTGGGAAGAACTCCTCGAACACTTCAATGCCATTGCGGCAACGGTGCAATTCACCGAAGCCGCGTAACTCAATCCGAAAGGCGCAATCGTGCGGATCGCGGCCACCTTCATCACATCCATCGGCGTCATCGACGTGCTTATCGAAGCCGACGGTACGGATCCCATCGGCGATGTGCTGGAAGCACTCGCGGCAACCAACACGCAGTTGCAAACTGGCAAGACTCCGACTGCAATCTTCGTCGATGGCGTGGCGGTCGCAACCGATGCCAGCCTCGCTGACGCTCGCGTCCGCGACGGCTCGATCATCGATGTTGCCCGCGAACCTGCCCGCGAACTTGCCCGCGAACTTTCCGGCGAACTGTCCGGCGATCATGCCAGTGGTATTGGGCTTGTCGGTAGGCCGTCGGATTTCCACTATGAGCTGCACGAGGACGCGGTGTGGGAAATCACCGCGACCACAGGACCAGGAGCAGGTACGCGCGCACTGCTGGACGCTCACGATGCAATCGTCGTCGGGTCGGAGCCCGGTAACGAGCTCGTACTCCCCTACGCCCTCTCGCCAAAACACACGCGTATCGCTACGACACGCGGGATAATCGCCGTAGTGGACTTAGGTTCAGACGGCGGGACGTTCATCAACGAGCTGCGACTTCCGCCCGGCCAACCGACCCTGTTGCAATACGGATCGAAGTTGCGAATCGCTCACACCGCTTTCGAGGTCAGCCGCCGCCATGACGCTCCAACACCGTTGAAGTCCACATTTGATCCTGAAACACTGACCTATTGCTTCAATCGCCCACCGCGTCTGCGACCACCTGAACCCGACGTTGCGGTCACCCTGCCCTCAGCTCCAACCCTTCCGACTCGAACACCGTTTCCCTGGATGCAGTGTTGCGTGCCGGTCGTGATGGCAATCCTTGCGGCGTGGATTTTCCATCGACCAGAGGTGCTGGTCTTCGCAGCGATGAGTCCGATCCTTACGGTCACCAACGCCGTATCCGCGCGCCGCAATCAGCGCCGAACCACGCGCGACGCCAACGAACGGTACGAAGCTGAACTCGATATCGCGGCACAACGTATTGAAACGCTTGCGATCGAAGAGGCCAGCCAGCTCCACCACGACGCGCCCGCGGCACCGCAAATTTTGCGGTTCGCGCAAGAACACCAGCCGCGACTCTGGGAGCGACGGCTCACTGATCCCGACGCGTTCGTCGTGCGGCTCGGAACCCACGACCGTCCCGCGGCAATTGAATTGCACGGCGCCAATGATCCGGCGCCGGTGCAGATCCCCTGGCTGCGCGGTGTGCCGTACGGGCTCGATCTTCGCGGACGTGGAGTCGTTGGAATATGCGGAAACCGTTCGGCCGCGATATCGATGGCGCGAACGATCGTTACGCGGCTCACCAGCCAGCTGCCACCGACGGAATTGGTCGTCGCCTTCATCACGGGCGATTCATCCCGCGGCACCAACGCCGATCGCACAGACTGGGCGTGGGCCCGCTGGTTGCCGCATCGTTTCGCGGGTTCGCAATCCGCGGCCGTAGCTAACGTGCTCGCCGTGCTCGACGAGCGCAACGCCACGGACTCGCGCCGAGACCGCGGAGCCGCTATGTGTACCCCTGCGATGTTGGTCGTCATCGACGGAGCGCAAGCCGCGCGAGACAACCTCAACGTCGTGCGAATACTGCGCGATGGTCCGCCCGCCGGGATCTACGCAGTAGCAATCGACGTTGAAACATCGCGGCTGCCCCAAGAGGCCACCGCCATCATTGAGCTCCAGCCCGAATCAGCGATCGCCGCCGTAACCATTGAAGAAACCGCACCGGAAGCATCACTGCTGTGCGACCTTGTGTCGACTCGGTGGGCCGAAGAATTCGCACGCGCGTTGGCGCCGGTTCGCCACGGTCATGATAACGACGAAGCTTCGATTCCGCAGGCCTGCCGGCTAGTCGAGTTGTTGCCCGCTGATCATGCTAATGCGTTGGCCCTGGCGCGCCGTTGGGCCATCGCACGGCCAGATACCCGAGCAGTTGTTGGCATCGACGCGAATGGATCCGTCTCCCTCGACATCAAAACCGATGGGCCCCACGCCCTCGTTGCTGGCACGACCGGTTCCGGCAAGAGTGAATTTCTGCAGACGTTTGTCACCAGCCTTGCGCTTGCGAACCGTCCCGATGCGATGAACTTTGTGCTCATCGATTTCAAAGGGGCATCCGCGTTCGCACATTGCGCACGGCTTCCCCACACAGTGGGGATGGTAACGAACCTCAATCAGCAACTCACCGAGCGCGCCCTCGTCAGCCTCAATGCAGAACTACAGCGCAGAGAACAAGTGCTCGCGCAACTCGGTGCCGCCGATATCGACGCGGCGTGGGCGCGTAGCCCCGAGGTCGCGGCGCAGTCAGGGCTGGCCCGCCTGATCATTGTGATCGACGAGTTCGCGGAGCTGGTTCATGAACTCCCCGACTTTGTTTCTGGGCTGATTCGCATCGCGCGCGTCGGTCGTTCCCTCGGAGTCCATTTGGTATTGGCCACGCAACGCCCATCGGGAGTTGTTACTCCAGAGATGCGCGCGAACACCGCATTGCGTATTGCCCTGCGAGTCGAAGATCCCCAGGATTCAATCGAAGTCATCGACAACGCGAACGCCGCGGCGATTCGCCGCACAACCCCAGGCCGCGCGATCGCACGTCTGGCGAGCAGCGGCCAGACGCTCGAATTTCAGACCGGGCGAGTCGCGAACACGGCGTGCGGCGCAGAGCCAGACCGGGTACCGGTGTTGGTGCATACCGTGGACCACGAGGGCAATCCGTTGGCATCCGGCGCTTCGGGAGCCACTCCATTTGGTCCGGCCACTGACCCAATCGCGTCGCTGGCCGTCCGAACCGATCTCGAATTGCTCGTCGCGACGATGCGCCAAGCTGCGCAACACATCGATTGCCAGCCGCGGCATCGACCCTGGCTCGAGCCTCTGGCCACCTTCATCGTCTCGGACCCAAAGGCACCGAGCATCGGCATCATCGATCATGCGAGCGAACAGGTGCAACGTTCAGTGCAGTTTCATGCAGAGCATTGCGAACACTGGATGATCGCAGGGGCATCGCGCACCGGACGCTCGAGCGCATTGCGAACTATCGCCGCGACCGTGGCTCAGTGCCACGACGCGAACGATTGTCACCTCTACGGATTTGATTTCGGCAACGGAGCGCTGAAAGCCCTGAGTTCGTTCGCTCACTGCGGCGCAATCGTCGACGGTACCCGCGACGAACCCGAGCGCGTCGACCGGCTCGTCACGCGGCTCGACGATGAGCTCACCCGGCGTCTAGGGATCCTCGCCGCGCACGGTTTGAGCGACATTGCTGAACAACGACTCGCCAACCCATCCGAAACCCGACTGCCATACATCCTGGTGCTCATTGACCGTTGGGATGCACTGGCTGGCGCTTTTCCTGCCCACGCAGGTAGCGATGTGGTCCCACGACTGCAACGCCTCGCCCGCGATGGAGCTACCGCGGGCTTCAGTTTGGTAATCACCGGTGATCGTTCGTTACTCAGCGATCGGATTGCTGCCTACATGGATCACAAATGGGTATTGCGGCTCAACGACCCCAACGACTACCGCATGGCCGATATCAATCCGAAGTCAGTACCCGAAGTGATGGGGCCCGGCCGAGCACTCGAAGCTGGCTCCGACCGCGAGATTCAATTCGCGCTCCTTGATGCCGATCCATCCAACGCAGCGCAACAACGCGCGATCTTCACGATCGCGGCCACACGTGATTCTTGGACGGCTGACCTCGGGCCAAATCAGGTCGGGCCAAATCACCTCGGGCCAAATCAGGTCGGGCCGATTCGGGTCGATGCATTGCCGCAATCGATCGCGTACTCGTCAGCGATCGCGCTCGGCGAGCGCAACACCGTGAGCGTTTCTACGTCTATCGCCTCGACCGCGTGGGCGCACACAACGACCAAGAATCCGCTGACCATACCGTTCGCCGTTCCGCTGGCAGTTGGGGATGATCGCCTGCAGTGCATCCACCACGACTTTACGAGCGATCCGATGTTGCTCGTCGCCGGACCACGCCGTAGCGGGAGAACGAACACCCTGATCACCTTGGCAACAGGAGCAATCCTCCAAGGCACGCGCGTCCTATGGATCTCCGCGGGAGCACGACCCATTCATCGCTTCGCGCCCGATGGAGTGACCTGCGTCGAGTTCGCGGCACGCGAGGATGCCGAATCCATTTTGGAGCAGCTCCGCACCCGCCGATACTTGGTGCTCCTCGACGACGCTGGCGCGATAGCGCGCAGTCCGCTCGACGAAGGACTCACAACGTTGGTGCGAGACAACCCAGAAGTAGTTGCCGGGCTAGTCGTCGCGGGTTCCAGCGACGAGTTGCGCAACGAGACGCGGGGCATCGTCGCGTTGGCACGCAGCAACCACGTCGGAATCTTGTTATGCCCGCAAAGCCCACTCGACGGTGATCTGATCGGAGCGCGCATCGATCGTTCGCAGCTTGGTGGTGGGCCAGGGCGCGCGCTGATCAACGTTGGCGGTGAAGCGCAACGCGTCCAGATACCCATCGTCGATCAGCTACCCACTGCGGCGCCTATCTCGTCGGCGGCAACAGGAATCACCGCGGCCGGCTCGACGCGCTCCATACCGTCGCTCGTCATCGCCTCGTAAGTCCCGCTCGCACCGTCTGTCGTTCGCCAAACTGGCAGGACTCGGGTTGCGCCAGGAAACAACATTGACGCAGGTTCGTGTTAGGTTTTCGGCACTGATGGAGCCGTTGTGAAGCACACTCAGAACGGAGCCCAACTCGGAGCCCAGCTCGCAGTTCAGCTGGCAGTTCAGCTGGGCATCCGGCTCGCACTGATCGTACTGATTCAACGTTATGCGCCCGTAGTATTTTACGGCGACACCTTGCATTTCCGGGAGATCGCGCGGGCGATTGACTGGCATCACCTTCCGTATCGCGACGTCGTGTGGGAATTCCCGCCGATCACTTTGCTGACATTGCTGATCGGTCCGTGTTCGTTCGGCTCCCAAACTGCGTTCACGATTCTGCACGGTGCCGCGATGGCGATCGTCGAGTACTCGACGTGCTTGACCCTCCAGCGCGCGTTTCCCAATCTGGCCAAGCGCATTGGAAGATGCTGGACGGCATCGGTTCCGGCACTCGCGCTGTTCGGATGGTTCCGCAACGACTTCATCGTCGTCATGTTCGCGGCGTGGGCCCTCATCGCCATCGAACGCGGGCGCACCGCAACCACACCAATCGTGTTGGGCTACGCCACGAAACTCTGGCCAATCGTTTCGCTCGCCGTACTCGCAGTTCAACGCCGTTGGAAAGATTTTTGGCGCGCCGCGGGAAGCGCCGCCATTGTGACTGCCGCGTGGTTTGCATGGTCACCCGGCGGCTTTCGAACGTTCTTTCGCTATCGCCAAGCAACCGGTCTCGAAATTGAAAGTGTGCCCGCGTCGTTGCTCTTGCCGTTCAAGCACTACACGATTGAGGCGACGTCGGGAGCGTGGGTCATTGGCAAACATCACTTTCAAACTTGGTCCAGCATCCTGACCGTCATGCTGTTGGGTTTCGTCGCCTTCTGCGTCGCTCGGGCATGGAGCGCCGAAACAAATTCGATCGCGCTCAGCGGAGCGTTGGTGTTGGGCTCAATGTTGATGTCTCGGATCTTGTCCCCGCAATACTTATTGTGGTGCGCGCCCGCAGTCGTGGTGTTGTGGGCGCAAGGGCACCGGATGATCGGTTGGCTCTACACATCAGCGGCTTGGCTCACCACGCCGATCTTGTGGAACTGGGCCGCGCTGCGCCAACATCAGCAGGGTTGGGTCGAACTCGAGCTCTTGGCCCGCAACCTCATCTTGGTAACGCTACTGATGGCATTCACTTCCGCGATCCGCCAACCAACAGTTCGGCGGCGAACCGACGCCGTTAGTTAGGTCGCACTGCTCCACTCAACGAACCGTACGGGACTGGTTGCAACTTCACGAAACTGCCCGTATGCGTTGCGGCGATCTGCATTCCGCCCCCTACATACAACGCGACGTGATCCGCGCCCCCGCGTCCGTGAAAGACAAGGTCTCCCGGTTGGAGTTGGCTCAGCGCAACGTGCGGGAAGATGGAAAATTGCGAACCAGAATAGTGCGGCATCGCAACCCCGGCTTGCGCCCACGCCATCATCGTGAGACCTGAGCAATCAAAGGTATTCGGACCCGCGGTATTGAAAACGTACGGCTTTCCGAGCTGCTGACGCGCGTAGGCGATCACCGCAGCCACGCCTGAATTCGACGCGGGCGTGCGCGGGCTCGGATCGGCAACGGGCGCAGGAATGCCAACCCCGCTCGATGGTGGAATCGATCCGGTAACCGGCGTGGTCGGCTTGGTTGCCGCATCTTTCGCAGCACGCGCCGCGGCTTCATCGCGAGCCGCACGGGCAGCAGCCGCAGCGTTCGCGGCCTTCAACCGAACGGCTTGTTCTTGCAGAATCAAGTCGCCGAGTTCACCTTGCACACGAGCGAGCAATTGTTGCTCTTGACGGTTCGCCGAATCGAGTTCGCGCCGACTCGCGTTCAGCGCGTCTCGTTCGCGCCGAGCGGACAATTCGATCGCACGCAGACGCTGCTGCTGCTCGCGGAGATCGCGCAGCGATCGTCCGAAGGATTCCAGTTCAGCACGATCTTTTGATACGAGCGATTCGGCGTACACGGATTGCGATCCGCTCTCGAGATATGAACCACCAGATTGTTGCGGGCTTTGCTGCACATTTCCTTGCATGTACATCCGCGACGCGATCACGACGATGTGTTGGTGGAGCTCGGTCGAAAGCCGGGTTGCCCGCTCGACATCTCGAACCGATTGGACCTGCTGCGCGTGAATCTGATCGAGCTTCAGCAACGTTCCGTTGTAGCGCTCTCCCAATGCTGCGATCTTGTCGCCATTGGCGCTGATCTGTGCAGCAATCCGTTTTGCTTGGGACCGAAGATCTTCGGCCCGAGTCGCGCCCGCGGCGTACGCGGTCAGACTGCTGAGCGAAGCGACGGCAAGCCCCACAGCAACAAAACGCACTCGACGAAACGTCACAAGCAACTCCAGCAGTCGACAATAAATACAGAGACTGAAACCACAGTCCTAGATAACGCACAACCCAGCGTGTATCTAGGGGTGAGGCTACAGAACTCTGGGCGCACTGCAGCGATCCGCACCTTTGCCGGATCGGAGCTCGAGGCCCGAGATCTCATCGGTTGCTGGTCGGGTAGTATGAAGGCTGCATGGAACGGGCAGGCAACGCGCCATATCGTGGCTTTCGGGCGATACTGACCGATTCGGACGCATCCCCACAGTGCCGCGCTCGTTGGGTCGCAGGCTTGGCGCTCGCGGCCGTGGCAACCATCGGATTCGCGTTCGGCGCGCTGGTTCCCGCATCGGGAGAATCCACGGCCGTGGCGCTGGCCAATGCGCGAAGTCGACTCCAAGCACTTCGTTCGGAATCCGACACAATCGCGCTGCGCTTCGAGCGAGCGCTGCAACGACAAGCGGAAATTGAAGACGCGATTGTGGCAACGCAACTGGGAATTAACCGCGCGGAGGTGTCGAAAAAAGCTGCGCACGGTGCTTTCAACACCGTCGTCGGCCGGCTCTACATGACCGGTTCCCGAAGCTCCGGTGCGACTGGCGAATACGATCACGGTGCCAACGTTCTCGAGAATGCGCGCGCGGATCAGTACGCCAACACGTTGGCATCAAACGACCGCAGCATCATCGAGAAGTTCACCCGGATCAGCGCAACGTTGGACACTGCGCGGCACCGTTTCGAAACCCAGCGCAGGGAACAAACCCAAGTGTTGGCGGATCTTCGCAGCCAGCTCAAGCAGCTCGACGCAAAGCTCATTGAAGCCAACAGAATCGAGCGTCGATTCGGACGTCAGCTCTCCGAAGAAGTCGCCGCCGCTCGACGGGCCGCGATCGCCCGACGCGACGCGACAAGTTCAATTACCACCTCCGCAAGTAGCCGCCCACAGCCAGGCACAAACCCCGCGCCCACAGCTCCGAGCCCGACTCGGCCGGCACCGACACCGACCACGCAACCGCGACCCAACGGAGGCGGAAACCCCAGTTCCGGAGACACCAGTACCGGAAGCCCCAGTACCGGAAGCGGAGCGTACGGAATGACCACGTGTCCGGTACAGGGACCAGTGTCGTTCATCGATTCATGGGGAGCACCACGGCCGGGCGGCCGCAACCATGAAGGCGTGGACATGATGTCGCCCGAAGGCACGCCAGTCGTAGCGGTCGCCAGCGGGACCATTAGCCAACGTTACGGATCGAACCAAGGCAACGGAATCTTTTTTTCCGCCGATAACGGCAATTCATTTTGGTATTTCCATCTCAGCCGTTACGCAGGGGCACCGCGGCACGCCAAGGCCGGAGAAGTCATTGGCTATGTCGGCCACACTGGCGCAACGCTCGCGAATCACCTCCACTTCGAAATCCATCCGGGAGGCGCTGGACCGATCAGCCCCTTTGGGCCAGTCTCAACGGTCTGTTAGCGAAGATTTGGCCAAATGCCGACCGTTGTACGGATAAGCACGGTCAACGTGTAAATCCGTACAACGGACGGACAAAGATTTGGAGGCGGCGATGGGATTCGAACCCATGTACGGGGCTTTGCAGGCCCTTGCCTGAACCACTCGGCTACGCCGCCAGAGCCCGAGACACTACCGGACGCGCCCCGGCGAATCACCAACCGTTAGCATCACCCAATGTACGGAGCTTCAGAACACTTGAGCGTAGCGATCCGCGAAGACGGCGTTATGCACATCACGTTGAATCGGCCCGAGGCGCGCAACGCACTGACGATTGCCATGCGCGACGGCATCGTTGAGGCACTCGCGGTCGCGCGTGCCGACGCCACCGTACGATCGGTGCTGATCTCGGGGGCTGGCGATGCATTCTGTTCCGGTATGGATCTCTCAGCATCGACCGTTATGCAAGCTGGCAACGATGATTTCCGGACGCGGATGACCAGCGAGGCACTGCGCATTGGAGTACAGGCGTTCATCAAGGCCTTGTGGGAACTCGATAAACCTACGGTCGCGGCCGTGCACGGTGCCGCCGTAGGCCCGGGCGCCCATTTGGCGCTCGCCTGTGATTTTGTTGTCGTGCAACCACGCACGAAATTTGTCTGGACGTTTCCGAAATGGGGGCTCGTCGTCGATGCAGGCGGGGCATATTTACTGCCGCGACTTGTTGGGCTCGCAAAGGCAAAAGCCTTGGTTTTACTTGGCGAATCTATCGTTGGCGCCGAAGCAGTCGGCTTAGGGCTGGCGTATTCGTGCGTTGAACCCAGCGACCTCGCCGATCACGCCGATGCCCTCGCCCGCAAACTTGCAAGCGGCCCGACCCGCTCATTGGGATTATCCAAACGGCTCCTCAACGCAACGTTTGAATCAGACCTCCACACATCTCTCGAACTGGAAGGGCACTTCCAGGCACTCGCGACCACCAGCCCGGATCTCGCCGAAGGTATGGCCGCGTTCCGAGACAAACGCGACGCCACTTTTAACGGCGACTGATCGAGACCGGTACTGATGTTTCGTAATGAACACGGTCAGGCGCAACGGATCGCGGCCTACGGCGTATGCACAAACATGAGCGACGAAATGTTGCTCGTACGGCTGAACGATCAGACCACCACTCCTGGTGTTTGGACGCTTCCGGGTGGCGGAATCGATTTCGGTGAAGCGCCCATCGATGCAGTCGTGCGCGAGTGCGAAGAAGAGACCGGCCTGCACGTCGTTGTGCGAGAGCTGTTGACCGTCGATTCGATGCAACGTCATATTCGCCGCCTCCCCGATACCGCGTTAATTGAGTATCACGCAGTACGCATCTTGTATCGGGTTGCCGTGGTTGGCGGCACCCTTCGCGACGAAATCGGCAACTCGACCGACCGAGCTGCATGGCTCAACCACGAAATGATGGACACGATTCACTGCACCGAGGTCGCGAAGCTCGGCCGTTCCTTCTCTGCGCTCCCCAACCCCGCGGACTTGTAGGCAACGCCGACCGGCGTATGAGTAACGCATCGCTCCAAGATGAGTAACCGATGCTCATGACGCCCAGCCGCGAATCTCCGATGATGGGTTCATCAACGCGGGTAATTGCCTGCGCTGCGCTCCGGCGGCGAGTGACCTGCGAACCTATTTTGCTCGTCCCTCGCTCCTGGGCTTCTCCGATCACCGTAAGTCACCGTCCACCATCACGCCAGGAGCACTCAATGGGTCTGTTCAAACAGATGAAAGACATGAAGAACATGGTCGCCGCGGCGCCCGAAATGATCGAAAGCGCCCAGACAATGAGCGCACAAGCAAAGCAATTTCAAAATGCCCAGATGGGCGCTATGCAAGCGGGCACGATCCCGGGGATGCCGGCCATGAGCGGCGGGCCGGTGGATTCGGCGAAGCTTGCGCCGATTAGCGGAGTGAGCATCGAGCTCTACGCCCAGTTGGCCAAAACCATCGGCGAACAAAAGCTGGATACCGATGGCACGACCCGCCTCGTCGGCACACAAGGCCTCACCAGTGTGCAGTGGGATGAAGCGTACGAAGGCTGGAACGCTCGGTTCAAAAATGACATGGCATTGTCAACGCACTTCGGGTTGCTATACCAACAGTCCGCAGCGCTGTAAGCGCAAGTTGATAGCGATGGGAATTTTCAAAGACCTACACAAGATCAATAAGCAAGCCAAAGAGATCGGCAAGAACTGGGATTCCAAGGCCCAACTCGACGACGGTCTCGCCAAGATGCGTAACGCCAACGCGTTCCTTGCGCAACAAACCACCGCGTTGAACCTCGCGACATCGGGAACGGCTGAGCGTGCCGAAGCACAAATCACCGCGACCCGCGACACTGGTTCGATGATCAATTTGCAACCCGTGATTGAAATCAATCTCATGGTATTTCGCGAAGGCCTCCCTCCGTATCCGGTGACGATTCAACAGACCGTCGCGATGACTGCAATGCACCGCATCACGCCGGGAACGCAGGTCACCATCGAGCTTGATCCAACGAACCCAAACACGGTGTTGCTCAACACCTCCTTATAGCAAGAGTGCAGCAGGTAACCAGCGAGTCGGGACCTGACAAGGGGCCGGCTGCCTGCGACACGCAGGAATCTTTGCAGCGGGTGGACCGCAGCGGACCATGACCAAATGCCCCAGGTCAGGTGCGACAACCGCGGCGGTGCGAATAGCTGCAGAATCAGCGAGGCCCGACGCGAATTGCTCGCGTCGGGCCTCGTCTGCTCTGATCACCACGCCGTTTTCGAAACTGCATTGAGGAGCAACCATGGGTCTGTTTGATGGGAAAGTAGCGATCGTCACCGGCGCGGGACGCGGGATCGGGCGGGCACACGCACTCTTGCTTGCGTCTCAGGGTGCAGCCGTCGTCGTGAATGATTTTGGCGGAGGCATGGCCGGCGAAGGCAACGACACCACGCCCGCACAATCCGTCGTGGATGAGATCGTGGCCGCAGGCGGCAAAGGCGCGGCGAATCATGCATCAGTATCAAACTGGGCCGAAGCCGAAGCCATGATCACCCAAGCCGTCGAGACCTTCGGCGGCCTCGATATTTTGATCAATAACGCCGGAATCTTGCGCGACCGTATGAGCTTCTCGATGGACGAAGCCGAATGGGATTCTGTCATCGATGTACATCTCAAAGGCCACTTCGCACCGTCCAAATTCGCAGCCGCGTATTGGCGCAATCAGTTCAAATCCACGAGTGCACCGGTGAACGCAAAAATCGTCAATACGGCATCAGAATCAGGCCTCTACGGCAACGCGGGCCAAGCGAACTATGCCGCGGCCAAGGCCGGCATTGCCTCGATGACCATCGTCATGGCGCGAGAACTCGAACGGCTCGGAGTGCGCGTGAACGCGATCGCGCCGGTCGCTCGCACTCGACTCACCGAAGCAACTCCGGGCGCCGCCGATTTCATGTCGAAAAAAGCTGGCCAACCCGACACCTTCGCTCCCGAAAATGTTTCCGCCGTCGTCGGCTGGTTGGCATCGGATCTCTCGGCCGGAGTCAGCGGCCAAGTGATGAAGATCCAGGGAGGTCTGGTGCAGGTACTGCGAGGGTGGCGGCCCGCATCTCAATCCACCGAAGCGGCGGAATGGACCATCGACTCGATCGACCGAGTCGCCAAATCGCTCTTCGCCGACCAGCCCAAAACCGTCCCCCCTTTCCTACCCAACCTCGGCGACGCCTAACCACAACCGTCTCCCCATTGCCCAATCCAGCCTTTCCCGGAGCTTTTCGTGCGGAAACCGCAACTGCGCGCCCTACAGAATGCTATGGCGCAAGCTTTGAGGGGTCTGGCGACGCAAGGAGACAGAGCCAATCGAGGGCGAGCGTCGCACCGGCCAGCGCGGTGATTTCGGCGTGGTCATACGGTGGCGATACCTCAACGATGTCCATGCCGACAAAGTTGATCCCAGCGAGTCCGTAGAAAATTGCTTGCGCTTGTGCGGTCGTGAGCCCGCCGACGACCGGCGTGCCGGTACCAGGAGCGTAAGCCGGATCGAGGCAATCAATATCGAACGTCAAGTACGCCGGGCGCTCCCCGACTCGCGACCGCACAAACTCCGCGACGGCGCCAGCACCGTGTTCATGCACCCAGGGCGCGGTCAAAATCGCCATGCCCCAATCATCCGCGTTGAAGGTACGGATCCCGATGTGTACCGAATGCTCGACGTCGATCAGCCCTTCGCGAATCGCGGTGAGAAACATGGTGCCGTGATGTTCGTGATCGTCATCCCAGGTATCGGAGTGCGCGTCGAAGTGCACCAGCACGATCGGGCCGTGCACGGCCGCATAGGCGCGCAAGATCGGCAGGGTCACGTAATGATCGCCGCCCATCGTCAACATCTTTTTGCCCGCGCCGACAATCGTCGCGGCATGCGCTTCGAGTAATTCGCACATCTCGGGCCAATTACCCTCAGCGAATTGGACATCGCCCCAATCGATGACCCGCAGCGTTTCGAATGGATCGATCCCCCACGGCCAGACCCGACCGAAACACAAATTCGCCGACGCTTGCCGGATCGCACGCGGACCCAGCCGCGCACCCGGACGATACGTGGTTGCGCCGTCCCATGGAATTCCACTCACAACGACATCCGCACTCGCGATATCGCGCGAATAGCGCCTGCGGGCGAAGCTAGTGGCCCCTGCGAACACCAATTCGGATGCGGTGCCCGTGAGCTGGCCGGTGAATGCATTATCGCCAGGTTTCATTGCCATGGTCTGACGCTATCGTCGCGTCATGATCCGCGATGCGTTTCTCGAAACGGCCAACGAAGCCCGCAGCTTGATCGCCAGCCGCGATGTCGAGCGGAACGGACAACCTCGACCGTGTTTCCGGTTTTGTAAGCCGGCGGTGTGCTCGATAGGCACCCAAGCCGCATATCCCCACCGCCACGCTTAAAGCGGACCACAACACGCGCGCACCAAAATGGTCGTAGATCGGCGCCGCGATCAGCGCAGAAATTGCGGCGGCCAACAGACCGATCCCTTCCAACAACCCTTGCCCCGCCGCGACCAAATCGTCGTCGACGGAACGGGCAACTTGGCTTTGGCTCGCGGGAACCACGACGGCATCAAAGCTCGAGTGCCCGAACGCAAAAACTGCGATGAGCACGTAGCTCTTCAAGACTCCATACCCAAAGATGAACGGCATGCTCGCGCCGAGCGCTACGGCACCAATGCGCGCAGGTCCAATGCGATCGGCGAGCCGACCAGCGAAGCCCGAAAACAACACAATCGGTAGACCAAACAACGTGAGGCTCACCCCCACAAATTTTGTACTTGCGCCTAGATCTTTGAGGAATTTGGCCCACAACGAATCGTACACACCGATCGAAACGGTAAGCCCGACTCCAATCCAGATTCCGATGCGTACTCCAGGAATCGCGATAAGACGCCGCAATACTGGCGAGCGTTGAAGGTTCGCCGCGGCAGGCACATCGAAACGAAACACGAATGGCGTCACCAACGCCAGCGCGACGGCAATGACGGCAAACGGCACCCACAACGCCGTCGATGCCGCGACATACGCGGCGAACGGCGGGCCGAGCAGGAAGCCCGCGGTCTGCGCGGCGCCGAGCCGCCCTAACGCAGCACCAACCGCATCGGGGTTTCGAACAATCACCACCCGCCGAGCCGCGGGCAAAAAAAGGCCTTCGCCGATACCGAGCGCAATGCGACCAAGCAGCAACGGCAACAGCGAATGCGCGGCGGCAATCAGAACACAGCTTCCGATGCAGAGACCAATGCCGGCACGCAGCATCACGCGCCCATAGCCACGATCAGCGAAACGGGCCAAACCCATCTGCACCACAAACCCCGCGGCGAACGCACACGAGGTGATTACGCCAAGCCACAAACTGGAGAATTTGAGAGATCTTTGTAAATCCGCAAGCAATCCAAACATTGCACCGAAACTGATGGAAACTGCGGCTGACGCGAGCAGCAAAGAGGTTGGCAAAACTGGGCGTGCGCCACGCGACACGGAAGCGTCCAACTGGCCTTCGCCACCCGCCGCGCTTTCAATTGTCGTTGCCATGATCACGCCTCAATTGATGCTGAAATTGCCAGACTAACGGGCTTAGAGTCGGCGTAACCGCACATTTCTTTTGGAGCTTTGATGACAATCCCCACCCCTACGACCGATCTCGCAGCCGAAGATATTGCGATCGGCGAAACCGAGACGTGGTTGCGACCAGACCGTGAAGGAATCTTTGCGAAGCTGCGCGCCGAGCGGCCACTCGCGTTTTTCAAAGAGGTGTATCCCACCGGTATCGATGACACCAACGCGGTCATTCCGTTGGGACCAGGCTTTTGGGCGCTGACCCGTTACGACGACGTAATGGCAGTCTCGCGCGACGCCGACAATTTTCATTCGGCACCGAGTACGAATATCACCGACATCCCCGTTGAAATCGCGGAGTGGCTCGGATCGATGATCAACATGGATTCGCCGAAACACACGCGCATGCGACTGATCGTCAACCGCGCGTTTACGCCTCGGCGCGTTGCGCTTATTGAAGACAATGTGCGTGCGGTTGCACAAGAAATTGTCGCCGCGGTTGCGCCACTCGGACAGTGCGATTTCGTGAGCGAGATCGCGGCGAAGCTTCCGCTGACCATCATCTGCGACATGATGGGCATTCCCCGCGAGGATCATCACCGTATTTACGAACTCACCAATGTGATTCTTGGCGTAGGTGACCCGGAGTACACCTCCACGATGAATGATCTCATGGCCGCAGGGATGGAACTGTTTCAATACGGTCTCGCACTCGCTGAATCCCGTCTCAAATTTCCGACTGACGACATCGCTTCCGCGCTTGTGAACGCCGAGATCGCCGACGACGATGGGGTGCTGCACAGCCTCACTCCCAGCGAACTCGGGTCGTTCTTTCTCCTGCTTGTTGCGGCCGGAAACGAAACCACACGCAACGCCATCAGCCACGGCCTCCTCGCCCTCACTGAGAACCCCGAACAGCGCGCGATTTGGGCCGCGGACGTGGATGGCATCGCACCGACCGCGGTCGAAGAAATCGTGCGCTGGGCCACGCCGGTCATTCATTTTCGGCGGACAGCGGTGGCGGACGTCGTCATTGGTGGCCAGCTCATCAAAAGCGGCGACAAAGTGGTGATGTTCTACAATTCCGCGAACCGCGACGAACGCCGCTTCGATGATCCGTATCAGTTCGATGTGCGCCGAAGCCCCAACGAACATTGCGGTTTCGGCGCCGGCGGCCCTCATTTCTGCCTCGGTGCGAATTTGGCCCGACGCGAAATTCGTGTGATGTTCGGAGAACTCTTCGCGACCCTGCCGGACATTCACGTCAGCAGTGCGCCAGATATGTTGCAAAGCGGTTTCATCCACGGCATTAAGCGGATGCAAGCATCCTGGACTCCAGTCAATCTGTGACTCGCACGCCGAAAACGCCAGCGATGAGCGTGAGATTTTCCTCGACCGAGCGATATGCGCCATGATGGCACCGTGCAACTGACTTGGAGTGACGCCGACCAAGCATTTCGCGAAGAACTTCGCGCGTTCCTGGACGAAAACATTCCTGCGGAAACCCGCAATGGGTTCGATTTTCAAGGCCAAGCGTCGAGTGGTGAACTGATTCCAAGCTGGTTGCGTGTTTGGCAAGCCACCCTCTTCGACAACGGTTGGATGATTCCTGGATACCCTCCAGAATTCGGTGGCCGCAACGCTTCGCCCACACAGACAATGATCTACCTCGAAGAATTGGCGACCCGGCGCGTACCGCGAGCCACCCATTTTCCCGGCTACGCCATCGTGGCACCAAGCCTGCTCGAGTACGGCAATGCGCAACAACGCGCGCTCGTCGCCCCCGCGATCCGCGGCGACGACATTTGGTGTATCGGAATGAGCGAACCGAACGCAGGCTCCGATCTCGCAAGCCTCCAAACGCGAGCGGTTCGTGATGGCGATGCATTCATTGTGAACGGCCAGAAGGTCTGGACCAGCTACGCGATGGTTGCCGCGAAGTGCTTTTGCTACGTACGCACCGATCCGGATGCCGCGAAGCACAAGGGCATCAGCGTGTTGATCATCAGTATGGACGCACCCGGAATTGAGATCCGACCGTTACGCCATATCACTGGTCAGGCCGATTTTGCCGAGGTCTTTTTCACCGACGTTCGGGTGCCAGCCGCGAACCTCGTTGGGGAACTCAACGCGGGGTGGTCAATCACGCAAGGCTCCCTCGCGCATGAACGCGCTGGCCTCTGGGTTGAGTCCGTTGCTCGACTTGAACAGACGGTGCAGAGCCTGGTGGAGCTGGCGCGGGTCTACGGCAAGGCCGAAGACACCGGGGTGCGCCGTAAGATCGCAGCGATGGCGGAAATGGCTTCCAGCCTGCGCGCGCTGGGCTACAAAGGTTTCGCTTCGTACGCGCAGGGCTCGAGTGCGCCCGAGCACTCGTTCATGAAAGTCGCCAGTGCCGAATCCGGCAAGGCCGCGTTCGAACTAGGCATGGAAATCCTCGGCGACCACGGGGCGCTCGTCGATCCTGATATCGGCGCGGAGGCTGGCCGTTGGGTCACCAGCTTCTACATCAACTTTGCGAACACCATCGCGGGAGGCACCAGCGAAATTCAGCGCAACATCATTGCCCAACGAGTGCTCGGACTTCCGAGGAAGTAATGGACTTTTCGTTCACCGAAGATCAGTTGCTGTTACGCGCCACAGTGCGAAGCATCCTCGACGATCATTGCTCTCCCGCCATCGTCCGCGCCCATATCGATAACCGCACGGTAGCCAGCGAAGTCTGGTCACGGCTGTCCGATTTCGCTGCGGTCGGCGACGGCGACTGCACCGATGTCTGCATCGTCATCGATGAAATCGGTTACGCAAGCGCGCCCGGCCCATTCACGGCCACGATGCTCGCGCTTCCCTTGCTGCGAATGCTCAACCACCCCAGCGCGGACGCGGTTGGATCGGGATTTGAAACCGCCTCCGTGGCAATCGGGACACATCTCATCCCCGACGCCGATCTTGCGAACTACATCGTCATCGTCTCCGAGGGCATGGCCACGGTCATCAGCGCGGTCGATGCCGAGCTGGTCGAAGTGAGATCGGTCGACCACACGCGCCGATGGTTTCGTTTGGCGACGCCACCGAATGCCGCAAGCCATCGGGTCGACGAAAATTTGATGATGGCGTGGCATGACCGCTCGTACGCCATTGCCGCGGCGGAACTAGTGGGAACGGCACGCCGAATGTTCGACATGTCGTTGCAGTACGCCAAGGATCGTGAACAGTTCGGCCAACCGATTGGAGCGTTCCAAGCCATTCAACACAAACTCGCTGATATGGCACTCGCCGCGGAACGTTCGGTAGCGGCGGTGCAGTACGCGTCGATGACAATCGATGCCCAACACCCGGAACGTTCCCGAGCGTGCCACAGCGCGAAATCGGCAGCGAACGAATGTGCACAACGTATCCTCAAAGACTCGATACAAATTCATGGCGGAGTCGGATTTACCTGGGAACACGATCTCCAGATGTATTTACGGCGAGCAACGATGGGCGTCACCCAATTCGGCACAACGAGTTGGCATCTCGATCGCATCGCTGAGGTCCTGTTTGTCGGCTGAAACACCGAGCCAGCCGCAAGTCAGGAGCTCATCACAACGCTACATCCGCGACAACAACGCCCGCCGCAAGTTCGATTTGGCGGGTGAGTGAGAGGGATTCCAACAGCCGCCGATCATGACTCACCACCATCACGGTTCCGGTAAACGATGCCATTGCGGATTCGAGTTGTTCAATGGCCGTCACATCGAGGTGGTTCGTAGGCTCATCGAGAACAATGCAGTTCACCCCACGCGCCATCAGCAGCGCGAGTTCCGCACGGGTACGTTCGCCCGGAGACAATGTCGCGGCCGAACGCATCACGTGTTCCGTGGTGAGTGAAAACTTTGCCAAGAGCGCCCGCGCCTCGTTGAGAACAAGCCCGGTTTCATTGATGAAACCATCGAGCAATGTGGATTCCCCAAAGCGGTTCCGAGCCTGCGCAAGCGTACCGAGCACGACGCCAGGACCCAAGTGTCGAGCGCCGGCGTCCAGTGGGATCGCGCCGAGGAGCCCAGCCAGCAGCGTCGATTTGCCGCTGCCGTTCGCGCCGACGATCGCAACCCGTTCGCCGGAGCCAATCTGGAGGGTGATCGGCCCGAGCGTGAAGCTGCCTCGACGAACGACTGCATCGTCAAGCCGCGCGGCCACCGCGCCCGAGCGCGGCGCGCTGAGAATCTCGAACTGTAATTCCCAGCCTTCCCAAGGTTTGTCGACCACGTCGATTCGCGCGAGCATTTGTTCGGTACGTTTCGCCTTGCCCGCGAGTTGTTCGCTCGACGCGGTATTGAAGTGGCGAATGTACTTATCGCTTTCCCCACTCTTTTTCACCTTGTTGACGCCTTGGGTCGCCCACTGCCGTTCGCGTTGGGCGCGCCCGAGCAATGATTGGCGTTGTTCGTTATAGGTCGCGAACGATTCTTGCGCATGGCGACGCGCCGTCGCTCGTTCTTCGAGGTACGACAACCAACCTCCGCCGAACTCTGTCGAGGTATGAGCATGATCATCGATTTCCAATACCGTGTTGATCGTTCGTTCCAGAAAGGCCCGGTCATGCGAAACGATCGCGCAACCAACCGGCAAATCGCACACGAAGTTTTCGAGCATCGCCAGACCCGCAAAGTCGAGATCGTTGGTTGGCTCGTCGAGCAGGAATACGTCGAATCGAGCGAGCAACACGCTTGCGAGCGACGCCCGTGCCGCTTGACCTCCCGACAATGAGGCCATCGATTGCCCAAGCATTGCGGGGGCCAAACCGACATCTGCACACACCTCTGCGACCCGCGTGTCGAATTCTGCAGCACCGAGGCTGAGGTATCGATCGAGTGCAGTCGCATAACGATCGTCGGCGCCCGCATCGCCAGTCCCGAGCGCGACCGCAGCCTCCTCAAACTCACGCAACGCGCCAGCCACGCCAGTACGACGGGCCAGAAACTCCACAACGGTTTCGTCCGCGCGCCGTTCCGGCTCCTGCGGGAGATATCCGATGAGCGCGTTGTCGGGCTGGCGCTCAATCACTCCGGCATCGGGTTCCTCAAGACCCGCCAATAATTTGAGCAAGGTGCTTTTACCCGTGCCGTTTGCAGCAACGATACCGACAGTTCGCCCAGCCGACAACGCCAGCGACACATCGCACAACACCTGATGCGGCCCGAAGCTCTTAGCAATATTTCGGGCAATGAGTTTTGCGCCGCCTGCTGCCACTTTTGGCCGTTTGTTCGTCATGAATCCACCTGATCACTCCGCACGCCACGCGAAATCGCGAGGTATGCGCTATCAATCGACGGTCCGTTCGGGCCGCCGTCGGTTTCGTTGATGGTGAGTGATCAGCCTGCCATGGGCCCCAGCGTAGCGAAAACGATCGTTGCGCACACGGAATTAGTGGCCGGCGAGACCGATGAGAAAATGCAGCAAATACACTGCTAATCGGGTCGCGTCCGCGTCGTTCAACGAAAACTTGGCCTTGACGACATCTAGAATTTCAAATTCCGTCGCGCTCCACGTCACGGCGTAGGTCGTCGCCGTGCCCGTCTGGTCGACGCCGACGGGAGTCATGCCCGACGGGATCAGCGCAATAAGAAACGCCATCATGTACACCGCGACTTTGTGCAGAGCCGTCGGGGTAACACCAAGATACGTGGCGACTTGTTGCACGCGAGCGTCTTGCGGAGCGGACCAGGAAACCGAAACGATGCGCTGTTGCGGAACACCGATCGAACCTTGCAGTGCGAGCGGAACCACCGGCCCGACGAACGGAGTCATCGTCCCGACGGCCACGCATGTCCCGTCCGGGGCACAATCAACGCTTTGCAACGAATTATCGACCGCGGCGCCATCCGGGCTGGCCACCTGCACGAATGCTCCCACCGCATAGCTAGCGATCAACGTGTGCAACGCACCCGAGTTCAGCGTTCCCGCGGCTGCACAACGATCGATTTCGATACACGAAATACTGCGGAGTCCGACCAAGTTCGCGGGGACAGTTACCGATGTCCATGCAGTTCCGTCCCAGCGCACCGAACTGAGACCATCAATCGCGATGCAGAACAATCGGGTGACACAAGAAACGGTCCGCATTCCGACGTTTTGTGCGGCCGGAACGTTCGCAAGAATCCATGCCGAGCCGTTCCAACGCTCGACCAACGAACGCTGGACGCCCGCGGTATTCGCAAAGCCAACTCCAATGCAGAAGTTCGTCGCGACGCACGAAACGTCGGTCAGTTCTGCGGCGGCCGGACTCAAGCTTGGGCTCGGCTCAATCGACCATGCGGACCCATCCCAGCGTTCGATGATCGGCATGGTCGGAGCGACAGAGTGGCCAACCGCGACGCATTGCGATGTCGCAATACACGAGATGCCATCGAGGGTCGCGATCGTCGTAGCGCTCGTTGCACCCGATTGCTCGGACCACAACGCGCCGTCCCAAATTTCGATCAATGCAGATTGCCCGGAGCCCGAACGAGTTGCATTACCGACCGCGAGGCACAAGGTGTTGCTCGTACACGAGACACTCAGCAATTGTGCCGCGGTTGCCTGCGACGGAAGCGAGGTCGCCATAGCGGTCCACGCAACGCCATTCCAGAGTTCGATGAGAATCAGGCTGCCAGCGAGCTGCGAGCCGACCGCGACACATTGCGTACTCGTCACGCAGCTGATGTCGTTGAACACTTGGTTCGCGCCACTCGGATTGGCAGTGGGTTGGACAACCCAGCTCGGCGACGCCATGCTTCGTGGCGTTTGAACGGCTGAAACTGGTTGTGCGACCGCCACCGAAAGCGCCAAGGCTCCGGCGATCACCGCCGGTTTAAGAAGTCTTTTCACAATCACCGCCCGCCACGTCTTTATTCGCGAATTCCTGCTGAGCGTAGGCCAAAAGACCGGTAGGAGAAAGACCCTCCCATACCGCTGGAATCCCAGACATCGCTACACGACCTACAGCTACACGACGTACACGCACACGCACACGCAAACAATGCGCTGCCGAGCGCGAGAGCATCGGCGACTAGCGTGCGCGATGTGCTCCAGGCAGCGGACTTTCAGGACCTGATCGACACCCCAACTCCCACATTGATGGCGCGCGCAGCGGCAATCCGCGATCGCGCCCATGGGAAACGGGTGACCTTTTCCCCCAAGGTATTTATCCCGCTCACGATGCTGTGTCGCGATCGCTGCGGCTACTGCACATTCGCGAAGCCGCCCGCCCGACTCGACTCCCCGTTTCTCAGCCCCCAGGAGGTGCTCGCGATCGCGCGGCGAGGTGCCGAGATGGGTTGCCACGAAGCGCTGTTCACCTTAGGTGAGGCGCCCGAAGATCGATATCCGCAAGCAGAAGAATGGCTGACGTCTAACGGCTACGCCAGCACGGTTGATTATCTCGTGGCGATGGCCAAACTTGTCGTCGAAGAAACCGGCCTGTTGCCGCATGCCAATCCCGGCGCACTGGGCGAAGCCGAACTCCGTGCCTTGCGCCGTTGGTCGCCGAGCCAAGGCATGATGCTCGAATCCCTCGCGGACCGCCTCCACGAAGCTGGTGGCGCGCACTTTGGCGCCCCCGATAAAACGGCCGCTCGCCGCCTCGCGACCCTCGAAGCTGCTGGGATCGCAAAGGTGCCCTACACGACTGGCATCTTGTGTGGCATCGGAGAAACACGCGCCGAACGGATCGTTGCCCTCGTAGCAATCGCCACCTCGCACATCACGCACGGCCACATCCAAGAAGTCATCGTCCAGAATTTTCTGCCCAAACTCGGCACCGCTATGCACAAGGCCGAGCCGTGTGATCACGACGAATTCTTATGGTCCATCGCCGCGGCAAGAGTGATCCTGCCTGAAGCAATTCATGTACAGGCTCCACCGAATCTCAGCGACCCCTCGCAACTCGCCGACCTGTTGGGTGCGGGAATTGACGATTGGGGTGGGGTCTCGCCGGTAACGATCGATCATGTCAATCCGGAACGCCCGTGGCCCGCGCTCGACGCGCTGCGCGACGCAACTGAGGCATGTGGCCATGTGCTGGCGCCGCGGCTCACGATCTACCCCGAGTATGTGCGCGATCCGCAGCAATGGATCGACCCCGAACTCCGGTTCCCGGTGCTGGTACGCAGTGATATGGAGGGCCTGGCCCGAGACGATCATTGGGCATCCGGCGGCGAAGAAGAACCGCCCACAATCTTGCCGTTCGCCCGAGTTGCGCGAGTAACCGGGCCGGTGGCCGACGTGTTGCAAGCGGTCGAGCGCGGCGAAGAAGTTGACACTGCACAAATCGTGACCTTGCTGGGAGCGCGCGGGCCCGAAGTAGCCGCGGTGTGCGCGGTGGCCGATCAACTCCGCAAGGACATAATCGGCAATGAAGTCACATTCGTTCGCAACCGCAACATCAACTACACCAACGTTTGCACGTTCAAATGCAAGTTCTGCGCGTTCAGCAAGGGCCCACTTTCTCTCAACTTGCGTGGCAAGCCGTATCTCCTCGAGCTCGAAGAAGTGCAACGGCGAGTCATCGAAGCAATTGATTGTGGCGCTACCGAAGTGTGTTTGCAGGGCGGTATCCATCCGAGTTTCGACGGCGACTTCTACGTGCACGTCGCCGAGGCAATTAAACAAGTCGCGCCGCAAATTCACATTCATGGTTTCACCGCGCTCGAAGTCACCGAAGGCGCGAAGCGGCTCAACATGCCGTTGACCGATTACCTCCGCAAGGTCAAAGCTGCCGGCCTCGCGACGTTGCCGGGCACCGCGGCCGAAATTCTCGATGATGATGTCCGCAAGGTGTTGTGCCCCGACAAGATCAACACCCAGGAGTGGCTCGATGCGCATCGAGCCGCACACAGTGTCGGGCTGAAAAGCAACGTCACGATCATGTTCGGTTCGATCGAACGGCCAGAACACGTTGCGAATCACCTGGTGCGGACGCGCGAGCTCCAAAAGGAGACCGGCGGGTTCACCGAATTCGTTCCATTGCCGTTCGTGCACATGGCCACGCCGATCTTTATTCAGCACATAGCGCGCCCAGGGCCAACCTTTCGCGAGGTCCTGCTCATGCACGCGGTCGGGCGCATCGCGTACCGCGAGTGGATTCCGAGCGTGCAAGCTTCCTGGGTGAAAGCCGGCATCCACGGTGCTCAACAAATCTTGCAAGCCGGCGCCAATGACCTCGGCGGCACGTTGATGGACGAAAACATTTCGCGCGCCGCGGGAGCAAATCACGGCCAAGAACTCGACGACGAACAGTTCGCGGCGATCGTGGAGCCAATCGGCCGCACACTGGCGCAACGCAATACCTTGTACGGCCGCATCCAAACCGTCGGCAAGCGCCTGCGCCCCATCGACGACGACGGCCTGATCGCACGCGATCAAGCACACGCCATCTCGTTGATCAGCAAACCGCAGACCCTGCCTGTATAAACGACGCGCCGTATAACTCGTGCTCGCAGGGCACGCGAGCGCGTGTTACTCATCGTTCCTCCAACCGAAAGCTTTGAATCATGAACGCCCGTTTTGATGTAGTTGCGATCGGCAACGCGCTCGTTGATGTGATTTCCAATGAATCATTTGCAACGGTCGAGTCGCTGGGTTTGGAACTCGGCTCGATGAGCTTGGTCGACGCTGACCGGATCGCGGAGCTTTACACGAAGCTCGGGCCCGCGACCGAGGCTTCGGGTGGGTCCGCGGCTAACACGATCGCCGGCGTCGCGAGTTTCGGCGGGAAAGCCGCGTTTATCGGGCGGGTGGCCGACGATGAATTCGGCCAGATCTACGCTCATGATCTGCGCAATATCGGCGTGTATTTCGACTCGCCGCCGTCGACCGACTCCACACCGACTGGTCGTTGCCTCGTGGTTGTCACCCCGGACGCTGAACGCACCATGAGTACGTTCCTCGGCGCCGGAACGGACATGGATCCGAGTTACGTTGATGCCGAAATCATCGCCGACAGCCAAGTCCTTTACCTGGAGGGCTACCTCTGGGATCAGCCTCCAGCCATGGAAGCCTTTCGGCTCGCAGCTTCAGTGGCGCACGGCGCCGGCCGCCGCGTGGCCTTGAGCTTGTCGGATTCGTTTTGCGTCGATCGCCATCGCGAAGCATTTCTTGATTTGATTGCCGGTAACGTCGACATTTTGTTCGCCAACGACGCCGAAATCATGTCCTTGTACGAAACCGACGACTTCGATTCGGCCATCGATTCGGTGCGCGGTCACTGTGAAATTGCTGCAATTACGTGCGGGCCCGACGGCTCAGTCGTCGTGACCGCGGATGGCGTACAGCGCGTAGCTGCCGCAGCCGTCCACCAAGTACTCGACACCACCGGCGCCGGCGATCTGTACGCCGCGGGCTTCTTGTTTGGCTTCACCCACGGCCACGCACTCGCCACGTGCGCGACTCTCGGTGGCATCGCTGCGGGCGAAGTGATTTCGCACGTCGGGGCCCGTCCCCAAATTTCACTCGCGACGTTGGCAGCCTCGATCCTCGCGTGACGGCGTTCGATCTCGTCTGCCTCGATGCCGACGACACGCTGTGGAGCAACGAGATCTATTTTCGCAGTGCTGAGGCACGGGTGGCGGCGCTCCTCAGCGAGTGGATTCCAGCAGACGAATTCGCGGCGGAGCTACTCGATACCGAACGTGCAAATATTCCTCGATACGGCTTTGGTGCGAAAGCATTCGTTTTGTCGTTGCTGGAAACCGCGTTGCGAGTGAGCCGGCAGCAGATCCCCGTTGCGACCGTCGATGAAATCTTGCACCTGGGCAAGAACATCGTGGATCAGCCAGTTGAGTTGCTCAACGGTGTCCTCGATGGCATTGCTCAGCTCAGTACCTTTTGGCCCGTGGTCTTGATCACCAAAGGCGACCTGATCCACCAAGACCTCAAAGTGCAAACTTCGGGCATCGCGCATCACTTTCGCGAAGTGGAAATTGTTGCCCACAAAGACACCGCGACGTACGCGCAACTCTTTCGACGCCACGGCGTTGCTGCCGATCGGGTCGTCATGATTGGCAACTCGGTGAAGTCCGACATCCTGCCGGTCCTCGAGCTCGGCGCACTCGCGATATTCGTTCCTCACGAACACGGCTGGGAGCTCGAGCGCGCCCAACTTCCCGATCACGATCGCTTGTTCCAGGCCTCGCGCTTCGCCGACGTGTTCACGATCCTCAACCAAATCAACGGCTCAGTGCACTCGTGACATGTCACTAGATTGTCCGAATGCAGCGACTCCCCCGCTATCGAACCGGCGATCCCCAGCTCGACCAACGCATCGAGGCACTCGTCGATTCGCTCGGCGAACACGCCGATGCCGATCTCATCTTCGAAATGATTGTTTCCGCGGCCCGACTCGCCCACGACAGCGCGAACCGCGGCGATCTCAAAATCGCGAACGCGGCACTCAAAGAGATGCGACACGCCTTCGATGTCTTCTCTCCGTATTATTCAACTCGCAAGGCCGCGATCTTCGGTTCCGCTCGCACCAAGCGTGATGATCCGCTGTACGCCCAAACGGAACGGGTGGCGCGCCAGCTTGCAGACCGCGAGTGGATGGTCATCACGGGAGCCGGGCCCGGGATCATGGAAGCGGGTATCGGAGGCGCAGGCGCTGACAACAGTTTCGGTGCTGGCATCAAACTTCCGTTCGAAGCGGCGACGACCCAATTTCTAGCCGACGACCCAAAACTCGTTATGTTTCGGTACTTTTTCACCCGTAAGGTCACGTTTATCAAAGAGGCCGATGGATTCATATGTTTGCCGGGCGGGTTCGGGACGCTCGATGAAGCCTTCGAGCTCTTGACCCTGGTCCAAACCGGCAAGGCTCAACCAGGGCCAATCGTTTTACTCGACGTGCCCGGCGGTACCTACTGGACTTCCTGGCTCGATTTTGTACAACGCGAACTCGGCACCCGCAACTACATCGGCAGACACGATCTCGACCTCGTCACCATCACCGACGACTGCGATGTTGCAGTGAACACCGTGTGTGGATTCTTCGCCAACTTCCACTCGCAACGCTACGTGGACGGCGATCTTGTCCTGCGACTTCAGCGTGCGCCTTCGGTGGATTCACTTCATTCGTTGAACACGGAATTCGCCGACATCGTCGCCAAGGGCAGTATCGAACGCGCAGCACCATCGAAGGCCGAACTCGCGGAGCAAGACGCCGTGGATCTCGCCCGGATCAAATTTCGGTTCGATCGCCGCAGCCAAGCACGTCTGCGCCAACTTATCGACACGCTCAATCGCCAGTAGAGCGAACGCCCAGCAACGTCTGACGAGCCTTGGCGATGGATCGGCGCGCTGAAGCCAACGCTTTTTCTTCAGCCTTCAGCGCCGCCGCGTTGTCGCCGTCGGGATCTCTCGCCAACGCCCGAAGCCGATCGAAACCCAAATCGCTGAGGTCTTCTTCAATGGCTTCCAGCTTTTCGGCAATGTTGTCGTAGGGGCCACTCATCTGGGCGATTCCTCCAAAGCTTCGGCCAACAGTTCTGCGGGATGACACACCGTGAAACCCGCTTGCGCAAGTTGAATTGCGCAGCCCGGATTCGCGCTACACACAACAACGCCGTCGTTTGCGGCGCCGATGGCGTGCAACGCTTGGGCTTTCCTCTCACGAATTTCACCACTCAACGCCGGCTGCAACATCGAGTACGCGCCACCCGCTCCGCAACACAGTCCGTCGTCGTCGAGTTCCAGCAAGCTGTACGCACCCTGCAACATCGTCCGCACGGGTAGGTGCGCCTTTTGCACATGGCGAAGATGGCATGGGTCCTGCACGACGACCGTCCGGCCCGTGGCCCGCACCGCAGGCACGCCAATTTCCACCACGTACTCCGAAAAGTCGCGAACGCGCGCTGCGAAATCACGAGCCTCAGCCGTATCGAGCAAACGGCCGTACTCCTTCAAGGCCGCACCACAACCCGCGGAATCCACAATGATTACAGCACCTCCTGGCATCGATGCAATCACACGATGAGCAAGCAGCCGCGCCTCCTCGCGACGCCCCGCATGAGTATGCAATGCCCCGCAGCAGTCCGCGCCCCGCATCGGCAGCGCGACGTGTACGCCAGCAGCCTTGAGCACTTTCAGCGCGGCTACATGCGTTGGGCGCTGCCACGCATCCATCACGCAGCCAGTAAAGAACCAGGCGACATGCCCAGTCGACCCGCCTGGCATCCCAACTGGCACCCCAACTGGCATCCCAACTGGCATCCCAACTGGGGCATCAAGTTTGCTGCGCAACGCCGATACCTGCAACGTCGGTAACCCGAATCGTTTCGGGACGAACCGCAACCGTTGCGCAATCAGCAACAGCCATGACAACGCGACCAGGACCCGATGATGGCCGAGCACAATTCGATAACCGAACCAATCGAACGCCCGGAGCCAACGCGGAGCCGTGGCCGCAGGGGCCGAACTTGTCACCAACGCGGCACGCGTGTCTTCCATCAGATGACCGAACGTCACTCCCGACGGGCATGCTGCATCGCAACCGCGACACTGCACACACGCATCCATCGCAGCGACGAACGCTTCGCTGATTGGCGCGGCGTTCTCCTCCACCGCTCGCATCGCGGCGATGCGACCGCGCGGGGAGGCGATTTCTAAGCCCGTCACTCGATACGTCGGGCAATGCGCCAAACACAGTCCGCAGCCAACACACGTAACCAATTCTTCAGGATTCAGCCGCAACGGGCCCCTCGCAGGCTCCACAGTCGGCACCGTTGCTCCGTGCACCTTTGGTGGATTCACAATGGCATCCGTCCGGGAGCCAATTTTCCATGAGGATCGAATGCAGATTTTACGCGACCCGCCAGGCCGGAGTTGGCGACCCCGTCGCCAAAGCCATCGAAGCCAAGCGGCCCGCCGGACTCGCGTAGCAGCCAACCGGACTCCGCGACAGCCGCAGCTCGTGCCCGCACCAGCGCCTCGACATCATCGCTCGAAACGTGAATGGTGCCGACCCCAACTTCGGCAACGCAATGCACACTCGAGTCCATCGCGAGCCGCGACATCGTGGCGCGAACATCCGTTGGCCGCACCGAGATCCTCCCTCGATGCGAGCGAGACCGGGCGTCGAAAATCCACGCCGAGCCATTCCCGGCAGCTTCCGTGAGGTTGCCCCGTGCCGCTTCGTCGTCACAGTCTTGTTCAAAACCTTCTATTAATACTGAAGTTTCGTGACCGTTCCAAAGAATGGAAGTCGGCTTAAACATCGCCTGGCGCACCGCGAACGGATCGCGTTCGGTGCGATACCAACGTTGCGACGGAGCTTTCGGACGACACCGCAAGGTTGCCTGCACGATCACGCCCAAGGTGCCAAACGAACCCACCATGAGCCTCGGGATGTCGTATCCGGTCACGTTTTTTACCACCGGCCCACCGCCTTTGATCAACGTAGCGTTGCCGTCGACAACCCGAACCTCCAACACCGCATCACGGACGGGGCCGAGGCGCAAGCGGCGCGTACCCGAAAGGCCACACGCAAGCACGCCACCAATAGTCGCGCGATCATCGGCGGGGTCCAGCGGAACTTCTTGGCCGTGCTCACCCAACACGTCGGCGAGTTCACGACAGGTTGTTCCCGCCAGCACCGTCACCGTCATGTCTGCAGGATCGTGGCGCACAATGCCCGACGGTACGCGGATTTCCTCGCAACCGAACTCGACGGGATTCGCAGTCGCAGCGTGCGTCCCTGAACCATGCGCCACCACGCGAGCGTCATCGCCGCGCAGCGTCTCGATGATCGGTACAGCAATTCGTTCGAAGGTTAAATCCATGTGCCCTCCGGTACTGGTGCCGACCGCTGATTCAACTCGCCGCAACGCCAGCCACTCGGCAATACCTTGCGCGGGTTGGCGAGCCCATCAGGATCGAAGGCGTCAATCAAACGTCCTTGTGCCGCGAGATCGTCGTTCGAAAACTGCAACGGCATCAGATCTCGTTTTTCCATTCCCACACCGTGCTCACCGGACAACACTCCACCTGCGTCGATGCACGTACGCAATATCTGTGATCCGGCCGCATGGACTCGATCCCACACGCCTGGTTCGCGGCCATCAAAGACGATGAGGGGATGCAGGTTGCCATCACCCGCGTGAAACACGTTCATCATCGTGAGCTGTTGTTCGCGCGCGATCGCATAAATGGATTCCAACACGCCAACCAGTTTGGTGCGCGGCACGACGGCATCGTGGAGGTAGTAGTCGGGAGCGATCCGTGCGATAGCGCCGAACGCGGACTTACGACCTTTCCATAGCAATTGGCGTTCTGCTTCGTTGGCCGCGACTCGCACGTTGCGAGCACCATGCTCATAGCCAATACGGCGCACCGCGTCGACTTGATAGGCAACACCACCAGCGAGTCCGTCGATTTCGCAGAGCAAGACGGCAGCCGCGTCCCTCGGATATCCGGCTCCGACAAAGTCCTCGACTGCTCGCGTGATTTCTGCATCCATCATCTCCAAGGCCGCGGGCACAATCCCAGCGGCGATGAGACCGCTCACTGTTGCCCCCGCTGCTTCCACCGACATGAAATCCAGGAGCAGCGTTCGGACTTCGGGAGGGTTGGGCATCAACCGAACCGCGACCTGGGTGCAGATCCCCATCGTGCCTTCACTGCCCACAAACGCACCCCGCAGGTCGTAACCCGGAGTATCAGGAGCGAGGCTTCCCAGGCGTGCGATTTCTCCCGTGGGCAGTACCACTTCGATTTCAAGCACGTGCGCGGAGGTCACGCCCGAGGCCAAACAGTGCGGTCCGCCCGCGTTCGTACCGACGTTGCCACCAATCGTACAGGCCTGTTGCGAAGACGGATCGGGCGCGTAGTGAAACCCGAGGGGCCGGGTGTGGCGCGAGAGATCCAGATTCAAGACCCCCGGCTCGACCATCGCCAGTTGGTCGTGAGTATCGATTGCGATGACGCGATTCATCTGCGTGGTCACGATCACTAACGCATCGTCGAGCGGCGTCGCCCCACCAGCGAGCCCAGTGCCGCTGCCCCGAGCAACGTACGGGATGCCGTGGCGCGTTGCTGCTCGCACGGCACTCGCGACATCGTCGGCACTGCGCGGGAAACAAACAGCGGAGGCAGCGCCCGATTGCACGCCAGCGTCGCGCGAATAGAGCGCAAGTTCGAGCGGCTCATTGCGCGCTCTCCCTTGGCCCATTTCGCGACGTAAGTCTTCGAGAAGTTTCGTAATTACTGCGATGAACGCACACTATTGCGTGCGCTCCACTAACTTGCGCAACGTTGTTCTCCAGTGCTCATCGATGAGCATTCCACGATGGGTTGTGAACTGTGACAGGACTTGTACGCGAATGGGTCACCATCGCAGTGCCCGGGAAAGACCGTAAACGTTGGCAAATCGACGTTACGTTCATGACATCGAGCTACCGGTGCATCTACGGTTGTGGTTGCCAAGGTATCCTCACTGAACCGACACCGGATTGGGTGCAGGGCTGTTGTTCGTACGGCGCCCACGCCGATGATCTCGACGACAAGAACCACGTTGAGAAGATGGCCAAGAAATTGTTGCCCGAAGAGTGGCAGTTCAAAGCCGTCGGCGACAAAAAAGGAGTGTGGGCCAAACTCGGCAAAGAGTCGTTCCGGACTCGCCTTGTTGATGATGCCTGCATCTTTTTGAACCGTCCGGATTTCGAAGCGGGCCCTGGCTGCGCACTACATCTCCTCGCGCTCCGTAAGGACGTGCACTTCTCACAAACCAAGCCCACTGTTTGCTGGCAAGTTCCGCTGCGCGCGATTCCGAAAGAAGAAGACGACGGCTCCGACACGTGGGTCCTCACGGAGTTCAGCCGCGATGGTTGGGGCGAAGGCGGCGAAGAATTCGCATGGTGGTGCACCGAGGATCCGGCGGCATTCACTGGCGGCGAACCCGTATACAAATCAATGGAGCCCGAGATTCGTCTGATGATCGGCGACACGGTATATAACGAAATGGCCCAGTACCTCGACGCTCGGCTCAGCGTCGCCGCGGCATCAACCCGAGTCGCACACCCGGCTGAAGTTCCCGTCAGCATCGGTAAACGCAAGACCCGCGAACTCCCGCACAACTTCGGCTGATCGCACTACGCAGCTCGCCAATCGGCTCAGTTCCATAGTGCCAGCTCGCGTCTACAGGTAGAGGCCGGTGCCGCCTTCGGCTTTGTCGTTCGCGACTGCGTGAATATCGCGTTCGCGCAAAATGAGATATTCCTCCGCGCGAATCTCTACTTCGAAACCAGTGTCGGGCGAAAACAGCACGTTGTCGCCGGATTCGATGTTGCGCACCGTTGGGCCCGCAGCAAGAACTTCGGCCCAGACGAGGCGGCGGTTCACTTCAGCGGTTGCGGGAATCAGAATTCCAGAACGAGATTTCCGTTCGCCCAATTCCTTGGACGGCCGAACCAGCAGGCGGTCAGCGGTCATGCGGATGGACTGTTTGACATCATCGTCGGCGGTCATGCGGGGCGCAGCGTACCGGCGCGCCACATTCCTGACGGAACGCGCCTCGGGCTCTGCGAGCGTTCGCGCCGATGCCTCCCGCCCGCAAGTTCGTCGGTAGCCTCACGACCACCTACCAGTACCGAGACGGGAAAAATGCCCGATTGAAGGATGGTTATGCGACAACTCAACGTCCGCCCCAACATCGGCCGAACCCAAGGTCTCGCAGCCCTCGCGCTAGCGCCACTCGTCTTTGGCTCGCTCGTCGCGAGTTGCTCAAGCAGTTCCCCCAAAGCGGAACCCTGCCCAGCATCAGTCAACGTCGATGTCAAGGCGCTCGACAGCTATCGCTTCGACCCACCGAAGCTCACCGCGACCGCAGGAAAATTTGTGGTTCGTCTCACCGAAGCTGGCTCGTTGAATCACACGTTTCAAATCCACGGAGCCGATGGTCAAGTCACCGTCTCTGCGGACTCCAAAACCGCGTGCGCAACGTTCACTCTGGCCAAGGGAACCTACAAATACTTCTGTAGCGTTTCGGGCCACGAAAGCCAAGGTATGAAGGGCGATCTCACCGTCTCGTGAGCTCTACTCCACAGGTCGCTGCCGGCGTTGACCTCGCGCGGCCTCATTCGGTCGGTGCGACCATCCGTGCGTATATAAGGCTCACCAAGCCTCGCGTCGTAGAGCTTTTGTTAGTCACAACCGTTCCCTCGATGGTGCTAGCAAAACAAGGCTGGCCGAACACCTGGCTCGTAATCGCGGTCGTGTTCGGCGGCGCACTCGCCGCGGGCGGAGCGAACACCATCAACTCGTGGATCGAACGCGACCGCGACAAGTTGATGAAACGAACCGCGGATCGCCCGATCCCAACTGGGCTCATTCCCGCGACGCATGCACTGATCTTTGGCATTGGGTTGAACGTCATCGCATTCTTCGCAATCACCGCGGCTGCCAACTTGTTGGCCGCGCTGCTCACCATGACCGCAACCCTGTTTTACGTGTTTGTGTACACCATCTGGTTGAAGCCTCGCACCCAACAAAACATTGTTATCGGCGGTGCGGCTGGTGCAGTTCCGGTCTTGGTTGGTTGGGCCGCAGTTACAAACCACGTCGCGGCCACCGCGTGGGTGTTATTCGCAGTGATCTTCATGTGGACTCCCGCGCACTTCTGGGCGCTGGCAATGAAATACCGCGACGACTACGCCGCCGCGGATTTCCCGATGCTGTCCGTGCTACGCACGCCGCGCGACACCTCAATTCAAATTACGGTCTACGCAGCACTCACGGCGGTCGTCACAATGTTGCTGGGGGTCGCTACAGATGTCGGACCGGTATATCTCGTGAGTGCCGCGGTGTTGGGGCTGGCGTTCGTCATCCGTGGCGTACAGCTCGTGCACGATCCCAATCCGATCCGCGCGATCAAGTTCTTTTCATTTTCGAATGTCTATTTGATGCTGGTGTTCGTTGCGGCGATGACCGACGTTTTCGTCCGTCGGTAGCTGCCGCGCATGAACCTTAAGCGGGTGGTGATCGTCAGCACCGCGCTTGTCGTCATCGCCGCTGCGATCTTTTTCACGACACGCGAATCGAAACACGACGCCATGGTGATGCCGCACGGACCGAAACTCGGTAGCCCGGCGATCAATTTCACGCTCCCCACCTTGACGAATGGTTCATTCACGCTCAGCAATCTGCGCGGATCGCCGACGATTCTCACGTTTGGTGCGTCGTGGTGTGAACCGTGTCGGCGCGAATACCCACTGTTCGAAGCGGCTCGTAGCCGCAACGCAGACCTTCGCGTGGTTGGTGTGTTGGAACGCGATTCACCGAGTTTGTTCGTGCGCTTCATGAAGTCGGTCGGCGCTCACTGGCCGGTCGGTATCGACGATGGTCGAGGTTCGCTTGCGGCTCGCTATGGCGTGAACGTCATGCCCGATACGTATTTCATCAATTCTCAGGGGCTCGTCGAGGGCCACGTCATCGGAGAAATCAGCTCCACGACGCTCGATACGAACCTCGCAGCGATCCTCGCGCCACTACGGTAACCCTTACTCATGATCCGTGCATTCTTGGCGGCTGTCCGCTTTCCACATCTTCAGCTCCACCACCACACTGGTGCCGTCGTAAAAGCATTGACATTTGCGCTCATCGCATCGTTTGCGTACGGAATCGGCGCGGTCTGCCAGGGCCTTGGAGCCAAAACCACCGAAAAAGACACGAGCGGCGTCCGAGGCTTTCTTTCGATTCTCAAACATCCACTGACGCTCGCGGGATTGCTCCTCGACATCATTGCATGGGTGCTCTCACGTCTGTCGCTGCACAAACTCCCATTGTTCACCGTCCAGACGGTGCTCGCCGGAAGCCTCGCGATCACCGTGGGACTCTCGCAGCGAGTCATGCATACACCGAAGCGCCGAAGCGATGTCTACGCGATTCTTGCGACCGCGTTCGGATTGGTACTCGTTGGCATCGCCGCGGACCCGCATCGCGCAGACCCGCCCACGCACGCCTTCAAAATCGTGCTGTGGATTGCGTTGCCACTGCTGTGCGCGGGTGGGATCTCACTGCGCCAAAAGGTTCCGCCGCCGGTACTCGGAGCCCTCGGCGGGACAGCGTTCGGGTTCAGTGCCCTCGCGGCGCGAGCGATTCCCAAAGTCGACGGATTCCTCGGTCTGCTTCAAACGCCACTGTTATGGTTGATGCTTGCCTATGCCGCTGGTGGAGTCGTTTTTTTCACTCGCGGTGTCGAACGCGGCCAAGTGGGCGCGGTAACCGCCGCGAT
Organism: Actinomycetes bacterium; assembly: GCA_025360585.1. GTDB lineage: Bacteria > Actinomycetota > Acidimicrobiia > IMCC26256 > PALSA-610 > F1-120-MAGs023. Next base: position 44,241 of record JANYBW010000042.1, on the reverse strand, counting down.
GTGGGCCGCCGAGATCATTCCTTCCAGCGCCCTCGGTTTTTTGATGCTCGGCGATTCGGTGCGGCCGGGTTGGGGCGCGGCCGCGGCGCTCGGCATGATTGCAACCTTGGGTGCTACGTATGCGTTGGCCCGACCAGTAGAAATTCCGAACTCGACACCGGGCGATTTCAACGCGCCGTAGTTACTCTTCCCACCTGAACCATCGCGCCGCCAGTGTGGGTAACACGACGGCCCACATGCACAGCATCACGAGGCTGCCAGTCGGGAAGCCTTGGCCCACTCGGTGGCTCAACACTCCGTGCAGACACTCCGACAAGTTTGCAGCCGGTAGGGCTTTGGCTAAATCGCGCAGGAATGCCGGGAGCTTTTCGAGCGGATAGGCCATGCCGCCCAAAAACAGCAGCACCAAAAACAAGCCATTGGCAAGTGCAAGGGTGGCTTCGGCGCGAAGGGTTCCTGCCAGCAGCATTCCGAATCCGGCGAACGCGACGGTGCCCAGCAACATGATGCCAACGGCCGCCAACACTCCGATAGATGCATGCCAACCCAACGCGATCCCGACCCCAATAATGAGCCCGAATTGCAACGTCTCTAGTGCCAACACCATCGCAGTTTTCGCGATCAATAAGCCGGAACGGGTCAACGGAGTCGCCCCTAGACGTTTCAGCACCCCGTACCGCCGCTCGAATCCCGTTGCAATTGCGAGCGACACCATCGCGGCCGACATCACGGCTAATGCGAGCGTTCCGGGAACCAAGAAATCAACCGCGCTGCGATAGCCCTTTGGTGCGGTGCCGTCGATTTTCGAAAAAAACACCAACACGCCCAAGGGAATTGCCAGGGTCACGATCAGGCTCTCACCGCGGCGCAAGGTCAACGTGAGTTCAGTGCGCGCTTGAGCGACGACGCCGCGAGTGTTCATGACGCGACTCTCATGACCCGACGTTCGCGGCTTCGGTTTCCGCGGTAATTTGCAAAAAGACCGCTTCGAGCGATCGGGCATTGGCGTGCAGCGTGCCCAACTCCAGCTGATACTCATCGAGAAACTCCGCGAGTGATCGGATCAGCGCTGGGGTCCCCGCGGCACGGATTTCGTAGCGACCATCACCGTCGTGGCGAACGCTGTCGACTGGCATCGCCAATGCACGGGCCAGCGCAGCAATATCGAGACCTGGCGTGGCCGTAAACAGCACCTCGTTCGCGATGCTCTGACTCATCAGCTCGCGAGGCGTACCAATTGCTGCAAGCGCTCCCTTCGCGATGATCGCGACTCGATCACACAACGCTTCCACTTCGTCGAGTAGATGCGTTGTGAGCACGATGGTCACGCCTCCGGCTTGCAATTCTTGAATGAATTCCCAGGTAATCGCGCGTGCTTGCGGATCCATGCCCGCCGTCGGTTCATCGAGAAAAATCAGCTCCGGGCGGCCAATTAACGCGGCTGCGAGCGAGAGCCGTTGTTGTTGACCACCAGACAGCCGGCGCACGGTTGTGCGCTGCGCATCATCCAGCCCAACTCGAGCGAGTAGTTCTTGTGGATCGACGGGGTTGTCGTAGAACGCAGCAAACAAGCGCAGCACTTCGAGCGGCCGCAATCCGGGATACAACCCACCTTCTTGCAGCATCACGCCAATTCGCGAGCGCAGCTGCGATGCTTCACGGTCGGGATCGAGACCGAGTACTCGCACAGTTCCGGCGTCGGCCTTGCGATAGCCCTCAAGGATTTCGAGCGTCGTAGTTTTTCCGGCACCATTAGGGCCGAGCAGAGCGAACAGTTCACCGCGGGCAATATCAAAACTCAAACCGTTGACGGCTCGGGTCGCGCCGTATTGCTTTTCAAGCCCCGCGACTGAAATCGCGAGATCCGATGTTTGGATCATGCGTCGCGCCACGCCACATAATCAGCCAAGGCGTGCAACACAATTTTCGAATCGTCGGTGATGGGCGCCGCGGTAATGAGTTCGTGAGCCAGCTCGACGCGATCCTGGATTTCGTGTTCGATGCTTTGACGCGCCCCGGTCGTTTCGAACAGCTCTTGTAGCTGTTTGATTTCGAGATCATCGAGATCGGTGGCGCCAACCCGTTCGAGGAGTTCAAGCCCTGCCGCGTCGTCGACTCGTTGTGTCGCCACCGCCAGCAACGGCGTGGGTTTGCCCTCGCGCAAGTCGTCGCCAACGGGCTTGCCGGTTACTGCGGCTTCGCCGTAGACACCCAACAAGTCGTCGCGCAGCTGAAATGCCGCGCCGAGGGGCAGGCCGATCGCGGTCAGTGGGGCGCGCAATTCTCGAAGCTTGCCGCCGAGCGCCGCGCCTAAATGCATCGGCCGCTCGACCGTGTACTTCGCCGATTTGTAGCACGCAATGCGATGCGCGAACGCAAGATCAACGCTGCGATGCGCGGCGCCCACAAGATCGAGCGACTGCCCAACGCACAATTCGATTCGCAGCTCATCCCAGAGCGCGATCGCATGAGGCGGCGCACTGCGTAACAACACATCCGCGTACACGAACGCAAAATCACCGACCAAAATTGCAATGCCCTCACCGTAACGACGGCCCTCGCCTCGCAATGCGAGCTCATCGTGTTCCCGCTCAAATCGAGCGTGGACGGCGTCCATTCCGCGACGCGTTCGCGAGCCGTCCATAACGTCATCGTGAACGAGTGCGAACGTATGCAAGAGCTCGAGCGCAGCCGATGCGTCGATCAGATGCGAATCGTCGAGCGAACCACCGGCAGCCATGAGCCCTGCGGCACAAAATGCCGGTCGAAGGCGTTTTCCGCCCGCGAGTACCAATGCCGCGAGTGAATCCAATGGCGGGCCAAGTGCAGGATCGACGCGCGCCCAACGCGTACGTTCGGCGTCGAGCAGTGCCTCGATTCGCAGCTCAGCATGAGTTGCGACATCTACGAGTTCAGTAGGAAAGGTCGCAACTCCCCGTGGCATACGGCAAGCGTATGACCTGACAAGCGACGCCGCCCCACCCGCAAGGAGCTAGCGTGACCAACGTGGCCGAATTCCTTTCCGATGCGTGGATAAACGCGCTCAACGATCGGTTACCGACCCTCACAGTGCTGCTAGAAATCGGCGACGAAATCGTCATTGAGATGGTGGTGCGCGACGATTCTGGATCCAGAACCTGGACGCTCACGCTCGGAGCGAGCGGCGCAAGCATCGTACCCGGTGCTGTCAAACACCCGACGCTGACTATCTTCACCGATCCAGAGACCGCCTTGGACCTTTCGAACAACACCACCAATGCGCAGCGTGCGATCGATTCTGGTCGTCTGCGTATCCGTGGCGACCTCAACCGCCTCGCCGTGGTTGCGCGCCTCATGAACAACCTCCACGCCAAGAACGCCCACGCATAACGCCCAGCCATAACGCCCAGCTACAACGCCCAGCCATAACGCCCAGCCAGACGGGAAGCAGTCGAACGTTCGCCAATGGGAAATCCATTTGAATGGTTGCGCTCCGTTGCCCGGAGTCGCAGCGACGACGATCATTTAGCGCTGGAAGCGGCGGCGGCGCTCAGCGCCGTCGCCCATGATCCCGCGCAACTTGTCGTTGCGTGTCGCCGGCTGGTTGCGCATCATCCGAGCAATGGCGCGCTTTGGTGGGTTGCTTCGCATCTCTTAGCCGCGGCCGACGCCGGAGTTGCAGCGCGCACGTGTCACGATGTCCTTGCCGGTGACCGCACCCATGATCGCCTTCGCGACGCGTTGCCCTTTTGTAACGACACCGAGCGGATCGCCACGATCGGTTGGTCGGGAGCAATCGCCGAAGCTCTCGTCGAGCGTTTCGATATCGACGTGGTTGCCATCGTTGACCCCGACGACCGGGGCGCGGTTCGGCGAGCGTCGGAGCGGGCTTCGATCATCGAATCGTGGGAGTTGCTTGATCGCAACGCGAAGTTGTTGCTCATCCCTGCACTCGCGGCCAGCCCGACCCGGCTACTCGTGACCGCAGACGTCGTCGACGCGTTGGCAGAAGCACCCACGATCGAGGTGTGGGTGGTCATGAGCGCGGGCCGACTCCTAGCGCCCCGCCTATTCGACGCGATCGCTACCGCGACACTGAGCGACGAAATGATCGCAGTCATCGACTACTCGCGAATCGGCAAGATCATCGGACCTCGGGCCGTCGACACTCCGGCCGATCTCGTCGACCGCATCAATTGTCCAGTAGCCGCAGAACTTTTGCGGCCGCTCTAACTGAACCGTCGCGACTCGCCTACACGTCGATGATGTCGTCGGGATTGTTTGCGTTCGATCTTTGCGCGGATCCCCAGCGTTGAGGAATGCGCTGCACGAATCCGAATTGGTTCGCGAACCGCCGGCGGATCACCGTACGGATGCCGATACGCGTGAGCGGAAATACCAGCAATAGCCCGAGGCCATCCGTGAGAAAGCCCGGCGTGAGCATCATGAGCCCACCGACCAAAACGAGCAAGCCATCGATGAGTTCGTTGCTCGGAACGTTGCCCCGATCAACCTGTTCGCGAATTTTGCGGAGTACGACGAAGCCCTCGTGGCGCATGAGCCATGCGCCCGCGAACGAAATCACGATCAGCAGCGCGATCGCGTTCCAACCGCCTATGAGGTGACTCACCTGCACGATGAGCGCGATCTCGATGATCGGCACCAGAATAAACAGAGCCAACAGGACGATAAACATGGTTCGGCCAACCTAATCCGTAGGCCTGCATTTCCCGCCGCGGCCGCTAGAAGGTGCCGCCGTCGACTCCGATGCGTTGGCCGGTGACGTACGACGCCCGTTCCGAAACGATCCAACAGACCGCGTCGGCAATTTCTTCAGGCGTGCACACGTGCCCGAAGCTTGCGCTTGCGTCGAGTGTGCGGATGTCGTCCACGCCTGCTGCGCCTTTCACTAAACGCCGGCCCATGTCGGTATCCACCAGCCCGGGCGCAATTGTGTTGACGTGAATGCCGTTGCGGCGTTCTTCTTTAGCCAGGGTTGCGGCCAAGGCTTCGAGCGCGGCTTTGGCCATGTTGTACGGCGCGCCGTTCGGCGCGAGATAGACGGTCGATGCGCTCGAAATCATGACTATGTCGCCGCGCGGTTGCGTGCGCATCGATGGCAACACGAGCTTAGACAAACTCCACGCCGCATAGGCGTGCGCGTTGAACAAGCGCAACGGCTCCTGGGGATCGGTGCTCTTCACCGACTGGCCTTTGCTGGCCACACCCGCGTTGTTAACGAGAATGCTGATCGGCCCGAGATCATCTTCTACGGCATTCACCATCGTTTCGCACTGCGCAAAATCGGTGACGTCCGCGGCATAGGCGAGCGACCGGCAACCCATTGCGAGGATCTCGGCCGCAGTCGCTTCGGCTGCCGCTTCGTCGCGGCGGTAGTTGATCGCGACATCATGGCCGTCAGCGGCCAGACCCAATGCAATCGCGCGACCAATGCCACGGCCGCCTCCGCTCACAATCGCGACTCGTCCAGTATGCAAACCCATCGTTGACTCCTAATGTCCTTCGAAAACGGGTGGTCGTTTTTCCGCAAACGCGCGCATCGCTTCCGCGAGATCGGAGGTTTGCGATGCCAATAACTGCGTGCGATTTTCGAGATCGATACCCGCTTGCAGGCTGCCGATTTCGAGTTGACTCCACATGACTTCTTTGGTCATCTGCACACCAAACGGGCTGTTGCTCAAGATGATCTCGGCTTCGGCCAGCGCGGCATCAAGAACTGCGCCGTCATCGACGACTTGCACGACGAGGCCCATCGCTAACGCTTCCTCAGCCGACACAAAACGCCCGGTTAACATGAGTTCGTAGGCACGCGACGCACCAATGAGCCGAGGTAACAGCCACGACACGCCAATGTCGCAACCGCTGAGGCCAACCTTGACGAACGCAACATTGAATTTCGCGGAACGCGCCGCAATTCGAATGTCGCTCGCGAGTGCCAACGCCAAACCTCCACCCGCGGCCGCACCATTGACCGCGGCGATAACGGGCTGTCGTAGCGATCGCATCAGCGGCACTAAACCCGCGATCGATTGTTGTACTGCCAGACCAGCAGGAACTCGCCCCAAATCCTTAGCCTTGGCTGGCGTCGCGCCTTGTTTCAAATCAAGCCCGCCGCAAAAGCCGCCGCCAGCACCAGTCAGAATGATCACTCGACACGTGCGGTCCTCATGCAGTGCCGTAAACGTTTCTCGTAAACCGGCAATGAGGGCCGCGTTCATAGCGTTGCGCGCTTCGGGGCGATTCATGGTGACGACCGCGACACCGTCGCGCGGTGTCGATACTTCAATAACGCCCATAATGATTAACTCCTTTGTGCGGCCAGTGCCACGGCCCGTTCCACGATACGCGGCGTTTCGAATTGCGCGCACCAGTTGGTGAGTTCGGGTGTCGGCCCGTGCCACTGCCAATCGTCGACATCGCCGACCGGCGCGTCGGCGCGCAGAATTGCCAGCGTTTTGAAGACGGCGACGATTTCACGACTCGCCGCCAGTGTCGCGGCGAGCTTCGCGGCACCGCGCACGGTGACATCCCATTGCGCAACATCATCAGGAATATTTTCGATCGTGCCGTAACGGCTCAGAACGGCCCCGGCCGACTTCGCACCCCAACCCGCAAGGCCGGGGAAACCATCGGCACTGTCGCCGACAAGTGCGAGATAATCCGCGATTGATTCCGGAGGAACCCCAAATTTCTCAATGATTCCGCTTGTATCGAGCATCCGATCGGCCTTGCGGTCGTACTGCACGATCTTGCCGCCGACACACTGGCCGAGGTCTTTATCCACGGTCCGAATGATGACCTGCTCGACCCGATCATCCGCCGCGGCGCGCCAGGCGGCCGCGGCGAGGGCATCGTCGGCTTCGAATTCGACCATCGCAAACACCGCAACGCCAAGCGCGCGCAAGGCGTCTTCAAGCGGTTCGAACTGGGCCCAGAGATCAGGGTCAATCCCGCTGCCATCTTTATATGTAGCCCAGAGTTCGTTGCGAAACGATTCGATCACGTGATCGGTCGCGACGCCGACGTGGGTCGCGCCCGATTCGAGGAGCCGTAACACATCGTCGACCACGCCACGGGCCGCGTCGAGCGGCTTTGGAGCAGTTTCGTGGCGGCCCATCTGGCCGTAGAACTGTCGAAACAATTCGTAGGTGCCGTCGATGAGATCAACGATCATGCGGGCATTGTTTCCGAACCCGTCGCTTCACGCAAGGTGAACTGCAACCACAGCGCGGCGCCGAATACACATACTGCTCCGGCGACATGAAAACCCACTGCAATCACGGGAATATTATTGAAATATTGGTAATATCCAATGGCTCCCTGTATCACGCCAATGGCCAGGAGCGCCTCGATCGTCAACAACGATTCGCGCGGGGCGTTCTCTGCGCGCAGGAGCACGAAGAGCCCAAGGATCGCGGCGATGAGCACCATCACCGACAGGCCATGGAGCCGCGCGACGTGCGCGATCGTCCAGCTCAAACGGGTCGCCTTAGCGTCGCCGCCATGCGGCCCCGCCGCGGTTACGAGCGTTCCTGCACATACCACCCAGGTCGCCAGCCCGAGCACTACGCGCGCAGCGTTTCGAGTGCGCACGCTGACAATCAATCGGTAGGGCCCTGGCGATTCAGCGGCCCGGCGATGCAGCATCAAACCAACGGCCACCAACACAATCGATGCCAAAAAGTGCACGGCAACGGCCTGCCACTTGAGTTTCAGGAGTACGGACACTCCGCCGATCACTGCTTGCAATATCACACCACCGACGAGCCCCCACGAAAGCCACAGTAGGTCTTCACGCCGCGGTGCCCGCCACAACGAACCGAGTACGGCAGCCATCACACCGATCGAGACCAAACCCGTAAAAAGACGATTCAATTGCTCAATTGCCTGGTTCTTATTTGTGACTGCGATGAGTTCACTCTTGGTGCAATTCGGCCAATCGTTACAACCCAGACCTGATCCACTGAGCCGAACTCCTGCGCCGGTCACGATAATGATCGAAACCAGGACCAACGCAACCAACGTGAGAGTTCGATACCGTTTGGGCGAAACCACAGGAGTACGCATGCGGGCCTGAAGCTATCGACGCGAATTGCCGCGGCCGGTACCGGCCGAGCGGCGAAACTGGACCGTGCAACGAACCATTGTGGTGTGTGGAGTCATGGTCGCATTTGCGGCCGCGATCATCGGGATCGCCGCGGCGAACGAGCAGCCGACCGCAAGCACTCGACATTCGGCCACGACCAGATCAGCGAAACAAGCAACCACCACTTCCGCCGGGGCGGCCACCTCAGCCGGCATCACCACAACCACCGTCGACACGCGGCGCCACGCACGGTTCACGATCGCGTTCGGCGGTGATGTGCATTTCGAAGGGGTGATTCGCCCGCAACTCAATCGGCGCGCGCCCGCGATGCTCGGTGCCATCGCACCATCGTTGCGCTCGGCAGATATCGCGATGGTCAATCTCGAAACTGCAATCACCGATCGAGGTACCCGAGCGGCCAAAGAGTTCAACTTTCGCGCGCCGGGACGTGCGTTCGTGGCGCTCGCAAGTGCTGGCGTGGATGTCGTTACGATGGCAAACAATCACGGCATGGATTTTGGCCAAGTAGGGCTCCAAGATTCCCTCGCGGCAGCGCGCAATGCACGATTTCCAGTCATCGGGATCGGCCGCGATGAGTCCAGCGCGTACGCGGCGTATCGCACGACGGTGCGCGGCGAACGAATCAGTATTCTTGCCGCGACCGATGTCATCGATGGCGCTCTCATCGATCCCTGGACGGCAACGCCGACGCAGGGCGGGCTCGCATCCGCAAAACGACAAGATCGGTTCATCGCGGCAGTCCGAGCGGAACGAGCACGCGCCGACACGGTCGTGGTTTATCTCCACTGGGGTATCGAGCTCCATGCTTGCCCCACCAATCGCCAACGCGAGCTTGCACGAGCACTCACCGCCGCCGGTGCCGACATCGTGGTGGGCAGCCACGCGCACGTACTGCTCGGCGCGGGCCGTCTCGGAAATGCCTATGTCGATTACGGCCTCGGGAACTTTGTGTTCTACGCCAACGGCGGTGTCACTACCCAAAGTGGTGTCCTCACCCTGACCGTGAGCGGGCGACATGTGCACCACAGTCGCTGGACCCCGGCGAGGATTGTGCAAGGCCTTCCGCAACCCTTGACGGGAGCGGCAGCGGAGGGAGCTAAGAGCAACTGGTTGGCATTGCGAACGTGCACCGGGTTGACAGCGTAACTATCACAGCGGCGAGACTGCACCCATGACCGAGATCTACGACGAATTCAGCCTCTTTGTCGACAACGCTGCGGAACTTGGCATTGCGTACGCACCGCCGACGGTGGTGCGCGTGCGCGCCGATGTCGGTACGGGCCCCGGAGGCACTGCGCAACACGTGAGTGCTCTGCGTTGGGGCGCTCCGGACGCCGACATCGATTTGGTACTCATCCACGGCGGAGCGCAGAACGCGCACACGTGGGATTCCGTTGCGTTGCTCCTCGACCGCCCGTTGCTCGCGATCGATTTGCCTGGGCATGGTCACTCCGATCATCGCGATGATCACGCGTACTGGCCCAGCGAAAACGCGGTCGCGGTCGCCGCAGCACTGCGTTCGTTTGGTGTGCAACCCAAGGTTGTCGTCGGCATGTCGCTCGGCGGTCTCACCACGTTGGCGCTCAGTTCACACGCTGCGGAATTGGTGCCGTCGCTCGTTTTGGTTGATGTCACCCCAGGGGTCGATCGTGAAAAAGCGTCAGCAATCGTTCAGTTTGTGAACGGCCCCGAGCTCTTTACAAGCTTCGACGAAATCTTGCAACGAACGATTCAGTTCAACCCGACGCGAAGCGAACAGTCGTTGCGGCGCGGGGTCTTGCACAATGCACGAGCATACGACGATGGTTCCTGGCGTTGGCGCTACGACCTTCCGCGGACGGGCTCCGGCGAAGGCGACGACGGAAAAGTTATGCCGGGCCTCGATGCACTCTGGGATGCCGCCGCGAATCATGCGGGGCCGTTGCTACTGGCGCGTGGCGCCACCTCGCCGGTCGTCTCCGACGATGACGTCGCGGAATTGCAACGCAGAAATCCGAGCGCCGAAGTTGTCGTCGTGGAAGGCGCGGGCCACAGCATTCAAGGCGACCAACCGAAAGTGCTCGCAGAGCTCATAGCCACACGGTTGTAACGCTTTTCGCGTATAAGCGCACGTAAGCAGCATGACTGCGCTGTTGCCGATACCCGATCTCAATTCCTACGTCGAAACCCGAGCGAGCTGGCAATCGATTGGTGAGCATGTCCTCACGAAAGCGCGTTGGTGCGCCACCACCAAGATTGGTCTGCGGCCGCGCGTTGACGGCTTCGGCACCCCACATTTCGGCGACGATAACCAACTCTGGGTGACGCCCGATGGCCTCCATCACGGCCAACACGGCGACACGAAAACGGTACCGATCACAACACTGCGCGCGGCGGCCGAATTCGCGGCCGTCGAGGCGGGCGCGCCGAGTGCGGTGTTTACGCCCACCACCCCGGTTGATCTCGATGCAGTGCTCGTGATTGATCGAGCCGCGGCTGAGGCTTTGGCCGCGTGGTACAACTTCGCGTCCGAAGTACTCACAACCCTTCGACTCCGGCACATCGGAAACCAGCACGTCGGGAACCAGCACATCGGAAATCAGCACGATGCGCCCCGGCACATCGGAAACCGGCAGGATGCGCCCCGGCAGTTGGGGCTCGTGGCTCCCTCGCTCGTGCAATTGTGGCCCGAACACTTCGATGTCGCCGTTGATTTCGGCGATGCCGAAGCAGGCACCCGCGCGAACTATGGAGCTTCCCCCGGCGACGCGGCAATCCTTCAACCCTATCTATACGTCGGCCCGTGGGATCTTTCAAAAGCTATTGGTGCGCCCGACGACGCCTTTTGGAATCAACCGTGGGGCGCAACAATGACCTACGACTCGTTGTTGGCCTCCGCAGACCCGTATGCCACCGCCGCCGCGTTTTTCGAGCAAGGAACGTCGAAGCTCGCTGCTAATGCTGATTGACTCCGCCACGATTTGAACTTCGCGACTGGCCGTGGGCAAGCTGGCCGCTATGACCCTCCTCCAAGACAAAGTCGCCATCATCTCTGGCATCGGGCCCGGCCTCGGCCAAGCGAATGCGAAGGCACTCGCGCGCGAAGGCGCAACTGTCGTGTTGGCCGCGCGCTCGGTTGACTATCTGAAACAGGTCGAAGACGAGATCCACGCGGCCGGCGGCAAAGCCATCAGTGTCCCGACCAATATCACCGACCGGGCACAGTGTGACGCGGTCGCGCAACGAGCGCTAGATGAATTTGGCCGCCTCGATATTTTGGTCAACAACGCATTTCGCGCTGGTGGTTTTCAGAGTTTTGAATGCGCGGATCTGAACAAATGGAAGAAGATCCATGAGGTCAACGTGTGGGGTTCTTTGGAGCTCACCCAAGCGTGTCTCGTTGGGTTGAAACAAACCGCGGCCGCGCACGGCGACGCATCCGTTGTGTTCATTCTGTCGATGAGCCAGGCCAAAATACGCCCCGACGAAATCGACTACGCATCGTCCAAAGGCGCGCTACGCACTGCAGTGCAAGGGCTCGCGTACGAGCTCGGGCCGTCGAAAGTACGAGTGAACGCCGTGGCACCGGGCTGGATCGGCGGGCCGTCGGTGGAGATGTACCTCGGCTGGATGGCTCAAGAACGCGGCGTCGACGTGAGCGTCATTCTGCAAGAACGCCATGCCGAAATTCCGTTGCGCGAAATCCCTCCTCAAGACGACATCGCAAATTCCGTCGTGTTCTTCGCCTCGCCGTGGAGCCGAGTGATCACCGGCCAAACCCTCGACGTCAACGGCGGCGAGTATATGGGGTAGGGATTCCAATTGTTTAGGATCGGGAGCTATGACACAAGAAGTACGCGGCGTTGTCGCGATGGGCAAGGGCAACCCGGTCACCGTCGAAACCATCGTGATTCCCGATCCCGGCCCCGGCGAAGCCGTCGTGCAGGTGCAGGCGTGCGGGGTCTGCCATACCGATCTGCACTATCGCGAAGGCGGCATCAACGACGACTTCCCGTTCTTGTTGGGCCACGAAGCCGCGGGCATCGTGGAATCGGTCGGCGCGGGAGTCACGAGCGTGGCGCCTGGCGATTTCGTCGTGCTGAACTGGCGTGCCGTTTGTGGTGAATGTCGCGCGTGCGCGAAAGGCAAACCCTGGTATTGCTTCAACACCCACAATGCAACCCAGAAGATGACGCTGCGCGACGCCACGGTGTTGTCGCCCGCGCTCGGCATCGGTGCGTTTGCGGAGAAAACTCTTGTCGCGGCTGGGCAGTGTACGAAAGTCGATCCGGCGGCGGATCCCGCGGCCGCGGGACTCCTCGGCTGCGGCGTGATGGCGGGCTTCGGCGCAGCGACCTACACCGGCGGAATTTCGCGCGGCGAGAGTCTCGCGGTATTCGGCTGCGGCGGCGTGGGCAATGCAGCAATAGCAGCGGGCAAACTCGCGGGCGCGGCCACGATCATCGCGATCGATCTCGACGCTCGAAAACTCGCGATTGCGCAAGAGTTCGGCGCGACGCACACGGTCAACGCAGCCACGGAAAATGTGATCGAAGCGATCCAGGCACTCACCCTAGGCAACGGCGCCGACGTGTGCATCGAAGCCGTCGGGAATCCCAAGGTGTTGGAGCAAGCATTCTACGCCCGTGACCTCGCGGGCACTGTCGTGCAGGTTGGTGTGCCCACCCCCGACATGCAATTTCCGGCAATTCCGATGATCGATTTCTTCGGTCGGGGCGGCGCGTTGAAATCGAGTTGGTACGGCGACTGCCTACCAAGTCGCGATTTCCCAATGTTGGTAGACCTTTTCTTGCAAGGCCGGTTCCCGCTCGATAAGTTCGTTAGCGAAACCATCGCGCTCGACGAAGTTGAAGCCGCGTTTCACAAAATGGAACGCGGCGAAGTGCTACGTAGCGTCGTGGTGTTGTAGATGGCCCAGCTGCGCGTCGAACACGTTGTGACATCGGGGTTATTTTCGATCGACGGTGAAGATTTCCAGGTCGACAACAACATCTGGTTGATCGGCGATGATCACGAAGTGCTGGTGATCGATGCGGCGCACGATGCGGCGCCCATCACCGACGCCGTCGGCGGCCGTAAAGTCGTTGGGATTTTTTGCACGCACGGCCACAACGATCACATCAACGCCGCTTGCGCATTACGCACGGCCTCCAACGACGCTCCGATCATGTTGCACCCCGCCGACGAAATGTTGTGGCGCCATGTCTACGCCGATGCGTTGCCCGACACGCCACTCAGCCACGGCCAAACACTGCGCGTTGCCGGAACGACGCTTCGCGTGCTGCATACGCCTGGCCATTCGCCGGGCGGTGTTTGCCTGTTGCTCCCCGGCGAAATTGCCGCGCCAACGCCCGAACCCGATCGCGTTTTCGGCGGCGACACACTCTTCAACGGCGGGCCGGGCGCAACGGGCAGAAGCAATTCATCGTTTCCAGCATTGATCGATTCGATCGAACGCGAACTGTTCACGCTCGACGGTCGCACGATTGTTCACACCGGGCACGGCGACTCCACGACGATCGGCGCCGAATCACCGCACCTCCAAGAATGGATCGCTCGTGGCCACTGACCGCAACGGCTTGCCCTTAGAGCCCGATGAATTCGATACCGAAATTCCGCGCTCGATTGTCTGTCCTGATTGCGGCGGTGTCGCGCATCTCATCACGCACCTCGACGCCGAGACCCCCGTCGAGCCTGGCGAAGCACTCGCCTACCGCTGTTCTGATTGTCTCGACCGTTGGGATGTCATCTGGGAAGAATCTGAATCCCACACCGATTCGCGTTTCGACTGACATCCAGCGACGCACGCTCTCATAGAGATTCCGCACTACGGCGATGCGGTCAGGTGGCGGTTCGCACGGTGCCGTCTTGGTTGACGTGCAACCTAATTGGCGCGCTGATTGTGTCTATCATTCCGATCCCGAACTTGAAACGAAACGCGTAGTCACCCTCGCGAAGCCTTCCATAAGGACGGGTCACGTCGGGATGATCACAGTCGTCTTCCAGCGCTATGGGCAATCGCACGTGAATGACTTCGTGGGAAGCGAGCGTCCGTGGGCTGTGCAGATTTGTGGCAACACCTCGGTGGGAAATCGTCACGGCCCCGTCCGTGGCCTGCAGACCGCTACCGCTTTCCAGCCCGCTCACAATCAGGGAATCGGAAGTGGTATTCGTCATGGCCACAGCAACCGACTGAAGCGCATCAAGCTTGAGCGTCGTCGCGACACCGAACGCTGCCGCGGGCGGCGGAACCCGTGTCCCCGCACACCGGCGCGCCGCTGTGGGTGGTGTTGATTTCTTCGGCTGCTCGGCGCGGTGTGCGTTTGCGGACGACCCACATCCTGTCCCGATCACAACGAACGCCAATACCAATCCGGCGTGGTTAGTGGACTTCACGGAATCAGCTCCACGTTCAAAGCGGTCAACGCCTTCGACAAACTGTTGTAGTACATGAGCTGCCCGACAATTCCGCAAGAGAGCTTCGGGTAGCTCCCAATGAAACGAGGGAACGTGACGATCGAATTGAAACCATCAACGCCGGTAATAGTGCCATACATCTTGTGCTGGATGTACACCGGACCGTCACCATCCCCTCACGAACGCCGTCGCCGCGACCGCTGCGACGACTGTTGTTCAGAACTTCCGCAACACACTGAATTTGATCCGAACTCATCCCCTATCTCATCTAGCCGTCGACCCTGCGATAGCAGAGCGAACTACCTCCCTACGGTTACACACGTACTTGTCGAGGATCGCGGCCGCAGTATCAATCGATGACGGCGATGATTCGCGATTGGGCGAGCGTGGATTATTATGCGGAGCTTGGCGTCGCGGCGTCGGCGAGCGACGAGGAAATCGGCCGGGCGTTTCGCGGGCTGGCCAAGACCTTGCATCCCGATCGTTTCGGTGACGCCAGCGCCGAAGCCGAACGGTTCAAGCTGGTCACCGCGGCCTACGAAGTGCTTTCGGATCCTGGGCTGCGCGCCGACTACGACCGCATCGATCGCGAGCGCCACAACGCGAACGGCGTTCGCGTGCGGCCGGCGCAACCGATGGGTTCGGTGCCGCGGATTCCTGATGCGCCGATGATTCGCTGGACCCCATGGAAGGCTATGGCGGCAATCGTTGCCGGTGTCGTGTTCATGCTGTTGGGAGTCGCGACTGCCATCGTGATGATCGTGATTCACAGCAACGAAGCATCGGAAGCCAACGGCCGGATCAAAGTTGTTGCAACCGTTGCGCATTCGCCGAGCGGCGACGCGCGACTCTTGTTTGTCGACCAAGCAGGCACTTCGATTGAGACTGCGGTACCGAAGTTGAGCAACCCGCGGGTGTTGCGCGACGGCGATCGCGTTACCGTGTTGTACCGATACGCCCGTTCTTCCGACATCATCGCGGATGAACCCCATTTCGGTCGTGACTTCACCATTTGGTTTGTTGCAGTGAAGTTCTTCTTCGGCGGACCTATCGTCACTATCACTGGGTTGCGCCGTCGGCGCGCGTTGTTACTTCGTAACGCCCAGTAATGACACCTGTATTCATTGACGTTTCCGACGACACCGGGTCGCCGACTATCGCGAATTACGATTCCCCGATCGTCGTATAGCGATGGAACGCGACGGCGGGTTCCTCATTGGCGAAGGCAGTGTGGTCGTGCGGCGCATTGTTGCTGCTGGCATCGTCACCCGTTCGGTGTTGTGCACGAAATCGCAGTTCGATCGCAACGCGGACGTCTTGGCAGCACTACCCACACCGATCTATATCGTGGCGCCCGTAGTGCTGCGCGAAATCGTCGAGTTCGATCTACACCGCGGGATTGTCTGCGGGGTCGACCGACCACCGGCGCTCCACGCCTCGGCCCTCATCTCCGATCCGTCGGTGCGCATCATCGTCGCGTTGGAGCGCATCAACGATTTCGAAAATCTCGGTTCAATACTTCGCAGCGCAACAGCACTGGGCGCCGATGCTCCACCTGTGGTCCCTACAGCACGCTCTCCCCGGCGTTTCAGAGGGACCAGACATGTCCCGACCGCGCCCTGGTCCCCACAGCACGCTCTCCCCAGCGTTTCAGAGGGACCAGAACGACTCAATCCGTGAGCGCTACTCCAATGAGCAATGGGCTACGAACCGGCGTGCGACATCCGCGTCACCAACGACATCGCACGCATCGAGTGAGCCTCTGCGCCACAGCGCCAGCACGATGTCCTGGGCCTTCCCCCGAATAGCCGCGTCACCCTTTTGGTGTCCGATAGTCACGTCACCTGCGCTATCAATGAGCCACTCGCCTTCACAATCGGTGCAGTGGATATGCACCGAGCCACCCACTTCGGGAGCGCCTTCGTTCACATCGCCCATCATGTAGGTAAGAAACACACCAATGGTGTCGACGGCCGCGGCAGGCTCGATCACGATTGCAATGCCCGCCGCGAGCTCCGCATCAACCCGATGGATCAGCGCCTCGGAGGCTTGAAACCTCCGAACGAACCCAACGTTGTGATCTTTCGACCAGGTCCAGCACGGCGCGTCGTCGACCACACGCAATGCTTGAAGCAGCGCGGCGCGAGCAGTCGACGGGTCGGGAATCGAACGGTCAGATTGCCAAAACGCGAGCATTTCCTCAAATGTCAATACGGGCCCATTCACGGTGAACGCCCAAGAGTCGTGCACCTCGGCGATATGTTCGGTCAGCATCTCGGTCGTCCAGCCGGGGCACGCCACAATCGCCGCGCCGGGTGCCATCGCGCACGCCGCAATCAATGCCGCACCATCGGCTTCAATCGCAGCCGTGTAATCGATTGTCATAGCCGAGGATTCTACGGCTCCGCGCTCGAGATCAGCGCCGTCGTTTCGGGCTAGCGTCGGAGCGACGCGCCGTGTTCGGATTCGACTGCGGCCGCGGCTGCATTCCAGATTACTGAAACTTCTTCGTCGGTGAGCGTGCGATCGACAGCACGGAACCGCAACGCAAACGCCAGACTCACCTTGCCCGCGCCGAGTTGCTCAGCGCGAAACGTATCGAAGAGCCGAACGGATTCCAACAGTTCGCCGCCGTTCGCTCGCAACGTATTCACGAGTTTCGCGGCCGGAACTCCATCATCAACGATGAAGGCCAGATCGATATTGGAAGGCGGATATACCGAAACTGCCTGGAATCGTTGATCATTTCTCGCTGCTGCCAACAACACGTTCACGTCAAGTTCGAATCCAACCACCGAACCCATAATCCCGTGTTGAGCAAGAACGTCGCGATCAAGTTGGCCCGCAACACCCGCATCGACTCCGCTCACTAGCACGCGAGCGCCACGAGCGGGATGCATCCCGGGTACGACAGCATTCACAATCACGACGTTCGCGATCGCCAGCGCGGACGCAATCGCATACACAGCATCGATCGCGTCGCCAACATCAACGGCCCGATCAGCGTGGCGGGGCGCAAGCCGCAATACTCCGGCGCGTAATCCCGAAACCATAATGTGCTCATCCGGCAATGCAGCACCTTGAAGCGGCGCGAAAAACACCGTGCCGTGTTCGCACAACGCAACATCAGGATTTCCACGAGCGCAGTTACGAGCCACTGCGCCAAGCAGCCCGGCCCGCAGGCTCGTGCGCATCACGGACTCTTCGGCCCGCAACGGATTCGCCACCCGCACGACCGAATCGATGGGCGCCCCGACAGTTTCGAGATCCGCAACCGATACCAGAGGCAAGGTCAGGCACTCGCTATATCCCGCGCCAACTAACGCGTCGGTGATCCGACGGCGATCCCGTTGCGCGTGAGTCAAACGGCCAACGGTTCCCGCGGGAGCCGACGCGACCGTCCGCACGATGTTGTTCAGGCCGTGGCGGCGCGCGACTTCTTCGATGACGTCGATCTCGCGAGAGATATCGGGCCGCCAAGTTGGTGCCAACGCTACAAACTCAGCATCGTCGCCCGTAGTCGAGATGCCCAACGGCTCGATCAATGAGCGCACTGAAGCACCATCGAGTTCGGTACCCAGAATCGCGTTTACGCGCGCCGTTCGCACGGTGATACGCGGCCGTTCGACTGGGTTCGGATAGGTGTCGATCGCTGATTCGTGACCAACCGCGCCCGCGACATCGAGGAGCAGAGCAACCGCGGCATCGGCACCATCCATTGCGCCGTTCGGATCGATGCCGCGTTCGAAACGTGCACTCGCCTCCGAACGTAGACCCAGTCGCTTCGCGGACTTCGCAATCCCGCTCGGTTCGAAGTAAGCCGATTCAATCAATATTTCCGTGGTGTTTTCGTCGACTTCACTGTCCCGGCCACCCATGATCCCGGCAATGGCTTGAGGCCTACGCGCGGCATCGCAGATCAACAGATCGGCTGCGGTTAGCTGCCGTTCCACACCGTCGAGAGTGGTCATGTGTTCACCATCGTCCGCGCACCGCACCACGATCCCGCGGCCCGCGAGCCGTCCGAGATCAAACGCGTGCAGCGGACGACATCGTTCCAACATGATGTAGTTCGTGACGTCGACAACGTTCGAGATCGGCCGCATTCCCGCAAGCGTGAGCCGACGTTGCAACCACGCGGGCGACTCCCGCATCACAACCGTCGCGGTGCGGGCCACAAAGCGTGGGCACCGGTCATACGCTTCGATCACCACGCGTACATCGTCGATCGAATCCCGAACCGTGCCCGTCGCCGCTGCTGCGATTTCGAACGGCATTCCGAAATGGGCCGCAAGGTCGCGGGCCACTCCCACAATGCTCATCGCATCGGGCCGGTTCGGTGTAATCGAAAGTTCAAAAACCGTGTCGTCGAGACCAAGAATCTCGCGCACATCACTCCCCAACTCCGCGGAACCCGGCAGCGTCAAAATGCCGCTGTGATCTTCGCCGAGGCCGAGTTCCTTACCAGAGCACAACATGCCTTCGCTGACGACCCCGCGGATCTTGCGTTTCGTGATTCGGAAATCGCCCGGTAACACCGCTCCGACTTGCGCGAACGGCACCACCATTCCCACTTCAATATTCGGGGCGCCACAGACGACCCGAAGTTGCCCGGAACCAAAATCGATATCAGCGAGCCGAATCTTGTCCGCGTCGGGGTGCGCCACGATGTCGAGGATCTTGGCTGCGATGACCCCATTGATCTCGCGGCCCGGCTCGTCGATCGCGTCGACTTCGAGACCAAGTTGATTCAGCGCGTCAGCGATATCGGCCGGCGCCGCGGTGATCGGCGTGAAGTCGCGGATCCAAGAAAGTGGTGCACGCATGAGAATTACAACCTCAGAACTGGTTCAAGAAACGTACGTCGTTATCCCATAACAACGTGTGGAGCGTGTCGATCTCATTGCGCAACAGCGGGATGCGATCGATGCCAAAACCGAACGCAAACCCAGACCATTCCTGCGGGTCGAGGCCAACTGCGCTGAACACGTTTGGGTCGACCATGCCGCAACCGCCGAGTTCAATCCAACCGGTGTTGCTGCAAGTGCGGCAACCGGAACGTTCGCAAAACGGGCACGACACGCCGAGTTCAGCCGAAGGTTCCGTAAACGGGAAGTAGCTCGGCAAGAATCGGGCATCAATGTCGGGACCAAAAAGGGCCCGGAAAAACACATCAATCGTGCCCATGAGATCACCCATCGTCACGTTGCGATCAACGACCAGCGCTTCGATCTGGTGAAAGACGGGCGAATGACGCGCGTCCATCGTGTCGCGGCGAAACGTTCGGCCCGGCATGACGGCGTAGATCGGTGGGGGCTGCGATTCCATCAAGCGGATCTGACAGGGGCTCGTATGCGTGCGCAGCAGGGTCGATTCCGCTTCGCCCACTTCGAGATACAAGGTGTCTTGCATCGCCCGCGCGGGATGGCCAGGCGGAAAGTTTAACGCCTCGAAATTGTGCCAATCGTCTTCAGCTTCGGGGCCGTAATACACCTGATAGCCGAGGCCTAAAAAGATGTCTTCAAGCTCACGCCAGACCTGCGTGACGGGATGAAGGTGCCCGCGTTCATAGCCAGTACCCAATGCGGTCAGATCGAGACGTTCACGTTCGTGCGCCTCTGAACGTTGCGCTGCGGCTATCGCGTGGCGGCGAACTTCGATCGCAGCTTTCGCGCGCGCTTCCGCGGCAGACAGCGCTTGACCAACCCGCGCACGATCGGTGCCGTCCACGGCCTTGATGCCCTTTTTAACTTCCGCAAGCGCACCCTTAACGACGGTGCGTTCGAGTTCCGCGAGCGCGTCCAGGCTCGCGACTTCGGAGGCGCCCGCTTCCACCGCGGCGGCTAACTCACCCGCACGGCCGATCAATTCATCGGCCAGTTCATGAGGTTTAGCGGAGCCGATCACCCTCAACTTCCTTTCGGGGTTTCTTGGCCAGCGGCGCGTTGGCGCGCAGCTTCGAACATCAAAACTGTGGCGGCCATGGCAACGTTCAGCGATTCCGCGGAACCGTCCATCGGAATCGCAATCACGCCGTCGATCGGCAACGCGCCAGCTTCGGCATCCGCGATATTCAAATCCCGAATCCCACGGGTTTCGTGACCAAGCACGATTGCGACCGGCCGATCCAACGCACAGCGATACATCGAAGCCGCGGTTGCATCGCTACTCGCGGCGCCGTATCGAGTCACGCCCCGTTCGCCGAGTCGGTTGAGCATCGTGATCGCGTCGCCTTCCACAATCGGGAGTCCAAAAATTGCGCCAGCCGAAGCTCGCACTACCTTCGGATTGTAAACATCCACGGAACCTCGACCGAGCGCAATTCCACTCACCCCTGCAGCTTCAGCCGAACGCAAGATTGTCCCGAGATTTCCTGGGTCGTTGATCGATGGCAACACGATCCACAAATCGCCTGAATCCAATGCCGAAATCGCTTGCGGCCTCGTGCGACACAATGCGAAGATTCCGGGGGCGCTGCGAACATCGCTGACCCGTTCAGCGACACCGCGCTCCAGCATCACAACTGGAACGCCAGTTTCGAAGGCCCGGCCCGTTACCGCAACGGCAACCTCGTTGGCATCTTCTCCTATGAAGATCTGTTCGATCGCAACATTGCGGTCAAACGCGCCATCGACGGCCCTCGGGCCGTCGATGACAAATAATCCTTGGGAAGACCGTTCTTTGCGATCGCGCAACAGATCCCGCAGGGCAATGACCTCACGGTGTTGCGCGCGCAGCGGCGGCTCCACGAGTGTTTAGGCTGCGAGCGCGCCGCGGGCAGTGTCGACCAGTTGGGCAAACACTGCGGGCTCGCGCACTGCAAGGTCGGCCAGCATCTTGCGGTCGACTTCGACCTCAGCGGCTTTCAGGCCCGCGATGAACTGCGAGTAACTCATATCGTTTTCGCGACACGCGGCATTGATACGCACAATCCAGAGCTTGCGCATGTCGCCTTTGCGCGCCCGACGGTCACGGAAGGCATATTTGCCGGAGTGCATGACCTGTTCGTTCGCGGCACGCAGGTGGCGACTGCGCGCACCGGTGTAACCCTTGGCCTGAGCAAGAATCTTGCGGCGACCTTTTTTACTGTTAACGGAACGCTTCACACGTGCCATGACTTCACCTCAAATGTTTTGCTGCCCCGGCGCGACGGCGCAGCATGGGGCATAACGAGTAGGACGAGAACGCGAAACTGCTTATTTAGCGAGCAGTTTTTTGACGTGCTTGACGTGCGTGGGCGAAATATCGACCGTGCCGTCGAGGCGACGAGTGCGCTTCGTTGGCTTGTGTTCCATCAAGTGGTGACGGTTCGCTTGGCGACGGCGAATCTTGCCCGTACCCGTGATCGTGAAGCGCTTCGCCGCGCTGCGGTTGGTCTTCATCTTCGGCATGATGTGTTCTTTCGTGATCGGCGTTTCGAATTGTTCGAAACGTCAGCTTGCGGCAGCCTCGGGATTTGGGTTACCTGCGTTTGGAACTTCGGGGAGGACTGCAACATCTGCGCCACCAGCTGAGGTGCTGGCTGCGGTATGAGCTGCGGCCACGCTCGGGGCGGGGGCCACGACTGCAGTTGGAGCGGTTGTTAGCGCAGCCGTTGCTGCCGGAGCTGGCTTCGGTTTCTTAGCCGGCGCCGGTTTTTTCATTGCATTGAGCACCATTGTCATATTGCGACCGTCTTGTTTGGGCGCACTTTCGACAATGGCGAACTCTTTGACCTGCTCGGCTACCCGTTCGAGAATCTTGCGCCCAAGTTCCGGGTGGGCCATTTCACGGCCACGGAACATGATCGTCAGCTTGACTTTGGCACCTTCATTGAGGAAGCGCTCCACGTGCTTCATCTTGGTTTCGTAGTCGTGGCCGTCGATTTTCGGACGGAATTTCATCTCTTTGATGATCACGTTCGAAGCCTTCTTACGAGACTCCTTACGTTTCTGATCTTGTTCGTAGCGGTACTTGCCGAAATCCATGATCCGACATACAGGCGGATCGGCGGAAGCCGCGACCTCGACGAGATCGAGACCGTCCTTCCGTGCGATTTCCAGCGCTTCTGGCGTTGGTTTCACGCCCAGCTGTTCACCACTACTCCCAATCAATCGGACGGAACGAGCACGTATCTTCTCGTTTATCCGGGCATCCTCTGCAGCGATTGCGGCATCACTCCCTAGCTAGTTGCCGCCGACGCAAAACGACGGCGGGCTCCTTTCGGAACGCCCACCGTCGCGCGAAGCCCAGCCACGCTGCGACGTGGTAGAGAACGTTTCGAGTGAACCCGGCGCAGTAATGGAATTGCTGGCCGGGTGGGGTCGGTAACACCGTTTCCGGGTACCGTCCCGCTTCCGATTCAATTGTCAGTTGAGAGGATACCAGTGTGAGCAGTATCTGGACACCATCCGGCGAACATGGCCTCCCCGACGACCCTGCCGGGGGCATCGTCGACCTTGGCGCCTTTGCGGGCGACCAGCGCGGCACCCAAGGAACTGATGGACAGCTTTCATCGCCCGAAGACCTCGATCAGGGTCCGCCAATCTCGGCCGAAGAGGTCGCGGCAATGCGTCAGGTGCATGCGCAGATCCGTTCCACGCCAGCGGTCGACGTCGTTGCAAATCACGGCATTCAGCTCTTTGAGCTGGCACTCATCTATCTCGGGGTGGCGACTCCCCCCGACGAACAGGGCCGCGTGCCGATGCCCGATTTAGCCCAGGCCGGTGTCGCGATCGACGCCATGGCCTCGCTAGTCGACGGGTTAGGCAGCCGATACGGCGAAAACGAAGGCACCCTTCGCGACGCCTTGACCCAGATCCAGCAGCTGTACGTGCAAGTAGCGGACCAACTCAACGAACAGTTCGGAACAGCCGAGCAATAACCAACCAGTGCGACGCCCCCGGCTCTGCCCCCGCCTGCCCCGGTCCGTCGCCCCACCACAACCTACGTTTTCACGAAACCCACGGCTAGCGCTCCGGCTGGAAGTACCACAACACACGCTGCGTTTTCACGAAACCCACGGCTAGCGCTCCGGCTGGAAGTACCACAACACACGCTCCGATTTCCCGAAACCCACGGCTAGCGCTCCGGCTGGAAGTACCACAACACACGCTCCGATTTCCCGAACGATCGAGCGAGGGCGGAATCCCAGGCCCGTGTGCCACTAGTTGCAGGGGAGGTAGGGGGTGGCGTGCAGCGCTAGATCCTTTTTGATCGCGCTGCGCCCGGCGGCAATCGCCGGCGGGCAAAACGCTGCTGGCAGCGCCGTATATTCCACTTGCGCGACGGCTTTGCCTGCTGATGTCCAGGCGTCGTAGCCGGAGCATTCGCTGTACTGGGAGCATTGCTCGTTGATCGCAAACTCAAAGTACGGCTGGAGTTGGGTGAGTTGGGCAACGTCGTTTTTGAGACCGACGGCCAACCCGTAGAAATGTGCAACGGCGGCCATGGCCCGGTTGAACTCAACTTGTTGGGCTTTGGTGACTTTGAAACCCGAGACGTTGTAGGCCGCATCCATGTTGTCGAATTCGACCGCATCGAAGCCAGCGGTGCGGCACGACTGCACGCGAGTGCCAATGATCGGTATCAACACATCGAGGCGGCGAATATCGATCCACCGCTCCCCTGGCCACCCGTTGTTCGCACCCAAGACCGCTTTGGGATACACCGACGCGTCGGGCCGCCAGTTCTCGTACGTCCCGGCATCGACATAACAGATCGCGTGCGCGCCCTGCGTATGAATCTGCGCGACATCGCTCGCCGCGGGCGTGACCCCATCGGCGCCGTACAAATCGATGTCGAACACATCAGGATGTACCGCAGCCCCACCGGACCAAGGGACCGCGGTAACCGTCGTGTCCACCGGAGGTTGCAGTTGATATTGCCAGCGAGTTCCGACCGGAGGTACCCAACCGACAAATGATGGCGGCGTGCCCGTTTCGAGTTCAATCCATTCGGCGTCGAGATCCGTCGCCAACGGCTTGTTCGCCGATACGGTCCGAACTTGCAGCACGCCTGCGGCTGACACGTAGCGAGTGAACGGCCCTGCGGGGTAAAACCGCAATGTTATCGGGACATTTTGCGCAACGGCTTCAGCGTTGTCGCCGAGCAAGACCCACTTGTTGGTCGAGAAATCGCGCAGGAACCACGACCAGACTTGTTGGGTACGTACCGGGCCTCGCACGTTCGCCTTGACGGCGAATGACCAAACGCTCGCAGGCGCGACGCCGGCTCCAAGTTGATACGAGCGGTAACTGCGCGATACCCCCGGACCCAGATGCACGCTCGCACCATCGATGGTTTGCAATTCCGAGATACCACCAGTGGCCACCCCAGCTTCGCGAGTGAACGCGGTTGGAGTCAACGTATTCGTGGCAGCAACGGCGGGCGCGGTTGCGCCCGGAATGAGCCCGACTAGTGATGCGATGAATGCGGCCGTCGTCGCCGCGGTAACCACCCGATGTGCGCGCATCCGTGCAGCCTACCGACGGAGGCCGACGGCGTGCCTGATCGTCCACGAGCAACCGTCACGCAGGTTCGCGAAGGCGCATACGACTGCGTGTTGATGATCGAGTTGGAAAGCACCGAAAGGGAACTCGCACCAACCGCGCTTACCGCTAGCACTCGGTACGACACGGTCGCGTTTCGCGCCAAGCTCGCAGACGAAACGAACAGTGTCGGCGTCGCAACGTCGACATCAGTCGTGGCTCCGTCGAGTGTCGCGACAACCACATATTTCAGTACTGCGCTCGAGCCCGGATCGACGGGAGCAGTCCACACAAGGTTGTAGCCCCCGGTCGTTCGTTGCAACGCGACGCCCGTCGGCGAACCCGGAAGCCGGCTTGAAGCGACGGTGAACGACCTCGCCGGAAAGACTGCCAACGCCGGCTGGTCCAGCGTGACTGCATTGCCTGCAGCGTCGCGCAACATGACTGTGGTGATCGACCACAGCCCGGATTCGTCGGCTGCCGTTATCGGTATCGTTACGGTGTAGTCGCCCGCGTTGGCGTCGCCCGCGATCCGTTGCGCGCTCGTCACCGCAAACGATGCCCCTTTGCCACTCGGAGCAGAAACGACGACCGTGGAAGGAGTTGCATCAGCAACCCCAGAACCGACATCATCGATGTGCAGCGAAACCACGATGTTTACTGGGCTATTCGCAGGGTCGACCAGATTCGGCGCAACCACCAACGACCCCAATGTCGGGGCAGTCTGATCGGGAGAACCTGGAGTGACTCCATTCGATGACGCCGACGGCACACTCGTCAGCACCGAGTTCATCGCGGTGACGGTGAAGGTGTACAACGTTCCATTCGTGAGCCCCGCGACGACCGCGTTACTCACCGAACCAGAAACCGTAGTTGTGATACCGCCAGGATTCGACGTGACTGTATAACCCGTCACGGGCGCAGACGTACCTTGATTCAGTGGGGCGATCCAAGACACGGCAGCAGTTGTGTCCCCCGCGGTCGCGCTCACCGAAGTGGGAGGATCGGGTGGCGTACCGCCAACGATCGCGAAACTGGCGGGGAATCCAGCCGCGGCCAGTTGCGATGGCGTCATCGTGATTTGGTTTCCCGCGCGATCGATCAAGACAATTGCCTTGATCGGGTAGACACCGGGAGGCGCGTTCGGCGGCACGGTCAGCCCAACGGAATACGAGCCGTCGAGCGCAGTTCCCACCGTGCGCGCCGTTGGCGTAAACGCAACCATTCCCGCATCCACGCCATTGGGCCCAACAAACGCTGCGGTCGAATACGGCGAGGTATCGGCCAATCCCGATCCGGCGTCCACGATGTGTGCATCGATGGTGACATTTTGCGCGAGCGCGCTCGTCGACAGCGTGAGCGGAGTGAGCGAAAACCCTAAGATTTGCGGCGCAGTTTGATCAACGTTGCCGGGAATCACCGCGTTGGATCGAGCGGACGCAATGCCGGTGCCGATGGCGTTGGTCGCTCGTACCGCGAAGGTGTAACTGGTGCCGTTGTGCAAGCCGACGAACGTCGCGGCCGTGGAACCCGCGGGCACCGTCATCGCCGTGTTGCCCGGCGTTGCGGTTACGGTGAAGCTGGTGATCGGGCTGCTGCCGTCGCTCACTGGAGCAACCCACGAAACATCAGCTGTGGCGTCGCCCGCGGTGGCACTCACGGCAAGCGGAGCGGTTGGCGTACCGGCGTCGGTAATGACAAACCCGGTCGCCGCGCCGAGTGCACTCAATTGCGCGTTGGTCAACGATGTTGTGTGCCCAACTCCATCGATCAACGTCAACGAAGCGATCGGCCACGTACCGATCATCGAGTTCTGGGCCAGCGGCAACCAGGCTTCGTAGGTTCCGACGGCCGCGGTGCCCGTCACCATCTGGTGCGCGGCGAATGAGACCGTCGGCCCTGGGGTGCCGTCTGGTCGATTGAATTGCACGCGTGACAACGCGGCCGCGTTCGTTCCATCTAGGAGCCCACTGACGTCGTCGGTAATCGAAAGATCAAGGGTCATGCCTGTGGGGCCACTGATCGTTTCGACGGCGATCGGAGCGATTGAGAGATCCACGACGGCTGGCGCAAGCAAATCTGGCGCGCCACCAGCAATGAAGAAGTTTGAATTAGCGGATTCCGCGCCTGGGCCAGCACCGTTCGTCGCGTGCACTGAGAACGTATACGTCGACCCTACTGAAAGGCCTGTAATTGTTGCACTATTCGCATTGCCGTTCGCAGTCGAGGTGGCGCCACCCGGAGTCGCCGTGACCGTGTACTGCGAGATCGGAGAACTTCCGACGATCGCAGGCGGCAGCCACGACACACTGGCGATCGTGGGCGCGGCAGTAGCGGAAGCAACCACGCTCGACGGCGCGCTCGCAGTGCCGTCCGAACGGACATCGAACGCCGCGGGAAAATTCAGCTGCGACCACTCCGTCGGATCGAGTGTCGCAGAGTTGTGAGCAGAATCCACAAGCCGCGCGTTTTGGATGGTCCAGGTTCCTTGCTCCGAAGCCTGCGACAATTTCGCTTGAAAGACGTACCAACCGTCGTTCGCGGACCCTGATTGCAATTGCGCATTGCCAAACGCGGCAACGACCACTTGCGCTCCGCTCGGCGATCGAAACGTCACCTGCGAAGGCGAGTCAATGATTCCCGCCGCCGCACCCGAAAGATTGTCGGTGATACGAGCCCGCAGGGTGACGAACGCCGCGGTCATGCTCGTATCAACGATCGAAGGCGCGATCGCGAACGCGACCACTTTCGGCGCGTTGATATCGCCGACGCCGGTTTGTTGCACGGTTGTAATGAATGCAGTCCCGACGAGATCCACGGGACCGAACGACCGACTGTTTCCCGCGTTATCGAAGACGGTTAGCGAAGCAACGGTCCAGGTTCCTTGTTCGGAATAGCGCGGAACCGTGGCTTGGCCGGCGTACACACCGTCGAGCGATGAACCGGAAACCCGTTGCGACAAATTGATCGACACGTGATGAGTGCCCGTTGGCCCGACGAGCACAACTTGGCTCGCCGACGCGGTCGTTCCGTTGGAAGTTCCCGAAATGTCGTCGACCAAATGCGTCGAAACGGTAATCGTCGCAGTCGTGAGCGAAGTATCGATCGTCGTTGGCGAAACTGCAAGCCCGGCAACGTTCGGCGCGAGATGATCACCGGCACCGGTTTGCTGCACACTCGCGCTCATGGCCGCACCTTGAAGTTGCGCCGGTGTATATGCCGTCGCGTTTCCAGCAGCGTCATTGAGCAAGACAGTGGCGTTCCAGGTGCCCGATTCGGCAAAGTGCGCGACGACGATCGTCGTCCGGTAGTTGCCATCGAGCGCAGATCCAGAAAACCGTTGTGCCTGGGAAAAATATCCGCGCGCGAATTGGCTTCCACCCGGACCGCGCAATTCGATTTGTGAGATCGCAATCGCGCCTCCGCTCGACAAGCCTGCGATGTCGTCGGTGATGTGCGCGGTGGCCACGACATTGGCGGAGCCGTTCGAGGTATCAATGGTCGCGGGCGAAAGGCTTAAACCGCGAAGCACCGGGCCTGTCGTATCAGCGGATGCCGTGGCCGGAGATTGGTCACGCGCGAAGCCATAACCCGCGCTCGCGAGTACAAGTACGCCAGCAATGAATGCATTGAGGCAGCGCCGAGCACGCGAGGACGCGCCGCGAGGCTGCCGCGTCCGTGCGGTCGACATCGAATCCAGGACTCCAGTCCAGCGAGCCTGCCGTATGCAGGGCTCTGTTGAACTGATCGGCGATCAGTGTCGCCGCGTGAGGAGTTATCCGCTGATCCCACGCTTTTTCGCGAAGGGTTGGGCGTGCAACGTGGTGCCCAGCCATCGATCGGCTTCGGGATCCGTAGCCAAATACACCGCAACGGCACCGATGACTTCAGGCGTCGTGCCCGCGCCGGCGACCTGTTGATAATGGTCACCGTGTACCGCGCGCATGCGCTCGGTGTGTACCAATCCCGGCTCAAGGTTGAACGCCCGAATCCCCTGCGGCCCGTGCTCCACGTGCAGAATCCCCGCCGTTCGATGAAAGGCTGCCTTGCTGGCCGCGTAACCGAGGCTCCAGCCGCCTTCACCGGTGGGTTTCGGCGGATCAAACATTCCCGCGGCCGACGTGATGTTGATCACCGTTCCGTGACCGCGTTCGATCATCCTCGGAAGCAACGCGTGCAAGATGCGCCACTGCGCTACCGCGTTGCCCAGCAACAAATTGTGCAGTTCGTCGATGGGCGTGGCGAGGAAACGCGCGGCCCGACCCGGCCCTTGGTAAATCGCATTGTTGACGAGCACCTCCGGCACGCCGCACTCACCGATGAGCCGTTGAATCATGGCGTCGATCGAGGCTGGATCCATCAAATCCATCACGATCGGTGTCGCGGTCGCGCCGGCGGCAGCAATTGCGGTTTCGGTGAGATCCAAGCTGCCGGGCAACACAAGATCACTATCGCTGTCTTTGGCGTCGCCTTCGTGGACGGTGCGGGCCGTGAACGCAACATCGTGGCCGGCGCCGGCGAGTGCGATCGCGACGGCCTTTCCGATCCCGCGGCTCGCACCGGTTACTAGTGCCGTTGGTTTGGTCATGATCGCACAGTAGGCCGTGATGCGCTCGCGACGTTGTCCGCGTTGAGATTGCAAACCTCCCGGGTGTCACAGATCCCAGAACCGCTCGCGCTGTTGCGCAACAAATGACGCATACAACGCAGCTTCATCTGTCGCTTCGAACGCCCGGTAGTGCGCATCGCCACGCAACCGCACAAATATTTGGTCGCCCGCGCAACGGTCCGCGCGCCACTTGTGGTGTTGCAGTGTGCGTTTCACGATCTTGTTCGTGCCCGTCGTGGGGGGCTCAGCCATGAGGCGTACGTATCGGGGCCGCCATTTCGGTCCGATCGCGGAAATGCCATCGAGCCAAGCGGCGAACGCGACACCGTCGAATGCTGCGCCTTGCGCGAGCACGAGCCCCGCCATTGCTTGATCGCCTGCTGCATCATCGGGAACTCCATACACCGCGGCGAGAATCACTCCCGGAGCCTGCCGCAGCACTTCTTCAATGGGCGCGGCCGGAAAGTTCTCACCATCGACTCGAATCCAATCGGCGTTGCGTCCGGCAAAATACATGAAGCCGTCAGCATCGAAATAGCCAAGATCACCGGACCAGTACCAGCCAAAACGCGAAGTCGTGTTCGTGGCGTCGTCGTTGTTGTAGTAGCCCTCAAAGGGCCCGACGCCCGCGGTGTTGACAATTTCGCCAACGCACGCATCGGCATTCGTCAGCCGGCCACTCTCGTCAAAACTGGCTGCAATCATTGGGTTTCCGTCGGCATCGACAACCTTCACTGATTCGACTGGGCGGCCCAGGGCGGTGGGCGGCGTACTGGAATCACGATTAACGGCAACACCGCCTTCCGTCGCTCCGTATGAATCGATGACCTCCACGGCGTAGCGTCGGCTGAACCCGTTGACGATTCCGGGGGAGCCTTCGTTGCCAAACGAAATCCGCAATGAGTTGTCGGCGTCGTCGGCGAGTTCGGGAGTCGCGAGCAGATACGCGAGTGGTTTACCGGTGTAGTTGAAGTAGGTCGATTGGTAGCGCCGAACATCTGGTAGCCATCCGCTCGCAGAAAACTTTCGGGCGAGCCCTACCCCGCATCCGGTCACGATCGACGGTGCCCAACCGACTTGGACTGCGTTCGAATGAAACAGCGGCATGCAGATATAGCCGCAATCATCAGGGCTCAAATCCATCAAGATCGACATGCGATTACCCGTGACGAGCAACCTCCGCTGCGTACAAATGACCGCTTTGGGCGCGCTGCTCGTGCCGGAGGTAAAGATCAGCGCCCAGGGGGAATCAACGTCGGGTTCAAATCCGGGATCGGTATCGCCGACCTTCGCCAGAGCAACGCTCAGCGACTCTCCAATCGCGTCAGTCGTTCCTGATCCCGATGGCAACGCATCGTAGAAATCGCTGCACAAGATTGGTGGCAGGTCGCTGTGAATCGATGCAATGAGTTCGAGATGCCGGGGTTCGGTGAGCACAAGTGCACAATCCGTGTGGGTCGCGTCGCGCAACAAATGTTCATCGCGGCGGGTGTGATTTAATCCGACAATCGTGCCGCCGATGAGCGCCGCACCACCGAACGCGAACAAGTACTGCGGCGTGTTATCCGCCAACACCGCTACGTGGCGTTTTGCGTCGGACGGAATCCGTTCCCGGAACAAATTCGCGTACCGGCAAGATTCGGCGTAGTACTGCGCGTGCGTCCAGGACTCATCACCGAATTTGATTGCGATGCGATCGCGAATTCCCGGATCAGTGGCATTACGCCGCAACAATGCCGCGGCATTCGGTGCTACGAGGGGTGCTTGTCCGGGGGCTGGAGCTTGCCGACTCGACATGTGAGCGACAATACCCTGCTGCGTTCGCGACGATATTCACACCTACTGAAGTGCGCGCTTGAGTAGCTTGCAGACGATGAGTGATCTCAACCTCGACACCACGATCACCGGCGGCAACGGTGTCTACCGCGGCACCCTTTCGCGTGCGTGGGAGATCTGGGGACCGATGGGTGGGTACCTCGCGTCGTTCGCGTTACGCGCTGCAGGCGAACACTGCGGGCTCGCTCGCCCCGCGAATCTCGTTGGCCATTTTCTCGGTGTCGCGAACTTCGACGAACCAATCACGATCACCACAACGTCGTTACGGATCGCCAAGACCGCGCACTCGGTTCGAGCCGAGATCCGCCAAGGCGATCATTTGCTCTTTACGGCAATGGTGTGGGGAGTCACCGACGGCCTGCAAGGCCTAGCTCACAATGATGCGCCGATGCCTGATCTCCCCCATTGGTCCACGGTGCCAAGCATTGAGGAACGGGTAGCCGCGATGGGCGAGACAATCCACAGTGTCTATCCGTTTTGGGACAATCTCGAACAGCGCCCACCGGTGTGGCGCGACGACTGGGATTCGCGAGTTACCGGCGAAGAAGCGCCGTACTGGTACGAATGGTTGCGATTCACGCCGACGCCATCTTTTGTCGATCCGTGGGTCGATGCGTGCCGGCTATTAGTCCTCGTCGATCTCGGATCGTGGCCCGCAACGCAGGCGTGGCATAACAGTGGTGACTACATCGCGCCGAGTATCGATCTCGCGTGCGAGTTCCATTGCATTGACCCGACTGCAGATTGGCTCCTCGCTCGTGGCCACGCCCCCCTGGCGCGCGACGGGCTCATCGCCACCGAACAACACGTGTGGAGTGGCTCGGGAACCCTGCTCGCCAGTGGGATCAGCCACTTGTTGTGCAGACCCACGAAACGCTGACCAGCATGGAACCGGAACAACCCCAATTCTTCGAGCTGGCGCGCCAACAACGCGCGCACCGTCGGTTCCGCGACGACGAGGTCAGCGAGCAGTTGATCGAACAACTGCTCGACGCGGCAGTGCGGGCTCCGAGCGCAGAGAACCGTCAACCGTGGGAATTCATTGTGGTGCGTTCGCCCGAACGAAGGGCCGCGATCGGCACGCTGATGCGACGAGCCTGGGACGGCGGTGCCCAACAGTGGAGCGCCACTCGACTCAGCCCCGCACTGCTGGCTGATGTTGAATCCGGAATACGCGGGGGCATAGCGGAGGCGCCAGTACTCATCGTCGTGGCCGTAGATCTCCAACGCGGCATGGAGGCAACACTCGGATCCTCGATTTATCCCGCAATTCAAAACCTGTTATTGGCCGCGACCGCGATGGGCTTGGGCAGCGCGCTCACCACAATCGCGACGTCGTTTCACGCTGAACTCGCTGAACTGCTCGCAACCCCCCCACACCTTCGGCTGGTCGCCGTGATACCGATCGGTTGGCCCGGGGTTGCGCTTGGGCCGTCTCGGCGCGAGCCGGTCGCCTCGCGAATGCATCACGAAACGTACGGTAATCATTGGAGTATCGGAGGTCAGTAGCCCTCTGCTCGATCGATTGCGTAGAGCAACGGTGCACCGTCGATGTAACGCCGTAGGTTCTGACAAAAGATTCCCACCGCGGCATCGAAAAACGCTTCGGATGACCAGGACGAATGCGGTGTGACCACGACTCTGGGATGTTCATAAAGCCAGTGCTCGGCCGGCAGCGGTTCAGGATCAACCGTGTCGAGCGAAGCGCGGCCAACGTGACCAGAATCGAGCGCGCCCCGAAGGGCGTCCTGATCGATCAGTGTGCCGCGCGCGATGTTGACGATGTGCGCCCCGGGCTTCATCAACGCAATGGTCTTGGCGTTGATGAGATGGTGCGTCCGTTGCGTGCCCGGAGCCGCCAATACGATGTGATCAGCGACCCCGACAAGCTCCTCGAACGTGCCGACGACCGCGCACCCAGGAATGGGCGAACCGAGTTCGGTTCGGCGCCGCACGGCCACAACGTTCATCTCGAACGCGATCGCTAACCGAGCAATCCGTTCGCCGATGCCACCGAGCCCAACCAGCCCGAGTGTCTTGCCCGCGAGCGAACCCATTCGTTGAAAATTCCAATGGTCCGGTGCGCGGCTCAGCCAATTGTGAGGAAAATTCTTTTCAAAATTCAACATCGCAGCGAGCACGTACTCACTGATCGGGATTGCACTCGCACCGCGCGCGCACGTGACGATCGGAGCCGCGAGCACCTCCGCGGAAATCCCGTCGAAGCCCGTGCCCGATAACTGCACCCATTGCACGCCCGATGCGACGGCAGCTGCAGCGTGAGCGCCCCAGCCACCGAACAACACATCGCCGCGAGCGCCATCAGGAACTCCCGACCGATGGTCGATAACTTCGACTTCAGGAAATTCTGCGGCCAAGCGAGCATCGGCTTGACGGATCTCGTTAAATATTCGCAGCGTCACGCGAGAGACCCTACGAGATCGACGTTAGGCCGCGACGGGATCCCCAACCACAGCTTCGTCGTCGGTTTCGAACAAGCTCGACCAAATCAAACCCGCGAGGATCGCACCAACAATCGGCCCAACAAAAAACAGCCACACCTGACCAAGCGGCCAACCGCGGCCGATCAATGCTGGAGCGAAAGAACGGGCTGGATTCACTGAAGTATTCGTAACAGGAATCGAAATCAAGTGAATCAAGGTAAGACACAAGCCGATCGAGATGGGTGCGAATCCTTTCGGTGCCCGACTGTGCGTGGAGCCAAGGATCA
Organism: Actinomycetes bacterium; assembly: GCA_025360585.1. Classification (GTDB taxonomy): domain Bacteria; phylum Actinomycetota; class Acidimicrobiia; order IMCC26256; family PALSA-610; genus F1-120-MAGs023. The sequence continues at coordinate 10,072 of JANYBW010000042.1, read as the reverse complement.
CCATCACAAAGATCGCGGTGAGCACGAGTTCCGCGACGAACGCCGAACCGGCTTTGTACAAACCCGGACTGTGTGCGCCGTAGCCATTCGCGACACCCGCGATGCGATCCCGAGCGGGCGCACCGCCGTCTTGGCCGGCGACGATCGCGGCGAGAATACCAATCCCGGCGATGCCACCGAGCAGTTGCGCGACGATGTAACCAACGATGTCGTTGGCCGGAAACCGCTTCGCAGCCCACAACCCCAAGGTCACCGCCGGATTGAAATGACCACCGGAAATCCCACCGAAGGCGTACGCGCCCGTGAGCACCGTGAGTCCGAAGGCGAACGAAACCCCAACGAATCCAATACCCAATCCAGTATCCGCACCACCCGACGTTGTGAACTTCGCCGCGAGCACCGCGGAGCCACAGCCGCCAAAGACCAACCACAAAGTGCCGAGAAATTCGGCACCTAACTTACGAGGATTCATTGCGCCCATCCTTTGCTATGTCGTCAAGAGCCGCCAATATGTCACGGAATTTTGACGGTTTGGCGGATGGGTCGTTGCATCTCACGTATTGCAGTCGCTCCAGCACTTCTTGCGATCACCTTTACTGGTCGAGTGCCCGCGTCACACTTCGCGTCGGTCCGAAACTATGCATCGCCAACGCATGCAGGTTGCCCTCTCCGCCGTTCACCAAGACCAGCAGATGGTCTGGAGATTCAACCAGATGCACCATGCCGTGCGAATCGATGCGACCGTGCCCTGCAAAATCCGCTTGATGTACGGCGGGCCAGCGCGAAGCCGGTAACGCCGCATGCTCCCATAGGCGTTGGAGCACTTCGTCGATATCTGGGCACGTTTTCGCGATCAGGTCAGCCCAAGCCGGCGCGATTGCGAGCATGATTTCGGCGCCGTGATGCCCGCCGATATACGCGTTTGTGCCCACAAACGCTAATGATTTACCGATCACTTCAAGCAGCGTGTCGCCGTCCTGGGCGAGAATATCGGCGATGTCGATCGTCCCGGTCACGCCGTGCACTGTGAGGGCATCAACACCCGCCGCGATACCTCGCCGTTCACTCAATGGCGCCCACGGCGAACGTTCTTCCCACTCCCCGACGACAATCCCGCTCACGCGTCCAGGTTGGCCGAACACGCTCTTGGATGTCACTCCGGCTCGCTGCCCACCAAGGTTCCGCATCATAAGACGCGTAGCCCGCCCAATGCTCGCACCATTGCCGGCCTCACCGCCGTAACAACTCGCGCCCATCGGCAGCGCAAGCGTGTGCCGGATCGGCCCGTTGACAAACACGCCGGGCACCACGCAACACGTGGTGGTGTTCAGTGCAAAGAGGTTGAATTCCGGATCCAGCGTCGCTTGGAGCGCCGCGATCAGTAGGGGCATCGCGGCCGCGGGCGCTCCCGCCATCACTGCATTGATCGCAATCTTTTCGACCGTCGCGGCGCCGTTGCTTGGCGGCACCAGCCCGATCACTTCATCGGGGAATCGCCCGCTCGCCGCCACGAATTCGCGCACGCGCGCTTCTGTGGGCGGAATCAGGGGCAAGCCGTCACCAAATCCGGCGGCAGTCGCGAGCGTTTGGAAGGCAACCGGATCGTCGTCGATTTCGATGCGGTTCGCGGCGAGCCAATCGATCGTGCAGCCTTCAGGCCCACAATCAACACGCCGTGCGATTTCGCTCATGTCGCGTGTTTAGCGTGCACCGAGCACCGCCAACAACTGCGGCCAAAACTCGTTTGCAATCGAGCGGACATCGGCTTCGGGACGACTCTCTAACGGGTACGGCAAGGACAGTACGCGCAGGCCTGATCGTCCCGCGTTGGCCGCCATCGTGTGCGCCAAGGATCTGAATTCTTCAGTCACCACGACGACCGCCGCGGACCCAGTGTTTGCAACGGCAACGGTGTCGTGCACACTCCAGGAGGTACACGAACCTCAGTTGCCGAGGCCCACAATGCCGATATCAACATCCGCGGCAAACCGTTTCAGTTCTCCGCTCGTGCGTTCACCTGCTTCGCCAACCCGATTGCCCGCAACCCAGCGCACGGCCTTCGCACCGCGTTGGTTGAGTAGTGCTTCCCATTCATCAAGCACCCATTCATACGAACGCCACGCGGTGTCGTATCGAAGACCGATCACTTTGCCCGTGAGATCGCCAGCATCGGCGCCGGGATCGGGATCGACGTCGGGCGGCAACGCGACCGGATCGAGAATTTTGATGCGGGTCATCGCAGTGTCGCTGCAAGATCGCAGGCCCATTGGCGCGGGCTATCAAGCGGCCACCCGATTTCCGGAAGGTCAAAATGCTCAACGGACAACTTCCCTGCGTAATCATTGGCTTCGAGCCATTGCAATACCGCCGCAAAATCAACCGTTCCGCGCGTATCATCGACATGGAGTTGGGTATTGCCTTCGCAACCCTGGCGCAATTGCACGTGGCCAGCGTACGGCAGGTATGCAAAGACATCAGCGCCCATATCTGCGATGTGGCCGGTGTCGACGCACAAACGCAGTTGCGGGATTTCCGAGCGGAGTTCGCGCACCTCATCGATCGTTGCAATGACCGCACCGGCCCACGGCTCAAGCAGTGCTTCGGGCGCGGCGTTCCACCATCGCCGCACGCGCTCCCACGCGGCCGTCGGGTCAGGGGCACGCGGCGGTGCGGGAGTGCTGCACCACGCCGGAATTGGTTTGGGGAACGCAGTCGGGCAGCCCATTGGAATCGCGAGCGACTCGCCACGAAATTCGTAGAGCGCGTCGATATGTTCGAAGCCGTCGCCTGCAGCGGCTCGGGCACGCTCGGAGACGGTCGCCATGTTCGCATACGCGATATCGACAACGCCCAACGGCCAGCGCAAGCGTGCAGGGCCAGTCATCGTGGCATGCCGCGCTATTTCGCCATGCTCTTCGGCATCACCATGCCGACGGGCTGAAGGTGCTGGCCGAGGCACTTGTCGAAATCTTCTGCGATCTGCGCCGCGCTCCAACCTCCGTCGCGCCACATCCAACCAATTTGTTTCGGGTGTTGAAACAGCGTGTACGCGTACTCTGTACGGCCGAGCAATTGACCGTTCACGTGCGCCGCGGCTTCCGAAGCGAGAAACGCAACCAGGGGTGCGTTCAGAGCCGCGTTTTCTTCGGCCGGCACTTCCTTACCCGATTTTTCGTACAACGATGCCGTCATGCGAGTTGCGCCAGCTGGAGCTACCGCGTTCACGGTGATTCCGTAGCGGCCGAGCTCCAACGCCCACACGAACGTCATGCCCATGATCGCTGCTTTCGCAGCTCCATAGTTAGTTTGGCCGAAGTTGCCGCGCAAGCCTGCCGACGATGTGATGTTGATAATACGCCCGTATTCTTGCGCTTTCATGTGCACCGCGGCATGGCGAGTCAGGTTGAATGTGCCTTTTTGATGCACGCCGATGACGGAGTCGTAGTCGCTTTCGTCCATCTTCAATAACGTTTTGTCGCGCACGATGCCTGCGTTGTTCACAAGAATATCGACGCGTCCGAATGCATCAATCGCCGACTGCACAATTCGCGCTGCTCCGTCGAAATCGGTCACCGAATCTGCGTTGGCAACCGCGCGTCCGCCGAGCGCTTCGATTTCCGCGACGACCGATTGCGCCGGCGTTTCGGTCGTCGATTCGCCATCAAGGGTTGCGCCGATGTCGTTAACAACAACGGCGGCGCCTTCGATCGCCAAACAAAGCGCAAATTCGCGACCGATGCCGCGACCGGAGCCGCTAACGATCGCAACCTTTCCTTCGAGGAGCCCCATGTGCGTTACCTGACCGCGCAAGTCGCGGTGCCGCGAACGGCTTCCGAACCTTTATCGCTGACAACGACGACATCGAGATCGGCCACGGTTGCGCCGTCGACTTCGCGCACTGCGGTGACTGTCGCGGTTGCAGTGAGGACGTCGCCAGGCCACACTTGTTTCGCAAAACGCACCTGGAACCGACGGGTTGATTCCGCTCCGAACCAGTCGGTGAGTACCCGCCCGGCTAAGCCCATCGACAACATGCCGTGTCCGAACACCGAGGGATTGCCGACCTGGCTGGCGATCGTGTCGTCGTGATGCATGGGGTTGAAATCGCCCGAAGCTCCTGCGTACTTGACGAACATCGTTCGGGTGAGCGCCGGAAACTCCAGCGATCGGGTTTCACCAACCGAAACTGACACGCGACCTCCCAGGCCATCGATCCTCTGCACCGTGATGCATTGCAATACTTGGCTACCAGTATGGCCCAAACGCGATCCAACCGTCATCTCCAGGCCCAACGCGTGCTCCGGTAACCGCCGGGAGGCCAGCCGCATCAGAGCAGGGCCGCAGGGTGTGCGAGAATCTGAATATGGCAACCATGGTCGTACTGCATGCTCACCCCGACGATGAAGCAATCGCAACATCAGGAACGATGGCAAAGGCGAAAGCCGCAGGACATCGGGTCGTACTCGTTGTCGCGACCTGCGGCGAGTTGGGCCAGACGCCCGCTGATCTCGCGCCCGGCGAAACGCTCGCCGACCGACGCATCGCCGAAACGCTGCGCTCAGCCGCACTGATCGGAGCGGATCGCGTTGAATTTCTCGGTTATCGCGATTCAGGTATGGAAGACGACCCGCGCATCAACGATGCCGAAACATTCCATTCCGCCGATCTTGAAGCAGCATCGCAAAAGATGGCAGCGATCCTTATCGAAGAAAACGCAGACCTCATCGTCGGCTACGACGAACGTGGGAATTACATGCATCCTGATCATCTCAAGGTGCACGCGGTGGGTAAGCGTGCGGCGGAAATCGCCGGTACTCCGGAGGTTTACGAAGCGACAATGAACCGCGACTTCATCTGGGAAATCATGCAGCGCCAGCGCGAAATGATGCCCGACGCGATAGAAGCCGACGTGATGGGGGGTGCGACATCGGTTGAGGATCTCAACTTGGGCATGCGGGACTGGCAGATCACGCACTGCGTTGACGTGCGCGAGTTCGTTCCCGTCAAACGCGCCGCGATGGGCGCCCACAGCAGCCAGATCGACGATCAAAGCTTCTTCTTGCAACTCCCCGAAGAAGCATTCGCAGCATCATTTGGCCAAGAGTGGTTTATCAAACGCGGCACTGCGCGAGCGAGCGGAGCTCCCTTTCAAGACTCCATCCTCTGACCCACCCCTGACCCGCCTCTGACCCGCCTCAGATTGGGGCTCGGGTTTGCGCTCAGGGGCGCGGGAGCGAGAGACTGCTTGGATGCGCCGACCTCTGATCGTTACTACGTGTCTGCTTGCCGTCACCACCACCGTCGCCGCGTGTGGCTCGTCTGCGAAATCGACCGCACCAAAGCCAGCCAAAGCAACAACGACCAGTGCACCGAACGCGTTGACGACAACGGAACTTGCCGCGTTGTATCAACAAGCAGGTCCGTACCCGGTAGGAGTGACCACCAAAACGTTGCCGCTCGGCAACAAAGTCGAGATTTGGTATCCCGCGGTCAAAGGCACCACTGGATCAGAAACCTACGACGTTCGCGATTTCACCTCTCCGGCAGTCAAGCAATTGCTCACCGCGAATATCGCGGCGACGATCACGTACGACGCGAAACGCGATGCTGCAGTCGCGGACGGCAAGTTCCCGGTTGTGTTCTTCAGTCACGGCTTTTCCGGGATGCGCTTGCAATCGACCTTTTTGACCGCGCATCTCGCCTCGTGGGGCATGGTTGTGGCCTCGGCCGATCACCCAAGCCGCGATCTCTTTCACATTCTCGGTGGGGCTCCGAAGCAAGATTCCGTCGGTGATATTGAAGCTGCGTTGCAGCTCCTCAAGGACCAAAACGGCGCTGCGAACGGGCCACTTTCGGGCCATCTCGATTTCACCCACGTCGCAGCAATCGGTCATTCTGCCGGCGGCGGTACGGTCGTTGGTGCCGCGAACCGAATTCCTGAGATCGACGGGTACGTATCGCTCGCGTCTGGCCTGTTTCGCAACGCCGGCTCGACATCCAACAGTGCTCCCGGCACCACAACCACCCAAGCCATTCCAACCAAACCGTCGTTGTTCATCGGCGGCGCAAACGACCAAATCGCCGTCATGGACAAAGTGACCCGTCCAGCGTTCATGATCGCTCCGAAGCCAACGCGTCTGTGGGTGATCGATAAGGCAGGCCACAACGCATTCGATGATTTCTGTCGCGTCGGCGGCGGCGCCGGAATCATCGGTGTAGCCATCGCATCGGGCCTCGGACCGCAATTGAGCACCGGGCCGTTGCAAGGCGCCAAGCGGCTAGGCGAAGACGGCTGCAAGAAGCCGAACGCAGCGGTCACCGACGCCTACCCGATCATCAACCACGCCGTAACCGCGTGGCTACGCAACCTGTTCGGGATCGACGCGACGCCTCAGGGCCTCGACTCGAGCGTTGCGAATTCGTTCAAACTCACGGTGACGATCTCGGAGAAACTCGGCTAAGTCCTCCCGTCGATTTGGCACCCGTTGCTTTGGTGAAGGTCGGTTTGGAGGCTTCCGTCCTTGGCGAGGGCGTGGGCACCGATTCCGCAATGGCGCGCCTTTTGCGCGTTGTTGCCGGAGCGGACGGTGTAGGCGCAGTGATTGCGTCCGCAAGTTTCACAAGCTCGCTGAACGAAGCCTCGACAAGATTCGCGAGATCATCGAGATCGGGCATGAGTTCACGGCAACCGAGAAACCCGAAGTCGATCGAATCCAAATAGCTGATGACCGTGAGGTTCAACGCGGCTCCGTCGAAGATCGGTCCAAGCGGATGCAACGCGACCATGCGCGCGCCGGCGATATACAGAGGAAACGGCGGACCAGGAACGTTCGAAATCACCGCATTGTGGATTGCGGTGCCAAACCGGTCGCTGAGTTTCAGCGAAGTCACCATACGCATCACGCTGGAAAGCATTGCCGGGCTCGCCAACTCCGCAAGGTCCTGCAGGGTCGATGCGCCAACTTCATCGTGCATATCTTTGGCGTCGAGCATCGCTTCGTGAATGTGGTGCAAGCGATCCATCGGATCTGCGAGATGCACTGGCAACGATGCGAAGAGCGATGAAACTCTATTACCCATCGTATTTTTTTGTTCTTCAGTGCGCACCGAGGTTGGCACCGAAGCAATGAGCGGACGGTCGGGTAATTCGCCACGGTTGTCCAGATACTGGCGCATCGCACCGGTAGTTATCGCAAGCACCACGTCGTTGAGCTTCACACCGAACACGTCTTTGACGCGCTTCACTTCGCTGAGTTGAACACTCGCGAACGCGATCTTGCGATGCGGGGTAATCATCCCATTCATCGCGAGCTTCGGAGCGGTCAGCGGCAGTCCGGCCTTATTCGAACCGCCGCGGACTCGCTGCACGATCTTTGTCGCGGGGCCCATCATCTTGATGGCGGTGCGCGCCATGCGCACGGGCTGACGCAACATCGAGACCATCGCGTGCCCAAGGAGTTCAGCGTCGTTGGGTACGTGATCGGGCTCCCAATCCGCAGCGATCGCAACATCGAGGCGCGGCGCAGGATTCGCTTCAAGGTCGAAGAGGTGCGCCATGATGTCGACGCCCGAAAGCCCATCGATCGCGGAATGGTGGATCTTCGAGATGAGCCCTACCCGGCCACCTTCGAGACCCTCGACGTAGTACATCTCCCATAGCGGTCGATCGCGATCCAAGGGCCGCCCGGCGACGCCTGCGGCAAACTCCGCGAGTTGTTCGGGGGTGCCAGGTGCCGGAATCGCCGAACGCTGTAGGTGATAGTCGATATCGAAAAACGGATCTTCAACCCACACTGGATAGTGCAAACCAAACGGAACGTTCACTAAGCGGCGGCGAAACGGTTTGATGAGCGGGAGCCGCTCCAAAATGTGTTCGCGCACCCGCCCGAAATCGAAGTCCGGAGCCTCACTGCCATCAATGACGGCAACCGACATCACATGCATATGCGCGGCGGGCGATTCCAACGAAAGAAACGCTGCGTCAAGTCCTGATAGCCGTTCCATTTTGCACTCTCCTTGGTGAATCGTGCCCCCCGGCTCCCCCATTGTGACCGATCGGCGCAGGTCAATGTCGAGTTGGAACGGTAACAATCACGTAAACGCAAGATTTCGGTCACTCGACCACGGTGCGTACGGCGCCATGACGAGCGCGGCGAGGGATAACAGCACGGTGTCGTAGTTGGCGCGCCATCCACAGAAGGCTTTCCAGGCCTCGTCGCGGTCCGGCCGGATCGCAATCCCTGCAGCGGCGAGGCGGTCGAGCGCGGTTTCAAATTCTTCGCGGCTAATACTGATGTGGGTGTCGTGGTCGACTTCGGCGATGTACTCAAGGTTGAAATAGTCGGCGATCGCCCGAAGGGCAATGAATCCGGACCGGATGCACAATCCTGGCGAAGCCGAAACTTCAGTGTCGACGCACGACATGCGAATCGAAGCAGCGTCAAGCACTGCGCCCGCGGCCGTTACCCACGACCGATCTGGATGGGGTGATCGAAAGAAGCTCAGAATGGGCAATGAAGTGTGAGTTTCTTCGAGCTCAACGAACCAGAGTTCCCACTCTTGCCAGACTTCATCGAGACGATCGAAGAAGCGAGCGCGGTGCGCGCGCTCCAACATTTCGACCGCGCTCGGTGGGCTACCCGCGCGGACGGAGAGCCGCGACACTGCGATTTCTCGACGGCTAAACGCGCCATAGATCGATGGCAGATACGAGATCAATAAGGCAAGCAACGTGAGCCCAATCGCGGCCTCGACGTATACCAACACCAATGGCGCAACCGCTTCTGGCGTTGCGAAGCCGAGCGTGAATAGGGCCGAGCCCGAATATCGCGCAACTTTTGCGACGGAATCGGCCGTTGCGGCATAGAACATCGCGCTGAAACCCAAAAAAATCGTGAAGAGCCACACTGCTGGAAACATCAGCAACGTGATGGGCGCATACAGGGCCATCACTCGATCACGAGTCACGTAGCTCGTGGCGTTGCGCAGGCCGAGGTTGAACAGGCCGCGCATGGTTCGGGCGATGACACGAGTGAATCGCACGTTCACGCCGCGGGGCAACACGAACGTGCGCAGCGCAGCATCGAGCGCGGAAAGGCTGATCGCAAATCCGATGATCCCCAGGATGATTCGCGCGGCAAGCTCCATCACGTTGCACAATAGGAGCATGCAGCAGTTTGGATTGCGCCATTCACGGTCGTTTCCGTTGGTATTCGCGCTGGCCGGGCTCAGTATCGGTGCATTTGGTTGCGGCGGTTCGGGACTATCCAGTGCGCCGGCGAATCAGGGCCCGAACTCGAGCGTGTCGAATCCCGGCCCGAATCCTACGAACGAAAATTCCGGACCAAACCCAACCGATCCATCGTTGAAGACGTTGAGCGGCAAACTTGCGTTCATCGGCAGTTGCGCGCAGCTCACGTTGGACAGCAGCACGGTCACGTATTCATTGCACTTTTCGAAGGACTATTCGATCTTGGGCGACGGCATCCATTCCAACGGTGTAGTCATTGCCCCACCCAAAGCACGCCTGTTCGTCACCGGCACCGAACGCGCGACCGCGGGAGCGTGCGGCAAGGACTTCTCCGTCGACTCGTTAAACAGCGTGCAAAATCCTTAGCGCACCCGAGCCATTCCTAGCGTTGCCACCTGGCGTCACTTGCCCGTTTCACTGTCTCATGGTTGTGGGATGATGCCTGTATCTGTTGGTGTTTTGATACGGGAGTGGTTTCGGTGACGGTGGTTGATATGCCGGTAGTGGTTGATATGCAGGTAGTTGTTGCTGAGTCGGGTGTTGGTTTCGAGTCGTTGAGTGTGGAGGACCTTGAGGGTGAGGTGAAGTTCTTGGCGGCGCAGATCGCGGCGGATACGGCCCGGTTTTTGTTGATGGTCGCGGAGCTAGACCGGCGGGAGGCGTGGTTGTTGTGGGAATGCCGTTCGATGGCGCACTGGCTTTCGTGGAAGTGTGGGATTTCACTCCATACGGGTCGTGAACAGGTTCGTGTCGCGCGTGGGTTGGAGGCGCTGCCGTTGGTGACAAAACGGTTCTTGCAGGGCAAGCTTTCGTATTCGAAAG
>JANYBW010000040.1 GCA_025360585.1 Actinomycetes bacterium | reverse complement strand
CGTGTGCTCAACCATGCGCCGCGCCTCGCGTGGGGTGTCGTTCGCGATGGTGAGTTGGCCATGGCGGATGGTACTGAAGCCAATGAACACACGGTGTTTCGCATCGCCTCGATGACCAAAAGCTTCACCGCCGCTGCTGTGTTGCGGTTGCGAGACGACGGTGTCTTCGCGCTTGATGATCCGATCACGCGCTACGCCCCGGAACTTGCGTCGATCCAGAAGCCCACGGCGGATTCGCCACCCATCTCGATCCGGCACCTTCTCACAATGAATAGTGGTCTCGCCACCGACGATCCTTGGGCCGATCGGCACCTCGATTTCAGTGATACCGAACTCGACGCCGAAATTGCAACCGGCGCAACCTTTGCCGTCCCGACGGGCACCGCAATGCAATACTCGAATCTCGGGTACGCCTTGTTGGGCCGTGTGGTCTTGCGGGCGACCGGCCAACGGTTACAAGACATCGTGAACGAGCGATTGTTGCAACCGCTCGCTATGGATTCCACGTTCTGGTCTGCTCAAGCGGTTCCGGATGGTCGTGATGTCGCGATTGGGCAAGAACGGATCGATGGTGCGTACCGCGAAATCGCGATGCTCGATGACGGCGCCATCGCTCCGATGGGTGGGCTCTTCACCACCGTCGCCGATTTGGCCAAGTGGGTTGCGTTTCTTGCTGATGCGTTTCCGGCCCGCGACGGCGTCGACGACGGCGTGTTGAGCCGTCCCTCGCGGCGAGAAATGCAACAATCATCGACAGTTTTTCCTCCCGACCATCGCAGCACCCTCGACGGTCAGTGGCGATCGGTGACGGGCGGATACGGCATGGGCCTGATGGCGTTGCATCACGAACAACTTGGCACGGTCGTGACCCACAGCGGTGGCGTACCAGGGTTCGGATCGAATATGCGTTGGGTTGCGGGCACCAGCGTTGGGGTGATTGCACTCGCAAACATCACCTACGCCCGCATGGCCGATGCTGGTCACGCAGCACTGGAGCTTCTGCGGGCCACGGGATTTGTGGAGCGTCCAGTGGTTGAACCGTCGGGAGAGTTGCTCGCTATCGCGGCTGATCTGGTTGCGCTACTGAACGTGTGGAACGGCGCACAAGCTGCGATCGTTTTTGCCGACAATGTTGGTCAGGACGAATCCCTCGATCGTCGCGCGAAGGCCGCGGCAGCGATGGTCGCCGCGCATGGTCCGCTGGAACTCGTTCGGGTCGAGGCAATCTCGCATGCCGAAGCCGATGGGATCGTGGTGGGAACCCATACGAACCAACAATTTCGTGTCGAATTTCAACTGAGCTCACAGCGGCCGCTGCGCGTGCAGTGGTACGAAATCCACCCGGCTTGACTCTGTGCATTGCCTGGTACTGCGTTCGCGCCTCGGGGCGCGGCGTTTGTCGTACCAAGCAATTGATGGGGCGGGAAGTTACGCTCGTTGGGAGCTGACGCTGATTACTTCGCCGGTCATGTAGGAGCTGTAATCGCTCGCCAAAAACACGATCACGTTGGCGATTTCCCACGGTTCTGCTGCTCGTCCGAACGCTTCGCGCGTCGTGAGTTCGGCCAGCAGTTCGTCGGTGGTTACCTTTGCCAAAAATGGATGCATTGCCAGCGACGGCGCGACGGCGTTGATGCGCACACCCGAATGGGCGGCCTCTAATGCGGCGCAACGCGTCAACGCCATCACCCCAGCTTTGGCGGCCGCGTAATGCGATTGGCCTTCTTGAGCTCGCCACCCGACAACGGAAGCATTGTTCACAATCACGCCTGAACCCTGCGCGGTCATGTAGCGAAGCGCGGTACGCATCATGCGCATGGTTCCGGTGAGCGTGACGTCGAGCACGGAAAGCCATTGCGCGTCGGTCATGTCCACCAAGTTCGCGGTGCCGCCGAGCCCAGCATTGTTGACCAAAATATCGAGTTGGCCAAACTCGGCGAGGACGTTCGTAAAGAGCGACTGCACGTCGGCTTCGTTCGTCACGTTCGCGAGAAACGCGGGTGGTGGCGAACCCAAAACGTCGGTGAGGGCATCGCGGGCTTCATTCAGGCGGCGTTCGTGGATATCGGCAATCGCGACTCGCGCACCTTCTTCGGCGCAACGCTTCGCAGTCGAAAATCCGATTCCAGTTCCAGCCGCGGCAGTCACCAAAACGGTTTTGCCGGCGAGGAGCCCGTGACCGGCGACGTACGGCGGGGGAGTATTCATACTTTGGGCTCCTGAGCTAGGCCGAGCGCTCGCTCGCCAATGATGTTGCGCTGGACTTGATTGGATCCGCCGTAGATGGTGTCGGCGCGCGAATACAAAAAGATTCGTTGTGCGGCGTTCAGTGGATAGGCCTCGTGCTCGGGGCCGTCGGCGATCATCGATTGCGCGCCGCCCACGTCCACGGCGAGCTCGCCGAGCGAACGATGAAAGTTCGCCCAGTACAACTTGTGGATCGAGCTCTCGCGTGACATCCCGCCGGTTTCCAACGCGGAGAGCGAACGCATCGCATTCATACGCATGATGCGCAGTGCGATCCACGAATCCGCGAGGCGTTGCCGCAACACGGGATCAGTCGCGGCGCCCGTTTGCTGTGCAGCCGCGGTGATCGCTCGCAGTTCGTTTTCGAAGGCGAGTTGTTGGCCAAGGGTCGATGCGCCGCGCTCAAACGCAAGCGTGCCCATCGCGACTTTCCAGCCCGCCTCCGGGCCGCCGATCGTGTCGGCCACATTTGCGCGTGCGCCGTCGAAGAACACTTCGTTGAATTCCGAGTTTCCCGTGATCTGCACGATCGGACGGATCTCAATGCCCGGTTGATCCATCGGGCAGAGCACGTAAGAGATGCCCTTATGCTTGGGTGCTTCGCGATCAGTGCGGCACAACACAAAGCACCAGTGTGCCCAATGCGCGAGCGACGTCCAAACTTTCTGGCCGTGAATTACCCATTCTTCGCCGTCGCGCTCGGCTCGCGTCGCGAGGTTCGCGAGATCGCTGCCTGCGTTGGGTTCGCTATAGCCCTGGCACCAAATTTCAGTGCCCTTCAAAATGCCGGGAAGGAATTTGGCTTGCTGCGCCGTGTTGGCGAAATGCACGATCGTGGGGCCGATGAGGCCTTCATTCACGATGCCAATGCGTCCGGGACCGCCGGCGCGGGCGTATTCCTCGTAGAACACCACTTGCTCGAGCAGGCTTACGCCACGCGCGCCAACCGATGTTGGCCAGCCCAAACCGATCCAGCCGTGCGTGCCCAGCTCTTGTTCCCAAGCCCAACGCTCTTCGAAGAGTTCGTGTTCATCGCCGGGGCCGCCACGCCCGCGGACCTGCGCAAACGTGCCGCCGTCGGCCAAACGATCCTGCAAGAATGAGCGGGCGTCTCTGCGGAATGTCTCTTGTTCGGGGGTGAAGCGCAGATCCATTTCGGCGACGGTAATCGGCATGGCACCACGGAACCCAACCCCAGTGGCAGACTGTGCTCATGCGTCGTTTTACTGCTCTCATGTTGGCCGTCGCGGGTCTTGCCGCGTTCACGGGATCTCCTGCTGCCCGTGCCGAAACCCAGTCGGGAAATCCGCAGGGAAAACGGTTCACGCACGTGTGGATATTTGTGTTCGAAAATACGAACTACGACAAGGTCACTGCGAAGTCGATGCCGTACTTCACCGCGAAGGCCAAGGCCGGAACCACGCTCACCAAAATGTACGGCGTTGGTCACGCAAGTCTTACGAATTACATCGCGATGGCGAGTGGCCATTCGCCCAACGACAAAACGCGGGCTGATTGTTTCAGCTATGACTGTGTCTACGAAAAGGGCGACGACAACAACATTGCTGATCAGCTTGAAGGGGCAGGCCTTACGTGGCGCTCCTATATGGACGGCATGACAAAACCGTGCGCGCATGGCAAGGAAGGCGCGGGCGAACCATATTTGGGTCAAGGTAATGGCGGCTACGCCACCCGCCACAACCCGTTCATGTACTACCGCTCGATCGTCGGTGATCAAGCGCGTTGTGACCAGCACGTTCTGCCGATCACGGAGATGCAAAAGGACCGTGCCGCGGGCAAGGTCGCGAACTACAACTTCATTTCGCCCGACGTGTGCCACGACGCGCATGATGATTCCAGCGACCCAAAGTGCAGTCTGCAGAACGCGGACAAATGGCTACAACCACAGCTGGATCCGATTCTCGCATCAAAGGAATATCAAAGTGGGGGCGCAGTCTTTTTGACGTTCGATGAAGCTGAACTCGCCGACGGCTCGAGCTGTTGCGCCGGCGTATCGGGAGCGAGTGGCGCCGGTGGCGGCCACATTGCGACCGCGATCCTTTCGCCCGCGCTCGCCAAACGAGGTGAGAGCATCGATACCCCATATTCGCATTACTCGCTCTTGCGGACGGTAGAGGACAACTTCGGTCTCCCCGCGTTGCGCAACGCGAACGACCCGTCAACCGCATCGATGATCAACCTGTTCGCGGTGCGAGGTACCGCCTCGACCCCCACAACGGCGGTGAACGGTTCAACGACAGCTACCGTGAACAACGGCTCGCCCACGACGGTCGTTCCGGCTACAACAAAATCGGGTTCGGGATCGTCGAAACTCTGGCTCCTCGGTGTGCTGCTCGCGGCAATTCTCGGTGGCGCATTCATCGTCTCGAAACGGCGCGGAACTTCGTGATCGCGCGAAGACTGCTCGAGAACACAAACGTGTCGTTAACTCTGTAGGCGCGGTCGATGCGAATGACGGCTGGATCCCAAGCGGTCCGTGAAAACGGCAGCGGTGAACGAGCTCTATGGAGCTGGTCGGGTTGGTTACTCATAGCTGCGAGCTCGGTGTTGGTGATGTACGTGCAGCGGTCATCGCCTCGGATCGACCGTTTTGATCTGCACATCTACTACAACGCGATTCGGTCGCGTTCGATGTACGACTACCGCGTTGGCGGTCGTGGATACGGATGGGTGTATCCACCGTTCACCGCGCTCGTGATATGGCCGTTCACATGGTTGCAGTTTCGCACGACCGAAATATTCTGGACTGCAATTTCAGTCGCCGCCGCGGTCTGGACTTTGCGGTTGGCATTGCGCCAAACGATGCTCGCGGTGCGCTTTCATTGGTTCATCCCGGTTGGTATCTCGGGCTTGCTGTGGACGAGTCCGATCCAATCAACGTTGAAACTCGGGCAAATCAATCTTTGGATCGCGGCGCTGGTCGTGACGGATTTTCTCGCGGCCGCGGAAGGTCGCCGCCACGCGGGCTACCTCATTGGCATCGCGGCAGCCCTCAAATTCACACCGGCCATCGTGCTACTGGCGCTCGTTGATCGTCGGTTCCTCGGGGTTTGGAAACGCGCCGCGGCCGCGTTCGGCGCGTGCGTTGCGCTTGGCTTCGCGGTACTGCCGCATGACTCTTGGCGCTACTGGACCAAAGACCTCTACGGGCTCGGGAGAACGGATCATCCCACCTCGAGCGTGAACAACAGCCTGGGCCGGATCGCCGCGTTGCTGAAACCGCCGACCGGTCTTGGCCACATTGCGATTGTGGTGGCATCGTTGGTGCTGGTGATCGTCGCGTGGCGCCGGGCGGCGACCGCGATGCAGCGCAACAATCCGCTCGCTGCACTCGTGATCGCTTCAGTATGCGGTTACGCGATTTCTCCGGTGACGTGGTCGCATCATCTCTTGCTCCTAGTTGTCGCGCCGGTTGTCGTTGTCGGCACGGCGCGCAATCCGGTTCGAGTCCTTGGCGGTCTCGGCTTACTGATTGCGATGATCGAGTTCGAAAACGTTGGCCAGATTCACGGCTACGTCAATGTCCGGGCGGTACTTATCCCCATTGTCGTGTGTTGTATGCCAATCGATTCGCGCTCAACGCGCGACGGCACGAGCGAACGTCACGAACAAGCTGCGGTGCTGTGATCAAAACCCTTCACCAGTAGACCGGCTGGCTCGATCAAAGCCAGTTAGAGGGCGCGCCAAAAGACGACGGATTCTGGCTGATCTCGACGAAACGCGGCGCCGCCCGTGGCCCGAGCGGCCCCGGAGCGCAGCGACGAGAGCGCGAAACTGGATTCTTGCATCGGATTACCGCTCACCTATCGGCGCGCGTGCTTAGTTGCTTGAGTTCTCAGTCACTTCGACTGCGCCAATTTCTATGAGGT
>JANYBW010000032.1 GCA_025360585.1 Actinomycetes bacterium | reverse complement strand
GCGCGGGATCGCTGCTGCAACCAGCACCAATCGCCGCGGCGATGCCAATCGCGATCAGAGCGGACGAGAACGGGTGAACTGCTTGACGCACCCTCTTAACTTCGGCAAAAGGCGCGCAGAGCTGAAGAATCCGTAAAGGGCGCCCTCAGATGAAACCGCCGCATCGCCTCGTGCGACCAGGCATCGCGGAACCGCTAGCCGTGTGAACGGGTGCGCAATTCGACTAATTCGGATGCGTATTGCGGCCAATAGATCGACGGTAAGGTGTGGCCCATCAGCTCGAGCATCACCAGCTTGGAACCAGGAATCGCGGCGTGAGTTGCTTCGCCACCTGAAGGTTGAATCAGCGGATCACCCAATCCGTGAATGACCGTCGTTGGGCAGCTGATCGTGCCAAGTTGCGCGAGGCGCGAACCGCTCTGCATGATCGCGGACATCTGATGCGCGGAGCCTTGCGGCCAGTAGCAGCGGTCGTATTGCATTGCTGCCTTGGATGCTTCCCATTCGTCGTCGGGCGATGGGCCCGCGAGCACGCGACCCGAAGCCACATACGCCGCGATGAAACCTTCGCGATCTTGCGGCGACGGCGTCATCAAAACTTCCAGTGCCGCTTCGGTTGCGCCACCGACTCCCGCTTCACCAGTCGTCGACATCACACTGCATAAACCGGCAACGCGTTCCGGCCAGGTGAACGCGATGGTTTGCGCGATCATGCCACCCATCGATTGTCCCCAGACCAATGCCTTCGCAACGTCCAGCGCATCGATCACGGCGATGTAGTCACTCGCCATATCAACCAGTCGATAGTTCTGACCTTGGGCTGATTTCGTTGAAAGTCCTACATCGCGGTTGTCGTAGCGGATGAGAAAAAAGCCTTCATCCAATAGGGTTTTGATGAATCCCGGCGGCCACCCAACGCAGTGCGTAGTGAAACCGTTGATCAACACCAACGGCGACCCCGATGGATCTCCATCAGTTTCGTAATAGATCTCGTAGTCGCCGTTGGTGACAGTACGCATGAACGTAGCGCTACGCGTTGGTGCCGGGGCCCGTGCTGTCCATCGCTGCGTGCGCAGCCGCCAGCCGAGCGATGGGCACGCGATACGGCGAGCAGCTCACGTAGTCGAGACCAACTTCGTGACAGAAATGTACCGATGCAGGGTTTCCGCCATGTTCACCACAGATACCGAGCTTGATGCCTGGCCGAGCGGCGCGACCTTCGGCGACGGCGATCTGCACAAGCCGGCCAACACCGTCGCGGTCGAGTTCTTCAAACGGCGAAACTGGCAACAACTTGCGCTCCAGATATACCGGCATCATGCGACTTTCCACGTCGTCGCGCGAGAAACCGAACGCCATCTGCGTGAGGTCGTTCGTACCGAAGCTAAAGAACTCCGCGGTCTTGGCGATATCACCAGCAGTGAGCGCGGCCCGCGGCGTTTCGATCATCGTGCCGACTACGTAATCGACCTCAACGCCCGCCTCTTGGCAGACCTTCGCGGCTTCTTCGCGCGTCCAACCTTCGAGCAGATCAAATTCGGAACGGGTCACGATCAACGGGATCATGATCTCCACGATCGGATTCCCACCCGCAAGTTTGCGTTGGCATGCGGCCTGCATCAACGCACGCACCTGCATGCGGTAGAGGCCGGGCTTCAAGATGCCAAGCCGGCATCCGCGCGTTCCGAGCATCGGGTTGAATTCTTGCCACACCCGCGCCGCCGCGAACAACACCTTTTCTTCGTCGGTGATCGTGCCGTTGGCTTCCTTGGCAACCAGTTCTTCGATGTTGGGAAGGAACTCGTGCAACGGCGGATCCAGCAAACGGACAGTGACGGGCAGGCCGTCCATGGCTTCGAGAATGCCCACAAAATCTTCGAGTTGTTGCACGCGCAACGCTTCGAGCGCTTCGTGTTCTTCGGTATCGGTGCTCGCCAGAATCATTTTTTGCACGAGCGGCAAACGATCACCGAGGAACATGTGCTCGGTGCGGCACAGGCCAATACCTTCGGCACCAAACTCGCGGGCCTTCACTGCGTCTTCAGGAAGATCAGCATTCGTACGGACTTTCAGTGTGCGGATTTTGTCGGCCCAACCCAACACGATCGCGAAATCGCCAGTTGGTTCCGGAGTCACGACGGCAACCTCACCGATCACAACTTCACCGGTCGTGCCACTGATCGAAATCACATCGCCTTCGTTGACGACCGTACCGTCGACACGGAAGGTCTTGCCGGCAACATCGATCTTGAGCGCATCGGCACCACAAATTGCGGGAGTTCCCATGCCGCGCGCCACAACGGCAGCGTGGCTGACGAGGCCCCCGCGGCTGGTGAGGATGCCTTCGGCCGCGATCATGCCGTGCAGATCATCGGGTGAAGTTTCGGGGCGCACCAAGATCACACGTTCGCCCGCTTCACGCGCCGCTTCAGCAGTATCAGCGGTGAAGTACACCTTGCCAACGGCAGCACCCGGCGAGGCATTCAGGCCCTTCGCCAAGACGGTGTACTTCGCGGCCGGATCGAACTGCGGGTGCAGCAGCTGATCGAGCTGTGCAGGAGTCACCCGCTTGACGCCTTCGCGCTCTTCAATCATGCCTTCGTTGTGCATGTCGACGGCCATCCGCAACGCAGCGGCTGCAGTGCGCTTCCCGACCCGCGTCTGCAAGATGTAGAGCTTGCCCTGTTCGATCGTGAACTCGATATCGCACATGTCGCGGTAGTGCTGTTCGAGTTGGTGCATCACTGCGAGCAATTCTTTATGGCACTCCGGAAACGTGTTGCCCATTGCGTTGAGCGGTTCCGTCATGCGGATTCCGGCCACGACGTCTTCGCCCTGCGCGTTGACGAGGAAGTCGCCGTAGGGCGCGCTCTCACCGTTGCTGGGGTTACGAGTAAACGCGACACCAGTACCAGAATCGTCGCCTTTGTTGCCGAACACCATCGCTTGCACGTTGACCGCGGTACCGAGATCATCGGAGATGTTTTCCATCTTGCGGTAATCGCGGGCGCGCCGGCCATTCCAGCTTTTAAACACGGCTTCAACCGCGAAGCGCAGTTGTTCGAGTGGATCGTTGGGAAATTCGATTCCTGATTCTTTTTTCGCGATTGCTTTGAACGTCACGACCAAACCTGCGAGCGCGGCGGGCGTCAGCTTGGTTTCGTTCTCGACGCCTTCGGACTCAACGAGATCGTGCATCGCTTCTTCGAACAAGTCGCCCGGAACATCTAAAACGATCTTGGAGAACATCTGCACGAACCGGCGATAGCTGTCGTAGGCAAACCGTTCGTTGTTGGTCTGTTGCGCGAGGCCCTTGACGGAATCGTCGTTGAGCCCAAGGTTCAAGACGGTATCCATCATGCCGGGCATCGAAAACGCCGCCCCACTGCGCACGCTGACAAGCAGAGGATCGGTGCCGTCGCCGAGCACTTTGCCCATCGCGGTTTCGAGGTTGGTGCGAGCCGCTGAGACCTGTTCCATGAGGTCCGCAGGCATCGCGTTTTCGAGGCGCATATATTCGTTGCACGCCTCGGTGGAAATCGTGAAACCACCGGGTACCGGAAGGCCGAGGTTGGTCATTTCGGCAAGGTTCGCACCCTTACCGCCAAGGAGAAACTTCTGGTCACGGTTGCCTTCTGAAAAGGCGTAGACCCATTTGGTCATCTGAACTGCTCCGGTGCACGTATCTGGCTATATCAGCTGGTCAAGGAAGCCGCCAGAATAGTTGCGCAAACGCAGTTTCGATGAATACCTCAGACGATTCAGGCCTGGACGACAAACGTCTTGGCGATCCGGTCGTGCCAGCCCTGGCGGGTTGGGCTTCGTGTGAAGCTGCTGCACCCAAAAAGCGCAATGATCCATGCAATCTGCGATAGGCCGCCGAGCACGATCCCCGTCGCGACCAAGAAGCCAATAACGAGCCCATAATGGCGAACGGCCCCAGCCCAACCTGCAGGGCTGCCATCGGCATTCACGAGTCGAAGTTTTCGCAGCGCCTTGCCCGGGCTGCGACCCGTCAACGCAGTCGGAATGACCATAATCAAGAACAACAATAGGCCCATCGCTGCGATCGATTTTTTATAGTACGGCGTGTATTTCTCTTGGAGTTTCAGAGAATCCTTCGTGAGCTGATCGAATTTTGCACGCGCCTTCTTTTTGTCGGCCTGCGCAGAGTTGTTTGCTTTGGTTGCCGTGGTGATCGTCCCCGCGCTGCCGTCCTTTTTGGCGTCGGCGAGATCTTTGCTCGTACTCGATGCCGTCTTGTCGGCCAGATCGGCGACCTTCTTTTGATCAGCCGTTTGTTTGTCGATCTGCTTGACCTGCTGCACGACTTGCGGAATATCCGAATCGACCAGCTTCAACGTCATGACGTTCGCGGCCACGAACAAAACCAGAAATGCAACGAAGACATCGGTGACCAACGCGAAGACACGATCGCGACTCTGGGCCAACGGAATCCCGTTGATTTCGTTGAGCTGATTGATCGGTTGGCGCGGCGGTCGGTTGGCGTTGTTGCCTTTCGCGTTTTTACCTCCGCTGCGCGCTGCGTCGCGGCGTTGTTGGGCTTTCGTTCGGGGACGATCGTTGGCGCTGGTTGCGCCAGTGACGATTTCTGGAATGATGACGTCGTCGTCGGCGCGAGCCGTTGCAAGATCATCGTCGTAGCGTTCGCGTTGTTGTGAATCGCTCAGCACATTCCACGCCCGGTTCAATTTCGCAGCATTCGAACGGCCGGCTTCGCTGTCGTCGAGCTCGGCGCGGCGCGCCCGATACGCGTTTTTGATCGCGTCACGATCAGCCTCGGCAGAAACCCCAATGAATGAGTAGTAGTCCTCAACCGGCATTGTGTCTATACCTCAAATTGTTCGCGGAAGTAGCCGAGGAGATCAGCCACAGGAATGCGTACTTGTTCCATCGTGTCGCGCTCACGCACGGTCACGGCTTTGTCAACGAGTGAATCAAAATCGACCGTCACGCAAAACGGCGTACCGATCTCGTCGTAACGACGATATCTGCGGCCAATCGCGCCCGAAAGATCGGTGTCGATTTGAAAATAAGGGCGCAGTTGGTTGGCGATCGCATCGGTGAGCGGAGCCAGTGTGTCTTTTTTCGACAGTGGCAACACGGCGATCTTGATTGGCGCCAAACGTTTGTGCAGCTTCAAGACCGTTCGGGTTTCGCCATTGACTTCTTCTTCCACGTAGGCGCTCAGCAAAAACGCGAGCGTGGCGCGATCGGCACCGGCCGCCGGTTCGATCACGAACGGTACGTACTTCTCGTTGGCTTCCTGATCGAAATACACGAGATCTTCACCCGAAAACTCGGTGTGTTTTTTTAGGTCGAAATCAGTGCGTTGTGCAATGCCTTCGAGCTCGCCCCAACCCCACGGGTACATGTATTCAATATCGCTCGTGCCGGTCGAATAGTGGCTCAGCTCATCGGCGGCATGGGGACGAATCATCAACGCGTCTTCAGGAATACCGTGCTCGATATACCACTGGTGGCGGTGATCCACCCAGTATTCAAACCACTTTTCGCTCTCCGCCGGTGGAACAAAATATTCCATTTCCATCTGCTCGAACTCGCGAGTGCGAAAGATGAAATTGCCGGGCGTGATTTCGTTGCGGAAACTCTTACCCACCTGCGCAATACCAAACGGCGGTTTCTTGCGCGAGGTGGTGAGCACGTTCTTGAAGTTCACAAAAATGCCCTGCGCGGTTTCGGGGCGCAGATACGCAATATTTGCGTCGTTTTCTACTGGGCCCACGAATGTCTTGAACATGAGGTTGAAATTGCGCGCCTCGGTGAACGTTCCTTTATTGCCACACTTCGGGCACGCGGCTTCGACATCGATGTGATCGGCGCGGAACCGTTCCTTACAGCTCCGGCAGTCGACGAGCGGATCGCTAAACGTGCCGATATGGCCGCTGGCTTCCCAGACGCGCGGGTGCATCAGAATCGAACTGTCGAGGCCAACAACATCGTCGCGGAGCTGCACCATCGAGCGCCACCATGCCTCTTTCACGTTCCGTTTCAGCAGCACGCCGAGCGGGCCGTAATCCCAGGTGGAACGAAAACCTCCATAGATATCGCTCGACGGGAACACCAAACCCCGTCGCTTGCAGAGGTTGACGATTCGCTCCATGAGATCAGGGGCTTTAGCCATAAGCCGCTGAGGTTACCGGCCGACCCACATCCAACCCCGAGTCGATACCGCCCCGCCCCAAATTTCCTTTTTGGGCGCGAAAAGGCGTCAATTTCACACCGTCCAATGCGCGAAAACACTGGTAGCTGCGCGGGCTAGATGAGGCTGGCGCTTTTGAGCCGTCGTTCGAGGTGATGTTCCATTGCCGCTAACGCGAGCTTCTCCACATCGTGCGACGCCGGGCTTGGTGCTTCATCGAGGGCATCGTTGAGGCCACCACTCAAAATGCGCGACAACAGATCGAAGGCTTCAACAGAAAGCTGGCGCCCTCCGCCCATTGCGCAGCCACGGCACAGCCCGCCACCTTCTTGTAGATCAAACGAAAACAGTGGAAGCTCCGCCGCGGGCGTCTCGCAGCGAGCACACGCATTGATCCGAGGTTCATAACCTTCGAGCGCGAGTAACTTCCAAAAAAACGCGGGAGTCACCAATGCTGATCGGCGGTTGGCCAGTGTCCGCAGCGCTCCGGTGAGCATCCGATAGATCGCCGGCACGGGCTCGCGGTCCTGGGTCAGATGATCGACCGCTTCCAACATCGGGATCGCATGAGTAAGCAAGCCATAACCCTCACGCAACGCCCGGTTCGATTCGATCGTCTCGCATTGCGTGAGCACATCAAGATCGCGCCCAAGGTAGAGCTGGAGTGCAACGTTGCTCGTCGGCTCAAGGCGTGCCCCAAACTTGCTATGGGTCTTGCGCACACCTTTGGCCACCGCACGAATCTTGCCGTGATTTTGGGTCAAGATCGTCAGAATCCGATCGGCCTCGCCGAGCTTGACCGTCCGCAACACCACTCCCTGATCGCGATACAGCCCTGGCATGCCGATTGCGCCTACTGGTTGAATCGGTCGGTCGACTCGGCTTGCTCCGCTGCGCCGAACTTCGAAACGCTTCCTTCGTTCCGGCGCGGCGAGGAGCACGCCACACATATCGCTCGTCCGTCGCTCCTGTGCTGACTTTGCTCCCGCATATACCCAAGAGTGTAACTACCCGACTCCTACTCCTGGTCACTACCAAACGCCCCACAAGGCTCGCCACAGGGACCAGCGCGACCCTGGTCACTACCAAACGCCCCACAAGGCTCGCCACAGGGACCAGCGCGACTTCGGGGGACCGGGTTTAGATGGCGCCGAAGCGACGTTCTCGGGCTTGGAACTCGCGCACAGCCTCATAGAGGTGTTCGCGTCGGAAATCGGGCCAGAGGGTTTCGGTGAAATACAGCTCTGAATAGGCGATTTCCCACAACAGATAATTCGAGATCCGAAACTCACCCGAGGTCCGCACCAGCAAATCAGGGTCGGGCATATCGGGCGCGTACAGATAACGGCGGATCATCTTTTCATCGACCTTCGCCGGATCGATCTTGCGATCCCGAGCATCGGCGGCGAGCCGCTGGATTCCGTCGACCAATTCGGCGCGCCCACCGTAATTGAACGCGAACGTGAGCGTGAGCCGGCGGTTTTTCGCGGTCATCGCTTCAGTGTCTTCGATATGACGGCGCACCCGGCCCGGCACTCGCCCACCGCGACGCCCAATGAAGCGCACCCGCACCCCTTTGGCGTGTAGTTCATCGCGGCGCCCTAACAGGATCCGTTCGTTAAAGTTCATCAAGTAACGAACTTCGTCGATCGGACGGCGCCAATTCTCGGTAGAAAACGCGTAGACCGTCATCCACGGAACGCCGAGGGTGAGCGCGCCTTCGACCGTGTCGAACAGCGCTTCTTCGCCAGCCGCATGCCCGTCGGTGCGTTTCAGACCGCGACGTTGGGCCCACCGGCCGTTACCGTCCATGACTAACGCAACGTGTTGCGGGAGGTGTTTGGGTTCAATCCCTGGGGGCAATGCCACAACTGCGACCGTATCGGAAAATCAACAACTGCAAGCGTTTCTCCACACTTGTTTCACACGCCGAGCGGCGCACCGAATAGCGCACTGCGCCAAGCGATCGTGACGCCGTTGAGACGTTCAGCTATTTGACGGTGATTGTGGCCTTCATCGCTTCGTGTCCCGCAATCGTGCAGTGCACTTTGTAAACGCCGGGCAGCAGTTCGAAAGCCCAACTATTTCCGGCGCTGCCCTTCGATCCGCTCTTCAGCACCGGACCCGTCGGAGTGACGCCACCCGGTCCGTCGATGAACTCCAAGGTATGCGCGCCGTCGGGGCCGGAGTATTGAATATCGACACAACCGGCAGTTGCGGCAAACGCAGGATCCAGGGCAATGGCGCCCGTCACGACAATCGGCAAGACCGTGGCTTGCTTCGGAGCGATTGGTTCGCACGGTTTGACGGTTTCTTTTTTCTCTTTGGCGTGCCCAACGGAGATGAGCCCGGCGCCGGAAATGATCATCAACGCCACCGCCGTGAATACCGCAAGTGATTGCGGTCGCATCTTCGGAGCGTTCGCCAGGGCAGCTGCGCCAGCCAGAATCGCGACCGTCAAGACCGAAGCCGCGATGATCGCGATCGTGGTCTTACCAGCGAGCAGTACGCGCGAAAAGTTCAGAACAAAAAAGAGGATTCCCAACACCGCGACGAGCGGCGTCAGTAACGGCATGAAGTATCGGTCGAAGTAGGTCTGGCCCCCGGTGCTGCGCTCGTGCCATTTCTTAGGCGTGCCGGTACCAACATCAACGGTCTCGATCGCGTGTTCTTCAGAGCCGCTCTCGGGTGCTGCTTCGGTCATGGTTCCAGAATCTTCGGTCATGGTTGAGATAACCCCAAAAGGTCTCGGTCGATTTCGACTGATGTGGGTAGAACAGTGGAACGAGGACGGCGCACGGGGCCTTCTTCAGCGGCGAACCACCGAAAGAACACGATAGCGATCACGATCCACAACATGAGACCTGCGCCGGTTTTCATGAGCAATCCTGCCACGATCTGATCGGTATGCACGGAGATACCCCAGAGCCGATCGAACTTCTCATAGTCCCGGTAGACCGCATGATCGCCGTAGGCCAAAAACGCGGCAGGGATCGTGGGCAACACCGATTGCAAAAATAGATAGAGCATCTGTAGTGGCGGCGAAAACCGCGGCACTTCCGCGATCGGCGACAGTACCGGCATCCACAAGATGATCCCCGAACCCAAGATCAAACTGTGCAGGCCAACATGCGTGAAGCCATTGTTGAGCCCCGCGGACACGACGGCTGGAATGTGTGTGACCGCAAGCACAACGTTGAACAACAACACCGCGGGAAAGAACCGAGTGAGGGTTTGCACGAATCGCAGCGCGTGAAGCCGTTGCATTATCCAGCGGACCAGCCACGCCGGTGACGCGCGGATCAGCAGGGGCGCAACGACCATCGAGTACAGCAGATGTTGGGTCATATGCACGCTGAACAGGTAGCGCTCGGCCAAATCGTGCACGGGATAATCGGAGGCAAGCCACAACGCGCCGATCGCCAACGCAAAACTCACCACGTGGCGCCGCTGCACAACCGCATTCCCGGGCGCAACCAGCAACGGCCCGACTCGCTGTACTGCAATGAAGTAGCCCGCGGTCACTAAGCCAACGATCAGCCACACTTCAGGATGCGCCTGCCAGGCAGGAAATCCGACGCGGGCAACCGCAATCATGCTCAGCGCGTTGGGAGGTTGTAGGAGTTCTGCATCCCGTGCAAGACCAGCATGATGATGAAAAACAGCAAGGTCGCACCAAAGAATCCCATGATGAAGAAGCGGCGCAGAATCTTGCTGTCGGTCTTCAAGTGCATGAACCAAGCAACGACGAGCACGAATTTCACCGCGGCCGCCCCGAGCAACATCGCGATAAGTGCAGTGGAGTTCATGTGGCCGTCGAGATAGGACATCCCAACTTCGATGCCCGTGATCACCACGAGGATCACGGCGATCATCACGTATTGGCGCGGCCCCGGATGATTGTGTTCACCCGCGTGTTCGACCGCCGCATCAGTCGCGGGAACGAGCGCGCCATGGTCTTGGGCGATGATGAGATCAGTGCTGGTACTCACGCAGTCCTCACGCGATCACTTGTGGTACGGAACGAGATAGACGACGGTAAAAATCAGAATCCACACGATGTCGACGAAGTGCCAGTAGAGCCCAGCGACCTCGACGGCTTCGGCTTTTTCCGGGCCGAGCTTGCCCTGCAAGGACCGTTGGTACAACGACAACAGCCAAAAGATTCCGACCGTGACGTGCGCGCCGTGCAGACCGGTCATCACGAAAAACGTGCTGCCGAACGTGCCGCTGCTGAGCCGCAAGCCCTTTTGATAGAACTCGGTGAACTCAAAGACCTGACCGGAAATAAAGGTGAGGCCGAACAGCGCGGTCGAGGCAATCCAGATCCGGAACCGTCGCTCGTCCCCGCGTTGCAGAGCTGCGAGTGCAAGCACCATCGTAAGCGAACTCATCAACAAGATGAACGAGGTCGCCGACGTGAACGGAATGTTGAACAGCTCTTGCGGTTTAAACGCGGTCTTGATCAGACCAGCTTTTTGGAAGTTCGTGTCACGGCCGCGGTAGAGCAAGTACGAAGCGATGAACGATCCAAAGAACAAGCACTCTGATGACAAAAACGCCCAGATCGCGAGCTTGGTGTTCGATACGCCCGTGTTGGTCGTGTGGCCGTGATCACTGCCATCGTGACCAGCACCGTCATGACCACCACCATCGTGACCAGCTCCGAGGGCTGGAGCTTCTTCGGCTACCGCAGTCATCAGTGATCCTCGTGCGCCGTGTCGGGCTCGATGAGCCAGGCCGTCAAACCAAACATCAACACTGCCACGCCCACTCCGACGAGCAGCCAATTTTTAAACACGAAGCCGTAACCCGAAATCGGCAGACCGAGCGCGAACACCATCGGCCAATACGACGGCGACGGCAAGTGAATGTGCGAGCCGTCGCTTACTTCGTGTTGCCCGGCATCGCTGCCGCCCGATGGCAAACGGACCAACCGGCCTTCTTCATCTTCGGTGTACTTCTTGTGCCAGAAATCATCGAACTCGTGAACTTCGGGGATTTCTAAGAAGTTGTACGCCGGCACTGGTGAAGGAATGCTCCACTCCAACGTGCGGCCATCCCACGGATCAGCAGGTGCGACATCGTTGCGTATGCGGCTGGCAATCACATTCACAAAGAACACGAGTACCGAGAGCGCAATGATGAATGCGCCGACCGTTTCCATCTGATTGAGGAGTTCCCAACCGTGACCCGCGCCGTAGGTGTAGGTACGCCGAGGCATCCCTTGCAACCCCACGATATGCATTGGAAAGAAGGTGAGGTTGAAGCCAATGAACAAGAGCCAGAAGTTGATCTTGCCCATCTTCTCCGACAAGAAATGTCCGAAGGCTTTCGGCCACCAGTAGTAGAAGCCACTGAAGATAGCGAACACCAACCCACCGAAGAGCACGTAGTGGAAGTGGGCGACCACGAAGTACGTGTCGTGTTGTTGTGCATTCGACGGCACGATCGAGTGCATGACTCCCGAAAGGCCTCCGAGGGTAAACATCGCGATAAAGCCAAGCGAAAACAGCATCGAGGTGGTGAGCCGAACGGCTCCACCCCAGACGGTGCCGAGCCAATTGAAGATCTTCACACCGGTCGGAACCGCGATCGCCATAGTGGCGATACCGAAACCCGTGGTCGTTGCCGGTCCGAGGCCAGTCGCGTACATGTGGTGCACCCACACACCCCAGCCAACGAAACCGATCGCGATACCCGACATCACAACGACACGGGCACCGAACAACGGCTTGCGGCTAAACACCGGAAGGGTCTCAGAGACGATGCCCATGCCCGGCAGAATCAAGATGTACACCTCAGGATGACCGAACAGCCAAAAGAGATGCTGATACAGCAGCGGGTCGCCACCTTGCGCGGCGTTAAAGAAGTTCGTGCCGAAGTTGCGATCCATGTAGACCTGGATCAACGCCGCAGTCACCGGCGGCAGTGCGAACAACGTGAGCATCGCGATGATGAAGGTCATCCAGACAAACACCGGCATACGCAGCAAGGTCATACCCGGCGCGCGCATGTTGAGAATTGTGACGATGAAGTTGACTCCGGATGTCACCGATCCGATACCGAGCATGATCAAGCCAACGGCCCAAAAATCGGGGCCGCGACTCGGCAGGAAACCGTGCGCGAGCGGTGTGGACGTCAGCGGCGTATACCCGAACCAACCACCGTTGGGGGCCGAGCCGAACAAGAAGCTCGAATACAAGAAAATGCCACCGAACAAAAAGACCCAGTAACCGAGCATATTGATGCGCGGGAAGGCAACGTCGCGAGCACCAATCATCAATGGCACGAGAAAATTACCGAAGGCAACCGCGAGCGGCATCCCGACAAGAAACACCATCGTGGTGCCGTGCATCGTGAAGAGCTGGTTGTAGGTGGCCGCGGTCAAGATGGTGCCGTTGGGGCGCCACAGCTGCAAGCGAATCAACAACGCTTCGATCCCACCAGCCACCAAAAATATCAGCGCAGTCGCGCCGTACATGATGCCGATTTTTTTGTGATCGATCGTGGTGAACCAGCTGGTCCAGCCGCTGGTTTTTGTCGGGCGAGCAAGGAGCGGCCGAGGCTGCGCGATCACTGCCGAGTGTTCAACCGTGGTCATTGGCGTTCTCCGAAACAACGGTTCGTGGCGGACATAACTATGTACTCTTTTGATCTAAGAGGAACTGTGCAATTTCTTTGGCTTCGGCCATCGTCATCTTGTGGCCCGGCCAGTCCTTGAATGCTGGCATGCCAACACACAACACTTTGTCTTTTTGATAGTTCGGGCATTCCATAGGCTTGCCGAACTCGCCAGCAGAATGCGCCTGCGCGTCGTAAATCCATTGGGTGAGATTGTCGAGCGTGAGTGCGTACTTCGCGCCCGCGAACGACGTGCGGTCTGCAAGGTGCGTGAGGTTTGGGCCCCGGTTAATCGGCACAGGTGCCTCGCCGCTTTGCACTTTGGCATCGGTGTTGTCCTTGGCGAGACCTTGGATGTAGTGACAGCTCGAACAGGTGTAGATGTCGTCCCATTTTTTGAACTTCGCGACGGCATCACTCGTCCAGCTGGTGAGTTGGCTGGCGTACCACGTTTTAAATTCGTCGTCGGTGTCGACTTTGGCTTTGACGCGCATATCCGCGTGGCTCAAGCCGCAATACTGCGCGCACTGCCCATCGAACCAACGCTTCGATTCGGGCTGTTTCAACAAATCGATATCAGCGATCATCTGGATGTTGTTGAGGTGGCCATCGATGTTGTCTTTCTTGCCGGCCAAGGCCGGAATCCAAAACGAGTGGTTCACATTGTCGGATTTAAGCGTGAGCCAGATCGGTTTACCGGCAGGAATGTGCAGTTCGTTCGCGGTCACGACCTGCTTGGTCTGGCCATCGACTTTGGTGTACTGGAATTGCCACCACCACTGCTTGCCCGTAACCGTAATTTCCATGGCTCCTGCAGGCTTAGCTGCCTGATCCCAAATCATCGAGACGGTAAAGACACCCATGACGGTGAGGATCAGCGCCGGCAAGATCGTCCAAGCAATTTCTAACTGGGTGTGTCCGTGAATCTGTTTCGGATTTTCGTTACCGGGACGTTCGCGAAAACGAATCGCCGCGAACACGACCGCGAGGCAAATGAGGACACCGATAACCGCAGCGACCCAGAAGAAACCCATGAAAATATTCTTGTCGTCACGGGCGATTTTGCCGTGCGGCTCGAACGTCGACTGGGTATTGGTGCTTGCTCCGCAACCGGCCGCAGCGACTACCCCAAGCACCAACAATGCCTTGAGTTTCATTGGACGACCGCGCCGCATTTTTGCTTGCAACATCAGACCTCTCCGGGCTCGGGCCTAAGGCCGTGAGCGTGGCTGTGGTGAACGGTTTCGCGTGGTTTGGGGACTCTATATGGCAACAGTGCGCAGAAGGGGAATTAGTAGCCAAGTCGATCGAGCGCGTGGGCTTTACGTTGCCAATCAGGATCGACACGCACATGGGTTTCGAGGTGCACCTTGATGCCCAAGAGGCGTTCAAGCTCGATGCGCGCGCCCGTTCCCGCTCGTTTCAGGTTCTCACCTTTGTGGCCGATCACGATGCCCTTTTGGGAATCGCGCTCCACGCGAATGACGGCGCGCATTGCCAACACCGCATCGCCATTTTTGGCAACCCGTTCTTCGACTTCGGTGACGGTGACGGTGATCGAGTGCGGCAACTCATCACGAGCGCCTTCGAGGAGCTGTTCGCGTACCAACTCCGCAGCCAAAAATGCCTCCGGCTGATCGCTGATCATGCCATCGGGGTAATACTGCGGGCCGATGGGCAGCTTCGCGAGAAGTTCGCCCAGCAACGCATCTACATTCTCGCCGGTTTGCGCCGATATCGGCACATAGGCATCGAATACGCCAAGTTCGCCGCTGCCGAGCAGACCGAGATGTTCACCGATTTGGTCGTGGGTTGCCAGATCGACCTTGTTCAAGACTGCGATCCGCGAAACGGCGTCCGATTTATGGACGAGATCGGCAACGAAACGATCACCCGGGCCGATTTGGGTATTTGCTTCCACCAAGAAACACACGACATCGGTTGCCGCCAGCGACTCAATCGCTCGCTGGTTCGTGCGTTCGCCCAGCAACGTGCGCGGACGATGTACGCCTGGGGTATCGAGGAACACCATCTGGTGATCGGGCCTGGTCCGCACACCGCGCACCGTCGTTCTCGTGGTTTGCGGTTTATCCGAAACGATCGTGACCTTGGTGCCCACCATCGCGTTGACCAAGGTCGATTTACCAACATTGGGGCGGCCGAACAGGGTCACGAAACCGGAGTGAAAATTTGGTTCCGTGGGCTGACCGTCGGCACCAGCGCCCAATTGCGGGTCAACCATCTGCTGGTCGCCGGGCTGCTGGTCGGCGGGCTGCTGGTCGCCGGGCTGCTGGTCGGTGAGGGAGTGATCGCTCATTCGTCCACCGAAGATCCGGCGTTGGGTTGTTCAGCATCGTGGGTCAATTCGTCCTTAATGAGTCTGCGCACGATGACCGAAACGATTCGCCGGCCATCGATGGTTTCGGCGCAAAACTCGAAACCTTCGAACGTGACGCATTCACCAGCTTCGGGTACGTGGCCTATGGCATTGAACACCAGACCGCCGACGGTGTCCCAGTCGTCGCCGAGCTCCACGCCAAGTTCGTCTTCAAGATCGCCAATCGGGGTGCGGCCCGGAACCCGCCAGAGCCGTTCATCAAGTTGCTCGACGGCATCAACATGCGCATCGAATTCATCGTGGATTTCGCCGACGATTTCTTCGAGCAGATCTTCCATCGTGACCAAGCCCGCAGTCCCACCGAATTCATCGACAACGATCGCCATATGAAATTTTCGGGCCTGCATCAGCCGCAATAGCTCATCAACTTTTTTGGATTCAGGAACAAAGACCGCTTCGCGCAAACTCGCACGTACAGCATGATCGCCGGCACCCGCAACGGATTGCGCAACCAAATCTTTGAGGTACACCAATCCCACGATGTCGTCGGTCGATTCTTCGTAGCACGGTATCCGCGAAAAGCCACTGTTGATCATCGTTGCGATCGCGCGATCAACTTGTTCGTCGGCTTCGATCGCTTCCATCTGGGTGCGTGGCACCATCACATCACTGATCGGCGTGTCGCCAATTTCGAGGACCGAATGAATAAGGTTCTTTTCTTCGTCTTCGATCGACAGTTCATCCGCGGCCACGTCGACCATGGCCAGGATTTCGGCTTCGGTCACAAGGGCCGTCTTGGCAGAATCCTTGCCGGGCAGCACCACATTTGCGAGCCCGATAAATGCGCGCACGAATGCTCGCAACGGTGGGAAACGAGTGAGGAACACGAGGAGGCCCGAGAGCCGCAAGGCCGCTTTTTCGGGCTCTTTGACCGCGTATGTTTTCGGTGCGACCTCGGCGAACGTAAAGAACACAAAGACTTCCGCAACCGTTCCGAGGATGAATCCCCACACTCCTCCAGCGGATTCAAGCACCGAACCGAGCAACGTCGCCGAGGTCATCTGCGACAACAACACGATTAACAAGACGGAGTTGAGCGTTCGTTCTGGTTCGTCGAATAACGTCAACAATCGCTCCGCGCGTTTGTCGCCGTCTTCGGCCGCGGTTCGAAGCTTGTGGCGATTCACGCGCGTGAACGCGGTTTCGGCCATCGCGGCCACACTCGATACGAAGAACAAAACCACCACAATCGAAATCGCCGCGATCGGATTCATTGTGCAGCACCAAGAAGCGCACTGAACGCGCCAAGGAGTTCGCGTTCTTTGGTTTGCATCGCTTCACGTTCATCGGGCTCGGCATGATCGAAACCAAGTAAATGCAAGCAGCCGTGCACCACCAAGAGCGAGAGTTCATCATCGAGCGTCACCGAACGCGCGGCGGCTTCGCGTTGCGCGTATGCCGGGCACACCAATACATCGCCCAGCATCTGCGGAGCTTCATCGGTGTCGCCCAATGCGCCCGGACCGCGCCCGCCGTTGTCAGGATTACGTCCACTCGGCCGAGCGTCTTCATCGATGGGAAAGGCCAGCACATCCGTCGGGCCAACCTGTTCAAGGAAGCGTTCGTTGTATTGCGCGATCGTTGTTTCGTCAACGAAAATCAACGACATCTCGACGTCGTCGCGCACCTTGGCATCATCGAGTACGAAGCGGGCCAGCTTTTGGTAACGCGCGAGATCGACCGCAACATCGTTTTGTTCATCGGCGGCGTAGAGCGTGGGATCGTCAGGGTCCATGAGTGAGCGATGCGTCAACGGCCGGAAGATCGTTGTTCATCTTGTGTAGCGTAGGCGTCAACGATGTCCTGGACGATCTTATGGCGAACAACATCCTTGCTGCCAAGATCGACGAACGCGAGGCCATCGATACCTTCGAGGATCGAGCGCACGGCCGCGAGGCCGCTACGGCCTCGACCTTCGGGAAGATCGATTTGGGTGACGTCGCCGGTGATGACGGCCTTGGAGCCAAAACCCAAGCGAGTCAAGAACATTTTCATCTGCTCGGCCGTAGTGTTTTGTGCCTCATCGAGGATGATGAAGCTGTCGTTGAGCGTCCGGCCGCGCATATAAGCGAGCGGTGCAACCTCGATCGTGCCCCGCTCCATTAATCGAGCAACGGGTTCAGCTTCGAGCATGTCATAGAGCGCGTCGTACAACGGCCGCAGATACGGATCAACTTTGGCCAGCATGTCACCGGGCAAAAACCCGAGCCGCTCACCCGCTTCAACCGCAGGGCGAGTCAAAATGATGCGATTGACTTGCTTCGCTTGCAACGCCTGCACCGCGAACGCGACTGCCAGGTAGCTCTTGCCGGTACCCGCAGGGCCGATGGCAAAGGTGATCGTGTTGTCGCGCACGGCATCGACATAACGTTTTTGGCCGGCGGTTTTCGGGCGCACCGATTTTCGACCCCGAATCACTTCGGTACGCAGCACCTCACTCGGCCGCTGATCGGCTCGTAGCATCTCGATTGAACGGTTGAGACTCTCGGTATCGATGGTTTGGCCCGATTGCAGGACCAACACGAGTTCCTCAAACAAGCGCCCAACGCGCTGCGATTCCTGCGCCGCTCCCGTGATCGTGATTTCGTTGCCGCGCACATGAATCGCTACGGCAAACGCGGCATCGATGGCATGCAAAAGTTCATCACGGGGCCCAAGCAGGCCAACCATGAGATGGTTTCCCGGCACCAACACAGTGACGGTCGCGGATTCAGAAAATGGTGGGGAGCTCAAATCGGTCGAGACATTACTTGAGCATGCCCAAATTGCTCTGAGCAGTCAGCGAACCGCCCAAGGAGCCAGCCTGAGGTTTGACCCGAGGTTTGACCTGAAGGTCCACTGGCGAATTGACCGAGTGGTCGATCAGCGGGTTGCTCCGGCCACAAGTCCGAGTTGCGCAAAGCGAGCGCCCATCTCTTCGACGCTGCGACCTAACACGGCAGCCAATACGCGCAGATCATCTCGACGAATCGTCAGGAGCCGTCCGTTGAAATCCTGGCGTTCGAGCTGAATCGAAGTCGCGTAGCGGCTCAGAATCGCGGCATCGGGATCATCAAGATCATGAAGCCGTTGCAAATCGATCGTGATCCCGCCGTTGAGATCGATGATCTGGCGACCACCTTCATCGAGGTTGATCTCACCATCGAGCATTTCGCGCGGCAAGAGTTGATCCGACGGAACGTCGTATATCTCCGAAAGCCGCAACAATCGCGGAACCGAAATTGCGCGCTCTCCGCGTTCGTATGCGCCGAGGACCGAAGCCTTGAATTCCATCTTGGACTTCGCTTCGACATCGTGCAACGACAGGCCTTTTTGCCTGCGAATCGCTCGGAGTCGTTCTCCTACGTGCATTACTTGTGTCACCCTGCCCCGTCTCCCTCGCTTCGGCGCCCGGCGTGTTGCGTCTAAGGAAACGTACCAGGATCTTTGCGCCAACGCGCGGACCTCACAGCGAATTCAGTACCGCGACCGCAGCGAGTGGTGCAGTCTCGGCGCGCAGGACATGCGGGCCGAGACAAATCCGAGTTGCCGGACGCCGCGAATCAAGTGCCGCTATATCGGTTTCGCTCAATCCGCCCTCAGGCCCGCTCACCACAAGCCAGTCCGAAATGTCGATCAGCGATCGGTCAATTTTGTTTGGTCGCGTTCCATCAAAGGCCGCGATCGCAATATTGTTATGTATTGCCAATTGTGAAGCATTTGCTAGGGGAAATACCGTCGGGAGGTAGGAACGCCGGCATTGCATCGAAGCTTCGCGGACCAGGCGTTCAAGGCGTTTATGGGCTTCCGCGGCTTTCGTGCCCTGCCACTGCACCACGCTTCGCTCGGCGGCAAACGGGATGATTCCAGTAACCCCGAGTTCCACCAACGCGACAATCATGTCGTCGAAACGGTTCTTAGCGATGAGCGCGGGCGCGATGGTGACTTGCGTGCGCGTCGGCGGCTCGGAAATCTCCGCCGTCGTGGAACGCACCGTCAAGGCATCGCGAGTGTTTTGGAGAATTTCGTAGCCGCGCCACGCGCCCTGGCCGTTCGCGATCGTAACGATTTCGCCAATCCGCAGCCGTCGCACTCGGGCGAGATGGTGGCCGTCGCCGCCATCGATCGTGAGCTCGCTGGCCAAATGGGGTGCGAACGCGTGGGCCGACGCGCCCGGAAAGGCTCCCGCATGCGCGATCGTGGTCACGCGCCAAATTTCATTGGAATGCCGAACGAATCCTTGCGAAAAGCCCTTCGCGGTGTTCATGCACTTCTTCACCGCGGAGCTGCGCGAAACGGGTGAGGAGCTCCGCTTCTTCTTGGTTGAGTTTGGAGGGAACCTCAACGTCGAGATGCACGTGCAAATCGCCCCGACGGCCACTGCGCAACGACGGCACACCAATGCCGTGGAGTTTAAAAACCTTGCCCGGCTGCGTTCCGGCAGGAATTTCGATCGCTTGCACATCATCGAGGGTCTCCACCTCAAGCGTCGTGCCTAACGCAGCCTGGGTCATCGCGATTGTGCGGACCATGTGGAGATCATCGCCGTCGCGTTCAAACGTTGGGTGCCGCGCGATTCGAACCGTCACGTAGAGATCCCCAGCCGGGCCACCGCGCGGCCCCGCGGGACCTCGGCCAGTAAGCCGCAGTCGCTGGCCCGTATCGATGCCCGGCGGAATCTCTACTTCCAGTTCACGCGGGCCCCGCACCCGCCCGTCGCCACGGCACGTTTCGCAGGGTGACGGAATGATCTGGCCGGTACCGTCGCACGCAGTGCACGGCCCGCTCGTGACGAGTTGGCCCAGAATCGACCGGCGAACCTGGCGTACCTCGCCAGCACCTGAACATGTCGGGCACGTCTGGGAGTGAGTACCGGCCTTACAGCCGTTGCCGTCGCAGGTTTCGCACGCGATCGGCATCGAAACATCAAAACGTTTGGTGCCGCCGAATACCACTTCGTTCAGCTCAAGATCGAGTGCAGTTTCGGCATCTTGACCACGTAAGGAACCGCCGTGGCCGCGCCGGCCACCCCCGCCGAACGGATCGCCACCACCAAAGAAGGTGCTGAACAAATCATTGAGGTCGAAGCCAAACGGATCGCCCGCACCGCCTCCGCCGCCTCCGCCCATAACTCCTTCAGGCCCGAACTGGTCGTACCGACGGCGTTTTTCAGGATCACTCAAGACTTCATTGGCAACGGAAATCTCTTTGAATCGTTCCAACGCGTCGGGATTATCCGGGTTCGCATCGGGGTGACATTCGCGAGCCAGCTTGCGGTAGGCCTTTTTGATGTCGTCGTCGGTGGCGTTGCGGCCTAAGCCAAGCACTTCATAGAAATCGCGCATCGAGTAAGAACTGTCCTCAGTTGTTATCGCGACAATTCGCGAGAGAGTTGCGACGAAACGGTGGAAACCGCGGCCTGAGCCTGGCGGTAATCCATACGAGTCGGTCCGAGCACCCCGACGGTACCGGCTGGCGCACCTTCAATAACGTACGGGGCCAGCACGAGCGAACAATCGCGCAAATCGTCGCGAGAATGTTCGCTACCAATCGTGACCGTCAGCCCCGGCCCGAGCAGCTCGCGCATTACCGCCACGACGACGACCTGCTGTTCGAGGAGCCCTAATACCCGCGCCACTGATGCGGGCGATTGAAATGCTTCGCCTTCGGCCGCGAGCTGCGAAGCGCCCCCAACAAACAAGGGTTCTGGGCCGGTGCCCGGCACGACCCGGAGCGCGGCGCACGCCCGTGTCGCGATCTCGAATGCAGTTGGGCCGACACCCGACGATATGGACGGGGATGGGGACCCGGGCTCGGTACCCGTCGAGCCCGAAGGCAAACTCAACGAAGTGAGCACCTGCCCTGGGCAATGTTGGTTCAAACTCGCGCTCGCGGCATCAAGCTGCGGCCCATCAACATCGCCTTCGAACTGCAGCGTTTCTTTTTCGACGACGCCATTGCCAAGCACGACCACCACGAGCACCACTCGCGGCGACAACAACACAAGCTGTACCACCCGAATTCGCGCCTCCTCGTGCTGCGGCCCAACGACGACCGCCGCGTGATGGGTCAGCCGCGAAAGGAGTTGGCTGGTTTCGTGCAAAAGGTCATCCATGGCGCGCGATGCCGTTCCGAAAAAATCGGCAACTTCGCGGCGCTGCGGATTCGGGAGCGCCGCGATCGGCGCGAAGTTGTCGACGAAGAATCGGTAGCCGCGATCGGTGGGGATGCGGCCGGCCGACGTGTGGGGTTGAGCGATATAGCCGTCGCGTTCAAGTGCACCCATCTCGTTTCGGACGGTGGCGGCCGAAATGTTGAGGCCCTGGCGATCAACGACGGTCCGAGATCCAACTGGGTGCGCACTCGTGATGTATTCCTCCACAATGGCGCGCAAAATCTGCGACTTACGGTCGTCGAGCTGGTCGGGGCCAGCCATCGGATTCTTCAACAACTGTGGGGCGTTGTGTTCGACTGTCATGCACCATCTATTCCGCAGGGCCACGGTGGGCCCGAAGGACAAACTGGATCCTTGGGAATGCAGCTTACCGAGCGCTCACACCCGCATTGATCAGCCGAGCCGTGAGGTCATTGGCGAGGAGCCTTCCCGGTTGCAGCAACCGCAGGTTGGGTTGCTGAAATTCCACAAAACCGGCCGTCGCCAGTTCGTCGATACAGGCTTTCGCGGACGCGGACGGCGCGGCGATCGAGATACCCACGCGGAGTCGAAGGCCCAGCCCGAAGGCTTCTTCACTGCTGGCATCGGCATCAAGCTGTTCGGAACCCGCAACTGGCGACTCGTTTTGCGCGATTGCATCGATATAGCGCTGGGGAGTTCGGAAGTTCCAGAACCGCACGCCCCGCTGATGGCCATGGGC
Source organism: Actinomycetes bacterium (assembly GCA_025360585.1). Taxonomy (GTDB): domain Bacteria; phylum Actinomycetota; class Acidimicrobiia; order IMCC26256; family PALSA-610; genus F1-120-MAGs023. The sequence continues at coordinate 19,580 of JANYBW010000032.1, read as the reverse complement.
TGCGCAACCGATCGCGAGGTACTCACCCATCGTCCAGTACAACTGGTTATGCCGACACGCTTTTTCGGCCTTGGACCAGTTGGAGATTTCGTACCAGTCGTACCCCATCGAGGACAACCACGATTCGGTTTGGTCGTACTTACGCGCGAGATCGTCGTCGTCGGGGGCGGCGGCAGTGCCTTGTCGAACGTTGAGCCCAAGTGGTGTCGCGGGCTCAACGGTGAGTGCGTACGCGCTGATATGGGTCGGATCGAGCGCGGTCACGTCGCTCAGGGTCGCTTCCCAGTCTTGGAGCGTCTCGCCAGGAGTTCCGTAGATGATGTCGAGGTTGATGTTGTCGATACCTGCCGCGCGCGCCCACTCGACCGACCGCCGCACATTGTCACGGTCGTGCGTTCGGCCCAACGCGGCCAACACATGTGCCGACGTCGATTGCACACCGAACGAGACTCGATTCACTCCCGCATCGGCATACACCCCAAATTTGTTCGCATCAACCCGATCCGGATTGCATTCGACCGTCGTTTCGCAATTCGTCGCTCGGGGAATTTCGTTCAGGATCGCAACGAGTTGTTCGGGCTCCAGCAGTGACGGCGTGCCACCACCGAAAAACACTGACGTTGCGGGACGGCCCTCGAACTGGTGGCGTTCGTTGTGGAGTTGGGCGACACACGCCTCAACGTACGGATCAATCAGATGATCGCGATCAGACCACGTGGCAAAATCGCAGTAGTCGCACCGATGGGCACAAAACGGAATATGAACGTAAACGCCAAACGGTGAAGTATCGATCACCCATCCTCGCGCCTCGTGCGCGTCGAGGTTCCATCACCGCGGCCGGCATGGAATACCTATGCGGAACCGCTGGCGATTGGCGTGCTTGGGGCGACAGCGCCCGGTGCTTTTTCTACTGAAATCGCGATTCCCGCAAATTTACCGGGCACGGCTACTGGCGTATATTTAGCGGTTGCTGCAAGAATCCCAACGGATACAGGGGCTTTTCCTGCCCCTGGGATCACCCAGAGTTGGTAGATCTCGCCGTTTGGCAGCGCGTGCAGGCCGTCGTTACGAACGTAGCCGTTGCCGTTCGCGGCGAGCGCGACATGTGCCATCGACGTTTTCGTGACCGAATCGGCCAGCATGATCTCTCGAACCTTTGCGGCCTTCGAGTACGCCGCACTCATATTGTCGCTATTCGAGCTCGAACGGGTCACGGCCGCGGTGAGGATGACCGCAACCACGACCGCCGCCGCGGTCGCCAACAGCCCTACAGGAGACCATCGCAACGGGCGAGCTCGGAGCCGTGCCGCATTGCGGTGCTGATCGAGCGAGGCAACCGACGTTGCCGAAGTTTGCTCACGTTCGTTACGAATTTGGCTCTCGATGTTGTCCCAGAGCGACGCCGGCGCAACCTCGCGTTCGTCAACAACGAGCGCGAGCATCGCCGCCACTTCGCGCATTTCATCGACCTCAGAACGGGCCTGGGCATTCACACCGAGATACGCTTCGAGTTCAACGCCTTCGTGCGGTTCGGTCGCGTCCAGCGCGTACGCGCCGAGCAGCTCTTCGAGGTCTGGGCGTTGCTGCGGATTTGGTTCGGTGCTCATGAGCCTGGGTATCCCGCGTCGATCATGCTCGCCCGGAGGCGTAGTAATCCGGTGCGAATTCGACTTTTCACAGTGCCTTCGGCTTGCTCCAACAAGACGGCAACATCGCGATAGCTATGGCCGCCAAAATAGGCAAGTTCGATGGCTTGGCGTTCTAACTGCGACAGTGAGCTCAGGGCGGTTCGGACTGCTTCGGCCTGGGCAAGATCGATCACTTCTTGTTCGAGGTCATCGAAGCGAGTCATCGTTTGTTTGCTTTGAGAATCACGCTCTTCGCGGGCTCGACGCGATCGTTCGGAACGCAGCACATCAACACTGCGGCCATGAATCTGCGCGAGCATGAACGACCGCAAACTGCCGCGACTCGCGTCGTAGCGTTCCGGAGAATTCCACAAGCGCACAAACGCTTCTTGCACAACTTCTTCGGCCAACGTTCGATCCGCAAGGACTTTGCGAGCCAGCGCGAAACACGCGTCGCCATGCAATCGGTAGACCGCAGCGAAAGCTTGCTCATCACGTTCCACAATGAGTTGCACGAACGCGTGATCCGCAGCGCGAGCACCGTCGAGCAAAGCAAGATCGATCACGCGCGGCCCGTCGCCCGGCCCATCGACCAGCCCATCGACCGGCCCTTCAGTGGTGCGTCTCAGCGCGGCGGCATCATCCATACAGTGTGTATTCGAGGCTAACGGGGTAAGTGGATGGTTTGTGCCATAGCGTCGCTGTCCATGGATCTTGATTGGCCCAAAACTGCCCAAGCCGCACGAGCCGAGACTGCCGCGTTTCTCGATCATGCCGCCCCGGACGGCGTGTATCCCACGGATTTCGCTCGCCAGTTCGCGGCTTCTGGGTACGCTGCACCTCACTGGCCCGAGCCTTGGGGTCGCGGGGCAGGAGCGTGGGAACAACTCGCGATCGATGATGAACTGCGGCGCCGCGAAGTTCCCAAACCCCTCAACCCGATCGGCATTGGCTGGGCCGGTCCAACGTTGTTGGTTGCAGGGACGCCCGAACAACAATCGCAGTGGTTGCCGTCGTTGCTCGACGGCTCCGAAATTTGGTGCCAACTCTTTAGCGAACCTGAGGCTGGTAGCGATCTCGCTTCGGTGCAGACTCGAGCCGTTCGCGACGGCGACGAGTTCGTTGTAAACGGCCAAAAGGTATGGACAACGCTCGCCCACGTTTCGCGCTGGGGCATCTTGTTGGCCCGCACGAACTTCGAAGACGACCGCGATGATCAGCAGTCCATTACCTACTTCGTTGTGGATATGCAGACACCTGGCATCACCGTGCGGCCGTTGGTGCAGATGACGGGAACGCACGAGTTCAATGAAGTGTTCTTCGATTCGGTCCGTATTCCTGTCGCCAACGTAATTGGCGCGATCGACGACGGTTGGCGGCTCGCGAAGGTCACGCTCGGCAACGAACGGGTTTCACTTTCGGGTGAAGGCGCGCTTTGGGGCCGCGGGCCGACCGCGCACGATGTACTCGACATCGTTCGCAGCAACGGAGGTTGCACGGACCCAATCATGCGCCAACGGCTCGCCACGCTGTACATCGAAGCGCGCTTACTCGAACTCATTCGCATGCGAACGCTGATGGCCCGACTACGCGGTCTCGAACCGGGGGCCGAGGCTTCCGTGCGCAAAGCAATTTCTGATCCGCATGGCCAACACGTCATGGCGATGGCGCTCAAACTCGCAGGAACCGCCGCGCTCGCCGCGCAATGGGGGCCGCACGGTGACGATTCGCCCATGTGGTCCTACGGGTTCTTGTATTCGGCCGCACTGACAATCGGTGGCGGCACCAGCGAAGTACAACGCAATATTTTGGGCGAACGTGTCCTCGGCTTGCCGAAGGAGCCGAGCGCTAGGTGAACAAGCTTTCCGAGCTCCTCGCCTGGTGTAATGCCCATCCTTCGACGGTCGCGATTGACGCGCGTTTACACGACCGCGTCGGCTGGATCACGCGCATCGCTCGGGGTGAGTCGATCACGCGGCACGGGTGGATAATTGTGCTGGCGGGTGAACCGAAGGTGTCCGATCATGACTCCGAGCGGCGAGTTGTAGCACTCGCGTGCGGTTCCCGTTCGCTGTTGCTGTGGAACCGCGGCCGTGAGGATCACGCCGTTGCCGACATTCCGACCGCGCTCCGCACAGGCGCCGAGACTGCGCCGCCCATGGGCTTCGTACCCATCGATCCGTGGCCACAAGACATCACGTTTCTGCGCGGCGACACCCTACTCAAAGACGCCATCGCGCGCATTTCGACGTAACGTCGATCCGGCGTGCCTGGAACGACGCCGCGGCTAAACCCCTTTCTAGCCACGTCTGCCGAGGGCAACGGACCCAAATCGTGCTGTTGAAGCTGAAGGTCCTATCGCAATGCTGCTGAGACTGTTTTGGGTTTGGGCACTCGCCCGCGTGATTTTGGTGGGCGTAGAATTGCGGAATCCGGGTGAAAAGCTCCGGGAAACGCTGGATGGGGCGTTGGGGTGGGTTATTCGTCGAGTTTGAGGGCGGCGACGAACGCTTCTTGCGGCACTTCGACACTGCCGATTTGTTTCATCTTTTTCTTGCCGTCTTTTTGTTTCTCCAGCAGCTTGCGCTTCCGTGAGATATCGCCGCCGTAACACTTCGCCAGGACGTCTTTGCGTTTCGCTTTCACCGTCTCGCGAGCAATGATGCGACCACCAACGGCAGCCTGAATCGGCACGTCGAACAGCTGGCGCGGAATCAATTCGCGGAGCTTCGAGACCATCTTTTTGCCGTAGTCGTACGAACGATCTTTGTGCACGATGCTCGAAAACGCGTCGACGGGGACAGCATTCAACAAGATGTCGACCTTCACCAACGCGCTCTTGCGGTAGCCGATCGCTTCGTAATCGAGCGAGGCATACCCACGGCTGCGCGACTTCATTTGATCAAAGAAATCCATGACGATTTCGCCCAACGGGATGTCGTAGACGATCTCTACGCGATCTTCGCTGAGGTAATCCATACGCTGAAGTTCGCCACGACGATTCTGGGAGAGTTCCATCAACGTGCCGATGAATTCCGTCGGGGTCAACAGGTTGATCCGAATATACGGTTCTTCGATACTGTCGATTTTCTGCGGCAACGGCATCGAACTCGGGTTATCGATTACCTCCCGATCGCCGTCGGTGAGATTGCACACGTACTCAACGTTCGGGGCCGTCGCAACGAGCGACAAGTTGTATTCGCGCTCAAGCCGTTCGCGCGTGATCTCCATGTGCAATAAGCCAAGAAAACCGCAACGAAATCCAAAACCCAGCGCACCGGAGGTTTCGGGTTCGTAGGTGAAACTGCTGTCGTTGAGACGCAATTTTTCCAACGCTTCACGCAGTTCTGCGAACTCGTCGCCGTGCACGGGATACAAACCGCAAAAGACCATCGGCTTCGGGTCGTCGTAACCACCGAGTGGTTCTGCGGGTTTCGCCGCATCGGTGACGGTCTCACCCACTTTGGCTTCCCCGACATCTTTAATGCCCGCGATCAAATAGCCAACCTCGCCGGGCCCGAGCACCGCGACCGGTGTCGGCACCGGCAGCCGGACCCCGACTTCTTCAGCATCGTGATTCATCTTGAGATTCACGTACCGCAGCCGCGAACCAGTGCGCAACGAACCGTTGAATACCCGAACGGCGCTGATCACCCCGCGATAGGCGTCGTAATAGGAATCGAAAATCAATGCCTGCAACGGGTCGTCGATATTGCCGACCGGCGCGGGGATTCGAGCGATGATCGCATCAAGAACGGCCTCGACCCCCATCCCGGTTTTGGCCGAGATATGCAGCGTGTCTTTGGCGGGCAAGCCCAACACTTTTTCGATCTCCGCCGCACGTTTTTCAGGCTCGGCCGCCGGTAGATCAATTTTGTTGAGAACCGGCACAATCGTCAGATCGTTTTCCAACGCGAGATAACAGTTCGCCAGGGTTTGGGCCTCGATACCTTGACTCGCATCGACGAGCAGGACCACACCTTCGCAGGCCGCCAGCGATCGGCTGACCTCGTAGCCAAAATCGACGTGGCCCGGCGTGTCGATCAGGTGGATCGTGTGCTGCTTCCATTCCACCCGGACGTTTTGGGCCTTGATCGTGATCCCGCGTTCGCGTTCGAGATCCATCGAATCGAGGTACTGGGCCCGCATATCGCGCTTGTCGACGGCCCCGGTGATTTCGAGCAAGCGATCGGCCAAAGTCGACTTACCGTGGTCGACGTGGGCGATAATCGATAAGTTGCGGATCTTGTCGAGCGCGGTCACAAAGCCTGCCTGGCGGGGGAAACTCACAGCGTAGGCGCCACTTTGACAAACTCTCGGCAAGTTCAGGCCGAGGACGCAGAATCGGCGACTGGAGCAGTGGGCTGGTACCCTCCTGCGGTTCTAGAAACGATCACGAGGTCTCAGGCGCCCTATGGCGAATATCAAATCACAAAAAAAGCGCAACATCACCAACGAAAAGCGGCGGATTCGCAACAAGGGCGTGCGGTCCGAGTTGAAGACGCGCACCAAGGTTGCTCGCGCCGCAATTAATGCTGGCGACGAAAACACCACGGAGCTCATCTCGATGGCGCAAAAGCGCCTCGCGAAAGCTGGTCGTCGTGGCGTGGTGCACAAGAACCAAGCGGCTCGCCGCACGTCACGATTGATGAAAGCCGCGAACAAAGCGGCTGCGTCAAACTAGTCACGCACCACAGAACCATTCGGCCCGCTGGGCCTGCTCTCCAGTTCCATATCTCGTATCAGCGCCGCCACGATCCCGTCGAGGCGGCGCTTTTCGCGCCCGAACGTTTCGCCAAACCTGCGAGGCGCGCTACCAACACTTCGATAACGGTCTCGCTCGGAATCGCTCGGCTTCCACCCACACCGCCCCGAAAATCCAAGTCCGCGGTTGCCAACAAGCCGATTGCGTTCGTGATGCCTTTGGTTCCGAGCCGTTGGGTGGTTGCCAACCGCAACCCGGCCGGGTATTCCTTCATCCCCAATACTGCGGCAGCTTGTTGTTTGGAATTCACATCCGGTGAATCGATACGCACCATCGTTTCGTAATGACGCGTGAGCATTCCCATGATCTGCAATGGATGCATCGGCTTCGGGGCGCGCGCGCTCGTCGCGTACATGAGCCGATGAAGAATCTCCAGCGCGGCAGCGGTATCGCCGGCATCGATCGCATTCGTGAGCATGTACGGCGCGACCGCCCCCTGCTCACCTAAGTACGGTTCGATTTCTTCGATACGAAGTTGTACGCCTTCGCCGAAGGTCGATACGAGCAACGCAATCAGTTCCGGGATCCGGCCAGCATCGTCGCCAAGACGATCCGCAATGGTCTGGCGAGCAGAGTTCGCAAGGGTGAGCTTCGCGCCCGCGAGTGCTGCTTCGAGCACATCGCCGGTCTTTTCGGATTTCGGCGCAACGATCGGCACCTTGTGGGCCTTGATGGCCTTATCGAGGCCGGTATTCAATCGCCCGCCACCGGCAACGAGTACGACAAACACACCGTCCAGAGGGTCCTCGATGTACTGCGCGATCATCGCCGCCTGATCCGCATTCAGGCTCGCGATATTGCGGATCACCACGACGCGCAATGGAGTCATAAATGGCGGGATCGACAACGCGTTCATCACCGAGCGAAATGTGTTTGCTTCATTGGCCGTGATGGTGTCGTCGGTATCGTCGCTGGCGTCGCCGTCATCGGCACTTCGCCGTTTTGATTCAATCGAAAAGTCTTCCAGCGCATAGAGCTTGTCGGCGCCGTCGAGCAGCACATCGATGAGGCGGTGCGCTTCACGATCGCGCAGGACCGGATCTTCACCTTTGATGTACGTGATCGGCGCGTTCATGTTGGCGAATCTATCGGTGCACGCGGCCCGGGGTTCGGTGCCAACACTGCGCCGAGCACGACGACGAGCGAACCGAGCACAAGAATTAGCCACGGCGTGTCGGTGGATACGCGAGCGACGGCTTCCACCCATTGCAGCAGCCACTGCACCGGGACCAGGAGCAACCGAAGGGGTGCCCACCAAGCTCCGAGTGCGGCAACCGGCAAGCCAATGACTGTGATGGGTTCGGCCACGGGAACCGCGAGCAAATTCGCAGCCGGAGCGACCCATGGCAGCGAGCCGAAGGTGGCGTACAGCACCGGAGCGACGCCGAGCTGCGCCGCCAAACTCACTGACAACGCATTGCGGATTGCTCGTGGGCCCGGCACTCGGCGCGCGAGGGGCGCAGAAAACAGCACAATCCCTATGCACGCACCAACCGAGAGTTGAAAGCCCACCTGCATCAACAGCAACGGATCGACCAGCAGCAACGCCACAACGCTGTAGGACAACGCGCGAACCGCGGACACCCTGCGCCCACTGAACTGCGCGAGCATCACAACCGCGGCCATCACCGACGCGCGCAGCACCGACGGCTCGAAACGCGTCATCGCCGCGAACCCGATCACAATCACGATGCCGAACGCGAGCCGCAACCCGATGCGACCGCGGCGAGTGAGCGGCGCAGCCAACGCCAACACAAACGCAACGTTTGCGCCTGAGACTGCGAGGAGATGCGAAAGGCCAGCCGCGCGAAACTGTTGAACGGTGGCAGTATCAATCGAGCGAGTATCCCCAAGCAAAAATCCATCAAGCAAAGCACGCTCTCGTTCGGGCAGGCTTTGGGTACCGCGTTGCACGACCGCACGCAACCAATTCGCGCCGCGCATCAACCGACTCGGCGGCTCATCAATCGCAGTGATCGCAAAAATATCGAGACGCGCAACGGCGTGACGCCACCGCGATCGCGTGTCGAAACCGCGCAGCTCCGCAAGATCACCCAGCACGCGGAGGTGATCACCACTCGCCAACGCATCGAGCGCGCTGGCATTGCCTTTCGTTGCGTGACTCAACAGGACGCGATCGACCCGTAGCCAGGGGCCGCGTCGGATTCGCGCCCGATCAACGCGAACCAATACCGTCGTCGCGAACTGCCCCGGCACCGGATCGCCCACAAGTTCGCCCTCGATTTCGACCGCGGCGCGAGCCGCGGTCGAGTGCTGCAACGCATGGTGTGCGAGCCCGTTGAGTGAACGTTGGGTTGCCGCAGTTACGAGCAGCCCTACCGATGCGGCAATAGCTGCGTTGCGCGCCATCGACGACGATTGGCCGTGCGAGCGCGAACCCACGAACGCGCCAGCAACGATGCAGCACGCACCGCTGAACGGCCAAACTCCGAAACCCGCGCCCAGCACTCGCCCCAGGATTACGCCGGCAACCGCAGCAACGGCCGCGGCCGCAGGTTTCCACTCGAGCCGGATCACACCGTCACCAATGGTTTCAATTGGGCGAGCCGACGCGCCCCGATGCCGTGTACGCGCCCCAAATCGTCGATCGTCGAGTAACCGCCGAGGCGATCTCGTTCGGCGAGAATTTCCTTCGCGAGCGACGGCCCAATGCCGGGAAGCGTTTCGAGCTCACCTTGGGTTGCGGTGTTGAGGTTGATCGGCGCGCTCGGCGACGGCCCACTGCCAGATCCCGCGGCGATTCCACCGCCCGTGATGCCCACGCCCGTTCCCGTTCCTGCGTTGGGCACCTCGCCCATTTTCGGCACGTAAATCCGCATCCCATCAACGAGCTTTGTCGCGAGATCAAGCTGATTCGGATCAGCTCGACGGGTGGCTCCGCCCACGGCATCAATGGCATCAACGACGCGCGAGCCCGCGGGCACCGTCACGACCCCCGGGTGCACAACGGCGCCCGCAACGTGCACGACCAACGGGGTGTCCGCACGGGTTGTGGCCGAGTATCCGTTGTTCGTTTGCCGCGAGGGCGTTGAGACGCCCGTCGGGTTCGAGCTACCCGAAGACCCGGTACCGTCTGCATTCGTTCCTCCGGGTCCCGCGCCCGGTGGCGATAACCCAGGCCGGGGCTGCAGCGCGTAATAGCCGACCACCGCAATCGCGATCATCGTGACGATCGCGAGTGCCAGCCGACGGCGATCACTGAGCAACGCATGAAATCGAGAGCGATGATCCGCCACCGGATCTATGGGATCGTGCATGAATTCCCCAATCACAACCGCGTGCGAGCGCGCAACGCTAAGGAGTTTTACGTTGGGGGAAGTAGCCGCCCGGCAGCAACAGCCCGGGCGTTATCACGATCTTAGCCGACGACGAAGTTCACCATCCGGCCGGCGACCACAACCACCTTACGGACGGTCGCATCCGTCAACAGCTCCACGATCTTTTCATCAGCCCGCGCGGCCGCTTCGCAACTGGCTTGATCGGCATCCGAAGCCACGGTGATCTTCGAACGCACCTTGCCATTGACCTGTACGGGGATCTCAACCGTCTCGGCAACGAGCCATTTTGGATCGTGTACCGGGAACGGCTCGTAGGTGCAGGTCTTGGTATGCCCCACCCGCCGCCAGAGCTCTTCGGCAATATGCGGAGCGAGGGGTGAGGTCATCAAAATCAACGGCTCGACGATCTGGCGCGGCGCGCCACCTGATGCCTCAACCACCTTCGTCAAATGATTGTTCAGCTCAAACAACCGAGCGACGACCGTGTTGAAACCCAACGACGGCATGTCGTGGGTAACGGCAGCAATCGAACGGTGCACAATTCGGCGAGTGTCATCGTCGATCACAGCTTCAGTGACCCGCGATTCGCCCGTGAACTCATCAACACAGTTGCGCCACAAGCGTTGCAAGAAGCGGTTCACGCCGACAACATCACGAGTACTCCACGGTCGGCTCGCGTCCATCGGACCCATGAACATCTCGTACATCCGAAACGTATCCGCGCCGTATTCAGCACACATATCGTCGGGGGTCACCACGTTCTTCAAACTCTTGCCGATCTTGCCGTACTCACGATTGACCGGTTCACCGTTGTAGCTAAACGTACCGTTGTCTTCGATCACTTCGCGGGCCTCCACGTACACACCGCGCGCATCAGTAAACGCGTACGCCTGGATATAGCCCTGGTTAAACAACCGCTGAAACGGTTCCGGCGTACTCACATGCCCAAGATCAAACAAGACCTTGTGCCAAAAACGCGCGTACAACAAATGCAACACCGCATGCTCAACCCCACCGACATACAAATCAACAAGACCGGCATGCCCCCGCTCGCCTGCGTTCGCGCCCCCAAGGGCACCTGACCTCCCCCGCTCGCCTGCGCTCGCGCCCGCAAAGGCTCCGGATCTCCCCCGCTCGCCTGCGCTCGCGCCCCCAAGGGCACCGGCATTCCCCCGCTCGCCTGCGCTCGCGCGCCCAAGGGCACCGGCACTTGCTGATGTTTCTTGCGTATCCGCCCAATAGTGTTCGACGTCGCGGTCGACGAAACGTTCACCGTTCGTGGGATCGAGGTAGCGCAAGTAGTACCAACATGAGCCCGCCCATTGCGGCATCGTGTTGACCTCACGCCGGTACTCCCGGGTGCCACGTCCGTCGCCGAGATCAAGTTCTGCGATCACCCAATCTTCGGCGCGCGCTAACGGCGGCGACGGCAACGCGTCGGGGTCGTCGCTCGTAGCCGGCTCAAAGTTGGTGATCTCTGGCAGCAGCACCGGCAGCATCGAGTCCGGAACGGCAATCGGGCCGTGTTCGTCGTAGATGATCGGAAACGGCTCACCCCAATAACGCTGGCGAGAAAACAACCAATCACGCAACTTGTAGTTCGTCGTCGCCGCACCAACTTGCTGTTCGGTGAGCCACTGCGTGATCGCGACTTTCGCTTCCGCTACAAACAGGCCGTCGAGCGTCACCGTTTCGTTCCCGCTGTTGCGCGCCGCGCCGTCACCACCAAAGGATTCACTCCACGTACTGCAATCGTCGATCGCAGCACCATCGTGCGCGGCGAGCCAATCGTTGCTGGGTGTGATCACCGAAACGATTTCGAGCGCGAACTCTCGTGCAAATTCAAAGTCGCGTTGGTCGTGCGCGGGCACTGCCATGATGGCTCCGGTGCCGTAGCCCGTCAGTACATAATCGGCAATAAAAACAGGTATTTCTTGGCCATTCACCGGATTTATGGCGAACGCCCCCGTGAACACGCCCGTCTTGTCTTTACCTTCCGAGGTGCGTTCGAGTTCGCTCTTACTACTAGCGAACGCACGGTATGCGGCAACCGCTTCGGCGGGTGAACGATCCGTGCCGAAGAGGCCCTTCCATTCCACCGGGCACTCTGGCCACTCGTTCGCAACGATGTGATCGATAAGTTCATGTTCGGGCGCGAGCACCATGTACGTCGCGCCAAACAATGTGTCCGGCCTGGTTGTGAATACGCGAATCGAACCCCCGCTCGCCGGCGCTCGCGCCCCCAGGGGCGCAACCGAACCCCCGCTCGCCTGCGCTCGCGCCCCCAGGGGCGCAACCGAACCCCCGCTCGCCTGCGCTCGCACCCCGAGGGGTCCAACCGAACCCCCGCTCGCAAGTCCCACCACGGGAAAATCGACTTCGGCGCCGAGTGATTTGCCGATCCAGTTGCGTTGCATCAACTTGATGGAATCAGTCCAGTCCAGCAGATCAAGATCAGCCAACAAGCGGTCGGCGTATTTCGTGATGCGCATCATCCATTGTTTCAACGGACGTTTATAGACAGGAAAGTTCCCGCGTTCACTGCGACCGTCCGCGGTGACCTCTTCATTGGCCAACACCGTGCCGAGGCCAGGACACCAATTCACCGGAGCTTCACCGATGTAGGCAAGGCGATGATCATCGACGTAACGCCGTTGCGCCAACGCGTCGCGTTCCGCCCACGGCGCGCCACCGTCATCGGGCAAACGCGTCCCGTGATGCAATTCCGCAATCAGCTCATTGACATGGCGCGCACAGTCGTTGGATTCGTCGTACCAGCTGTTGAACACTTGCAGAAAAATCCATTGCGTAAAGCGGTAGTACTCAGGATCTGTGGTACTGACCCCGCGTCGAGGGTCATGGCCAAGCCCCAACGCGCGCAGCTGCGCCCGGTACGTCGTGATGTTCGCCAGCGTCGTGACCGCCGGATGTTGGCCAGTTTGCACGGCGTATTGTTCCGCGGGCAGCCCGAACGCGTCGTAACCCATCGAGTGCAACACGTTGTAGCCCAGCATCCGCATGTAGCGCGCGTACACATCCGTACCTATGAATCCCAAGGGATGCCCAACGTGTAGGCCCGCACCACTCGGATACGGAAACATATCGAGCACGAATTTCTTCGGTAGCTTCGATCGTTCCCCATTCGGTTCACTGAGCGGACCCGTAGCGTTTGGAGCCCAAAACGTGTGATCCTGCTCCCAGAAATCCTGCCACTTCGCTTCGATTTCGTTCGCGAATGCGCTCGTATAACGGAATTGGGGAGCCTCGGGGCTCGGTGGGGTCTGCGTGTCACTCATGATGCAACAAACTTAGAACGCGCGCCAAAGGGCGACGGATTCTGGCTGATCTCAACGAAGCCCGGCAACGTTTAGGAACGCGCAGCCACCACGACGTTGCGTTGGCGGCCGAGATCGATGCCCGGAACATCATCGGTTCCAATGGTGGCCTCGACGACGTCGCCGGGCTGCAAATACTGGCGGTTGCGCAGCTGTGATCGCACGAAGAGTTGCCACCGGCGATGTTCCGGCAACAGCGCGCTAATCCGTTGCACGATTGCTGGCGGAGTTCTGAGCGCAACGCCACCGGGGGTCCCGGTGAGCAGCACGTCGCCGGGCACGAGTTGCTCGAGCTGCGATGCCTCAGACAGGAACTCGTGGGGCAGATGCACCATCTCGGCACACGTGCTGTCCTGGCGGATGGAACCGTTGACCCAGAGTTGGAGTCGCAACGCAGCCAAATATTCAAGCTCATCCGCTGAGCCCGTTCTTTACATCTGAACGCGCCGAGCTGAATGCGACGCTCAACAAATCATTCCGCGCGCGGTTCTCGCCGTTCGTTATTTTTTGAGTTCCGACTTGCAGACGTTCAGTGGGTGGTCCTTCATGTCTTTGACGTCCATGACGAAGTAGGTGCCATCGGCGCACTTAAGTGCCGGGTTGACTTCAGCGAACACGCCGCCGTCCTTATCGGAAACCTCATAGCCCGGGATACTCCAAACGTGCACCATCCATTGGGTTTTCGGCATTGTGACGCCACCGAGTTTCTTGCATTCAGCCACATCACCTGAACGGTCTGCGCCAAAGGGTGCATCGGTTCCGTCTTTTGCAAACACCGTGCAGACGTTGGTGTGGTAATGCCAAAAGTCGTTCTTGCCGGCGAAGCCTCCTGGCTGTTTTTCAGCAACCGAGTAGTACATGAAACCAGCAAACTTCGCGGACCGTTCGGTACCGTCGAAAATCACGATGAGCGGGTGCGCAGCATCTGTGGCGTCCATGATTCCATCGGGGTTCAAACCCTGGACCGCCCACGGAGCGGAGTAATGGATTCCGAGGCCCGGTGAGTACGGTCCCGCGCGCCGGAATCCCGCATCGACCGCGACACCCAAAGTCGGATACTTCACACCAACCTTGCGCGAGATCGCGAGCAGCTTGTCGACGCTCGTTTGATCAGCGGCGTTGAGCTTGGTGTACGTCATCTCAACGTGGTGGCCGTTGTGAAGCATGCCGAGACCTTGATCCGCGCCGGTACCGCCCGACGATGCCGGGTGGTCATGACTCGTTGCACCGTGATCCATGCCCTTCATTGCTGCGGCCGTGGTGGTGGTAGCGACGGGTTTTACCGCGGGCTTGGCCGCCGTTGTGCTCGAGCCACACGCGCCCGTAAAGGCAGTCGCGGCGACAACAAACGGGACCATCATTCGAGTACGGATCACCGCACACCTCCTAGAACAGGTTTCAGTACCGCGCAGAGTACGCAGTCATCGCCGAGGCACGCAACCACTCGCCACTCCCCAAACCTGGTCCCTACCGCGAGCCCGGAACCGCATTCTCCAGGGACCACACCAAACCTGGTCCCTACGGCGAGCCCGGAACCGCATTCTCCAGGGACCAGAACTACTGGCAGGTGGGCCGCAGCCCAGCCGCGCTTAGGTTTAGCGGTAACCCTCGGCTTGGATTGTGTACAGCTCCGAGTAAGGGCCGTGATTCGCCATGAGTTCTTCGTGGCTTCCGACTTCGGCGATGCACGCACCGTCGAGCACCACAATCAAATCGGCCATCCGCACCGTCGAAAATCGGTGGCTCACCAAGATCGTGATCCGGCCGTTGTTCGCCGCGCCGTTGCGCGCCGCGCTCGCGTAACGCTCAAATAGACCGTGTTCGGTTTCAGCATCGAGCGCGCTCGTTGGTTCGTCGAGCACCAACACCAAGGGATCGGCGCGCATAAATCCGCGAGCCAACGCGAGTTTTTGCCATTGGCCGTGGCTCAGTTCGGCACCGCCTTCCCAGGACGCACCGAGTTGGGTGTCGATACCGTCGTCGAGTCGAGCCACAACGTCGTCGGCACCAGCGCGCGCGATCGCACCTTCCACGGCAACGCGATCATCAAGGTGCGCGAGATCACCGAGCCCCACCGAGGTAATCGCGTGAAATTCGAAACGAAAGAAGTCTTGGAACGCTCCGGCGAGTTCGTTGCGCCATTCGGAGTGCGCGAAGTGTGCGAGATCGTTGCCGTCGACGGTAATGGTGCCGCTCGTTGGTGCGTACATCTGGGCGAGCAATTTCACCAACGTTGTCTTGCCCGAACCGTTTTCACCAACGATTGCAATCACAGTACCGGCGGGGAGATGAAGCGATACATCTTCGAGCACCAAGCGCGAGGTGCCGGGGTACGAGAACGACACGTTGTTGAACTCGATGCCATCGCGCAGTACTGGCGGCACCGCGAGGTCGCCGTGCGATGCCAGCCTCGCCGCGTAGTCCTCAAGCCAACAGAGTTTGCGGCCAGCGTCGAGCCAGAAACTACGCAAGAAACCGAGCTCACCCACCGCGGCGCCTACATACGCACTCAACCGACCACCCGCAGCGACGACAAGCAACACCGAACCCGCGGGTTCTTTCAACCCCGACGCAACGAAGACAATCGCGCCGACGTACGCGGCGCCAAAGAACGCCCACGCAACCGCGTTCACCCATGCTGATGTCCAGCGGGCCTTCGCCATCGGCGCATACCACTGCTCCCATGCCGCTCGACGGTCGACGATCAGCTGCGGCCCGATTTGCGCGACCCGCACCTCTTTGCCTGCTGGTGCTGTGGTTGCTAACTGAAAAAGATGTTTCGCTTGACGATCGTGCACCGCGACCGACTCTTGTACTTGCCGTTCAACTTCTGGCCGCTTGCTGGATGCCATCACCGTTGGGATCGCGACGACAGCCAGCAGGATTAACGCTGGATGTACCGAAGCGAGCAACAGGATGACAATGATCAGGCGAACGATCCAACCAAGCGTCGAAAACAACGAATCGTAAAGATGATCGAGCGCGAACACTTGGTCGCGCAGCATCGCCAAACGATCGAGATAGTCCGGCCGTTCATGATGTTCGATCGTGGCAACGCTGGCTTGCAAGGTCGCCACGTGTGATTCGAGCGCGACCGACACGCGGTCCTTAAATTTTCTTGTGAGGCGTTCGAACACAACCTTGAGCCACCACGACGCGGTGGCAGAGACAGCAAGGCCAATCGCGGCTGTCATTACTAGGGTTTTTCGCTTGTCGTCGATACCGCTCGCGAGCAGCTTCAGCCAGAGCGCAACGAGCGCGTCGGGCAGAGCGGTGAACATCATCATTGCAAACGTGGCGGAGATGAGTTTTGGTTCGGCGGCGTAGCCGAGTTTCACCATCCGAACTAAGGAACGGATTGCGGAGGGAAGTTCGTCGTCTTGGGTTGGCGCGTCAGAGGGTTTCATAGGTCAGCGCCTCTCCCGAAGCGTCGGTCTCCACGAAATGCGCGGCTTGCATGTCGAACATCGTTTGGTAGCGGCCACCGCGCGCTATGAGTTCTTCGTGGCTCCCCAGCTCAACAACCTTGCCGTGTTCGACGACACAAATCCGATCAACTTGGCGCACCGTCGAGAAGCGATGCGAAACGAGAATCGTCGTGGCGTTGCGGGTTGCATTGAGGACACGTTCGAAGATCTCAGCCTCGCCGCGCACATCGAGTTGCGCGGTTGGTTCGTCGAGCAACACCAAGCCCGCGCCTTCGTTGACGCAACACAGCGTACGGGCGAGCGCGACGCGTTGCCATTGCCCTCCCGAGAGGTTTGTGCCGCCGGGATATCCCTTCGCAAGGATCTGATCGAGTGCAGCGAGATCGTCGGCTCCCGCATCAAGCAACGCTTGGTGGATTGCTTCGTCGCTCGCACCGAGCGGCGCAACGTTGGCTCGCAACGACCGTTCGTACTGCACAAAGTCTTGGAAGACGGCCGTGACCCGCGAACGCCACGATTCAATTTCGAAGTCGCGTAGGTCAATGCCATCGGCGGAGATGGAACCGCTTTGCGGATCGTACAGCCGACACAACAATTTTGCGAGCGTCGTTTTGCCCGCGCCGTTCACACCGACAATTGCGATGGATTCGCCCGCACGGATATCGAGAGTGAAGCCGTCGAGAACGGTAGGCGTATCGTCGCGGTAGGAAAAGTGCACGTTGTCGAAACGAATCGACACTGCGGGTTTGCCGCTTGCGGATTGCGAACCGTTCGGCAATGTTCCGGCTTCCGCCATCGCCGATTCGAGTTTGAGTACCGCAGCTACCGGCGCGGCGGCACCGTCGAGCGCCCAACCGAAACCGCCGAACGCAACGGTCGAGGTTTGCATCATGGTGGTGAGGTACACCGCCGCCGCGCCGAGGCCAATGCGGCCGTCGTTTGCTTGCGTTGCGATTGCGTACGCCACCCCGAGGTTCGCGACGAGCACGATCAACAACGCACCAATCATTGACTTTTCGCGCAACTGTGTCGCCCGCCAACGCAGCTCTTGCAACTGTCTCCGGCGGGTGGAGAAACGATCCACCACCCACGGCGCAAGCCCGAACAATCGCAACTCCTTGGCCGCGGGAGCATCGACCGCTAGGCGATACGCGTATTCAGCATGGCGTTGCGCGTCGCGTACCTCAGGCGTATCGCGATCGGCCCACACGGCACTCTCGCGCAGCAACCAATGCGTGGAGCCCCAACCGGCTAACAACACAATCGGCGCCCACCAGGCGAACGCGAACAACACCATCGCCGAGGCGAAGCCCACGACCATCTCAACCAAACCCGTCGCGATGAAATCAATAGAGATGTGCATCGGCGGGCCCATGATGCCAAGATCAAAATCACGCGCGACGGTGAGGTCATCGATGAGATCGGCCCGTTCCAAATGCGCCATGCCGGTTGGCCGCGTCGTTGCGATCATGAGGCGATCGTTGAGCCATGCGGCCGTCGTGCTGCCCAGGTTCGCGCTCGCGGTCCGATGCAGCGGCGCGAGGGTTTGGTAGCCGATAAACACTCCGCCGACAAAGATCAGTGGGCCGGTTAAGGAGTCGCCTTGTTTGACTGCCGTAACTAAAACGCCCGTCGAGATCGCGAGGAATGCAGGCAGGAGCCCTCGTAACAGGAGCAGCGCGTACCACAGCGTCGCCATCGGGCGGTTCGCACGCACGAGCGCGCCCAAAAAGATGATTTCTTTGCGAGACCGAAGCGTGTTCATGTTGCTGCGTTCTTATCAGTAACCCGGTGCGGGCTGCCAAAGATCCGGATCACGGATCGGTCGACGAGCCCGGAGCGAGTGAACTCGAGTCGATCGCACCACGACATCGTGCACGCAGAGATACGGAGTGACTGTTCGCAATTGGGTCAAAGGTGGGCGCGTAGTCATCCGATGCCCCGGCGCAATATTTCTCGTAGGTTTGCGCGCCTACCCGCAACTAATACGCGGGAACGCGCAATCCTGATTCCCCTGAGCCGCTAAACCGAGGGCTGTGACACACACGGTGGCTTCGTATTGTCGGATTTGTGCAGCATCGTGCGGGATCATCGCTACGGTCGACGGCGACCGGGTGGAGTCGGTTCGGGGCGACGCGGACCATCCCACGTCGTCGGGCTACACCTGCCCGAAAGGGCGAGCGCTGCCCCAACTGCATCACCATCCTGATCGGCTCGACGGGGCTACGGCCACCGGAGTTACGGCCACCGGGTTTGCCGGAGCTGGAGGCGCCGGAGCTGCAGGTGCAGGTGCAGGTGCAGGTGCGCTCGGCGGACGCGACACCGATTGGGCCGGCGCGCTCGACGACCTCGCTCGGCGGCTCACGGCTATCGTCGAACACGACGGTCCCGACTGTGTGGGCGCGTACCTCGGCACCGGACTTGCATACGACACGGCAGGGTTTGTTGCTGCGACCGCATGGTTGCGCGCCATTGGTTCGCGACGTTTGCTCACACCCGCAACCGTCGACAATGCACCGGTGCTACGCGCCGCAGAAATGATCGCTGGACACCCACAGGCAAACCCGATCTGTGATTTCGAGCGTGCCCAACTTGTGTTGATCATTGGAAGCAACCCCGTCGTTTCGCATGGTTACGGCACCGCCGTCGCGAATCCAATCGTCGCGTTGCGCTCGGTACAGCAACGCGGCGGTTCGGTGTGGGTGCTCGATCCGATGCGCAGCGAGACCGCCGCGATTGCGGATCGTCACCTCCCGGTGCGACCGGGGAGCGACGCTGCGGTACTCGCGTGGTTGGTTCGCGAAATATTGGCACGCCCAATCGGCCACCACACGTCGGACTCCACAACACCGGCCGACCGAGCTTCACTCGCGCAGGCGCTTGCGCCGTTCACATTGGAACGTGCAGCCGAGACTGCGAACGTCCCCGCGGGGACGCTCCGCGCCCTCCTCGATGCAATCGTCGCATCGCGTGGTGCCGTTGCTGCGTGGTGCGGAACGGGCGTGACGATGAGCGCCGATGGGCTCACCGCGGAATTGTTGCGATGGGTATTGCTGATTTTGACCGACTCGCTCGATACCGAAAATGGCATGCAGTTTCATCGAGGCAATGCGTTCGCACCGCGG
>JANYBW010000070.1 GCA_025360585.1 Actinomycetes bacterium | reverse complement strand
TTGCTACGCGCCGCGTAGCCAGACCGACGCATCGATCGATCCGTCGAGTCGTGCACCGCGAAAGAGCAACACTGGCGCCTTCTTTTTGTTGAGAAAATCTGGGTACGTGAGCGTGATTCGTGTTGCTGCTCCTGGTGGAATAGTTGTGAGCGAGGAGCGTGCAGCACTGGCCGGCAGGTCGGTACCGAAGATGCCGTCGCGCAATGTGTAGAGCTCCTTGAGAAACGGTGGCACTGACGCAGCGACAGTCGCGCCGTTGGTGAGTTCAACGGAGACTGTCATGGTCGTGCCGCTCAGGGATTTGGTCGTCGCGGTCATTTGCCATAGCGCCCCGAGCCCGATGCGCTGGCGCATCTCGTGCGGAGTCGGGATACGCGTCGGGTCGAGGTGCGCGCCGGGGAATGCAGTTGTCGTTGCAGGTTTCGATGAAGTGGTTGCCGAGACCTCTGGACCTGAGGAACTACAGCTTGCGGCGAACATCACCAAGTAAGCGACGGTGAGCGAACTCAGCCAAATATGGAAGCACCTTTTCATCGACGCCGATGCTACGTGTGGCAACGTATCCACGGTCGTTTGCACGGAAACGTTTACCTCCCCGACTCGTTCGTGTTGCCTGCCGTCTGCCCGGTCGACACGCCACCGACCAGTCGATATCTAGGCAGCACGGCTGTGGCTACGGTCGAGCAAAGCAGACCGTAGGTACGGAATTGCGCTTTCGACACCGAGCGACGCGATGTACTGCTCGATTGATCCGTGTTCCCTTCGTAGGCCTCGGAACAGTTCCTGCATGATGGCTGGGTCAGCGATCAGGAGCGCTGGCGCGAGAGTCGCGAGGCGTTCGTGTGCGTCGGGATATGCGATCGCCAGAGAAGCGACTAGTTGTGGCATGGCTTCTGCACTCATTGCGTAGTCGGTGAAGATCGTCGAGTCGTCGACGCCGAGCAGCGATTGGAGGAGCGCCAGCACGATGCCGGTGCGGTCTTTACCCGCGGTGCAGTGGATGAGCACCGGGAAGCTTGCCGGGTCAGTCAAGATCGCGAGGATATCGGCGACGACTTCGTGCGCATCGTCAAGAATTTCGCGATACCGTCGAGCGACAACTGTCGGGTCGCGCCACTGCGCGAAATCTTGCGATTCGCGCACAGCGTCGAACATCGGCAGTTCAAATCCTGCAACGTTGTCCAACACATCTGAATAACGATGTGCCTTTTCTCCGTGCGCGCGAAGATCAATTATTGTGGATATGTCCAACGACTTCAGTTGCTTCACATCACGATCAGTCAGTTGGTGCGGGGCGCCGGCGCGAAACAAACGGCCCGCACGGATTGGACAGTCAAAACGGGTTCGGTAACGGCCAGCGTCACGGAAATTGAAACTTCCGTCGAGCCGAAGGTGACGGCCCATAAAGTCGGGATCCGGCAAACTCATCATCGTTTCCTCGTCACGTCGAGAGAGTGATCAACCCTTAGGATTTCGTCACGGCGAAGCGTTGGGTACAACGACCGCAACCTTGACGGCGTGCCGGGGTTCGGAGGGGAGCGAACCCCGGTCGCCGTCGGCAACAGTTTCGCGAATGAACATTGCGGTCCGGTGGCGGTTCGCCGAACAACGATCGAAGAAGTCGCGAACGCTGGGTGAAGTGGGCAGTGGATGCCCACATCGGAATACGCGGTTTCCAAATCGGCGAATCAGTCGACCGGTCGGCGAACAACCGTTGCTGGTTCGTCTCTGGGTACTACCGGCAACGTTGTCGGGATCCCGCGAACGTCCTTGGGTAACGGTCTTTTGTGAGTCGAGTCTGTAGTCATTGATTACTCCTCGTGTCGCCGATGTTGCAGGAGTTAAGTATCGACCGACGACAGCATCGAGACAAGCGCCAGTGGTAGATGGCCTTCGATTGTTGGTTGTTCGGTCCCCACGACGTCACGAATTGTTTGCCGGGATAGATCTCAGTCTCGTGCTTTTCGGTTGCAGCGAATGCATGGACGCGACCCGTGTTGGATGGCGGTCACTCTCCCTCGGGTCGAGCGTAACGATGCGAACCACCTCGACTGGTTGCCCGATGCCGCGCAGGTACCGTGTCCCTAACGATTGCGTGGTCACGTCTGGCCCCGAGCGGCCAGCCACGATCGCGTGCGCCAAAATTTCGTTGTTATCGGCTTCATCGCACAAACGTGCTGCCATGTTCACCGTCGTACCGATATAGTCATCGCCTTCGAAAACGATCACATTTCCAACGGTTAATCCTGTGCGGATCGGCAGTACATCCGTCGAGGAATCTGCTCGGGAATGCAATTCCTTCACCGCATCGACGAGCGATGCCAGCTCGACGCTGACAATCATGGCGCCGTCTCCAAGCCACTTCGCCACCCGGATCCCGTGATCGTCAACGACATTGCGTAAAGCGCCGCGAAAATTCCGCAGCACTTCGCGTGCCGCGTCGTCGCCGTGACGATGAGTAAATCCGGTGAACCCTGAAAGGTCCGTAAATGCAAACGCCCGCTCAACTCGCATACCCGCGATCATGCCTGACCAGAACAACAATCGGGCACCAATCACGCGAACAACATCTGAACACCAACGCAAAGTCCACAGACTCGGGCCGACTCCACGAAGGGTCGATGTTCAGTATGTGGCCAACAACAAATTGGCCCCGGCATGTGCCGGGGCCAATCGGTTCGCTGGTTCGCACGCCAGCGAGGGGAGCCCGCGCCGGGCTTGTGATTGTTACAGCGCTGCTGGGTTCTTGCGGCAGTACGAGGTGATCGTCACGCCGCCGCCGGTCGCCAGCTTCTTCAGTGGGGTGAAGCCGTAGAGGCTGATGATTTTGGTGGCACCGTTGTTGCAGATGAAGCCCGGGCCTGCGTTGTCGATGCCGGTAAACCGCATCACATCGTTGTAGCGAGGCGCCGTGGTCTTGGCAACGTTGAAGACATACCGGGTACCGAGGAAGTGGAATCCACCAACCGGAGCAACTTCGTTGATCGTCGAAGCGCCAGGCTTCACACTGTTGATCGAACCGAGGGTGGTCAGGTTGCGGAGATCAGCGATAACAGCCTTGCCTGCGGCGGTCCACTGGGCGTAGGAGAACGGAAGGATCGCATCGACCTTGTCCGTGCTCAACACGCCACGTGCATCGTGTTCTTCAAGGAACGTCGACTTGTGGGCGATGTCGCAACCCGCGTCGATTGTTGCGCCGTTGAGGATCTTGGAGTTGAAGAACGAGTACGTACCCGAGCTGGTCTGGGGAGCGTACTTTTTGATTGTTCCCGCGGCACCGCCAACTGTGCTCCAGTCGCTGACAAATGGTGCACCGGTGATTGGGTCACAGGTGTAGATGTCGATCAAGTTCTGTTGCGTCAGGTTGATCGGTGAGTGCGAGCCGGGGAAACGGGCCCACGACAACGCGTCGAGTGCGTACGCGTAGAACTCGTCGCTCGCGGGGTCGGTGACCTTTTGGCCACGGGAGGAACGCGCGAAGTCGATACATCCGGTCGCGTCGTTGTTAAGGGCGGTGATTCCGGCACCTGAGCCGTTTGGTGGGGTCAGGTTATTGACGTCGTACGATTGGGCGGCGCAATCACTGTCGGCAACCGTGACTGCACCACTCGGAAACGGTGCGGTCAAAACCGGCGGAACGTTGATGATGCGGTCCTTCGGGCTTTCGGTGTTGACGTTGTTGTCGACGTTGTACTGGTTGTGGATTCCGTACATCATCCAGTAGGTGGTGTCTGAACCGACGGCCGTGAGCGTTGCGCCCGGAGTCGATGCAGCTGGGACCGCGTGGGCCGGCGTTGCCATGAGCCCGCTGCCGGCGATTCCGGTCAGCACGCCCGCGGTAACCGCAAGCTTCGTAAAGTTGAGTTTCACTCTTGCCTCCATGTTGGTCACACCCCAGTGGCGTGACAGGTACATAGAAACAAACCGAGGTGAACGGCCAACTACCTACAAAGCAACCAACGGGTGAAGGATGGCAAAACTTCAGTGATCGTCGGATATTTAGAGTGCAGCAGGCAACACACGAATGAACTGTTCGCACACCAACCACATCGCAAACAGCAAAACCGGGGTCGCGATCAACCACGAGGCTTGCCGGCTCCAACGCTTCCACAACCACACACTCGCGGCTGAAACAATAAGGAGAAGTTGCAAACTAAGGATCAACGGGAGCCACGCGCCGCGTTCGCCCTGCAAACCCAAGTCGCTGGCGCCAACCTGTACTCGTGATGGTGTGAAGTTCTTCGCGTCGCCAACGAGTTCGGCCTGGACGATGTAGCGCTGTGTGGCCGCAAGCGCGGGGTCGGACGTTACTAACGTCAGCGTGTTGATGGTGTGCGATGGGCTGCCGGCGCTGCGGAGCGTGTTGAAAACTCTTGCGTCGTTGCCTTTCGCTCGGCCCGAAGCGAACACGCGGTACCGGATCGTGCCGAAGCTGGTTGTGAACGAGATGAGATCGTTGTTTCGCAGCGAATCGATGTCGGCACAGGGAGCGCCGCCAGTCAATCGCCGACACACGACGACGGCGTTGCCGAACTGACCTGGGAGCGGGGTCGAAGAGACGTGGCCCGGACCCCGCAATGTCTGTGACGACGACGATCCCTGCACGACGACCTCAGAAACGCCAATGCGATGGATGTTCATCCATGCGATTGGCTCGCCGGTATCGATTGGCATGGCCGCACCGGCGCTGCCGTCGGAATTGGTCTCGAATTGAGGTGGCAGTTGAAACGCACCGAGGCGATTGCGAAAATCGCGTTGGAGCGAAGCTTGGGCGCGATTGTGAGTCAGCGCCGTTCCGCCAAAAGTGAATGCAGCGAGGCAGGCGACTGCGACGGAAAAGATGACGAGCCCCTGACGCGCAATCGTCGCAACCGTGGATCGCCGACCTTGTGGTTGAATCGGGTTCACGGGTTGGTTGCGTGGAGACTCAGTGATCGCGACGGTCTGCTCCTGCGCTGTCGTTGGTTCAGTCACGGTCGTCATCAGAGCTCCTTTCGTTGCAGGATCATTCGCCGCCAAGCCGCAAGGCGTTGCAGGGCTGGCCACAAAATGCTGATCGAAAACGCGACGATTCCGAGCAACAACAGCGTCGGCAAGGTTGCGTTGGTTGGGATCGGCCCAATGTTCGCGATCGGCGTCCATTCTGGAGCGCTCAAGGCGTAGCGAAG
>JANYBW010000053.1 GCA_025360585.1 Actinomycetes bacterium | reverse complement strand
GCATATCAACCACCGTCACCGAAACCACTCCCGTATCAAAACACCAACAGATACAGGCATCATCCCACAACCATGAGACATTCGAGCCTTTGCCGACTCGAAGCGATTTGGCTTGAGTGACGCTCACGGAGAACGGAACTTCACGATGGGCAGCGAGAGCGTGCCCCACCTCTCGCAATACCGAGGTTCTGCCAATGCACCTTGCGTCCTGATGCTCACAGACCGTAGCGAGTTACGCAGCGCAGGCTTCTTGGGAAATACCTGCTGGCCATCCGATGCGCAACGGATCCGATCCTTCAAAGGACCGCGTTCCAGGACGGCTGAGGGTGAAGCTTGTGCTCGCGGTGATCGTCGTGGTGAGACCCACATCGCCATTCGCTTCGATTTGGAGCCCGTCGCGGTACTGCGTTGGACGAATTTGCGGGCATTGAATACGCTGAAAATGAGCCGCAAACGTTGCACTTTCGCCACCACGGATCGTTACCGGTAGCCGAACTTCAAGCGTGCCGCCTATGAGACCCGCTGCATCGATTCGCAGCCGCGTGATCGTCGCCGGGCGCAATCCATCATTGCGAATCAATAACTGAAATGACGCGGGACCGTTGCGCGTAGCCGACCACGCATTGCCAGTCACGCTGAGCCGCGGCACGACCGCTCCGGAGACTGCAATCAAAACTACGGAAACCACTACGGCAATCGAGCTCAGTGCGACGACCACCGCGAACCGTTTCGATCGCGGTGGCGGGATCAACAAATCCAACAATGCGTAGTACGAGTCGGCATCAACAACTGGTGAGGTATCTGGCGCACTCATCGACACATTGGAACTTGACATACTCCCATTATTGTCCCATGATCATGGGACAGTCAAGAAATCTTTTTCGACAAGGAGTCATCGTGGTGGCGAGACTATTCATTCTGGCGCTAGTTCCTTTCGCCTTCCTTGTCTCTTGGGTGCGCCGGACGTACGGGGACGTTGACCCCCGCCGCGTCGCGGCGTTCATCACTCGGCACAATCTCGAACCAACGGATTCAAACATTGCGCTCATCGAACGAGCTCTCGCACGATCGCGACATTTCCGCGCTACCTGCTCACTCATCGCACTGACAAGCACTCTTGCAGTTCTGTTCAGCCGGGCCCCTGATACCTTCACAATTCATTTCACGACGGTGTTTGTTGCGATCATGGCTGGCTATTTATTCGGCATCGTCGCCAGCGAGAACCACTGGATCCGCAGTCCGCGCGCCTCGACACGAGTCGCTTCGCTAGAACTGCGATCACGTGCCGGTTACCGAAACGCCGGCGTTCGCAATGGGTTTTGGATTGGAGCACTCCTCGCGCTCCTCGCAACGTTGGCATCGGCGGCACTATCGTCGCCTGGCAATCGTGTTCGTGTAGAAGCAACGAACGGTCTGCTGATTCTCGCGATTGTCGCAGCGATTGCTTTCATGCAACACAGAATCGCAACCCGAGGCCGCCCCGCGTTACCTGCACCGCTCGCCAAAGCCGATAACGCTTTGCGCAACTGCGCAGTCGTCGGGCTCGATGCCGCTGGGGCCTCGATGCTGTGGATGCTGGCCGCGCTTTCACTCCAGCGCGCGAGTCACCATTCGAGTCTCCAAATTCGTGGTCTACTCACGTTGAGTTCGATTATCACCGCGATAGCCGCCGTCGCATTCGCGTCCAAAGCCCGCAAAATCGCGTTGCCGAAACCACTGCGTTCGCGTTCAACCAGAGTTCCCACTTCGGTTTCATGATTCTCAGTGTGGATCCGGGGTCAGCAGTCCCCGTGTATGAACAGGTGCGTGCGCAGCTTGCCACCATGATCAACGGCGGGACACTCGCCGCGGGCACAGCCTTGCCCACCATCCGCCAGCTTGCGAACGACCTCGGAATTGCCAAAGGCACCGTGAGCAAGGTCTACGAAGCACTCATCCGCGATGGCCTCATCGTCAGCGACGGACGCCGCGGGACTTCCGTTGCAGCGTCGCGATCTCTGCTGAGCGAGGCGCAACGGAGAGCGAGACTTCACGATGCGGCGCAGCAGTATGCAATCGTCGTCACCCAGCTCGCCGTCTCGGGAGCTGGCGCCGTGCGGGCGCTAGAACAACAACTCATCCAGCTCGCGCAAGACGCGTCGTAAACCGCTGCGTCACCGGCGAACTCGCCGCGTGGCCGACGAACTACGGTTGCTCACCAATATCAAGCCAGCATCGTTCGGAGCACCATGAGCACAACCACAGTCAAGACGTTTTGTCGACTCTGCGAAGTCAACTGCGGGCTCGTGGCGACCGTTGTTGATGGTCGGCTGGAAGCCCTTCGTGCCGACAAAGGCCATCCGGTGACGGCTGGTTTCGTGTGCAAAAAGGGGCTCCTCGCCGCCGATGTGCACAACGATCCGGATCGACTCGATCTCCCGCAGCGCCGAGTCGGCAACAAGTTTGAAGACGTTGCGTGGGATCCTGCGTTAAGCGACATTGCGGCGCGATTGCAAACGATCATCGCGCAACACGGTCCGTCGTCGGTAGCTGCGTACATCGGTAACCCCAACGCGTTCAATGCCAGTGCAGGTATTTCGGTCGGACTCTTTTTGGCAATGATCGGCTCGAACCGATTGTTCACCGCAGGCACACAAGATTGCGCGAACAAGTTCGCGATCAGCGAAGTGCTGTACGGCTCAGCGGAAATCCATCCGATCCCAGATATTGATCGCACTGATTTTCTTTTGATGATCGGCACCAATCCGCGAGTGAGTAAAGGATCGTTTCACGCGATGGGCGATCCCATTGCAGTTTTGAAGGCCGCGCATGATCGAGGCGCCACAATTCGTTTCATCAACCCGCTCAAAGTCGAGACCGGTTCCGGCATTGGCGAGACGATCCAAATTCGTCCCGATACTGATCCGTATTTGCTCGCGGCGATCATCCACGAGATTGATCGCACAATCGGATTCGCCGTTTCGACCAACGGCAGTCATCTTCGCAATGTAGAGGGCCTACGCGAATTTGTTGCCCAGTATTCGCCGGAACGAGTCGCGGATATTGTCGGCATCGACGCGAAGGAAATCATCGCGCTGGCCCAAGGTTTCGCGGCCGCGCCGCGAGCCGCCGCGCACATGTCGACTGGCGCCAACCTTGGCCGTCAAGGTGCGCTCGCATATTGGCTCCTACAGATGCTGCTCGTCGTGACCGACAACTTTGATCGGCCCGGCGGCAACTGGGTCCCGGCTCGCGCCACCGCACCAATGGGGGCGCTCGCTGCGCTCGACGAAAGCTCGTTTCAGCCCACCAAGTGGGGCCCATATCGGCCCAGCCGCACGATGCTGCCCGGCGCCATCTTGGCCGACATGATCCTCGACGACGAACAACCAATTCGTGCCCTCATCGTCGCTTCGGGCAATCCGGTGCTTTCGATCGGGGGCGGCGAGCGACTGCAAAAGGCTCTGGAATCATTAGATCTTTTGGTATGTATCGATCTCTACCGCAACGCAACAGGAGAGTCGGCGCATTACAACCTTCCCGCGGCAGGGCAGTTCGAGCGCGAGGATCTCAATTTTTTCACGCAGGGCGTTCAGCGCATCCCTTCTGCTCAATGGACCGATCGAGTTGTGGACCCAAACGAGCGCAAGGAGGAATGGTGGATCCTCGCGAGGCTGTTACAAGAACTGGGCATTCCGTCGATGCTCGACGGCCACGACGACGGTTCGCACCCCGATGTCTTGTCCGACTATTTCGATGCTGGGCTCGACGCGATCGGCTACTCGATCGCGGGGCTTCGACAAGCTGAGCGTGGCCTAGCACTCTTGGCCCGCAATGAACCGGGCACGTTCTTCACCGAACAAATCATGACCGAGGATCGCGTTCTCGATTGCTGCCCTGCAATTCTGGAATCAACGCTTGCGCGCGCTGCGGTTATCTTCAACGATTTCGAACAGGAGCCGGTGGATCAACTCAAGCTCATCAATCGCCGGACCACCAATACGCTGAATTCGTTCTTCCAAAATGTCGCGGCGCTCAAAGAACGCGGCGCAGATCACAACCCAATCTTCATGCACCCCACGGATATCGCGAAGCTCGGTTTACAAATCGATCAGCCGGCTCGTATTTACAACGACTGCGGTTCGGTAGTCGCGCTCGTGGCCGCAGATCCAAACTTACGTGCGGGCGTCGTAGCGATGACCCATGGTTTCGGTAATCAATCGGCTTCGGGCATGAAGACTGCACAACGGTTTCCGGGCGTGAACGTCAACATGCTTTCGCCTAGCGGCGCGGGAAGCTTCGATCCGATCAGCGGAATGTCGCACCTCACGGGAATTCCCGTTTCGGTTGCACCGGCCTGATCCGACCACCTAGCGATTCCTTAGAACCGAACGGTGTTATGTTTGTGGACCCGCCGGTTTGAGGAGCTCGTAGCCATGACGGAATCTGGATCACAACGTCGTATTGAATACGCCGGATCTGTACATGATGAGCGCGAGATCGAAGCTGTGGTCGCAGTGCTGCGTGGTGGTCCGACGGCGCTACGCATCGGTCGCAATGTTCGTTTGATGGAACAACACGTTGCAGAGCTTTTCGGTAAACGGCGCGGCGTGATGTGCAACTCTGGAAGTTCCGCGTTGTACCTCGCCATTGAAGTACTCGGCCTCGAACCCGGCGACGAAATCATCACATCTGCGGTCACGTTTTCTACCGACATCGCGCCAATGATTCGAGCCCAACTCGTTCCCGTATTTGTGGACGTCACGCCCGATACGTTTCAGATCGACGTCGACGCGATCGAAGCAATGATTGGGCCGCGCACGAAGGCGATTCTGGCGCCGAACCTCATTGGCAACGCTCCCGATTGGGATCGCATTCGCGAAATCGCGGATCGTCACAAGTTGTGGGTCATCGAAGACTCATGCGATGCCCTCGGGCTCACATTGCGCGGCACTCCTACCGGCACCCGGGCGCATATCAGCCTTACCAGCTTTGCGTTGTCGCACATCATCACTGCCGCAGGCACCGGCGGCATGGTGTGTTTCGATGACGACGCGCTCACCGATAAGGCGCTCTTGCTGCGCCGATGGGGTCGCCGTTCGGAAGTGCAGATCTACGGATCGAAAAAGGGCATCGAGCGCAGCTTTTTTAGCCCCATCGACGACACCCTCGAATACGACAACCTGTTCATCTTCGATGAGGTTGGCTGGAATTTCGAACCTTCGGAAATCTCCGCGGCGTTTGGTCTCGTGCAACTCGACAAGTTGGCCGATAACATCGTGCGCCGCCAACGTAGCTTCGCACTCACCGGAGCGCACGTTGCCCGTTGGCCGCAGCACTTCGCGCTCCCGCGCCTCACCGAGGGAGTGAAGACTGGCTGGCACATGTTCCCCATCATCATCAACGCTGACTCGGGCATCCGACGGGGCGAATTACAGCAGTGGATGGAATCGCATGGCATCGATACCCGAATGGTGTGGACGGGCAATGCGGCGCGCCAGCCCGCGTTTCGCGACAAGGTATTTCGCCAACCTGCGGGCGGGCTCCCGAACGCGGATCGCGTGATGGAGTGGGGTCTCATCCTGCCCAACAGCCATTCACTGAACGACGACGACTGCGACTACATAGGCGAAACCCTCGAAGGCTTCCTCCGCGAACACAACCTCACGTAGCCAAGGTTCACCGGATCGGGCCCTACTTGTGCATGCCGCCGGAGACCGAAATGTCGTCGCCAGTGACGTAGGACGACGCGTCGCTCGCGAGGTACACGACGGGCCCGACGATTTCGGGAGCTTCGGCAACGCGTTTCTGCCAGTTGCCGTTCGCAATACGTTGAATAAATCCGGGCGCGTTTCGCTCCGCACCCGCGACCATCTCGCTCATGAACGGCCCGGGCGACAACACGTTCACGCGCACCTTCCAGGATGCACACTCCTGGGCTTGGCTCTTGGTGAGGTTCCAGAGCGCGGCTTTGGACGCTCCGTACAGGCCAAGGGCAAGGCGCGTCGACCAGTAGCGGCACGCACTTCTTCTGCAACTTGATCACACAGTTCTTGCTTGCGACTCGACACGACGACATCGGCACCGGCGGCCGCAAGCCCTTCGACCATCGCACGGCCAAGCCCTTTGGTCGAGCCGGTCACGATGGCGACTTTGCCGGAAAGATCGAATGGATTCATGATGCTCCTTGGTGCGGGGGGTGGAACAGACTGCCGTCGAGGTTATGAACAACGAGGCCAAGCTCATCGATGAGGTCAAGGCTTACGAAACAACCACCGGAGATTTCCGGGCCGCACGCGCACAACGCAACTGTGGCTTCCACCATTGCTTCCATTGATTCAATTTGATCAGCGGTAACGGAGGCACCAACGAGTGCAGCTGCGCCTTCGCTCATCACCGCGGCGCGAGGCTCGACGGTGTTGATACGAATTTCGTGCGGGTGCATCTCGTGGGCCAACGCGTTCGTCATTCGATTGAGCGCGGCTTTGGATGCGCCGTAGACGCCAATCGTCGAGCCGACGGCGGTGACCGGAAACGGTGGACCAATTGCATGGCGCGTGCTGCCCGACGACAAATTGACGATCCAGCCCTCGCCTCCCTCGATCATGCCAGGCAGCACAGCCTGCGCAAGATCCATCGGAGCGTGCACATTGACCTCAAAGATCAAGCGGCGACGCTTCAAGGAAAAAGACTCCATCGGTGCGTACATTGCTGCCGCTGCGTTGTTCACCAAGATATCGATCGGACCGCCGAGTCGATCCACTGCGATCGGAACAATCGTTGCGCGACTTTCATCATCGGTCAGATCGGCGGCGATCACGACGACGTTGCCGCCGTATTGTTCGAGGCGTTTAGCCGTTTCCTGCAACGAGCCCGCGAGATGATCGTGTTGTTCCAAAGTACGCGCGACGATGGCAACCGCAGCACCCTCCGCCGCAAGCCGCTCGGCGATTGCGGCACCAATCCCGCGTGATGCCCCAGTGACGATCGCGCGCTTTCCTGCGAACCGCGCACTCATCCGCGCACGCTGCTAAACACAATCGACACCATCGTATCGAGCACGACTTCGAACTTCGACGGCTTCAACGCACCGTCCACCAGACGCACCGCACCATTCGCAATCCCACACGGCAACGGCGATGGCACTCCACCCACGAGCTGGGCAACCAATATGGACGAAGCAAACATCGCGTCGTCAGTGATGAGGTTCCGCAAAACATCGAAATGTCCTTCCTCGTAGTTGAACCACCAGCGCCCCAGCAATTCGTCTAGCTCTGCGGGTTGAATCATTGCTGCCTCCTCCGGGCACTGAGAAATTTCAGGACCGGGTCTAGTGCTCAAAAACCGAACAACGTTATGATAATCGTGAACAGGATCGCTCGCCCAAGATGGACCGGCACAGGCTGAGGGCCGCCACAGGAGGACCATCATGATTGAATACCAATCTCGCTTGGTACAAGGGCGCGGAAGGCACGTTTACCTACTGTCCGGACGGCCCGTTGCAAGCGCCCAAGAAGCTCAAGCAGCTCAAGCATCCGTTGTGGAATCGCGGTTCAGTTACAACCCGGGCGACGACGCTTGGGATGTCACCACCGATTGGCTCGCGGCATGACGCGTGCGTCTGAAGCGTTGCCCCATCACAGTTCGAGCTACGACGGACGACGGCTCACTCCGAAAGCACTCGCGACCCGTACTCGAATCATCGAAAGCGCAACCGATCTCTTCGCCAACGACGGGTACGCGGCGGTCACCGTTCGTGGGATCGCGGCGGAAACCGGTTTGAGTAGCGGCGCGATCTATGCAACCTTTCGGGGGAAAGCTGACCTGTTGGTCGAAGCGGTGCGGGCCAGCATCACCGAGGATCTCGCAACGCTACCTGCTTCGATCGTGAAGAAAACCCTGCCCGAGATCGACGCGTACCAGTTCACAATCTCATCGAGTGCGCGTCGACAACGGTCCCGGAAGCTCCTGTTGGAAGCAGCCGTAGCGGCGCGCACCGACGACGATGTGCGGGATCAATTGAGCACGATCTTGCAAGCTCGCGTCGATGATTGGACGGCCGCACACACTGAATGGAAACGAGCATCTGGCGCTGCACGTGGCACCGATATGCGAGCCCTGACGACGTTGCTCGTGAGTATCGATCTTGGAATGGGCGTCTTGAGTGCGCTCGGAGTCGAAACACCAAGCCCCCAACAGTCGTCCGCGCTTGTGCTTCAGCTGATGGAATCGCTCAATACTTCAGAGCCGGTTCGGCGAGCACCCAAACGCGCCCGCTCCTAACGAACTTCGGCCGATCAGCTTGTTGCCCCGCACTCCAGCGAGGATTTCGAACCTATCCGGCGCATTGAGCGTCATGTAGTGCAAAGTGTTGTGTGCACTACATGAACGCGAGAGGTTTCGGATGAGCGTAAGAACCGATTCACAGGCGATACGAGCCTTACGATTCAGCCCCCGAGCCCGAGCTTGGGTCGGTGCCAGCATTGCGTTCAGCGTGGTCGCAAGCGCGTGTAGCGGCGGCGGCCATCACACGACGGCTCCCCAGAAGCATTTCCAAGCGACCAAAGGCGCGAACCCGCAAACCGCCAATGGATCCGGGCCGTTTGCGATATCGCTGAGTAACGGCACGGCGTCGCTCGCCAACACCGAGATCCTCGCGGCCGTCCACGGCGACAGTCTTTCCCAGCAGGCGATCGATGCTGTGCTCGCACACCTCCCCAAATTCTCGACTGGCGGTGGTGCCGTAGCATTCAAAACCCCACCAGAATCGTTGCCGCGCCCGCGAGTCGGCGCCACGATCACCAAGCCATTTGGCGGCACACCCAAACCCGCGCCCGCCCCAACCGACACCGGACCACTCAAAGTATTGCGTTATCAACCCACGGGCGATGTTGCCATCGCACCGGATCTGAGCATCACGTTCAACAAGCCAATGGTCCCGCTCGGCACGCTGGCGCAGCTCGATCAGGCCGCAGTGCCAGTCAAGGTCACACCCACGCTGAACGGCAGGTGGCGTTGGATCGGAACCCGCACACTCCGATTTGAGTTCGCCGGAACAACCGACCGTTTACCCATGGCCACCAGCTACCGCGTCGAAGTACCCGCGGGAACCAAATCCCAATCCGGCGAAGCGCTGAATGCCGCCGTCACGTGGCGGTTCCGTACCCCCGCACCGACGGTATTGAATTTCGCTCCCGAAAACACCACCGTAGATATCAACCCGGTGTTCATCGCCACGTTCGACCAACGAGTTACGCCCGCATCGGTCCTCGCGCACACAACGATCACGAGCAATGGGCGTCGAGTAACCATTCGCGAAGCGACCGCCGGAGAGATCGCGGCATCGCCGAATATTCGCGCAATCGCCAAAAGTACTTTGGCTGGCCGTTGGGTCGCGTTCCGCACGAAGGCGACCCTTCCGAACGGTGCTTCGCTGCGAATTGCCGTCGGTCCGCGCATGCCATCAGCTGAGGGCCCGCGCACCAACGACACCGTATCGGTGCACACTGCCACGACGTACTCCGCGTTGAAAATCAATCGCAGCTCGTGTGGGTTTGCCGGATGTCGGCCGGGCGACAGCTTCAGTATCGAGTTCAACAACGCACTTGATGCAACAGCGTTCAATTCCAGTTCGATCACCATCACACCGAAAACCAACGCAACGATCGGTGTATCCGGCAACGTGCTCACGATCAACGCCGCGACCAAATCCAACACGAAATATTCCGTGCGCATCCCGGCGCTGCTGCGCGACGAGTTCGGGCAGCGTTACGGCAAGCCGACGATCGAGCACTTCGATGTGGGGATCGCCTCGGCAATGCTCCAACCATTTTCGCAACAACTCATCACGACGGATCCCTTTGCGAAGAAGCCGACGGTTGCAGTGACATCCGTCGGGCACGCCACGCTGAAAGTCGATGTCTACGCAGTCGATCCTTCGCAATGGCCGACCTTTCAAGATTCGATCGGTCGGTGGAACGGAGACACTGCACCAAGTTTTCCGTGGCCGCGCCGCTCATCAACGGTGGTAGCAATCGACGGCGGTGGCCATGACCTCACCGAAGCCACGATCGATCTCAGCGCCGACTTGCAGGGCGCTACCGGCCATCTCGTCGTCGTGGTTTCACCCACCACGAAGTATGCACGCAAGGATCCGCTCCGCTGGCAAAACCGGCCGACCTTCGCATGGATTCAAGTCACGTCGATCGGGGTCGATGCGATGGCCACTCCCCGTGACCTCATTACCTGGGCCACAGCACTGCGCGACGGAACACCAATCAAAGGCGCACAGATAAAACTCGGCGGCACCAATAGCTCCGCGAAAACCGACAACGAAGGCGTCGCCCGCCTCGGAATTGCGAAGGCTCGGTACTTAACTGCGACCAGCGGCAACGACGTCGCAATATTGCCAGCCAACTACGAATCCGCGTGGAGTACGACTTCGCTGCAGGACTCGATCAACGGATTTGTGTTCAACGATCGAGGTATCTACAAGCCCGGCGAAACCGCCCATTTCAAGGGTTGGTTTCGACGAATCCGCACCGCCTCCGACGGCACCGTGACTCGCCTCGCCAAAGCAACCTCGGCCGACTGGTCGGCGCAGGACGCCTTCGGTCGAGAAATAACCAAAGGCACCGCGAAACTCAATGCTGCAAGCGCTTTCGACATCACGTTCGCGGTCCCGGCGGGTATCGCTCTCGGCAACGCCAATCTCCAAATTTCGCTCAGCGACGACGGTAAAGCCGGTTCGACCAATTCGCAATTTCAGATCCAAGAATTTCGACGGCCCGAATTCGAAGTCGCGACGCGCGCCGAAAGCTCGGGGCCACACGTGCTCACCAAACCGGTGACGGTCGCCGCGGCGGCGAAATATTTCGCAGGCGGTGTGTTGGCCGCGGCACCCATCGTGTGGCAAGTCGCCACTGGCGCCGCGACCTACTCGCCGCCAAACTGGTCGCAGTTCAGCTTTGGTGAATCCCAAGCGTATTGGATGAACGATTTCGCCATGAACGGCCGCTCGAAGCCGACATTCGCACGCGGCGGCTTGATCACCGATCGGGGGCCGTGTTGTGTCCCACAGGCCGAGCAAAAGACCAGCACGTACACCGGTACAACCGATGCTTCTGGCACCCATTACCTCCAGCTCAACTTCGATGGCCAAAAGCCCGATCTCCCAATCATGGTCTCTGCGAACGCGTCGGCAACCGACGTGAACCAGCAGAGCTTCGGCTCAAACCTTGAACTCTTGGTGCACCCCGCATCGCTGTACGTCGGGATTCGCAGTGCTCGCCAGTTCGTGCGTGCGGGCGAACCCATCGAGGTAGAAGCGATTGTCACCGATATCGATGGCAAGGTGGTCTCCGGCCGCGCATTCACAATCCGGGTAACACGAATTCAATCAGTGTGGGAAAACGGCAAGTTTGTCGAGCACGATGTTGATCCAAAACAGTGCGAAGCAACATCCGCTGCGAAACCAGTCACCTGCGCGATCGACGCGGGAATCGGTGGACAATACAAGGTCTCGGCGACCATCGTTGATGATGCCGGCGGTCACAACCGCAGCCAATTCACCCGTTGGGTCAGTGGAGCCGAACAAACTCCAACCCGCAATGTCGAGTTGCAGTCGGCAACAATCGTTCCGAATTTGTCGCACTATCGGCCCGGAGATACCGCGGAGCTCCTCATCATCGCACCCTTCGCCAAAGCCAACGGCCTCCTCACGCTCACCGCGAATACCACAACAACTACAGCACGTTTCGCACTCGATCACGGTTCGGCGATCATCAAAGTTCCGATCACTGATGCGTATCTTCATGGCGTCACGGTGCAAGTAGATCTCGCGGGAAGCCAACCCCGGCTGCGCGATGACGGCCGCGTGGATACGCATCTCCCGGCGCAACCCGCGTTCGCATCAGCGGCGCTCCCGTTGCAAATCGACGCAACGACCCAGACCTTAAGCGTCACTGCAGTGGCCCACGATCGAGCGACGACACCCGGAGCCAATGACACCATCGACGTGACCGTTCACGGCAACGATGGTAAACCGGTCACTGGCGCGGACGTTGCGGTCATCGTCGTCGACGACGCTGTGTTGTCCCTGACTGGTTACAAGCTCGCGGATCCGATTGCGAACTTTTATTCACCGCAATCGAGTCAACCCCAAATTGATTTCTTGCGCAGTAGCCTGATGCTCGCGAACCTCGATGCATTCGGCAAACCCAAACGCGGCGCTACGCCAACCTCGCTCGCGCGAACCCTAGAGCAGTCTAAGTCCTTCACGACGTCCGCAGTTTCGGCGACGGGCCTCGCCTATCACCAGCAAGACGCGGCTGGTACTCCGGCGTACAAATCGTTCGCCGAGGTCCGCGCAACCAATCAAGCCACCCAAGTGCGCACGGATTTCAACGCGCTCGCCTTGTTTTCTCCGACTCTCACCACCGATTCGGCGGGCAACGCCCACGTTCAATTCAAACTTCCGGACAACCTCACCCGTTATCGAGTCATGGCCGTCGCCGCAGATCGCGACCGTCGTTTCGGAGCCGGCGAATCCACGCTCACCGCGCGGATTCCGCTTCAAGTTCGCCCCACCGCGCCAAGGTTTGCGAACTTCGGCGACCGTTTCGAATTTCCAGTGATCGTACAAAACCAAACCGAGGCGCCAGTTGAAGCCGATGTCGTACTCGAAGCCGCGAACCTCACAATCGTTGGGGCAGTCGGCCAACACGTCAAAGTTCCGGCAAATAATCGCGTGGAGGTTCGCTTCGGCGTGAAGACGGATTCCGCTGGTACCGCTACGTATCGAGTGAGCGCTGCCAACACGAGCAATGCCGACAGCGCCCAAGGAAGTTTCCCCGTATACACACCCGTAACGACTGAAGCATTCGCTACCTACGGAACGATCGATCACGGCGCAATCGCCCAACCGTTACTAACGCCGACCGATGTCGTCACCCAGTTCGGCGGTCTGGAAGTCGACACATCATCGACCGCGATGCAGGCGCTCACTGATGCGATCGTCTACCTCGACGATTACAAATACGAATCGGCCGATGCCTACGCATCACGAATCATCGCGTTGACATCGCTACGCGATGTATTCGCGGCGTTCGGCGGTCAAGGAATCCCAACCGCGGCCAAGGTCGACGCGAAAATCAAATCCGATATCGCGGCGCTCACGCGCTTACAACGTAGCGATGGAGGCTTCACAACCTGGGCCCAAGACCGTGATCCGGATCCGTATAGGAGCGTGCAAGCTACCGAAGCCTTCGTGGTGGCGCGCCTGGCCGGATTCTCGGTTTCCAACCGCGCATACAGCGGTGCGTTGCGGTACAGCCACGACATCGAAAACCATTTCCCTCCGCTATGGGATCCGCAATCCCGCCACGCGGTCAGCGCGTACGCCTTGCACGTGCGCAACCGGGCTGGAGATCGCGATGCGGCGAAGGCAGCAGCGCTGTACCGTTCCGATGCCAACCTGCCGTTGGATGCATTGGCGTGGCTCTGGCCCGTGGTCAACGACCCGACGATCGACGGCGCGATTGCAACCACCATCGCAAACCGCACCCATGAGAATCCGGGAACTGCAACCTTTACATCCGGTTACAACGACGGCGCACATCTCGTGCTCGCGTCGGATCGCCGCACCGACGGCATCGTGCTCGACGCATTGATGACGAAGCAACCAACCAGCAGCCTCATCCCGAAGGTCGTCGCGGGTTTGATCGGGAATCAGATCAAGGGCCGTTGGAGCAACATCCAAGAAAACGGTTTCATCCTTGTTGCGTTGCAGCGCTATTTCGCGACCTACGAAAAAGCCACGCCCGCGTTCGTCGCCCGCGTTTGGCTCGGCGATAACTATGCAGCCGAACACACGCACCGAGGTCGTTCGATCGCGATTCAACACACGCTGGTTCCTATGGACAAACTCGGCGGCAACCCCAACATCACTCTACAAAATGACGGTACCGGTCGGCTCTATTACCGTCTCGGGCTGCAGTACGCGCCCAGCAGTCTCGCGCTCGACGCTCGCGATGAAGGCTTCGTCGTTGACCGGATCTATGAAGGCGTCAACAACAAAACAGACGTGCGCCGAGACGCCGACGGCACGTGGCACATCAAAGCCGGCGCGATGGTGCGAGTAAAACTCACGATGGTTGCGGACACGAACCATACGAACATGGCGCTCGTCGATCCCCTGCCCGCAGGGCTCGAAGCGCTGAACCCGGCGCTGGCAAGCTCGCCACGAGCTCCGGGCCAACCGACGAACGCACCGGGTCCGACCATTACTAATCCAGGTCACCCGACGAACGCACCGGGTCCGACCACTACTAATCCAGGTCAACCGATCACAAAGGCGGCGATCATCGATGTGAATCGAGGGGGCGATTACACAATGGGAACGTGGTTCGATCATCAGAACCTGCGCAACGACCGAATCGAAGCTTTCAGCGCCTATCTCGACGGCGGGACATACACCTATAGCTATGTTGCGCGAGCCACGATGCTCGGCCAGTTCACGGTTGCGCCCACTCGGGCCGAAGAAATCTACGCGCCCGAGGTATTCGGCCGATCGGCGAGCGACAAGGTCATCGTCGGATAAGCCACGACCGTTCTTTCACCATTCGTTTGCTTCAGTCCTCGTCACTTCCGCCGACGAGGATGGGTGAGTATCATCGGGCTTCAAGCGGTGCAGGGCCGTATCGCAGCGATCGAAGCACGATTTACCTCATCAGCGGCACCCGCGGTTCGTGGCGCGGCCGACCCGGCATCGTTCGCCGCGACGCTCGATGCAACATCCCAGCCGTCCGCAGCAACTCCGCCAGCCACGGGGAGAGATCGCCTGGGTGTCGCTGCGGCCACAATCCCCGCCGAACTCGCACGGTACGCCAACGGCAAGATTCCTGCCGGCGCGCTCTCGCCCATCGGCGTCGGCAATCACCGCCTCGCGAATGCCGCAGCAACCGAATTTCGCAAGATGCGCGCAGCCGCCGAAACCGCTGGCGTGAACATCGGAGTCACCGATTCGTATCGCGACCTCGCGACGCAGATCGACCTCGTGAAACGCAAGGGTCTCTACTCTCAAGGAGGGCTCGCGGCGACGCCCGGCAAGAGCGATCATGGCTGGGGCATCGCAACCGATTTGGCAGTCGATGCCAAGGGACTCGCCTGGCTGCGGACAAACGCAAAGAACTACGGATTTGTTGAAGACGTTCCTCGCGAACCATGGCACTGGACGTTTCACCAACCCTAGGGATCGAGCCCACGAACTCCATCGCGATCTTCCCGAACCTGGGCTAGTGAACCCCGAGCCACAACGGTGACGACTCGTAGCGACACCGGATGATTTGCCGTCAAGGTCGCGCTCGAAGCTTCAGTTGTACCAAAAGCCAGCCGATGCCTAGCCACGTTCGAGGAAAAGTTCATGCGACGGGCGCTCGGCACTCGGACTGATTGGTATTGATGATTCAATGAAACACTCTCGCGCAATCGCGCTGAAATGTGTTGTAGCTCTTGCTTTCATGTCCACGACCGGAGTCGCAGCAACCCGCGCCGACGGATCCACCAGCTCGGTGCCAGCAGCAGTCGACGACGCGACAACGACCGCAATCGACACGCCAGTGCTTATCGATGTGCTCGCCAACGATCTCAATGCCGGCGATGCGTCGGTTTCGATCGCAATCGAACCGATGCACGGTAGCGCGGTGCCCAACGGTGACAACACGATCACGTACACCCCGGCGGTGGCGTTTAGCGGTTCCGATGTCTTTCAGTACACGCTGTACGACACGGTCGGAAATCAATCATGGGGAAACGTGACGCTCATGATCGGTTCCATTCCCCCACCGCCTCCGCCTGCCCCGACCTGTCGAGGTGCCTCGACGACTCCGGGAGTCCGGATCATCAAGATTGGCAATCAAACGATCTACCGCGGAACGAGCGGCCCCGATGTTTTCGTGGGGACAGCCGGACGTGACGTGATCGTCGGTGGCGCTGGTAACGACATCATCTGTGGCCTCGGCGGCAACGACACGATCTACGGCGGCAAAGGCGATGACTACATCGAGCTTGGCACCGGCCGAGGGTACGCGGAGGGCGATGGCGGGGCGAACACAATTATCTGTTTGGGCCCGACGGCCAAGATCGTCACCACACCACCGGACACGGTCATCGGCTGCCAACCGCTGGGCTAGTGCACTCAGTCACGCGAATCGCACTGCTGGTTTTCTCCGGTCGCTGGCGGGTCGTCGTAGCCTTGGGGGCTATGACGCAAACGACCCGCCACGACTGGACCATTTCAGAAATCGAGGCGCTCTTCGCGACCCCGCTCATGGATCTGGTGCGTCAGGCGAGCGCGGTACACGTGGAG
The DNA here is from genome assembly GCA_025360585.1 of Actinomycetes bacterium. Taxonomy (GTDB): domain Bacteria; phylum Actinomycetota; class Acidimicrobiia; order IMCC26256; family PALSA-610; genus F1-120-MAGs023. The sequence goes on along the minus strand of JANYBW010000053.1, from coordinate 73,247 downwards.
AATCACGACGCCAACGAAGTACACGTGAACCAACTGCTGTCCATCAAGACTGGCGCATGCCCCGAGGACTGCGGTTACTGCTCACAGTCCGTCCACAACAACACCGGCGTGAAGCCCGAACCGTTGATGAACGTCGACGAAGTTGTGCGCACCGCGAAGCGCGCGAAGGCCCAAGGCGTTACCCGGTTCTGTATGGGTGCCGCCTGGCGCGACGTGAAAGACAACGCGCAGTTCGATCGAGTCCTGGACATGGTCAAGGAAGTCAGCGATCTTGGTCTCGAAGTATGCACAACACTCGGGATGCTCAACGCCGAACAAGCGCAACGGCTTGAGGAAGCCGGGTTATACGCTTACAACCACAACCTTGATACTTCGCCCGAGTACTACGACTCCATCATCACTACCCGTACGTATCAAGAACGGCTCGACACGATCGCCGCGATTCGCACCACGAACATCACGGTGTGTTGTGGCGGGATTATCGGCATGGGCGAAACCGAAGCGGATCGCGTTTCGTTTCTGCATCAACTGGCAACGCTCGCGCCGCATCCAGAATCAGTTCCGATCAACGTGTTGTCACGCGTGCCCGGAACGCCGTTAGAAAATGCTCCAGACGTTGAGATTGCTGAGACCGTCCGAATGATCGCAGTAGCGCGAATCCTGATGCCAACCTCGGTAGTACGCATCGCGGCAGGCCGTCATCTCATGAGTTTTTCGGATCAGGCGTTGTGTTTCCTGGCGGGCGCAAATTCCATTTTCACCAGCGAGCGAAACATGATGCTCACCAGCACGACTCCCTGCGCCGACCACGCAAGCGACCGGGCGATGCTCACTGAAATGGGTCTACGTGCTCGAGTTTTAGAAGACGCAAGCGCGTAACTGCCGCGTTTTCGCGCTATACCCGGTCGAGTTCGAGCATCCGAATCGCGTTGCCGCGCAGGATCTTGTAGACCTGCTCATCGGTGAGTGGCGCACAAAACTTTTCGATCATGTCGTAGGTGTGTGGCCAGCTGGTATCGGTGTGCGGGTAGTCGGTTTCGAAACAGACATTATCGATACCGACGGCGTCCAGATTCGCAAGCCCGTGATCGTCGCTCGTAAAACATCCGAAAATACGGCCCCAGTAGTAACTCGACGGCGGCTCCGGTATGCGTTCTTTTGCGTGAATCCACGCGTCGTGATGTTCCCAGATTGTGTCCGCGCGTTCAAGCGCATACGGGATCCAGCCGATCTGGCCTTCCGAGTACGCAAGCTTCAATTTCGGATACCGCACGAGTGCTCCCGAGTACAGCCAATCCGCGAGCGATGCCATCGAGTTATTGAACTGCAACACGCCCGCGACTCCGGGGGGAGCGTCGGGCGACGCCAACGGCATTTTTGACGAAGATCCAATGTGCATACACAACGTGATTCCTGTGTCGTTACACACGTCGAACAATGGATCCCACCAGCCGGTGTGGATACTCGGCAATCCGAGGTGTGGCGGCATCTCACTAAAACACGCGGCGCGCACACCCCGCGCCGCGTTGCGAAGTGCTTCTTGTTTGGAAAGCTCAGCGTCCCACAGCGGCAGCAAAATCAGGGGAATATTGACCCCTTCTGAATCGCCGCACCATTCATCGACCATCCAGTCGTTGTAGGCCTGAATACAAGCGAGGCCGAGTTCTTTATCGGGGCCCTCCATGAACGTCTGGCCACAAAACCGCGGGAAGGTCGGGAACGGCAAACTGCCATCAACCCAAGCGAGTTCAAGATCCTTTTTGCGGGCTTTCGGGTCGTAGCAACCGGGGCGCATTTCGTCGTACGTCATGGCGATCATGTCCATGACCGTCTTGTCGAACTTCGAAGTGTCGCCGCCTGGCGTTGCGTCGAGCGGAATCGCAACGAAGCGCTTCTGCACGTAGATCACTTTGCCGTCGTAGATCCAGTAGTCGCCGGGAGTTCCGCCCTCGACTTGTTCCTGGTCGTATTGAGCGCCGGGCTTCAGCCGAAAATCACCCCACGTTCCCCGCTCGACCCTGGGGCCCCGCTCGCGCCACTTTTGCGGCAACCAGGTTTTCCACACATGCGGCGGTTCAACGACATGATCGTCAACGCTGATGATCTTGGGCAATACTCGTTGACCATTTCCGGGCGTTTCCATGCGTCTCCTCAGCGGCTAGCTACTCACCGAAGACGAATCTACCTGACCCACCCCCACACTCCATCTTGGCCCGCCTCGCTCTCGGTTTTGGCCCAAGCCGCTCTCGGTTTTGGCCGACGCTGAAGGGCAAAACGGAAGCAATTCCGCACCCAAAAGCGCTTATCGGGCGCCGCGGATGAGCGCTCCTGGAAGTACGCCCGTGGGGTCACTGCCTTGCATCACTACGTTGCCGGTCTTGACCGTTGCGATATAGCCCGATGAACGTTGAATAAATCGGCGCGCACCGCCTGGGAGATCGTGAATCATTTCGGGACGGTACAGCCGCAGCGCGTCGTAATCAATGATATTGATATCGCCAAGCTTGCCCGGTTGCAAGGTGCCGCGATCTCCGAGCCCAAATAGTGCCGCAGAATCACTCGTCATCTTCTTGACGATCCATTCGAGTGGGAGTCGATTGTGAGCCCGATCGCGAGTCCAGTGGGTGAGCATGAACGTTGAAGTACTCGCGTCGCACGTTGTCCCGCAATGCGCGCCACCATCGGAAAGCCCCCACGCGCTCGTTGGGTGTTCCAACATCGTACGGACCGCATCGAGATTGAAATCCGTGTAGTTCAACAACGGGCGCAATAACAGTTGCTTACCGCCGTCTTCGATGAGCGTGTCGTAATAGAGGTCGTAGGGTTCACGTCCGGCGGCGCGTGCGCGTGCTGCGATCGAATCTGATTGTTTCGGTTCGTAATCCGGGTTGTCTGCCAATGTGAACACGCGTTCCGGATCAATGAACTGCAACATCGAAGGATCAATCGCTTTCACTTCTTCGAGCAGCTTCGCTTTCAAATCCGCGCGGCGCATTTCCGCGACCTTGGCACCGAGGTCCATGAGTCCGAGCGAGCCCCAACTCGGGCAGTACGCGAACGGATGGAAGTTCTGAAGGCCAATCAGCAGGGTCACACTGCGGCCGTGTACTTGAGGGCGGACTTGCGCGCCGCCTGCTGCTGCCGCAGCCGCGAGTGCAAGCGTGTCCTGCCACGAGTTCGGAGCATGATCGTTTTGGGTCAACACAATGGTTACTGGACGATCGATTTCCTTGGCAAGTTTGCAAACCCACGCCATCTCGCGTTCGGGAGCGGAGAGATCTTCGCCGAGCGCGCCGGCCGGCGCGAGTTCGAACACGCCGGTTCCAAGCTCGCCGAGCACTCGTCCGAGCCCGAACAGTTCGTCTTCGGCGGCGAAGGTTCCCGGCACCGGTTCGCCATCAATAGCCATGTGCGCAATGGTACGGCTGGTGGAAAAACCGAGCGCACCCCCGAGCATCCCCTCGCGAACGATCGCGGCCATCGCTGCAATGTCATCATGCGTCGCAGGCTGATTCTTCGCGCCCCGCTCCCCCATCACGTAGCCACGCACCGAGCCATGCGGTACCAGCGCACCGACGTCCATCATCTTCGGGGCTCTATCGACCGCGTCGAGATATTCAGGGAAGGTCTCCCAACCCCATTTGATGCCATCGGCAAGCGCCGCGCCGGGGATGTCTTCGACTCCTTCCATCAACCCGATGAGCCACTCATGTTTGTCCGGGCGCACGGGCGCGAAACCCACGCCACAATTGCCAAAGACGACGGTCGTCACCCCATGCCAACAGCTCGGGGTGAGGTATGGATCCCAGGTGATCTGGCCATCAAAATGGGTGTGGGGATCAACGAAACCAGGGGTTACGAGCGCGCCATCCGCGTCGATCGTTTCCTTCGCGGCGCCGTCGACTCTGCCGACTTCAGTGATGACTCCGTCGGTGATCGCGATATCGGCAGTCCGGGCTGCGGAGCCCGTCCCGTCGACGACATTTCCACCTTTGATGACAAGATCATGCATACTCAGGAGCGTAACCGGATTCGGAGCGACCCGCCCGGCTACTCCGCCACGAGCCGTTTAACGGACGGTCGCGAAGAACTTGCGAATATCGCCGATCAGCGCATCGGGTTGTTCCATCGCCGCGAAATGCCCGCCGCGTTCGAATTCCGAGAAGTGCGTCACGTTAAACACAGTCTCGATCCAGCTCCGCGGCATGTTGATCAATTCGCCAGGGTACATCGCGCAGCCGACGGGAACCTCAACGCGGTCGAACGGCGGCATCGAACCCGAATGCATCGATTCGTAATAGAGGCGGGTCGAAGAATTGATCGTTCCTGTTGCCCAGTAGACGGTGAGATTTGTCAGTAGCTGATCACGAGTCACGGCGGTTTCGAGATCGCCATCGGGGTGGTGAGTCCAGTGATGAAACTTCTCGATGATCCAACCGGCCAAACCCGCGGGCGAGTCGGTGAGCCCATAACTCAATGTTTGTGGGTTCTTTCCTTGGATCTGTTGGTATGCCGAGCCTTCGTTGACGAATTCGCCAGTCTTGGTGAGATTCGCAATTTCGGTTTCGGTGAGCTCGGGACCGTTCTCCGGTGGCCTACCGATAGGCATGTTGAGGTGCACTCCAACAACGTGTTGCGGATCTTGAACTCCGATTTGCGAGGAAATCATCGAACCCCAATCGCCGCCTTGCGCGCCGTAACGCGAATAGCCGAACCTCGACATCAATTCAACGAGCGCCTTCGCAACTCGTTTCACATCCCACCCGGCATCGAGTGTCGGGCCCGACCAACCGTATCCAGGAATCGAAGGTGCGACGATATGAAATGCTTGCGATGGATCGCCGCCATGCGAACGCGGATCGCGTAAAGGTTCGATCACATCAAGAAATTCGGCAACCGACCCCGGCCAACCATGCGTAATGATCAACGGCAGTGCATCTGGTTCAGGAGATGGCGCATGGATCGCGTGCACCTGCGCACCGTCAATATCGGTGAGGATGTGATCCCATTGGTTGAAGCGCGCTTCTTGCGCACGCCAATCGAAGGTTGTACGCCAGGTTTCACAAAGTTCCTGCAAATAGGCACGATTCGTGCCATATTTCCAGCCTTGATCCGCAATTTCATCGGGCCAGCGGGTGTTGGCGAGGCGGGCGCGGAGATCCTCGAGCGTGGCTTCGGGAACATCGATCGTAAAGGGGCGCAACTCTTGGCTCATATGAAGCTGCACACTATGTCCGTGATGGCTTTCTAGACTTGATCCATGAGCCAGCTATGCGAAGTATCAGATCTATTGCGACTCGACGGAAAGGTTGCGTTGGTGACCGGCGCGAGTTCAGGTCTTGGGGCGCGATTTGCTCGGGTGCTCGATGCGGCCGGGGCGACGGTCGTGTTGGCTGCACGCCGCGCGGATCGCATCGAAGCACTCGCCAAGGAACTCCGCAACGGCTATGCAATCCCCGCTGACCTTTCGCAACCGAACGCGGGAACGGCGCTCGCGCTCGAAGCAATCAATCGGTGCGGCCGTATCGATATCCTCGTGAACAATGCTGCGGTGAATCACACCGGAAAGACGCTCGACATCACGAATGAGGGTTTCGCGGCCACCCATGCAGTCAACGTGCAAGCACCCTTCGAGCTCATGCGCGAAACCGCCCGCGACATCATCGAAAACAGTCGCCTCGGATCGATTGTGAATATTGGATCCCTCTGGTCCATGGTAGGCGTCGGCCAGATCCCGGATGCTCCGTACGCCGCAAGCAAAGGCGGGCTACTGAACCTCACACGCGAGCTGGCCGCGCAATGGGCTCGCAAAGGAGTGCGGGTCAATTGCATATGCCCAGGATGGTTCCAAACCGACATGACCCAGGGCCCAATGTTCGATGATGCCAACGGCAACGTTTGGATGAAGGGGCGTACGCCAATGGGCCGCGCCGGCGAAGCGCACGAACTCGACGGCGCATTGCTGTTCCTGGCGAGCGAGGCATCCAGTTTCGTCACCGGGATCGCACTACCAGTCGACGGCGGCTGGACCTGCGTCTGAGTTCTAAGCCTGGTAACGCGATTTGCGTTTGAGGAAGGGCTGTTCCAGAAAGCGCCAGGACAGTGCAGCGACAATGCCGAGCACCGCGACATTCAACCAAAACCAGACGTACGACGGCACATGGTCCTCGACGTAGCCCATCTCGTTAAACACGAGCAGGTGAAACAAATAAATCGCGTACGAACGCCGCCCTATCCACACCAACGGTGTCATAGCGAAGAAGCGTGCGGGCCAAGAGCGCGGATTCAGGCACAGTGCGACCACGGCAATCGCGATGCATACTTCGAGCACCGGCAACCCCCAACGCGGCAGCCAATCTGAAAGTATGAACGCCTCGTTAATGATCGCGCCAGCGCCAATAAGTGCGACGCAGCCAAGGACCAACAACATCCGGCGCACGTTCCGAGAGATACTCGGACCAAACCAATGCAGCAGCACCGCAGCCGCACAACCGACCAGCAACGCATCGAGGCGCGTATCAGTTCCGAAGTACCAACGGTTCCATATCGAAAACGGATTGAGTTCCGGCAATGCGCGACCAGTGATTTTCGCGTACCAATCCACAAACGACGGCGAAGAAAACGCAGCGCCCCAAAGGTGTATTCGCCACACTGCGGAGATTGCCGCGCCTGCGAGCAACACGAGCACCATACCGAAACGCCGCAGACGAAGGCGTAACAACACCACGAACAGAATCGGAAAGAACAAATAGAACTGTTCTTCGATCGCCAACGACCACGTATGCCCGAACAATCCTCCGAGTGGATCGTTGGTCCACAGTTGCACCCAGTTTGCGAAATAGCCCAGCATGGCTCCAATACCCAACCAACTCGGACGTTTGCCTGGCTCTAAAAACGCGAATTGCGCAACGATCCCGATCAAGACCAGGACCACAATGGGTGGGCCTAATCGCAACGCCCGGCGGATATAGAAGTTGCGCAACGAAACTCGTCCCGTAGCTTCATGCTCCTGCAACAGCAACGAAGTAATCAGAAAACCTGACAGCACAAAAAAGACGTCCACGCCCAAAAATCCACCGCGATACGGGTTCGGATGAAAGAACGCGTTTTGCTGCCAGGGATAGTGGAACAACAACACGAGTCCAACCGCAACGGCTCGCAAACCATCGAGCGCGGGAACGTACCGAAATCGGTACGGCTCAGTCTCGACGTCGCGTTGGTCCATAGTTGAGATGGAGGGTACTTCGAGGCCATTATGAATCCGGCGCCGGAACGACGATGACGGCGCTCGACACTGATTCCGGCCCACGATGTGGTCAAATGCCCACGTGAGTTCGGACATCGGGCATGGGGTTGCCGCAGCCGTCAACGAAACAAGTCACGGACACTTTCGTGGCGACATCGAAGGGCTGCGCGCACTTGCAGTCACGATCGTTGTGTTGTTTCATATGGGCCTCGATACGTTCAGCGGTGGTTTCGTTGGGGTGGACGTCTTTTTCGTGCTCTCAGGTTTTCTCATCACCAGTTTGATCCTGCGCGAAATCACGACGAGCGGTTCGCTGCATCTCGCAAACTTTTATGCGCGCCGTGCTCGGCGTCTACTACCGATGGCCGCAATCACCCTGGCCGCGACTGCGCTCACCGCTCGTTTCGTCTTGTATTCCGTCGACCGCGCCTCACTCAGCGGCGACGTGACTTCCGCGACGTTGTACTTCTCCAATTTCCACTTCGGTGCCACACAAACCAACTACATGAATCAAGAGGCGGCGAGGAGCCCGCTCCTGCACTTTTGGTCACTGAGCGTCGAAGAACAGTTCTATCTCGCATGGCCCTTCATGGCTGTTCTCGCGACGGCACGTCGCGGACCTTTGGCTCGGCTACTCCACCGCTGGAGCCCGGCGACGCGAATCGCAGGACTCAGTGGAATCATCATCGTTGCGTCGGCAATCGCGTCCGCGAAGCTCACCGCAACCCAGGGGCCACTCGCGTACTACGGGATACATACGCGAGCCTTTGAACTGGCGTCGGGCGCGTTTCTTGCCGCGACGATCACGAAACTGCCCGTTTTCAAAGGATTACTTGTATCGCTGGTGGGCTGGGCCGGCATCGCAGCAATCGGCGCCAGTGCGGTGATCTATGGCCGCTCCACTCAGTTCCCCGGTACCGCGGCATGGATACCGGTACTCGGAACCATCGCGATCTTGATCGGGGGGCGCGCACATGCACGATTGAGTCCGACGTCGGTTTTGAGCAGCGCACCGATGCGGTACGTCGGCAAGGTTTCTTACGCGTGGTATCTCACGCATTGGCCGGCAATCGTGTTGGTGAGCTATGCCGTCAGCAACGGTGGGTCACGCCTCGCTCCGTGGCCCTGGCGCATCGCCGCGGTAGCGGGATCGTTCGTCGTCGCCGTGGCCGCGAACCGTTGGTTCGAAAATCCAATTCGCTTCGCCGCTCCGTTGGTTCGCCGCAAACTCCTCACGTTTGCAGTAGCGGTGTTGTGTTCGGTCGGCGCGATTGCGTCGGGTATCGCGGGGCAAGGCAATGCGGCAGTCGACGCAGGCTCGCTCGGCATCGACTCGCCCCGTCAACACACGTACGGTTGCAATGTTGCGCACGACGACGTTGCACTTCACACCTGCATGCTGGGCGATCCGCACGGCACGAAAACCATCGCCTTGTTTGGGGATTCCCACGGAGCGATGCTCGCAGCAGGGCTCGATGAGCTCGGACGCATCCGACACTGGCGGATACTTCAGCTCACCAAAGAAGGATGTTTCCTCGCCGAAGTCACGATTCAGCACGTCTTTTATCAAGGTTCGCCGTATCTGCAATGCAACTCCTGGCGGCTCAATGCGCTCGCATATTTGCGCGCGCATCCCGTGGACATTGTGATATCGACGCGCACGGGGCAATCCATCGAACGCATCTTCCAAGGCGATGCAGTACTGAAAGGCGCTGCTGCCCGCGAGGAATACCGACGCGGCTTTCAGGCTGCGCTCACAGATCTACGAGGCGCAGCACGCGAAATTCTCGTGTTCGAAGATCCCCCGCGCGCGTTCCAGTCAATGAAGGATTGCGTCGCGGCGCACCCAATGCCCCGCAACGCCTGCGACTTTTCGCGAGCAGTCGGAATCCATAGCGACCGCGAACTACTGGGTGTCGAGGCTGCCATCAACGATGAACGCCTATATTTCAGCGATATCACCGACGACATCTGCCCGAAGCCGCGGTGCCCCGCACGCATGGCCGACGGCCGTCTGCGATATTGGGATTCGAATCACTTCACGGATCAATATTCGTTCACCCTCGCCCGGATCTTCGGCGCGGCGATCGATCGCGCAACGCCACGACACTTGTTCAAAGTTCCGTAGGGCACTATCGGGTATCGTCCACACACTCGCGAGCGTGGCGGAATTGGCAGACGCGCTGGACTTAGGATCCAGTGTCCGAAAGGACGTGGGGGTTCAAGTCCCCCCGCTCGCACTGACGTGACCAGCACGTTTGGCCATGACTGACGAATGTTGACTGGCGCTCGAAGTGCAAGTGGTCACGGATTGGTCACGCCGCGTTGTCGCGTTCGCATTGTGCTCTACGTTGGAGTCGTGACAGAACCTCATTGCACGAACCTAGAAACCGGGCACCAAGACGCAGACCTCGACGTGTCGCATCACTCGACGTCGATCGAACAAATGATTGAGTTGACTCTCATTGCCGAGTTAGTCCAAGAGGCATGGTTCGGTCACCGCGAGCGCATCGACGTCCTCCACTCGTCGGTAGACGCGTTCGGGTACGACATCGTTCTTGAATGCCGCGGCGTGATGCGCCACATTCAACTCAAGGCGCGCAACAACACGACCACCAAGGAGTGGCCGATCAATACAAGCCTTGCAGTAAGGCCTTCAGGTTGCATAGTGCTCATCACATGGAACCGCATCGAAGGAACCAACCGGATAGGCATGCGATACCACTGGTTCGGTGGTGGGCCTGGCGAGAGGCTTCCGAGTCTCGGCGACAAGGTCGCGAAGAACTCCCGAGCCAACGCTGAAGGGATCAAACAAGAACGCAAGAACATCCGAAGATTGCGGATCAATCAGTTTGTACCACTCGAAGGAGCGGCAGGCTTGTTGCACCGATTATTCGGAATCGGCTGAGCTGAACCACGAGACGGGACCAGTTCCGGTCACGCCCCGAAGATTGCATCGGCGACCTTTTGTGCAGCGTGTTGATCGTCGCCAAGCATGACGTGTGCATAAGTCTGCAGTGTGATGCTCACGTTTGCGTGCCCAAGACGCTCCACTGAGTACCTGACAGGAATGCCGACACCCAATGCCAACGTGGCATACGCGTGGCGAAGATCGTGCAACCTCGTCGGAGGCAGTCCAGATTGTTCGACCAATTGCTTGGAACGGTGCGAAAAGTAGGTCGGGTGAATCGGGTTCGCATCGTCGTGAACGAATAGGTACCCATCGTCGTCCCAACTCAACCCAAGACGTAGACGTTCTTCGGCAGTGCGAGCACGAAGGCGCAAGCAATGCGCGTTCGTGTTCGCATCGAGCGACACGCTTCGCGTGCCAGCAGCGGTCTTGGGTGTGCCTACGCTCACGACTTTGTTGGCAACTGTTCCATTGCGCATGACTCGGAGCACCTTTTGTTCAGGATCGAGGTCGCACCAACGCAAACCAAGTAGCTCGCCACGCCGCATACCCGTCGTCGCGGCGAGTTGAATCGCGGGGAACAAGCGATCGTCTTTGACTGTCGACAAAAACGCTTTCAACTGTTCAGCATTCCAAACGCTGAGAACAGGATCGGTTCGGGGAACTAAACATCTAGTTGATTGAGACGGGGAGAAGTTGCTCGGCCTCACGCGCCGCCTTTACAGTCGTAATAAATTGATCAAGTCGGCGTCGAAGATCCGCTGCATGGCATTGTGAACATCTTCAGGGCTCCACAAATACGAGGATTCGACTATGAGACGCGCCAATGCACTGCTCGTCGTATTGCTGGTCATCAGCGCGACGCTAGGGACCGCACAGGCGCGATCGGCCGCTCAAACTGCTTGCCCGTACACTCTGCACCTAGGCCCTTACATGGGCAACCTGCAAACGTTGTCGGGCACTGTCACGGCTTCCTTTCAGTCCGGCTACACCCTCACGGTCAACTATGCCGGTTTGGTCATCTACGACACGGCCGTCGTCGCTCCGGATTGCTCTTCGATTGTGACTTACACGGGGGGTGCAACTGGGAGAGGAACAGGCGCGGTCCATTCCGACTACTCATTCACAGAGAACCCGGGAAACGCAACCTTTACATATATCGGGCCACCCGATATTCCCTCCCCACCGACGAACGTCACCGCGACACCCGGAAACGGAACAGCGTCTGTGGCATTCGATCCACCTTCATCGACCGGAGGCGGGGCCATCACGCAGTACACGGTGAGCTTGTCACCCGGTGGAATCGTCGCAATCGGAACGACTTCACCTGTGACAGTCCCTGGCCTCACGCTTGGAGCCTCATACCAGTTCACCGTGACCGCAACCAACGCCACCGGGACCAGCCCCCCTTCGCTCCCCTCAAATATCGCGTCGCTCAGAAGCCCTGGCATGCCGACCAACGTCGTAGCGACCGCCGGGCCGACATCTGCCCTGATCTCATTCACTCCACCAGCGGATCCGGGCGGCTCGCCAATCAGCAGCTACGAGGTGTCAGCTAAGAGCTTGTTGGGAGGACCCACGATCACTGGAGCCTTGTCACCAATCACTGTGACGGGGCTAAAGGCAGGGGTTTCCTATCTGTTTACCGTGACAGCGTTCAACACAGTTGGCGGCACGACATCAGCACCCTCGAACAGCGTGATTCCTACCGAGAGTGCCATCACCGTTTCCGTATCATGGACCGCTTCGGAATCTGCACGACTCAACCAAATGGCACCTTTTTTTAACGCCCCTGCTGCGGGAGTGCAGAAGCTCGCCGTCTACGTCATTGCCTACCTGCTGGGCTTTGGGCCTTCGACACCAGCGCCGCAGACACTCCCCGCCCCCGGTGCGGCAGTGATCTACGTCGACACTTGGCAACCCGCCGAATTCACCGTGCTTGACTCTGTCAAGAACAAGTTCGTACTGACCAATGTTGACGCGACTCGCTTCTCAGTCGCCATCGTTGACTACCTGTTGGCATTAGGTGGCCGCTGAAGCCACCGCGGCCTCCTTGCTCGTACTCGCGGTCGGAGTCCTGCAAAGGCTTTGAGCGCGCACGACAAAGTCCCCTGCGAATCCGCATTGACGGCAACGTGTCGACTTCCAACTTGACTGCGGCAGATAAGAACAACCACGAGACGCGGCCAAGTGCCACAATTCGTCCATGATCTTGAATAAGCGTGCAACGAAAAGCACCACATAAGTGAACAAGGTTTCGTGGTCACACCCAACTAATGCCGATGAGGTCGCCCGCCGCGCAGGTGGTCGTCGTCTTTACAACTCGGTGCGTCAGTTGCAAGCCAACCTGCGCCGCTTTGAAGTGGCTGAGATGATGTTGGGGTACGACGTGGATGAGCACGGAACGCAAGCGAAGGTCGCCCGTCGGCTGGGAGTTTCGCAAAGCACGATCGGTCGCGATGTGAAGTGGTTACTTGCCAACAATCGCGGAGGATTTTGCCATGAATGCCGCCGATGGCAGTACGGCTGAGCCTGATCGCAACGACTGCGATCACGCGACTTGCCGAGCTGACAGGGAATGGTCCACCATCTATGCGTGGAACCAAGTTCAGAACTGAATCCGAGCAGCAACGACGCCGCCAACGACGAAGAAGCTGTCGTACGAGCCGAGATCGAGTGTTTTCTCGAAGCTGACGACACGCTTCTGGGCGAGGTCTATCGAGGTCTGAATTCCGGGCTAAGCGACGAACAGATACGGGTCCAACGCGGAAATGACAAGCCCAACTTCGTGTGGAACTACAAACGAACCATCAGGGCACTGCTCAACGGAGACCTACCGACCGCACCTAGCGTTGCCTCGCAAAATGCAGCGAGGTTCCGCAAAATAATCAAGACGGGCGGTTTCTCAGCCCGAACACAACAGGTGCTCCAAGAAAGACTGTTGATTCTGGAATCTCGGGTCGCGGACCCCGATGCACAAGCTGCCGAGGAGAAGCAAGCGCTCACCGCGACGAAGGCTGCCGAAGATCACGCTGAGCCGGGCATCTACGTCTACACACTGCCGCACTACATCAGGTACCCATACGACCCCGAGCTGCGTCACACACTGCTCAAAGTCGGACACAGCGGTAGTTCCGTCATCCAACGGTTCAACGCACAGAGACGCGAGACGGTCCTTCCCGAAGACCCAATTTTGTTACGGGTGTATCCTGCCGACGGCGCAGACAGCCAGAAGATCGAGCAACAATTTCACCAGCTCCTCGAAGCAGCAGATCATTTGCGCCGAGAAGGCCGCACAGTCGGCCGCGAATGGTTTCTCACCACAACAAAGTTCCTAGACGCGATCGCCTCGACACTCGGGCTGGCCGTGCGAGAAGTATTCGACCCAGACTCGCTCGATTAATTCCAACCCGCCGATACGCACAGCAACGGCTTCGCATCGGGATCGTGCGACTGTCGAGAGAATGCACGATGAGGCGCGACATCGCCATCCTGCAGGGTCGTTCGATCTACGGGTATCCAAGCGTCGCGAGTTTCTTTGTGAGCGTTGACCGGCACACCGGCTCAAGCCAACTTAGGATCCAGTGTCCGAAAGGACGTGGGGGTTCAAGTCCCCCCGCTCGCACGTTTTGAATCGCTTCGGCTCGGTGTACTGCTATGAGCACTCCGCACCAACGATTCCTCCGTCGCCCGCGCGGGCTTAGGTCGCGCCGCGCTTCAACGTTGACGCGACGGATCGAAAACGCTGGCTAAAAGTAAGCGCGGGGTGCCGCGCTCCCATCGCCAACGATCTCAATCCGTCCGCGAACCGCCGCTGCGAAAACGCGTTTTGCGCGATTTCGAAATAGACGTTTGGCTCGGCATGCACGTTGCGCTGACGCAGCTCCCCGAGAGACGATTCCAGCACGAGCAAGTGGGTCGCCCATTGCTTGGCAACGTTGGAGGTGAAATTATCCGACCGCACCCGGTACTGCGCGAGCGGCTCGGGGACCAGCCCGAATGAATACCCCGCGAGCATCACTCGCAACCAAAGGTCGTAGTCCTCAGATCCACTGAGCGAACGAACTTCACGAAATCCATCGACCGCCTCGAAAACATTACGGCGAGTGACTACCGACGAAAACACAAAATTGCGTCGCACCATCGCCGCCAATTGTGCGCGGCCTACGGGAAACTCCAGGGTGTCGTAATACCTTCGATTCGACAACGTGTCTTGTTCGATGATCCAAGCGTCTGTCGTGACTGCATCCGCGTCGGTCGTCTGCAACCGGTCGATGCAGACCCGCAACCGCGACGGTTGCCACAAGTCGTCAGAATCCAAAAACGCAATGAATTCACCTTGGCTACGCCGGGCTCCTACGTTGCGGGCTCGCGCAGGCCCGGCATTCGCCTGGCGGATGAGCACGATTCGATCGCCAAATTGTTGCAGTACCTCGACGGTTTCGTCGGTCGATCCGTCGTCGACCACGACGATTTCAATCGGTTCATAGTCCTGTGCCAATGCCGACTCGATCGTCGACGCGACCCAAGATTGGGTGTTGTAGGCCGGGATCACAACCGTACAGAGTCCGGGTGTCCATTCAAAAGTTCGTTCCATCTACCCGCAAAAGTAGCGGAATGCTTCCGGGTGTCATATAGCGCGGGTTGTGATCGACTCATGCACACGGCCGCGCCCGTTGGCCAATCCCGCCCTCATGAGCGGAGGGCTTCGATGATCGCGAGCGGGTGTTCAGCCGTCATAATTCCGGGTACGCCTGCCCAGGTAGTAGCTGACTGAACACAATATCGCCATGTAACAGCCTCACCATTGCCAGCCGAACTTTGGCCCCCCTGTAGTCAACAAACCTCAGATCGCTCACAGACGTCAGCGCACAATGCGAACTTGCAACGATGTGGCGGCAACCATGTGGCGGCAACGATGTGGACTGCGGCGCGGCGTGATGCGTGTTATCGCGCGCGGCGCCTATCACCGAAATGGTGGTGCCGCGTAGGTACCCTCGATTGATTCGTTCATTCGCTACAGCGAACGAACATTCCCGGCAGTGAGATTCGCCGCTGGTGAACAATCGAGGTTGCTATGGGTACGGTCGTCATTGTTGCTGTGTTGTGGCTGCTAGCGCTAGTCGCGCTCTCGGTCGGCAAAATCACCATCGAACACAAGGCCGTCCCTATTCGAAAATTCGCGTTTGTGCCATTGCTGCTCGGCATATTCGTGTTGGTAACGGCATCGCTCACCACAGTAAGTGCCGGTGAAGTCGGTGTGCCGGTTACCTTCGGGACCGCGGGCGAAGCGCTCGACCCTGGCATCCACTTCGTCGCACCGTGGACCGACGTTCGCTTGTTGTCCACCAAGACGGCCAACTACACCATGGACAGCAACGCAACGGAAGGCCAACATCAAGGCAACGACGCGGTCGTCGCTCACACGCTCGACAACGCCGACGTGTCGATCGATTCAACCGTCTTGTATCACCTACCTCGCTCGGCTGGCAAAGGAATCATCAGCAAAACCGGTACTGATTACGAAGAAAAAGTGATCCGTCCGACGATTCGCAATGTCATCGGCGATGTCGCCACAGGTTTCAACGCAACTGAGCTCGCGTCCAACAAGCGGTCGGCGTTCGAAGCCGAGGTCCTGCGGCGGCTCGAACGAGAGTTCGAGAAATACGGGCTCACCGTTGAGTCGGTCAAGGTTCGAAAGATTGTGTTGCCGCAGGGAATTATCGATTCCATCAACGCGAAGATCAAATCAACCCAAGAGCTGTTGAACCTCCAGGTGCAGCTCCAACAGGCCGGCGTGAATGCGGATATCCAACGCACGATCGCCAAGGCAACGGCCGATGCCCAACAAATCGTTGCCTGTGGCGCGCACGTTGATGTTGTGGATGGCAAACAGGTCGTGATCCCAAACCAAAAGGATCATTGCGATCAGACGCAGCTCACACCGCAGTACCTCCAATACATCTACATTCAGACACTGCAAAAGATCGCGGAATCGAAATCGAATAGCACCATCGTGATTCCATTCGATTCGAAACTGACCCCATTGCTCAACGTGAAGTAATGCAGCAGCCACAATTCGTGGGTGGCGCGAAGCGCGCCACCCACCGGATTACTCGAAGGGTGTTTCGCACCGTCGCGTACCGGCGGATTCGTCGAGCGAGCGCGAGTGCCGCGAAATGGTTTGCCTGGCCGTCGTTGCTATATCTCACGGCCTTTACAGCCTTTACCTGGCCCTGGATGCCGCACTTCAGTTCGCGATTTTTCGCGAACGACGGCGACGGTCTGCAAAATGTCTGGAATATTTGGTGGGTCAACCACGCGGTGACCGTTCTGCATCAATCGCCGTGGCATACAAACGTTTTGCACTTTCCGCACGGCACCACATTGCTCGGCCAAACAATGAACCCATTCAACGGTTTCGTTGGCATCTTCTTGTTGCGATGGTTTTCACTCGCGCAGACGTACAACCTACTGGTGATCTTTTCGTTCGTCATCGGCGGCGTAACCGCGTTCTGGTTGTGCCATGAGTTCACGCACCATTATCGAGCTTCACTCATCGGTGGATTCGCGTTTACGTTTTCGGCGTACCATTTCGCGAGCGCCATGGGCTTCATGCAGCTCGTTTCACTGGAATGGATTCCCCTCTTCGTCATGTTGTGGTGGCGCCTGCTCGAGCAGCCGAGCCGCCGCAACGCGATCGGTGCGGCGATCACACTGTTTTTGGTGTTGTGGTGCGACTACTACTACTTCTTGTATTGCGCAAGCACCGCGCTTTTAGTAGCCGTCTACCTTGCGAAACAACGTCGGCTGCGCGCATCGAAGTACTTGCTTGTCTTCGCGGCCACGGCGGCCCTATTGTGCGCTCCACTTCCCGTCCAGTTGCTCCTGTATAACCGTCACGACAAGCTCGGCGGATTCCACGACGCGCGCGTATTTAGCACGGATGCGTTTTCGACCTTTGTCGACGGTGGGTTTTGGCGATTCGGACGGCTTACGAACTGGTATTGGCAACACGTGCCGGCGCCGTTGTCTGGCAGCAGCGCGTACTTGGGAATTGTGGTGCTCGCCGCGTTTTGGCTAGCCGCTCGGGGTCGGAATCGATTACATCGCGACGCGTTATTTTGGGTGACAACCGCGGCGATCTTTTGGGTGTTGAGCCTCGGACCTCGATTGTTGATTGCCGGCCATAGCTATTCGGCAATCCCGCTGCCGTACGCCGCGCTCGAACGCCTGATCCCCCCACTTAAATTGGGAGGCAACCCGTACCGCACGATCGTGATCGTCACGCTCGCGACGTCAGTACTCGTCGCCATCGTGTTGGCGAAATTCGATTGGCGAAGTACGCGCGTAAAAGTGGTCATCGCACTCTTCGTCGGCGCTTTGGCAATCGAGATGTGGCCGGCCGCCATGCCGACCACCGCGGTTGCATACCCCAACTACGTTTCTCGGTTGCGACAACTCCATGATGGCGCCGCAGTGTTCGACGGCGCGGCAACCAGCGCAACGTACCGGCTCTATTACCAAACAGTGCATGAGCACCCGATCACGTTTGGCTATATCTCGCGACTCCCGACCAGCGTTGAACAAAGGGATGCTCCGATCGCGCGTGCAGCAAAATTGGGCAACGTCGGCTCACTCTGCACGAAATTCCGGGTGCGCTACTTCACAACCCGCCCTGATCAACCCCTTCAGGCAACGTCGGCACGGCTTATCTACAGCGGCGCCGACGCGTTGATGTACGACCTCAAAACCACGCCGTCATCACCCTGTTAAACCCACCCCGGTCAACAACCGCGCCCCGACCCCGCCCCGCTGCGATCGGTCCGCGCTACATCCGCCGTTTTGGCCGAGTCCCAGCATCAGAATTGACGCCTTTTTGCACCCAAAACCTTGCGCACCCAAAACCTTGCGCACCCAAACCCTTCGCACCCAAAACAGGCGTGCTGCGCGATCTACCAGATCCTGGACATCTCAACGATGCACGGTTAGGCTCTGGCACGCTCGCGAACCCATCCACCTAGGTAGGAACCTCAATGAAACGAACTCTTCTCGTTACGACCCTTGTAACTGCAGTTGCCTCAATGACGTTCGTCGCTGGCGCCCACGCCGTCACGCCTCCGATCAACGGGTCCGGCACCGTGAGCTGCGCGCTGACGGGTTCAATAACGTTTTCGACCCCACTGCACTACCCAGGAACCGGCGCAACCCCCACCTACACGCTCCGCACCAGCTTAAAGACCTGCAGCGGTACGGGCAACGGCGCAAATATCTTGGGCGGCTCGACGATGGTGCAGGGTACGTTGCCCACCAACGACTGCCTCGCTTTAGAAAGCGCGCTCGGCTCGATCACATCGAGTTCCGGCCCGCTGAAATGGCGCGTGCAGCCGTACACACCGAAGTTGGCACCATCGACGATCGCACTTACCACCGGGACCGGCACCCAGGGTCCCCCAATCACGATCGACACGACCGGTTCCGCAACTGCTGGCTCATTCGCAGGTGACACTGCCGCCTCACACATCGTCATCAAGCAGACCTATACCCAGCTCGCGACGAGCTGCCTCGGGCTTGGACTGAAGACGATCAACTTCATCGCACCATCGAATTTTGCGTTGTCCAGCCTCGGCTAGCCAACGCACCCCCGAACGTTCGTACGAACACGGAACGGCCGCTCAACTTCGAGCGGCCGTTTTCGTTGTTGCTTAAGTTTTGTGGTGCTTTCGCGATGATCAGCCGTACATCGTCAGCGTGATCCATTCCGCAATCAACGCGGGTTTCGCAACGCCTTCGATTTCTACCGTCAGCGTCTTTTTCGTTTGGACGGTACTGGCGTCTTTGAGCGTGACCTCAGCGATGGTGCTAGAGGCGCGCACCTTCGACCCGACCCGAACCGGATTAATGAACCGCACTTTGTCCAGCCCGTAGTTCACGCCCATCACTGCGCCTTTGAACTGCGCCGGATCCTGCGGAATAGTTTTGGACAAATGCACGAGCAACGACAACGTTAAAAACCCGTGCGCGATCGTGCCACCGAACGGCGTTGCCTTCGCAGCTTCGGGATCGATGTGAATGAACTGGTGATCGAGCGTCGCATCGGCGAACGCGTTCACTCGATCCTGATCGATCTCAAACCACTCACCCGAACCTTCGGGTACACCGATCCGAGCGGTCCCGGCGGCGAGTGCATCTTCGGCAGCAGTCATGGTGAACTCCTTGTTGGTTGCAATAGGGGGGTTGGCTGCAATGGGGGGTTGGTTGCAATGGGGGGTGCGAACAGATTCAGGGCTGCACCGTAACCTGCCCTCATGGTTTCTGCGATTTTTGACCCATCCGCATGGCAAACAGTCGACGGCTTCGATTTCCAAGACATCACGTATCACCGTGCGATCGGCCAAGGAACGGTCCGGATTGCTTTCAACCGCCCAGAGATTCGCAACGCGTTTCGGCCCGCGACGGTCGATGAGCTCTATCGGGCACTCGACCATGCCCGGCAGAGCACCGACGTTGGCTGTGTGCTCCTCACTGGCAACGGCCCTTCTCCAAAAGACGGCGGCTGGGCGTTTTGTTCGGGCGGCGATCAACGCATCCGCGGAAAGTCGGGATACCAGTACGCCAGCGGTGATACCGCCGAGACTGTTGATCCGGCCAAGACCGGGAGACTGCACATTCTTGAAGTACAACGCCTTATTCGGTTCATGGGTAAAATCGTTATTTGCGTGGTGCCCGGCTGGGCCGCCGGCGGCGGCCATAGTCTGCACGTGGTGAGCGATCTCACGATCGCGTCACGCCAACACGCCAAGTTCAAACAGACCGACGCCGACGTTGCCAGCTTTGATGGCGGGTTCGGCAGCGCATACCTTGCGCGCCAGGTTGGTCAAAAGTTCGCGCGCGAAATTTTCTTCCTCGGTGATGAGTATTCGGCCGAAGATGCTCATCGCATGGGCATGGTCAACGCCGTGGTTGATCACGAAGATCTTGAACGCGTCGCGCTCGAATGGGCAGCAAAAATCAATAGTAAATCACCAACGGCTCAACGAATGCTCAAGTTTTCTTTCAACCTCATCGATGACGGGCTCGTGGGCCAGCAAGTATTCGCGGGTGAAGCGACCCGCCTTGCGTACATGACTGATGAAGCAACCGAAGGGCGCGATTCCTTTTTGGAAAAGCGCGACCCGGATTGGTCCCCCTATCCCTGGCATTTTTAGACGGCGTGCCGGTTCAAATTTCACCAGTATCGCAAATCGACGAGTTCGCCAAACGCGGGAACCGTCAGTCGATGTAGGGTCCGGGTATGGCCCCATGGACGACCCAAGACATCCCTGACCAGCAGGGGCGCGTTGCGCTCATTACTGGAGCAAACAGCGGCATCGGACTCGATGCGGCACGTGCCCTTGCCCGGCACGGAGCGAAGGTGGTACTCGCGTGCAGGAACCGTACAAAAGCCGAAACTGCGCGCGACGCGATTGTGTCGGCAACGACTGCTGCAGACGTCGAGATCCTCGATCTTGATCTCTCGGATCTTGAATCCGTGCGCATCGCGTCGAAGACATTTCTCGCCCAGCATCAACGCCTCGATTTGTTGATCAACAACGCAGGCATCATGGGCGTTGCGAAACGCACCACGGTCGACGGTTTCGAATCACAGCTGGGAACGAACCACTTGGGCCATTTTGCGTTCACTGCAAACCTCATCGACACGCTCCTCGCGACCGAAGGCTCTCGCGTCGTCAACGTGAGCAGCCTGGCGCATCAGATGGGGTTCATCAACTTCGACAATCTGCAATACGACAAGCGGTACTCGGCGTGGCTTGCGTATGGCCGCAGCAAATTGGCGAACTTGTTGTTCACATATGAGTTGCAACGGCGCTTGACCGCAACAGGCCACAACTCGACGATCGCGGTCGCGGCTCATCCTGGTGGATCCAACACGAATCTTGCACACGATGTCGCTGGCATTGGTGGATTTCTCATGCGGTTCGCGGAACCACTGGTGCAACGCACCATGCAGTCTTCGGAAATGGGTTCCTTGCCGACGTTGCGCGCCGCCATCGACACCGAAGCGAACGGCGGCGACTACTACGGCCCCGACGGCTTCATGGAACAACAGGGCCATCCCGTAAAGGTCAAATCCAATAAGCGCTCCCACGACCCTGCGGTTGCTCGCAAGCTCTGGGACCTCTCGTGCGAACTCACGCAAGCCAGTTGGCCAGCCCTGAAATCCTGAACCGCTAGCGGCGTGACCACCGCGCCCGCGCTGAGCCGCGGTCCTCAGTCCAACCGCGAAATGACAAGACCCGATCAACGCGCTTGATGTGCGACAATACAAACGCATGGGGGAAGCCGCCGGACAACGCAACGCTGTAATGCGACTCGACGGCTGGCGCAACCTTGTTGCCTGCGACGAAGCTCCGGCCACAGCCGCAACTGTTGGCGTGGCGTTGGTGATCATTGCGTTCACGTCGTTCACCGCGGACCTATTTATGGTCGTGAAGATCGCGTTGTTCGCGCTAACAACGTTTGTGTTGACCCTGCTCAATGCGCGGCGAGCGATCCAAGGGCATTTCCGTTGGGCACCAATGCCGATCATGAAGTGGGTCGGGTTGTACCTCGCTACGGTGATCGCTGCGACCGCATTTTCGCGCAGCCCACTGCGTTCACTTGTGGGTGGCTACGAACGATTCGGTGGCCTTTTCACGATCGTCGTCGGCATCGCGTTTGCCGCGAACGTCGTGTTGGCCGTAGCAGGTTCGATCTCGCGTTTCAATCGTGTGCTCTTCGGTTTGGAATTCGCCGCGACCATCGCTTCGGCTTACGCGATCTTTCAACACTTCGGGATCGATCACTACGAATTCCGTGAACAGGCTGGCAATCTCGCCAAGTGGCCAGGATCAACGCTCGGAAACTCCAATTTTCTTGGGGGTTTTTTAGCGATTGTGCTCCCGATCGCGTTGCGTAGGATCACAACGAACGCGAACGGGAAGTACCGCACGATCGCGATAATCGCAGCGGCTCTCGATGTAATCGCGTTGTGGTTCTCCCAGAGCCGGGGCGGCATGATCGCCGCACTCATCGGAATCGCGACGCTCGCTGTGGCACGTTCCGTTGCGTCTGATCAACGGCGCCGCCGTTTCAGCGTTGCCGCGCTCGTCGCTAGCCTCGGCCTCTTCGGCCTGGCGGCATCAGCAATCGCTTCGCCCTGGACAACCCATCTTCCCGGGCCGCTACGCAAACTCGACATGCTTCGGTCCGAGAGCGCGACCGTGCGCGGCTGGGAGTGGCGGGCCGCGATCGTTGCGACCGGCCACCGCCCCATTTTCGGCAATGGCCCCGACACCTATCTGTTGGCGTACCCGTCTTCGCGTGTCCGAGATGACGGCGCAAACCTAGGGCTCCTCATTTCGGATAAGCCGCATAATTTGCTGCTCGAACAATTCGCGACGATCGGCATCGTCGGCACTACCGCGTGGTTCGTGATGCTCGCGATGATCGGACGCTCTGCTTTGCACAAGCGCCGAACACTCGACCCCCACAATTCGCAGCGATTGTTGCTTGAAACGCTGGGCGCGGCACTCGTCGCGTACTGGGCTCAGAGCCTGTTTTCCTTCGACGTTCCACCCATCGCAATGGTGAGTTGGCTGCTCTTGGGCGGTGTCGTTGCTCTGACCCACGGCGAAACACTCCTTGCCGAGCCAGCCGCAACACGATCAGCCACCAAAAGCAGACGCGTTACCGTCGCCACGACACCACGATCCGGATCGGTTTTGGGCGCGGCGACTGCATGCGCGGTAGCCAGCGGGGTTGCGGCCTTGGCTGCGGGAAGTTGGCTCTACGCCGATATACGGGTGCATTTCGCACAGGCCGATCTCGCTCGCAAGGATTTCGCGGGCGCTGCCGAGAGCTATGCCGCGGCAGTCAATGCCGCGCCGTACATCGCCGAATACCGGCGGGCGGCGGCTACCGGCGCGCAACAAATCGGCTTGGCAACAAGAAACCGCCAGACTCGCAAGGATCAATTCGATCAGGCAGATTCGTATCTCGCCGACGCGATCCGGATCGAGCCGGGCAACATTGGTTACCTCGTAGCTCGAGGCCAGCTCACTACGTTCGCCGCAGTCGCGATCGACGGTCGACTCTTCGAAGACGCCAACCGCAACTGGCGGAAGGCCGTCGCGGCCGATCCACACGATGTTGAGCTCCGGCGGGCATTCAGCCGAGCGCTCGGAGCCGCCGCGGCCGCCACTCGAGACAACAAATACCAAATTGAATCCGCCGCGCAACTCGCAATCGTCACCAATCTTCGCCCGCTCGACGACTACGCCTGGCTATCGCTAGGCCAGCAACAACTTGTTGCCAAGCAATACGACGAAGCCATCCAGTCGGCGCAACGGGCAAACCAGCTCCGCCCAACGTCCGCAGCCGTGCAGTTAATCTTCGAGGTAGCGCGCCGTCGCAGCGGCGCGACTACCCAAGGCGTCGTGAACGTCCCTAGATCACCGCGGAAATCGGCCCGACGATCTGGCCAGCCTTGACGTGGATCCGGGTTGCGGTAGCTAGCGAATTCCCGCCGTAGTAACGGACGACTGGTGCGAACGAACTGAGGTAGGAACCGCACGAAGCGAATTCGATCACGTAGTCGCCGGTGCCCAGCGCACCAATATGAAACTGCTGGCCTTGCTGACCTGAGAACTCGGAAAAGATCGGTCCCACGTCGTTTCCTTCGGTATCCAATACGCGGGTACAGACCCCGTACTGCGAGTCCGTGATATCCCAACCCCGAAACGCCAAGGAACCGAAAATCATCGCGCCGCGTGGCAATACCGCGTTCACATGCCGGGTGACCTGCCCACTGCGAACGGTGATCAAAGTTGCGGCGGCCGGAGTGCTCACCCCGCCAGAGAACTGGGTTGCGTAGCCAGCCCACCCGCAATCGTCGAACCGCAACAAGTACCTACCGGGAGCCAGGTTGTCGAGTTGATACGCGCCAGTCACGCTTGTCTGGGTTTGGGCCTCAAGAAAACCTAAGCGGGTCTTGACGTCGGCGACACTCACACACAGCCCATTGAGCGCGTGACCATCCGCGCCGCGCACGCTGCCGTAGATCGAGCCACCTGGTTGCAATTCGAAATCGACGCGGGTCGCGGCTGGCCCATGTACGTGCAAGGTTTCCGCAGCATCGAACGTGGCGGCTCCCCCATTCCAGACGCTTGGGAACGACGTCTGGGGGTCGTCGGCAATGGACGCCAGTGTGTAACCACCGCTCGGATAGCGATTCGCAGACACAACGATCTTGTAATCGCCAGTGGGCAGACTGTACACAGCGTAATTGCCATTGAGGTCGGTATACGTCGACTGGCCGTATCCGTACTGCAACGACACGGCTTCGACGCGTGCACCGGCCATGGCGGACTCACGGGATCCGACATGGCCCACAATGATATTGCCGGTGTCGATCACGAACTCGATGCCGCTCACACCGTGGCCAGCACGGACATGTAGCACCTGGGCGTGTTGCAGATCGCCGGAATTTCGATAGAACTGCGAAGCTGCACTGCCCCAAGGGCAGTCGAAGAACAGCTTGTAGTCACCGGGGATTAGATTCCGGAATTCGAAACGGTCCGGGTTACTGGACCGCACCTGGTTCGAATACGTGAACTCGCCGGCTTGATTCACGATCTCAAGACAGCCGCCGCCGATAACGCCGGGACCCCAGAGCACGAATCCGCTGAGGCTGCCGCCGTGGTTCAACGCAATATTGACATCTCCGCGTTGAAGGCCAGATCTTACCTCGAACGGAGTTGCCGTCTTAAACGAGTATCCGCCACCATAGAAACGCTGTGCCCATGTCGACGGCGCCCCGAATTCGCTGTAATGCGGGCACCCGGCACGAACTACGTAGCGACTCGGCGAAACGCCATCGAAGCGATACGCGCCCGTCACGCTCGAAAACGCGAAACCCATGCTGCCGTGGCTCGCGACGTCCCAGAGCTCGACACACTCATTAGCGATTGGCTCGTGGGTCGCTTCGTCGGTGAGCTGGCCTGCGACCGAAGCCGTCAAGACAAGTTGGCCGTCGATGTGCTCATTATTGACACCCAGCTGGAGCAGAACTGGCGTCGCGTTTCCAAATGAAGTCGCGCCGTGCCAGTAGGAGCGAGCGTACTTCTGGGTCCCGTAGCAGCCGTCAAACGCAACCGTAACTGTCTGGGGATGCGGATCGGTTGATACATAGCGATATGAACCAGTGATCGTTGTCATGAACCCATTGCCGTAGCCATACGGGAACAGAATCGTGACGCAGGCGTTGGCAGCAGGCTCACCGTTCGGTAGCCGCACAACCCCCGAAATGGTTGCTTCATATAAGAAGTTGAAGTTCGCGGTGAAGTCCTGTTTCGGAGTTATCTCGATGATCGCGGCACCTTGTTGCTGCCGACTTTCGGGCCACCACATGTCGGTGCCGCGAACGGTGTCGCACGCCTCCACTTGGTAGAAACCGGCTTCGACATTCACTCGGTATGAACCACTCGGCGCAATCAGGTGCGAGACAGCAGAATTCGTCACGGCATCCCAAACGTTGACGCACGCGTTGTCGACGAGCGCGTGCGAACGAGCGTTGCGGATCGTGCCGTGAATGAATCCACCGATGTACGGCAACGCGCCATTGATATCGCTGCGGTGTTCGTTGACGCCCAAGTGCAGCGCGGTAGCTCCATCAAGATGCTCAGCATCACGCCAGTAGCGCTCACCGAAGAAGCGGTGTCCGTCGCATTCTGAGAACCCGATCCGGTAGGTGCCCGGTTCGAGACCAGAAATTCGGTACGAGCCGGTGGGGCTCGACCCCGATGTCAGCGCGCCAGCGACTGCGACACCATCATTGTTGTAGGCAACCGCACACGCACCGCCGCCGAGCGCGACCTGATCCAGATCCGCGGAACGAATCACACCGCTAATTGACGCGCCACCATTGAGCATGGCGTTGACTTCGCCCGTGACCAAACCCGCGACGATCGTAACGGGAGTGCCCGGAGCCGAAGCACGAGCTTTGTACCACTGTGCGACCCAGCGGGCATGCGCAGGAGCACCAGGAACGATTGGCGGCTGACAGTCTGCAAATCGCACCGAATACTGGCCAGCGCCGACGGCGTCGAGTGTGTACGCACCCGTTGGCGAGGTCAAGGTCTGTGAGAGTTGGTTCGCTCCGCTCAGATCAAAGAGCTGAACACAAACACCGCTTGCGCCTTGGTGCGACTGTGCATCAGTAACAATCCCGGCAATGCCACTGATCGGCTGGAGGTCAAAATCCTGCTGGATGTCGCTTGAATACCAGACCGTCACAAAACTCTGCAAAGGCCGATAGGTTGGGTTCGGGTTGCAGTCACGCACGAATACGTCGTAGCCGTAACTGCCATAAAACGCATCGACCGCGATGTCGTAGGTTCCGTCTGCGCCAGTCACAGTGCGATACGTCGGACCATAGTTATATGAGGCGTCAAAAACGACGCAAACGCCGGGTATTCCAGCGTGGCTCAAAACATCGCGCACTGTCCCGGAGATCCTTGGTGGACCTTGAAGCAAAATGTCGGCCGCTGAGGCAACGTCGCCGGCACTCAGGATTAGCGATGTGTACCCTGAGCTATAAAGCCCGGCCTGACAGTCGTACGCCTGGATTTGGACGTACGAAGAACTCCACCACGCTGGGATGTATGCGCCGATGGTGTAGGCACCAGTCGCGCTAGTAGTCGTGACGGTCTGTCCGAATGAGAACGCGGTCACGCAAAGATCAGGAATCCCAAGCCCAGTACGCGCGTCGCGGACAACTCCTTGCACGGTTGCGTTCGTCGTTGATGACTGCGTCGTGGCACGTTCGCTGGGTCGAAGCTCACGATGGGGATCGCGAGCGATTCGTCGGCCGTGCCGTGCGGTTGCGCTCGGAGCGCGACGGTTGCGTGCTTGCGCAGCATCCGCGCTCGCTCGTAGACGGCGTACGCGTGCATCGTTGTGGCGCACGACGTGGGCGGCTTTCGACGCGCGAAAATGCGCCGACACATGAACATTGCCAGCAGCGCGGCTTTGCGCGCCAACGCGCACGAGGTAGTGCCCACGGGTGACGTGCACGCGCACATGCGCATCGACGGTGTGGCGCGAAGCGTCGTCGTTGCACGCGATGCGATGTTTTGTGTTGGATCGGTAGACCGCGACAACGGGATCGATTTTCGCTCCGGTTGCTGCGACATCGATTGTCAGCTGACCAGCGCGTGAGACCGCCGTTTCGAACCACACATCTTTGCCGGTCTTGCCCCCACACGCGCTCGCCAACGAACGCGATGCATGCGCCGCGTTCAAGTCAACGTTGGTGTCGAGTGAGGCCCCGAAGTGCTGCGCGTGGCGCACCGCATCGTTGGATGCGGTCGAGGCCACATTGGATCGGCGGCTGCCCGCGTAGGCCGACATTGGCGTGGCCCAGATCGTTGTAGCTGCGACCGATAATGCGACTATGCGACGAAATCGCATGAAACCCCCATGAGAAGAAATTCGTAGAAGAAACCCGGTTGTCACCCACGGTAGCAACTCAATCACCAAAAGCAAAGCGCGCACTGGCCGACTGCCCAAAGCGAAGCTTCGTGAACATCAACCATCGGAGGCTCCAACCGCCAACACGAGCGGGAACACTGCTGGCACTCCTTGGCCTGCCAGGAGCTCCGCCACGACCGCGACTGTCCAGCGCGATGCGACGGTATCGTCGATCAGTAGCACTGGTCCATCGGGTAAATGACCACTGACCAGGGCGAACGCGCCGTCGACGTTACTGTGTTGCTGCGCGGAATTCTCCATATGGCGCTGGGCCGGGCGCGGTTCGCGGCGATCGAGCGAGCCAACGAACGGCAACCGCAACCGATCCGCCACTCGCCGAGCCAGATCCGAGACCGGATCGCCGGGCCGATCAGATATGACTGCCGTTACCCAGCGAGGCGACGGCTCCGGCCGCCAGGTTCGGTACAGCGAGACCAGCGCATCCGCTACTCCGTCACCAAATTTGCCCTCGTCGAGTTGGGCCCGTACAAGCTGACCCCAACCACCATCATCGAGTTGGCACAACGCTTTTCCAGGCTGCGCTTGGCTCGCAGGCGGGATCCGTTTGAGGTCAGGCCGCTGCTTGCGCGGCTCGATATCAATACTGTGACCGCGCAAGAACGCGACGGCTTCGGCTGCCAGTGCATGATCAATCGCAACATCCACGACGGCCTTGGCCAGACACCGCCCGCACCGACCACACGGTTGAGGATCGAAATCATCAAGCTCGACGCGAACGTGCTGCATCAAACAGCCTTCGCCATTGAGGTAATCGCGCATACGTGATTGTTCGCGGTGACGTTGCTGGGTGATGTGCGCGATTCGATCCACCGGATACTGCCAACGTTGTTCGGTTCGCTGATACTTCGCGCCGACTCGATCAATCGCGCCTTCAACTTCGAGAACCTTCAACATGTTCGTGAGGCGCGACCGTTTGATATTCACCGTCCGCTCGATCGCCACTACACCGACGGGCTCGTTTTGGCTATCCAACATCGCAACGATGGCCTCCGCGTCGGCTTGGGCAGGAAACGCGGTATTGATAAACCAGTTCTGAATCCGTTCATCTTCTTCTCCCGACAACAGCACGCCTACTGCGTTCGGAAGCGCGCGCCCGGCCCTCCCAACTTGTTGGTAATACGCGATTGCCGAACCGGGCGATTGAAAATGAATCACGAACGCGAGATCCGGTTTGTCGTAGCCCATGCCCAACGCCGACGTCGCGACAACAACCTTCAAGTCGTTATCGCGCAGGCGCGCTTCGACACTCAGTTTGGTCGCCGCATCTTCCGCTCCGTGATAGGCGGCCGCTCTGATTCCGTTGCGATTCAGCCAATCACTCACCATTGCCGCATCGCGTACCGTCAATGTGTAAATGATGCCTGAGCCATCAACCAACCGCAATGCGCCTACCAACCATGCGAGCCGTTGTGCCTGCGATGGAATCGATACAACGTCCAGCGCCAAACTCGTTCGTTCCAAAGGACCCCGCAGTACCAACAACTCATCACCGAGCTGTTCCACGATGTCGGCGATCACCCGATCATTCGCAGTCGCGGTGGTGCACAACACGGGTACTTCGGCGGAGAGTTCTCGCAAGACTGGCGCGAACCGGCGATAGTCGGGGCGAAAATCGTGGCCCCAGTCGCTGATGCAATGCGCTTCATCGATCACGAATAGCCCAGCGCGCCGCAACAGCATCGGCAACATCGTCGCCCGGAACTTGGGGTTGGCGAAACGCTCCGGCGACACAATCAACAAGTCGACCGAATCGTCGTGCAGCGCTTGATCGATTGCATCCCAATCATCTTGATTATCAGAGTTGATCGTGACCGCGCGGATTCCGCCGCGGTTCGCGTGTTCGATCTGGTTGCGCATCAACGCCAACAACGGCGAGACCAACAGTGTCGGGCCGTTGCCGCGATCGCGTTGCAAGCGTGTCGCGACGAAGTACACCGCGCTCTTACCCCAGCCCGTGCGTTGCACACACAGCACCCGACGATGATCGCGAATCAAGGCCACGATGGCATCGAGCTGACCGTCGCGAAATTCGGTTGGGCGACCAACCAGCTGTTCCAACGCCGCGACCGCAGCACGTTCTAGGAAATCGGCTTGATCGGCAGTGGTTTCAGGAACAGGGGTTGTCATCGCCGCAGTGTGCCACGGGCCAGAGACATCCGACCGCAGGTCGCCCCACCCAACTCACCGATCGGCGCCCCGCTCCCTCACCCACCGGACTCACCCACCGGACTCACCCACCAGACTCACCCACCAGACGTGCCCAAACAGCTACTTCACGACGGTGCGGAACGTGAGATTGAGGCGTGGCCCAACCTCGCGTTTTGTCTTTGGTATTTGGTGCATCCACTCGTGTTGAGTGGCGCCGGCCATCGTCAGCAGGCTGCCATCATGCAAATCCAGTGCGTGTTTCAACGTTGCGTCGGCTTGGTTGCGTAGCTGAAATCGCCGAGTCGCACCGAGGCTCAGCGATGCGATGAACGGCGCCGGCCCGAGTTCTGGCTCGTCGTCCGCGTGCCAGGCCACACTGTCTCGTCCGTCGCGATACAGATTCACGAGCACGCTGTTGAAACGCGTTTCCAGCGAGCACTCAACGCGCGCTTTCAACGCTGACAACGCGGGTGTCCACGGCCGAGGTTCCAACGCAATGTTCGAATACGTGTAACCAGTATCTGATTCGCCATGCCACGAAGCGAGCCGAGGAACGAACAGCTTGCGACCGAACATCACAATTTCGTCTTGTGTCAATGGCGTGGTTTCCAACACCTCAGTGAAGTAACAATGGCGGTCGCGCGCATCGAGAAACGCGCGGCAATACCGTATGTTTGCGCCGGCAAGATCGAGGCGCTGCCAGGCCGCCGATGTCGGCGCTTCCACACCGAATAATTCAAGCTGGTTCACCGCACCGCGCCGTTAACTCAGAAATGGTTCGAGTCCCAGACGGGCGCGAACTTCGGGTCGGCGCAGCGGCGGGACCGACTTGGGCGGCACGCGCCGTTGCGGAACGGACTCCAGCAAGTTCGTGGTGATCACTGCAATTTCAGCCGCGGCTTGTTCCATCAACGCGGCAATGGTGGCATTGGGCCGCGCCATTCCCGTGACTTTCCGCACGAACTGCATCGCCGCAGCCTCGATTTCCACTTCGGTTGCAGGAGGCTCAAGGCCTCGGAGCTCGGTGATGTTTCGGCACATGCCGTGAGCTTACGACTCACAGCACTGAGCGAAACAGCCCCACGATATCGAGATCTTCAAGCGCGATGTTGGCCCGCTGAGTTGCCCGCATCCCAATCTCAATCGGCTGCAAGGCACTTCCGAAACCCGCTGTCGCAACCGCAGCGATCCAACCGGTAATTGTTTGCAGGCGATATTGATTCCACGCCTCGTCGAACGTCAGGTGCACGCCGTTTCGGCCGATGCCGCCGCAATAGCGCTCGATCAGT
Source organism: Actinomycetes bacterium (assembly GCA_025360585.1). GTDB lineage: Bacteria > Actinomycetota > Acidimicrobiia > IMCC26256 > PALSA-610 > F1-120-MAGs023. Next base: position 42,061 of record JANYBW010000053.1, on the reverse strand, counting down.
CGACGCTCGTGTTCACGGCGAAACTCCGTGGTGACTGAGTTGTTCACGAAATACGCAACGTCGCGAACGCCCGGCGCATAGCCAAGCACCGCCCAATCCAAGAAGCCGACACCAGCCGGCTCGACAAACATGTTGCCGATATGCGCGTCTCCGTGCACCAGGGTGCGGTCACCGGCGGCCAGCAACGCTGCGACGGCTTCATCGTTCGGGACGTACAGCGCAACCATCTCATGAAAGATCGATGGCATTTCTGCTCCGATCAACTTCGCGGCTTGTTCGATATACATACCTGCGGCGCCGTAGCCCCGGCTGCGTTGCTCAATCCATTCCAGATCGCCGCCACTATCGAATCGTGAGCTGCCGTGAAACGCTGCGTGCAACGAAGCGAAGTTGTCAATCACACCATCGACTACGGACACTAAGCCCGCGTCGTCTTGCGTCGGATAATGCGCGCCTGTCGCGAGCAAATCTTCGAACACCATGATGTAACGACCTTCGTCGTCGTAACTCGAGTGCAAGACGTTCGGAGTCCGAACCGGAACCTCGTGCGCGAGATCGCGATAAAACCGCGCTTCGGAAACTCCCATGTTTTGCGCGTCGACAAACGCTCGACGCTCGTCGCTAAACGGCGCCAACTTTACAAAGACGGTTTGCGGCACTCGTTCGTCGGGGCAATCGACCTCAAGGCGAGCGCGTCCGGTTGTGCCGGAATTCGCATCACCAACCCGGACGGCTTCCACGACGGCACCCGGAGCTAACGGTTGCAGCACCTCGGTGAGCCACCCGGCCGTGAGGTCGGCAACTTCAAGCGGGATTCTGGTCATCGCCGCAGGTTACGACTCTACGACAACCACGTTGCGTGGTGGGTTTGCCATCCGCGCGTCCGGTCTAGGAACAAGCATTACCGACCTTTACCAAAGGTTTACTAGGGCAAATTCAATATTCACCTAGGTTCCATCCGATACCTATGTCACGGAGAGTGTGCATCGGATGGTCTTTCGTGACTACCGGCACAGTGACGCAAGGAGTGCAAGGCCAATGCCATCGACATCACAGTTCGGAACTAGCCGGAGCCATTCGCGGTTCATCGTCCGCCGAGCGCGTGCGATCACCGCCACCGTCACGACCTTTGCGCTCACCGCGGCTGGAGTCGCCGCGGCACTCAGCCACGATTCGTCGCAAGCAACCGCCAGCAGCGCCGGTGGATATGAAGTCCCGACGATCGCGGACACCAACTATGCGATTCCGGCGGGAGCGACGTTCGTAGCCAACAACGGTTCAGATTCCAATGCGGGTACCCAAACTTCGCCGTACGCAACCGTTGCCAAAGCAGTGGCGGTCGCGGCACCCGGCGCGACGATCGTGTTGCGCGGCGGCACCTACCGCGAGACGTTGAACTCGGTATTCAAACGCATCACGTTGCAGGCGTACCCCCACGAAACTGTATGGATGAAGGGCAGCGTTATCGCAAACCAATTCAGCGCTTCGGGCGGCGCGTGGGTTCAGAACAATTGGAACCCAAGCGGTGTGTGCGACAACTGCTACTCATCCACGATGGTCGACCCGAACTATCCAGCCGCGGGCTACACCGATCAGGTGTTCATCGACGGCGTGACGCAACGCCAGGTCTTGGCGAAAGCATCAATGGGTGCAGGCGATTTCTTCGTCGACAACGCAAACAATCAACTGTGGCTGGGAACCAATCCATCGGGTCACACCATCGAGTCAACGGTGTACGACAAGGCGATGCAGTTCAACACTGCGGGTGCGTCGGGTTCAATAGTGCGGGGCATCGGCTTCGCTCACTACGCCGGCCACTACAACATGGATGTGCCCGGCGCGGTCATCGCGAACACACCGAACGTCACGTTCGATCACGACACCTTCGCATGGAACGCGGGCCGCGGACTTTCGATCCTGTATCCAGGCTCTGCAGTCGCCGACAGCCTCTTTATCTACAACGGCATCAACGGCGTTCACGCAAATAACGCCGACGGCTTGGTGTTCGTGAACAACCGAGTTGCATTCAACAACATCGAGCACTGGAATCACTCACCCGGTTCGGCGGCAACCATCGCGGGTTTCAAGATCACGTCGAGTTCCGACACGATCATGAAGAACAACCTCTTTGAAGGCAATGATTCCAATGGATTGTGGTTCGATCTTTCCAACTACAACGCGATTGTCACGAACAACACTGCGATCAACAACAGCGGCCACGGTCTGTACTACGAGGTTTCCGGCAACGGAATCATCGCGGGCAACCTGAGTGCCAACAACGCGAGTGACGGCATCAAGGTTTCAGGTTCCGCGAACGTTGCGGTCTGGAACAACACAGTCGTGAACAACGGTGCCGCAGGGATCGGGGTCTACGACGATGCCCGCACGAACACATCGGCATCCGATATCGCACTCGATATCACCTGGGATACCCACAACGTCACTGTGGCGAACAACATCGTCGTCGGCGATTCGCGGGCAACCAAATCCTTGCTCACGAGCATGGACGCCAGTTCGCCTCGGCACTTGGCTTCGACCCAGATGCTGGCGATGAACGACCACAACCTCTGGGCCCGCCCAACCGCAACCGCGCCGTCGAGTGCCATGCAGTGGCAAGCATCGGTTTCGCAGTTCAAGTCGTACGCGGACCTCGCGGCGATGCAGAGTGCCACCGGTCGAGAACTCGCCAGTACGTCTGCCGACAATGTGCCGCTGTCACGGCTGTTCGTCGACGCGGCCAACGACGACTACCGATTAGCGGTCGGAAGCCCCGGTTTCACGACCGGCGCAGCGCTACCGGGCAACATCGCCACCCTGTTGGGAATCTCTGGCACGGCACACCTCGGGGCGTACAGCTGGCCGACGAACGGTGGAAGCACTCCTCCGCCGCCAACGACCACCACGCAGCCTGCGGCCACAACGACGACACAACCCGCCGCCACCACGACCACCCAGCCTGCGGCCACAACGACCACGCAGCCTGCGGCCACGACGACCACGCAGCCTGCGGCTACCACAACCACCCAGCCCCCGGCTACCACGACCACAATTCCAAGCACCAGCGGTGCCGGGATGACGACGCCAGTCTTTGCGCTCAAGAACGCCACCACTGGCGACCGCATCTACACGACAAGCGCAAGCGAACGTGACGCCTTAGTCGCGGCGCACTACACCATGACCAGCGTTGCATTCAAGGCTGCGACCGCGCCGAGCACAACCACCATGGCCGTCTACCGCCTTCGCAACCCGAAAAACGGCGAGCACCTCTATACCACCAGCACGAACGAACGTGACACCTTGGTCGCCAAAGCGTGGAAGCTCGAAGGCATCGCGTTCTACGGTGCACGCCGATCAGGATCAGGCTTGATCTCGGTGTATCGCCTCTACGACGGCATCACGAGCGATCACTACCTCTCCACAAGCAGCGTCGTAGCTACAGGATCACGCCTCGAATCAGTACCGTTTTACGCTGCTCCATAGGGAAGGGGAACAGTGGGTCGCGGCGAACCTCGTCGTCGCCGATCGGGGGCCGCCGGCGCATACCGGCCTGGCCGCGGCGGCGAGGTTCGCAAGCGTTAGCGGTTCGGGTGAGCGCAGTTACGCGGTGACCGGATCCAAAACGATCACCGGAATCACACGATCGGTTTTGGTTTGGTAGCCCGCGTAGTTCGCGTGGTCAACCGTCAGCTTTGACCACAGCTCTTCACGTTCGGTACCTTCGGCGACTCGAGCAGTCATCGCTTTGGATGTGCCACTCATCTCAACGTTGACCGCAGGATTCGCAACGAGATTGAGATACCAAACTGGATCGCGATCGTCGCCTCCCTTAGAAGCCACGATGACGATTGATTCACCAATCTGCATCGGCGTTGACAACATCGTCGGCCGCGCTTGGCCCGATTTCCGGCCCGTCGTCGTGAGCACCAGCATCGGCATCCCTGAACCGCGACCGAGCAACTTGCCTTTCGACGCACGAAACACCGAACGGTGAAATCCAGTGACGATCTTGAAGGTGGTGTCTTTACGATTGGCCATCGTTCGATCCTAAAGCTTCCAGACGTTGCCGCTCGTGTAGCGCCGCAAGCCAAGGTTAAAGGCGACCACTCCAAGTGTCGCGAAGACCACGGCAGCCGCGGCCGCTCCCGCGGCGAGCCCCGGATCGAACGAGTCGACGAGCCGAGCAGGAACCGCAGCGATAAACGCGGCCGGCACAACCGAATACAGCATTGCGCGCCCCGCCCCGGTGAAAACATCAATGGGATAGGACCCAAACATCACTATCGCATGAAACCCAAGTTCGCTCCCCTCGTTTCGGCCGACAAAAAACGACGACGAACCAATCAGAACCAAAAACCCGGTCAGTACCGTCGCCGCGATCGCACTGCCACCTAGGAACATCGCGACTCGGCTCGGGCTCGGATGCCCAATCGCAACAAACAACACCACACCAAAGATCGTGTCACCAAGATTCAAGGCCTGGATCTTGCGCACCAAAATATAGGCAAGCGTGGGTACGGGCAACGCAAGCGCCGCGTCGAGCTCGCCATCGGCGGCGAGCCGTCCGATGTTTCGAGCGTTTGCAAATACGCCGAGCACGATCCCACCGCCAGTCGTAAGAATCGCCTGCAACATCAAAATTCGGTTGGTGTTCCAGCCGCGCACGGTACCGACTCGATGAAAGAACAACACCCAAAACACGACCCAGACGAGGTCGTTGAGAATCATGACCGTGATCTCGAACCAGAACCCTCGGCGATTCGCCCAGGCTTGCGCGCACGCACCGCGAAACGTTGCTTGTAAGCCGTTCATCCGCCCACAACTTGCAGTCGGCGCTCGCCCGCTTGGAACGTTGCTGCCGCGACCCCGATCAAAACGACCAACCATGCGCTCTGCACCAGTAGCAACTCTGGTTCGAAGAATCCCGCGGCCAAGCGCGCCGGAGCGTACGCCATCGCGGTGAAGGGGAGCGCGCGTGCGATCTGTTCCAGTGCGGTCGGAAGTATTTGAATTGGTAACAGCATCCCGCCCAGCACGAACACAAATTTTTGGTAGAGAAACCATGTAGAGCGCGCGTCGCGGATCCAAAACGCGATGCCAGCAAACGCGTGTTGCGCAGCGATGTTGCACAAAATAGCGAGTACTAGCGAAATGGCGCTTAACAATGCAGCCCCAACGTTGCGCGGGGGCCCAACGACCACCAACGACACCGCGGTGCCGGCCAAAATGCAACTGATGAGTTTCGGAACCGCTCGACCAAATTCGGCTGCGATTCTCACCGCGACCACCGACACCGGCCGCAACATTTCAACCGCTATGGCTCCACTGACAATGTCGTCGCCGATTTCTTCAACCAGGCGAAGGCTGATCGCCATTGTCGCCGATTCCGACGCCGCGATGTACCAGAACAATCCCACGGCCGTGTACCCCGCGAGCGTTCCGTGGTGCGATGCCGCGGCGACTCGCCACAGCGTTCCCACCATCGCAACCACCGCAACGTAAAAGCCCGTGGCGACGAAGAAACTGCCGGGCTCGCGCAAGGCTCGACGGGTCGCGGTGCCAAACGCGGTACGCAAGATTCGTAGATTCATGGCGTTCGCGCGGTCGAATAGATCGAAGCGATCACCGACTCCAACGGCGGATCCGCAATCGACAAATCCGCGACGGGCAGCGACGACAATACGGCATTGACGACGGTGCCAATTGATTGAGCTTCGGTATCGACAACCAATCGCAACATCGTGGGGCTGTGTTGAGCGATTGTCACACCAACCAGGCTCGGAGCCTCGGCTGGATGGGCGAGCCCAACGTCTACATATTTGGTTGCGAACAACGAGCGCCGCATTGCCTCAACCGAATCGTCGTAGATGACTTCACCGTGGTTGATCACGATCACTCGTTCAGCAACCGACTCGATATCGGCGACATCGTGTGAGGTCAAAAAGATCGTGGTGTTTCGCTGTTGATTGAGACGAACGATGAGATCGCGAAACAGCTGTTTTCCCAAAAGGTCGAGCCCGATCGTCGGCTCGTCGAGAAACAAAATTTCGGGTTCGTGCAGCATGCATGCGGCAAGTTCGCAGCGCATCCGTTGGCCGAGCGATTGCGATCGCACGGGCGTATCCCAGAGGTGGCCAGCATCGAGGAGCTCGCCCAGTTCATCGACGCGACGCACCAGGTGTTGATCGCTTAGACCAAAGATCGCGCCAAGCATCCGAAATGATTGGCGGGGTGTGAGCTCAAACCACAATTGGGAACGTTGGCCGAACAACGTTCCGATCCGCATGGCCAATTGCCGGCGCTGTTGCCACGGAACCAAGCCGAGCACCGAGATGGTTCCGGCACTCGGGTGCAAAATGCCGGTCAGCATCTTGATCGACGTCGACTTTCCCGCTCCGTTCGGGCCGATAAACGCGACGCGTTCACCAGCCGCGACACTGAATGAAATATCTCGGACGGCATCGACTGTCTTGCGACGAGCTTTACGACCGGTGACGAATGCTTTGCTGAGTTCGGAAACTTCAATCGTCATCGAACCTGAGGTTAGAGCTCAGGCGCAACGCGCAGCGCTGATTATTGCCAGGCTGCGGTGCTCGCCAATAACGGTTGCGCGGTTTCTACTGCGTGTTGGGAAGCAGATGCCGCCGTACCTCCCGGAGAATCGAAGAACATCGAGCGCGTGAAATTCAACGAGTCGACACAATTCAATCCCGGATCGGTACACGGCAACGTCGAGTTGATGTAGTTACCGCTCGTGCCGTACGCAAACGCATCGCCGGTACATTGAGGATCAGACGGTGTGGTGGAGTCGAGGTAATAACCGATCGCGGTCGGCGTAAACGTTCCGCCTGTGCTGTAGACGTGAGTGATGGTTCCCTGCGGGCCGGTCACCTGCTCCCACGACGACGCGGCGTTGTTGAGCGAGTCGTTCGTACCGTCGATCGTTACGCCCGACGGATTGGCGCTGTTGCGGTAGGTCATGCCCGCCGCAGCCGGGCTGTAGTCGAGGAGGTCCATGACTGATCCGATCGAGTGGACTCGCAATTCAGTTCGCACATCTTCGCGCTGGTCGTAAAAGACGTGCGTTCGTTGCGTACTCGGCCCGCTGTTCGCGCCAATATAGGAACGAATTGCGCGAACGGGCCCGGCTTTATTAACGATGAACGCGCCCTCGGCGGAGCCGTACGGCCCAGTTGCATCGAATGTGTCTTCGCTGCGCACACAAATGTTCGGAGCGAAGAGCACTTTGTTGCGGTCGAGGATGTCGACTTTGGTCGCGCCGGGGGCAGTCACGTTGAGTTGATCCGAGAGCCACCGATTCGAGAAGTGCTGCTTGTAGCTCGCTGCCGTCACGAGTGAGTTCTCCGGGTTTGAACCACCGGTCAAGTTGTAGGTCGTTTTGTACGCACCGGAGGTGAGTTTGAACGAATACCGCACGTAGGTCTTGCCGGCGCTTTGTTTCAAACCGCTCCCAACCGCGCTACGAAACAGATAGACAAACCCCTCATTCGCAGGCGTAATCGGATCAGTCACGTGGATTTCTACACCGGTGCCGGCGGTAACTCCCACGGGCAATGTGCCAGTCGGTGCGGCAAGCCCTGAGTCGCGAGCCATGAATACGAGCTCATCATTGGCATCAAATTTCGAATCAGGGTCGGCGCCCGTAAACGTCGTGGATGACGTGTACACCAATTGATTCACCAGCGAAGGTGAGCTGCCATAAAACGATGCGGAAGGGTTGTTATAAATTTTGGCGAAATTCACAATCGCGCGTTCATCGATCTGGACCGGCAACTGAACCCATGCCGCACCCGTCCAGCGGAAGCCAACAATGTTGGTGCGCACCCCGCCGGCCATCGTCGGGATCTGCGCGCCGGTCAACACGATCGGATCCGCAGCGCGCGAAATCGCAGCTGCTTGCGCGGGCGAACTATTGGCACCAGCAATCCCCAAGAGGGTCGAGCCGGCCACGGCTATGGCAACTGGAAGTTTCCACATATTGGCTAGTCGATCACAGATCGGGGCGGAATCAAACCAGTGGGCCGCGATTAGCGACAGTCGACGCAGACACCCGATTCGTCGAACTGGGTCGATCGTTTCATGTAGCCACACGCACCGCATTTACGCTCGGACGCGGCACGTTCCGCTTCGATCGCTTCAAGGCGACCTCGGGGCGCAGTTGATTTGCGGGGCCCCGCTAAACGTTCGCCGTTGCGGAGCCGTTCGGCGAGCGCAACCCAATCGGCCTCGCGAGCGGACGGCTTCAATGTCCGGCGAAAGTTGGTATCGGTACGTAATTCTGCGGTCAGCAAGTCGCGGTCGATTCGCCCTAACCACAACACCTCACGAACGTGGTGACAGGTGCCGACGGTGGCAGTTTCGTTGAAGTCGTAGTCGCTTGCGATTTCGCCCACGAGAACCTGGCGCGAGACGGGATCGGGGGTTACAACGAGATCGCCGAGCGCGAGGGTGTCGCGGAATGCGATTAATTCGTCAGCATCGAGCGAGGCCACCGATGCCGATTTACCGGCCGAGCGCAGGGCGCTAGCGACTTCCGCGCGCTCAACGAAACGCAGGTCCTCGACACCTTCCAGATCGGACCAGCCGACGCCGACCTTTTTCGCGGACTCAAAGGCATTGGCGAGTTTCGCGTCTTCGCCTGCTCGTATCAACCATGTGGTGCTCATGAACCCAGCCTTGCCGTCAGTAGCAACGAAGGGTGCTCCGATGCGAAGATTCAAGGTTAAACCGTCGACGCGTGATTCCTCGGTGCGGAGCCGCTAACGCTCCGATCCCACCGGCTGCGGCGCCGGATTGACACCAGCCACACACCGACCAGGTAAACAGTGTTAACCTACGGGGCAACTTCGTAACGAACAAAGGCGCCCCTTATGACCCTCAGCGAAATACAACCCGTGGCCGACCACGCGACTGACACCGAAACGGTCTGGTGGATGCGCAACAACTTCGGCCCGATCCGCGACGAACTGACCGTCGAAGGCCTCGAGGTACGCGGAACAATTCCGCCCGAGCTACGCGGTAGCTACATCCGCAACGGATTCAATCCCCCGGCGGCGGTGCCGTTTCATTGGTTCTTCGGCGCAGGAATGGTGCACGGCTTCGAAATTGCAGATGGCAAAGTTTCGTATCGCAATCGTTACGTACGTACGCCGTTTTTCGAAAGCGAAGTAGATCTCCTCACGGCGATGCGCGACCTTCGCTCATCGCCGGCCAACACAAACATTGTGCGCCACGCTGGACGCCTGCTCGCGCTCGAAGAGGCGCACCTCCCCTGGGAACTCAGTGCGGACCTCTCGACCATCGACAGTCTTGACTTCGACGGTGCACTCACTACGCCGATGACGGCCCACCCGAAAATTTGTCCGGTGACCGGCGAGCTGTTGTTCTTTGGATATCAGTTCTTGAAGGCCCCGTACCTCACGTACCACCGCGTTGATGCCTCCGGAAACCTCGTGCAATCCGAGGCCATCGATATTCCCCGACCCATCATGATGCACGATTTCACGATTACCGAGCACTACGCGATCTTTTTTGATCTGCCGATTGTGTTCGCGCTCGAACACGGCGGTTTCAAATTCGATCGCGAGGCCGGCGGACGAATCGGGGTTATGCCGCGAGCGGGGACGAACGCCGATGTGCGTTGGTACGACGTCGATCCCTGCACGGTGTTTCACTCGGTGAACTCGTATGAATCCGGCGACGACATCATCGTGCAAGTTTGTCGCGGCGAATCCATCATGGAAGGCGGCATGGACGATCTCAGTGGCCATTCTGTGCTGTGGCAATGGACCTTAAACACCGTCACGGGAGCAGTCTTAGAAACGCAACTCGACGATCGGCCGGGCGATTTCCCCCGAATCGACGATCGCCGCGTCGGGCTTCCCGCTCGCTACGGATACGTCGCGAGCCTGCGACCCGGAGTATCACCCGATTTCGGTGCCGAAATCTACAAATATGACCTTGAGGCGGGCACATCGCAGGTGCACACCTTCGGTGGTGCAGAAACCCACGTGTTTGAACCAGTTTTTGCGCCGAAGCGCCCAGATTCAGCCGAAGACGAAGGTTGGATGCTCGTACTCACCCACAACGACTCGACCAACACCACAACGCTCAATGTGCTCGACGCGCAGGACTTCGAAGGCGTGGCCGTCGCCGAGGTTGATTTGCCGCAACGCGTTCCCTTTGGCGCACACGGCAACTGGATGCCCACCCTGGCATAATCCCCCTGGCATAATGCCCCCTGGCATGACGCTGCAAGGCACCACGCGAATGAAATTGCTACGGCCCGCGCCATGCTCGGGCCGTAGTTTCATGAAGTGCAACCTGAACGGATCGATGGCAAAGGCGCAGCCGCTGGCGTCAGCGCATACGTTCTATGGGGCCTACTCACTATCTACTGGCACACCCTTCGGAAACTCTCCGCGATTGGGTTAGTCGGCGAACGAATCTTGTGGGCATCACTGATCCTTGCGATGATCACAACGGCTTCCAAACGGTGGGGAGCAGTACTGCGGGTCGGCCGCGATCGAGCACTCTTGCTGCGCGTGATCGCGGCTTCGTTGTTGTTGAGCACGAACTGGTTGCTGTACGTGTTTGCCGTCACCCACAACAACGTGGTCGAGACAGCACTGGGATATTTCATCGCGCCATTAGTGACTGTTTCCATTGGCGTTATTGTGTTTCACGAACATCTACACCGCACCCAGATTGCCGCACTGGTGCTTGCGGGCGTGGCGGTCGCGTTACTCACCGTCGAAGCCGGGCGGGTCCCGTGGATTGCACTGGCGCTGGCGGTTTCGTGGGGTTTCTACGGGCTTATCAAACGCCAAATTCCGCTACACCCGATCGAAAGTCTCGCCGCAGAAACGTTCGTATTGCTCCCCGTCGCGATCGTCATCACGGTGTTGGTGGAAACTCACTCGTCCGCCATTCATCTTCATGCGCACAGCTGGCGACTCGCGATGGTTGCCGGAACGGGGCTGATCACTGTGATTCCACTGCTGTTTTTTGGTATCGCCGCTCGGCGCTTGGCGTTTTCAGTGCTCGGACCGTTGCAGTATTTCGTGCCCATCATCAACTTCACGTTGGGTGTGGCCTTTTACAACGAAGCAATGTCAACGCTGAAACTCACCGGCTTTGGGCTCGTGTGGGTCGCGCTGATCGTGTTTAGCGCCCATTCGATACAGATGAGTCGTCTCCAACGCTCGAATCGCGATTCGCAGCCTGTCGCACAAGATCTTGAAACTGCGCAAGTCCATTTTCATGCCGCGGACTCAACCGACCCTGTCGATACCGGCCCGCGGCCAGATTGCGTTGCACAACCTCCACCATTGCACGGTCTTGCTCCATAACTACATCGGAGAGTCGCAGCACACCACTGACGTTTTGGTGTTCTGGATCGATGAAGAAATGGTTGTACAAGACGCGGCACGTCTGCGGGCCCGTGGGAACGATGACTTCAATATTCATTGCGTCTCCGTAGATATTGATCGCAAGATTCGGCCACCGAAATAACCAACGACCATCGGTTGCCTCGCCAGCACGCGCCGGCGCGCTATGCCGGCAATACCGATCACCAGTATCGACCCGGTACTGCTTCGCGTCGAACTCGCGATTGAGCTCCGGGTGCATCATTGGGATGTGGTAGCCCTCGAGATAGTTGTCGGCGTAGGTTTTCCAATTGCACGCGAGATCGTGATGGCTCGCATTCGCAAGGCGCATCGCCTCAACCGGAAACTCTTCCACCTCGCGGAACAACGCGCTGAGATCATCGAGCAGCGGCACGGCCGAGCAATCGAGATTCACAAAGACCTGCCCGCGCCAGACCTGCACAGCCACCGCGAAGAGCGAATACTCATCGGTGTCGATCTCACCGTCGAAATCTCGGGCTGATCGCAACGCGCCGTCCCAGCCATAGGCCCAGCCGTGATAACGACACACGAGGTTCCCGCACACACCTACGCCCTCATCCACCAGCGGCCCGGCACGATGTCGACACACGTTGTGGAATCCTCGCAACTCGCCGTCGGATCCCCGCACCACCATCAACGGGTAACCGGCGTATTCGCTTGCGAAATAGCTATTCGGAGTTGGCAGCTGTTCGAGTGATGCGAACCACAGCCACTCCCGTCCAAAAATCGTCGAACGTTCTTGGTGATAGCGGGCGGGATCGACATACCAATCCGCGGGCAGCGTGCTTTGAGATTCATCCATGCCGCAATGCTACGAAAGACTACGGTCGAGCGTATGAACTCACCGCTCCTACGCGGGACCGACGGCAAACGACGCTGTTTTTGGGGCGCGTCTTCGCTCGAATATGTGCACTACCACGACACCGAGTGGGGACGTCCGATCACCACCGACCAAGGCGTCTTTGAGCGGATGTGCCTCGAAGGTTTTCAAAGCGGCTTGTCCTGGATCACGATTTTGCGCAAACGCGAAAACTTTCGAACGGCGTTTTGCGGATTCGAACCGTCCAAGATCGCGCAGTTCAACGACACTGATGTGCAACGACTTCTGGGCGACGCGGGAATCGTTCGCCACCGCGGCAAGATCGAAGCCACGATCAATAACGCCCGGGCCTTCTTCGAGCTCCACGACAGCGGATCATCGCTCGCAGAACTGTTTTGGTCCGCAGCACCGGCGGACGCGGCACGGCGCTCACCAAAAGCCATCACGGATATCGCGGCGAAGACTCCTGAATCAATCGCACTTTCGAAACACTTGATCCGTATTGGATTCCGCTTCGTTGGCCCGACGACTATGTACGCGGCGATGCAAGCGATGGGCATCGTCAATGACCACCTCGCCGGGTGCCATGTACGCTCCGCGTGCGCGCAAGAACGGCGCGTTGCCGTTATACGGTGACAAGTCGCGAAACATCAATGTTGTATAGGTCCGCGACGTTGTCGCACAAGATCGCCCGGTATTGATCATCGCTCAAATTGGTTGTGTGTTCGGCCAATAGCGCTTGGCTCCACGGCCAGGTTGAATCTGAGTGAGGAAAATCATTCGCCCACATCAACCGCCGCCAATTCATCGAGCCCGCATGAGCGAAGGCCGTCCAGTCGTCTTGAAACGTGGCGTAGATGTGCTCGGCAAAAATTTCGCTCGGCATCCGGCTGAGTTCCTGACCGGCCGGCAGCCAATACCGGTGACGATTGAACGCGTGATCCATTCGGTACATGAAATGGGGAACCCAACCGGCGTCGGCTTCGGCACACACCAGTTTGAGGCGCGGGTTGCGTTCGAATACTCCACCCAATACGAACATCGCCATGATGTCTTGGCAGCCCCGAACGGTCGAAAGAAATTGCGACAGTTTCGGGCCACGCGTGCGTTCCGACTTGTAGGTGAGGATGTGAAAGCTCAACGGCAATTCCAGATCGACCGCAGCTTGATAGAGCGCGTCCCAATCCGGATGGTCGTAATCGTGTTCATAGGCGGGCTCGCCCGGCATCATCACGCCGCGCAATCCCAGCGCTTTGATCGCTTCGAGATCACGAATTCCCTCCTCCGGCGAACGCATGGCGGATTGCCCACATCCAATCAACCGCAACGGATCTTCTGCGCAGTATTGCGCGATCCACCGGTTGTAGGCAGCAAAACACGCCACCTTGAAGTCGACATCTTTGTGATTGCACAACACCATGCCAACCGTTGGATATATGACCTCCGCGCTCACTCCATCGCGGGTTTGATCTTCGATGCGGTACGCCGGATCCCAACCCGAGCGATGCAGATCATCAAACCGCTCGCCCATAACGCGAATCTGCGATGCGTCTTTGCCGGCGGCAGCAACCAGACCCAAGCTGATTGGGCGCATCCCTTCAACGGTGAAAACGTCGCCAACCTTTTCGCCACCATCGACAATGCGTGGTGCACGATCGCGCCACGCTGGATCGATAAAATCAACGTACGTTTCGCGTGCTTCGGTGATATGTGAATCCGCAGAAATCACTGGAATGGCTGGACGGTTCATTGTGCTCCTTTTTTCGTGCCACGCACCAAACGACCCGGCAAGGCTCCGGTCGCTTCGCCGTCGGCATACGTCTCGACACCGTGCACGAACGTGTGCCGATACCCGCGAGCACGCTGCAACAGCCGCTTGCCGCCGGCCGGGAGGTCGAAGGCCATCGTCGGCGCCTCGACCGCAAGGTTCTCAAAATCGATAACATTGATGTCGGCCCGCAGGCCTAGAGCCAGCACCCCACGATCAAATAACCCGACGGCAACTGCCGTATTTCGACACTGCTGCGCAATCAATAACTCGACCGGCAACGTTCCCGCCGCCCGATCGCGGCCCCAATGTTGCAAGAGTGTGGTTGGGAAACTGGCGTCGCAGATCGTGCCCACGTGTGCGCCTCCATCGGAGAGGCCGGGCACGCAATAGGGATCTTGCAGCATCTCGTGAACATGATTGAGATCCCCGTTCGCATAGTTCAAAACCGGCGCGTACACCAATGCACGACCATCGTCGCGCACGAGTTCGTCGAACAGCAGGCTCATTGCCGACACTCCGCGTCGACACGCGATCGCGGCAAGCGAGTCCTCCGAGGCCGGCTCATAGTTCGCAAGCGCGCCCAACACAAACATCTGCTCGGTTCGCATTGTGGGTGAACCATCACCAAGCTCCGCAATCACCGCGGCGCGATTCGCGGGTTCGCGTAGCGCCGCGGCCAGGTCCTCGACATCGGAGTTCGCGGCCGCGATATTGCGATAGGTCGCGCTTGCTATCAGTGGGTTGACCGTTGCTTGCAGGCCCAACAACACACCAATCGGGCGCACCGCGACTTGTGCGCGCATGCATAATCCCTCAGCATTCATAGCCGTAATCATCGAGACCAAGCCCCGCCAGCTTTCGCCGTTGCGATGATTCTGAGCGAGCGAAATCGACAGCGGCCGGCCCGACACTTGCATCATCGCCCGCAACATTTCGATTTCGTCACTCGGTGATTCGAAATCGCTCACGACTTGCAACACGCCTCGGTCGCCTTCGCCGATCGCTTGCGCGATACCAATGAGTTCGCGGGCATCGGCGCGCAAGGTCGGCGTGTAGGCACCAGTCGACGTGCGATGGTTTTTCGTTCGCGAGGTTGTGAATCCCAAGGCGCCCGCTGCGATTGCTTCCCGAGCAATGATGCCCATCGCCGAAATCTCCGCGGCGGTGGCCGGGCTGCCGTCAGCCCCTCGCTCCCCCATCACGTACAATCGCAACGCGCCGTGCGGGACTTGCATCGCGATTTCGATGTCGTGCGGGCGAGCATCTACAGCATCGAGGAACTCTGCGAACGATGACCACGCCCACGACAAACCTTCGTGCAACGCAGTTCCAGGAATGTCTTCGACACCTTCCATCAATTCGATGAGCGCTTGATGGTCGCGGGCGTGCACGGGCGCGAACCCCACGCCACAATTGCCGGCCACCGCGGTGGTCACCCCGTGCCATGACGAGGGGGTGAGACGCTCATCCCAGGTCGCTTGACCGTCGTAGTGCGTATGAATATCGACCCAGCCGGGAGCGACCATGAGCCCGTGCGCATCGATGGTTCGTGCCGCCGAAAGCGTCGTCGTTCCGACTTCAACGATGCGGCCACCATCGACCGCTACATCGCCATGAAACGGCGCCGCACCGGTTCCGTCCACCACCGTTCCACCGCGAATTACCAGCTCGACATCAGCCATCGGACGTGCTCCCAAGTGGACTCATTGGTGTTCGGATTGTTCGGAGCCGATCCTACGACGGGAACGAAACCTGCGCCACTGGCCCACTTATTGGCACATTTGCTGGCCCGCTTATTGGCCCACTTATTGACCCCGCCACCAAACCGTTCGGCCCCCACTGGCACGACTCCACAGCAGATCATCAGTTCCCGTACCGTCGTAATCCCCAACCGTCGATACGTAAGTTCCGTTGATCTGCACCGCTTGGCCTCGCGAAAATCCAGACGATGTTCCGAGAAAAAATGCGTCGGATGCTGGGCCGGGTGCGTACCAGATGATATCGCTGCGACCGTCGCGATTGAAGTCGCCGACGATCGGCGTGTAGCGACCATTGATGTTTACCTTCGCGCCACTCGTCAATCCGTGAACTCCACCGATCCACAGCGCATCATGGCCCTTTCCGGGCGCGAACCAAAACACGTCGGTGCTGCCGTCGCCGTTAAAGTCACCGACAAACGGCGAATACACACCGTTGACTTGCAATCCAGACACCGAGAATCCATGCGTTGCACCGAGCCACAACGCATCGGCTTTAGGGCCTGAGCCGTACCACAGCACATCGCGTTTGCCGTCGCCATTGAAATCACCAACGAACGGTTGCGCGCTCAATGCCATACGAATCGGCGGTCCGGAAACAAAACCAGACGACGCTCCGTACCACAGCGCATCGCTCGCGGTTCCCGGGCCGTACCAAAGAAGATCCGAACGAGAATCGCCATTGAAATCACCAACGATTGGCGTGTACACACCATTGATTCTCGGTGCGGAAACCGAAACGAATCCGTTGAGCGCGCCCAGCCACATCGCATCCTTGGCCTTCCCGGGCGCGTACCACACAACATCTGATCGAGAATCGCCGTTGAAATCGCCAACGATCGGCGTGTACACACCATTGATTCGCAGCGCAGAGACGGTGAAACCGCTCAGGCTGCCCTGCCATAGTGCATCGGCGATCTTGCCCGAGCCGTACCAAAGAACATCGGCATAACCATCGCCGTTGAAATCTCCCCGCAATGCAACGGCGCTTTTCGGGGATGCCGGCGACGGGTGCGCAACGAACGCGGGACCACCCGTAGTTGAAACGCTCGCAAGACGAACCAAGTTCGAGACTGGCGATGCGATACTCGCCCCGACCGCGTTGATCGCGGTCACGGTGCACGTGTAGGTGGTGGCATTCGTGAGTCCGCCCACAGTAATCGGCGAGGCAGAAGCCGAGGAGATGTTCGCGACGCCGCCATCAATCGAAACGCAATTCGCATCAAAGCGAGTTACTGGCGAACCCCCATCAAAACCCGGGTTAAACGCCACCACGACGACCCCGTTACCACTCGCCGCACGCCCAATTCGGGGAGCTTCGGGATATCCAGCAATCTGCACAACATTCGAAAGCATCGACGGTCCAGATACACCGACCCCGTTCGTTGCAGTGACTTGGCACGCATACGTGGCGCCGTTGGTCAGGCCAGACACGACCAACGGACTTGTACTGCCGTTGGCTGAGCTTGCAGCGCCACCATCGATCGAAATGCAATCCGCGGTATAACCGAGGATTGCATCGCCTCCATTGTTCGTTGACGCCGCGAACTGAACTTGACCACTGCTGATCAATCCAATCAACGCGACGTTGCCCGGCGCGCTCGGCACGTCCGCGGGGACCACAACGTTAGAAATTCCCGAGGCGAGACTCGTTCCTACGGCATTCGTCGCGGTGACGGTACACGTATACGCGTTGCCGTTCGTGAGCCCGACGACGATGATCGGCTGACTCGTGCCGTTGCCCAAGCCAGCCGCGCCTCCATTCGAAGATGCGCATTGAGCACTAAAGCCGGTCACCGGTCGGCCTTCGTCAAAACCTGCTGTAAATGTTAGCGAAACTGCTCCTGCCAAACGCTTCACGACTGTTGCAGTCGGAGCATCCGGCACACCGGCCGGAATGACCGACGTCGAAGAGTTGGACACAGCGCTCGTGCCGACCGCATTCGTCGCAGTCGCGGCACAGGTGTAGGTCTTGGCGTTGGCTACGCCAGCAATGGTGAGTGGTGAGGTCGAGCCCGACACCGTACTCGTCGGTCCACCATCACTCGATTGACACACAATCGAGTAGCTCGTAATGGCGCTTCCGCCGTTACTCGGTGGCGCGAAACTCACAACGATCGCGTGGTTCGCACTCGCGGCGCTCGTGACATTGGGCGCCCCAGGAACATCCGGCAGTACTGCGGAATTCGAAACCAGCGATGCCACGCTGTTACCCACCGCGTTCTTCGCGACCACCGTACAAGAATAGGTCTTGCCGTTTGTGAAGCCCCCGACGAGAATCGGCGCGGCCGGCGCGGTTCCGGAGCCCGCGGCACCGCCATCACTGGAAACGCAGGTCGCTTGGTAGCTGATTATCGGTGCGCCGCCATCGCTGCTCGGAGCGGCGAACGATACGGACACGGAACGGATCGCCGCAACAATTCCAGCACCCGTCGGCGCGCCCGGAGCATCCGCGGGGATCACGACGTTCGAACCCACCGACCATGCGCTCGAACCGACGGCATTCGTCGCGGCAACCTGGCACGAATACGTCTTGCCGTTCGTGAGTGCGTTCACTGCTATCGGCGACGCAGCTCCAAGAGCAGAACCAGCTGTGCCACCGTTGGAAGAGATGCAACGAGCGTCGTATTGCAGAACCGCGCTCCCGCCGTCGCCACCAGGCACAAACGGCACCGTGATCATTGCGTTTCCGATCAGCGCGGTGCCGATCGTCGGAATGCTCGGCACACCAGGAAGGGTCACTGAGTTCGATGCGCCCGACGTTGCACTCGTTCCGATCGCGTTGGTTGCCGTCGCGGTACACGAGTAGGTCTTGGCGTTACTCAGTGTTCCAATCACGATCGGCGATGCGGTGCCGTTCCCGATCCCCGCGACACCACCGTCCGACGACGTACACGCGACGTCGAAGCGAGTCACCGGGCGACCGCCGTCGTTGCCTGAAGCGCTAAAGCCAACCTGAATCGATCCAATCGACCCAGTGACCGAGAGTCCGATCGGAGCACCGGGAACACTCGCCGGCGATACCGCGAGCGATGGCGCAGACTGCGGGCTGACACCGACGGCGTTCGTTGCGCTCATGACGCATGTATAGGTCTTGCCGTTGGTGAGACCGGTCACTGCGATCGGCGAACCCAGCCCGGTGTTGGTTCCTGGCGCGCCACCATCTGCTGAGGTGCACGCGGCACCAACTTGCGTGACCGCACTCCCACCGTTGAAACCCGCTGTAAATGCTAGAGAAATCGAACCGTTACCGATCGTTGCAGAACCGATGTTGGGCGCCGCCGGATTGTCCGGAAGCTTGACCACATTGGAAGGGCTCGAGGCAGCGCCCGTACCCACCAAATTGACCGCGGTCGCGGTACACGCGTACGTCTTGGCTTTCGTCAGGCCGCTCACCACAATTGGCGAGCCCGTCGCGACCACACTCGCACCGATTCCGCCATCACTCGACGCACACGTCACGGAGTAACTCACAATTGTGGTGCCACCGTCATCGACCGGCGGACCAAACGACACGGTAATTGATCCCACGTTGGCGACCGCGGTAACTCCCGTCGGGACTCCAGGATTTGTCGCTCCGAGCGCGCCGAGAAAGAAGTCCGCGCCGCCAGCGTAGGTATCCGACGATCCTTTGAGCACACCCTGAGCCCACCCGGCAACGCGCGCATTTCCGTTCCCATCGATCGCGATTCCGCTCGCTTGGTCTTGGTTACCCGCAATTGATCCGAGCTCATGGGCCCAAAGCCGATTGCCGAGCGAGTCGTATTTCGCCACGAGGGCATCACTCTGACCACTATTGCCGTCGAGTGAACCGGGAACAACTCCGAACGTCCAGCCCGCGAGGAACACCGACCCGGTGACGTCCGCGGCGATGCCCGCTACAAAATCGTTCGCCGAGGATCCCAGTTGATGCGACCACAACCGATTGCCGGAGGCATCAAAGCGGGCGACGAAAGCATCATGGTTCCCCGCATTGCTGTCTTGCGACCCTGCGACCGTCCCTAAGGTCGAACCGCCAAGGTACAAACCGCCAGCGTTTCCAGGCACGAACACGGTGCCGGTGCCGTTGTCGGTTGCCGGCGACCCCAACTGACGCACCCACAAACGGTTTCCCGAAATGTCGTAGCTCGCAAGGAATGCGTCCGTACCCCCCGCATTTGCATCGGCGCTTCCCGGAAGCACTCCGGCCGTGTCACCCGCGATCGCGATTGCGGAATTTCCAACGAGCGCGATCGCAGCACCAGTATCGGCTCCGCTAGTTCCCAGCTGACGAACCCACAACTTGTTGCCGTTCGTGTCGTAGTGCGCAACAAACGCGTCCGAAGCTCCAGCGTTCGCGTCAATCGAGCCGGGCACCGTCGCCGAAGTAGTCCCGGTCACATAGGCGTTGCCCGCCGCATCAACCGCAACGCCTGCCCCCGCGTCGTCGGCTGCAGTACCGAGTTGGTGCACCCACTGCTTCGTTCCATTCGCGTCGTACTTCGCGACAAACGCGTCTCGAAACCCGAGGTTCGTTTCAATCGCGCCCGGCAAGTTCGACGCTGTGTTCCCAACGACGTACGCATTGCCGGCACTATCGACGGCCACTCCCGATCCCTGATCCGCGCCGGCAGATCCCAACTGATGCAGCCACAACAACGCTCCATTCGCGTCGTACTTCGCGATGAACGCATCAAAGCCACCGGCATTGAGTTCCGGCGAATTTGGCAACGTTGCCGCGGTAGTACCAACAACAACCGAATTGCCCGCGCCGTCAACCGCCACGCCTGCGGCAGCGTCGTAGCTCACCGTTCCGGCTTGGTGCACCCAGAGCCAACGCGGGGCCACGGCATCGGCGGACTGCGCCAGTGACCCAAGGACGCCAACGAGCGCGACTGTGCAAGAAGTAAACACGGCCAATGGTCCACGACAACGAAACACAGATACCACCTGAATAGCCAATATTTGCTTGCCAAACTACGCGTCACCGAGCGTGGTTTGGTCGACCCTCGCTGTCGCGAGACCCCAGACCCCAGACCCCAGACCCCAGCTCGTTACAGTGGCGTCGTATACCTTCGAACACCACTGGGATGCTGCACTCACTCAAGGATGCTCCATGATTACGGTTGAACAACACGGCATCGCATTTGTCGTGCAGGCAAACGACGGCGAGAACCGATTCAATCGGACATCGATCGATCAATGGCATACCGCGCTCGACCACATCGAAACCGTCGACGGCCCGTTAGCCCTCGTGACTACCGGCTTCGACAAGTTCTATTCCAACGGCTTAGACCTCGATTGGTTGATGTCCGATGGGCGAACCGACACAACGTTCATCGAAGATGTGCACCGGCTACTTGGTCGCGTCTTGAACTTTCCAGCAATCACCGTCGCGGCCGTGAATGGTCATGCGTTTGCGGGCGGTGCCATGCTGGCTACTGCGCACGACTACATCGTGATGCGCGAAGATCGCGGCTATTGGTGCCTACCCGAAGTAGACCTGGGCCTGCCGCTGACAACAGCTATGTATCAGACCGTCGCCGCGCATCTTCCGACCCAGACTTTGCGCGACGCAATACTTTCTGGCCGCCGCTACGACGGATCGCAAATGCTGGCGGCTGGTATCGCGCACGAACTCGCATCGGTTGAGCGCGTGTTGCCAAGAGCCATCGAAATAGCTAATGAACTTGGCGCTAAATCGCGTGAAGTCATCGTCGAGCACAAAAGGCTCTTACTGAATTCGTAACGCGGGCGAGCACTCAGCCGTTATCTCAGCGAGCTGCTCTCGCTATGTAGTCATCGTGCAGTTGTTCGGCGTATCCCGGTTCGATCGGGGGTAAGACTCCGACGACCCAGGACAACACAAGATCGGCCAACTTGGGATTGGCGACGAGTACCGGCCCGTGTAAGTACGTGCCCACGATTCGGGGAGCCAGCACACCCTCGGCTCTGTCGGCTTCGTCCTTGGTTGTGATCGTCCCCAACGGTTGGTTGCGCGACCCGAGCGTGGTGATCCCACGATGGTTTTCGAATCCAGCCAACGCTCCGAGTTCACCATCGTTCGTCGTCACGATCGTGTTGCCAATCCGACGGACATCGCCGGGAACAGTGACCGCATCGATCAATCCAAGGCCCATGATCTTGATGCCATCATCGAAGATCATCGATTCACCGAGGAGTTGAAATCCCGCGCAGATGCCCACAAGCACCGCGCCAAGTTCCCACACCGAACCGAGATTCGAACGGTGCAGGATTTCGATCGCGGTCTGTTCCGCATGGTCTTCGCCGCCACCAATCACGTAGATGTCCAGCGAGGTCGGGATGGGTTCGGTGGCCGAAAGCTCAATCATTTCGGCATGAATCCCGCGGCGGGTCAACCGTTGTTCCAGTATCCGAGCATTGCCACGATCTCCATAGGTACCAAGGAGTTCCGGCAACACAAAGCCAATACGTACACACGAATCACCCACGAACGGAATCCCGTTTCTCAATCAGTTGATGAAACGCGCTGTACGAAGCGCCGATAACGACCGCCGCTTCATTGGGCAGCAGCGCGGCGGCTTTGCGAGCGTCGGCTTCCACGACCACAACCTCGAGGCCTGCGGCTTCCAGACGGGTAGCCACATCAAGAGCCCGCGAACCCGAAGCCGCTACTGCTCGGGGCGCGAGCCGTTCGAACGGAACGTCCCAGAGCCAAGAGGGATCACGGCCATCAGGGGATTCGTCGTTTTGCGACACGACCACCGAATCCTTCGTGGACGCCAGCTCATCAAGCAGCACAATCCAACTCGCGGGATTCTTCGTCATCACAAAGCGCGCCGATCGGCCATCGGCAAGCTGCAATGCTGTCGGGCGTTCGCCCACTCGATTCACGGCCCGCAACGCGGCTCGTGCTCGTTCAGTATTTTCACCGAGCTGTTCCAGCGCCGCGATAGCAAGCGCGGCGTTTGCTCGCTGCCACGGCCCCAACAGCGACGATGAACAATCAAACGTTCCGGTTGCCAGCGCAACTTCGGCACCACGCTGAAAACCGACAGCTTGCGGGCGTCGTAATCCGCATTCACACCACCAATCGCGGGCAGCTTTATCTTCGTGAATCAATCGTGTGCATTCCGGACACGACGCCGCGTCGAGCGTGCTCGTTGCTTCGAGATCTATCCAGGTTGCGGGCAGATCCCCTACACTCCACACCACGTTTGGATCATTGCTCGGAGCGATGATGGGCGGTCGCGTCCTTGCGAAGGTTGTTTTCCAACGCAGAGCGACCGCACGCACTTCGTGGTGGCGATCAAGTTGATCCCGGCTCAACTCACCCAACACGATGAGCGTCGGTTGCAAAACATCCAGTGTTTGATTCAATGCGGCTTCATCAATCTCTAACACCGCGATGGTCGCGTCGAGATCCGCGACGAATGCCTGCACTACTCCTTGCCGCAAATTCGCACCGGTCGTGTTGGTCGCAACAGCGTGCCCGTTCGCAACCAATGCCTGCGAAAGCATCGCAGTGATTGTGGTTTTACCGTTGGTCGCGGATACCAACACAATGGATCGGTTAGCCGCGAGGCGCTCCAGAATTGTCGGCGAGATCAACTCAATAACGCGCCCGGCAATCTGGACACCTTGGCCACGCCGCAAGCGACGCGCGGTGAAGCCCGCAACCCAACCTATGTGAATCGCGACTCGATCACGCAGGGTCAATGCTGAGGTAGTCACTGGCGTGAATTTAGGGCGCGTCGTCGTACTCGCCCGGGTCCATCGAGGGGTCGCCGTTGAGATCGTCATCCCCGCCACCGCCAAGGGCTTCTGTGTTTTGTGTTTCTTTGCGATCGCGGCGGCGCCAGCTCAGCAGCACAACCAACGACGCGAGGCTGGCGCCACCCCCGACCAATGCCGCAGGCAGCAACCAAGGATTCGATCCTGCGTCGCGGGCGCATCGGGCGGCCGCTGGATTCCCTGGTGTTTGGCCTGGTTTCGCTGCTATTTTTGGAACCTTGCTGCGCCGCGAACCAGGAGGTCCGGGCGGATCAGATGGCTGCAGGGCGCGGCCGATATCGAGCGCCCCGCATGGCCGTTTCGTGCGAGCTACCAGCTTTGCGCCCCGAAAGTCGTTGCCGGAGATAGTCGCGTGACAATCGCCATCGAACGCGACCGCGGCGCCGGACGCGATCGGCTGAACATTGTCGCGAATTTCGATGCCGTCGTAGTTGGTGATCTGAATCGGCTCGGTTTGCGCGATCCCGCGAGGAATCGTTGCCACATCAACACTGTGATTTGCGACGAGGTGAATGCCGCGCCGTTGATGACGGATTAAGCCGGCGTTGACGGTGAGACCTCGGCTTCCGCTCAGGTCATTGTGTTCAATCCAAAGATCTTCAACCAATGCCGAAGGTGCACCGTTCGCGGCCAGCAGGAAATTCTTGTACGAACGAAACGCGCTGTCATGCACGTGTATATGGGCGACGGTAGATCCGCCGAAGGGCTCAACGTCGATCGCAGAGCGAGCGACGGCATCGAAGAGCGCCGAGCCAACATCGACATTCGTCGCCCACGCCAGCGCAATACCTTGGCGTCCGATGGAACGGAATTCCGAATTCCGAACCGTGATCGCATCGGAACCTCCCGAGAGATACATGCCGTCTCCGTAGGTGCCACTGATATGCACGCCGTCGATCGTGACATGTCGAGAACGAGCGATCAATACGCCTGCTTGTCCTTCGAACCTCGACAAGTATTCATGCGCCGCGTTGGGGCCGGCGATCGCGAGATCGCGGATAGTCACGTTGTCGGAATCCCAAATCGCGAGGTGTTGACGGAGTCGCGGCCAATGCAGTTTTTGGCCGGGAGTATTCGGGATCGCAGCATTGGTTCCGTCCGTTGCCGCGAAGATCATCGCGTGATTACCGTCGACGATCAAGCCTCGCCGGGCGCGCAATGTCAGTGTCGTTTCCACACGATACCGCGCGTTGCGAACTAGCCGCACCGTCGCATTCGCCGGCGCGCGTTCAAAGAGCTGATTGAGTTCCTGGCCGACATCGCGCTTACCAGTTGCATCAATCGAAATTGGCGCATCAACAATCCGTCCCGCCGCGGCCGCCTGCGCGACAGGCGCGCCGAACAGAACGGTCGCGGTGCAGCCAGCCGCAGCGCAGAACAACAAGCGTCGATACAGTTTCGTATTCACGCCAAAACCGTAGACGACCAACAAACACAGACCGGTTCACTCACGGTGTGACGAACGGCACCCGAGAGTGCCTGCGCTCAGGCGTTGCGCAGCGATTGCTCCTGAACAATCCGCAACCTGCGCATTGTCGTACGACGTTTCCAAAACGGCTGCTTCCAATGCGGCACGTACGGCCGATCGCTTTGCTTCGCCGCGATCTCCGGATCGTGACGATGAGGTGCCCGATACGCAACCCCAGGCTCATCGATTTCTTCAATGAAATCAGCGTTCATCCGTGAGAGCTGCACGCGAACCCGTTGTCGCTCCGCTCGATTGTGCGCCGCAAGTTCAGGGTCAGTGACCGGCATCGAAAGTTGGTGATGACGACTACTCATGGTAGGACTCCTTTGCTCAGCAACATGGTCTCACATTTCGGCGTCCAATGTGCGGCGCCTTTGTAAACAAATTGTTTCGCCCTCGCGCGGGTTATCTTTCGGCAATTCCAGCCAAAGTCCTGAGCATGAACCGTGACCCAATCTGAGAAGACCACATTTACCCCAGGATCAAGCGAGTATTCACGCCCCGGTAACGGGCCGGCCCTGAAAGTCATTGATCAGCGACACTTGTACACGATCGGCGTTCGTCGTATGTAAGGCACCGGAAGCTGCGAATTCGGAACGTTTTTGTTCGTAGTAGGCGGCCCGGAGGTCACCTTCACTCGCCGCGTTATACGTCGGGTATAGCGCACGCCGGTCCCGTGATGATCGATTCGGGCCGCTGCGATGCGGCGTGCGGGAATGAAACCACAACGTTGAACCCGCCACGACCTCAACCAACTCCCACTCCAATTGGGCCACGACATCGGCTCGGATACAACCATTATCGTCCGTTGCCAACACGTGGTCATAATGCGCGGCAACCACTTCTAAGCAACCATTGTCTGCATCCGCGTCATCGATCGACATCATGCAGGAAATGTGGTTCTCGATGAACCGATAGGCCGGCGCGTCTTGGTGCGGCGCAAAGCCTGCGCCGCCCGCCGCTTTGTAGTTGATCTTTTCTTTGTAGAGCACTGCTGGCTCATGCAAGAGCGCGCTCGCAGTCTCAATCATTGCGCCGCGTGTGAGCAGGGCGCGAAGCCCGTCGTGGAACGGCACAAAGTTTTCGGTGCGGCACAACTTCGGGCCGAATTCCGTCATTTCCCGGTAGTGCAACCACTGGCCGTCGTCAGCCCACTGCATCACGTCATCGACCCAACCGCGCAACTGGTTCGCTCCATGCACATCGAGCGTTCGGGTAAGCACGAAGCCGTGCTCGTCAAAAAACGCGACCGCGTCGGAGTCGCCTGAAACAAACACTGGATACGTCACGCGATGAGCCTAGGAACGCTCGCCGATAGGTGAGAGGTATTCCGATGCAAGAATCCGGTTTCCCGCTCTCGTCGCTGCGCTCCGGGGCCGCTCGGGCCGCGGGCGGCGCCACGCTTCGTCGAGATCAGCCAGAACCCGTCGCCTTTTGGCGCGCCCTCTCAGCCATTCACCCAAATGTTGTGGTTTCAGCAGGTCTGGCCGAGGGAAGCACCCATGGCCAAAGCAGTCACAGTTCGATCGCGTCCGTCGTATCGGTCACTACGACGGACGCGCATCGAACATGCGATGACGCGACTACGGAGTGAACACCGTCGTCGTGGTTCCAAAGATTTCGCCGGTGATGCTGCTACTCATTGTGGCTTGGATCGTGCGGGAGGTTCCAACACAGTGATCGCCAGTTGAGTAGCTGAAAAAGGACCGGAAATTCGACGGCGGTTTCACGCCATACTTCGCGTAATTCAAACCGTTGTACTGCGGAATCGAAACCGCGCACACATCATCCGCGTTCGTGACGTCTTGGAAACGCACGACAATCCCGGGCACTGCATCACACGCCTTGTTTGCCTTGCCCTGTGCGGTGCCGACATACGTGGTATTGGCCAGCCACCAATTCGCGACTGGCGGAGCAACCGTCGATTCGTACAGCACAACGCTGGTCGGCGCGCACGAAGTCGAGGTTGCACCACCACCACCGCCACCGCCACTGGCACTCCCGCCGCCGCTTCCGCCGGAGGCGTGGGCCGCAGTGCCGAGCGCAAGCCCTGCGATTGCAATTGCCGTCATAGTGGTGCGTTTCGCACGCGAAATATTCATAGTTGCTCCTTGAGTGGGATTGGTCTCAGTACACGTGCACCGACCCTCACCGGTTTGGTCCGTGCAACAACTCCGAATCTCAAGATGGGATTGATGCCACGGATGGGTCCTGGAGATAGGAGCCGAATCCACGCGACACGCAGCCAGTTAGGTGTGGCACACTGGCATTGTCCGCGCTCTCTTTTTGGAGGTCACCATGCAATTCACAGAGACCCACACCTACGACGGTTCCGTCGAACAACTGATGGCGATGCTCGCGGATTCCGATGCAATCATTAGCCGTTATGAAGGCATGGGGCATCGCGACGTTGCGATACTTGAATGCGTTGCCACCGACACGACGTTGCGCGTCAAAACCAGCCGAGTGGTGGATGTTGACCTCCCCGGCTTCGCCAAGAAAGTCTTGAAACCGACCAACACCATGGTGCAGGTCGACGAGTGGAAGCTTGAGGGCGCCACGTGGATCGGTGCGTTCGACGTGGAAGTCAAAGGCGCGCCCGCGAAGGTTTCGGGATCGATGCGCCTGGAGCCGAACGGGGCGCAATGCAACGAAACCATCACGATCACGGTCGACGTGAAAGTTCCGCTGGTTGGTGGAAAGATCGCCGATTGGATTGGTAAAAACGACGCGCGCAAAACCGTGGCGGAGGAGTTCGCGGCTGGCGATCAGTGGCTCAAAGCACAACACGGTTAGCAGCTACTGCCTTCACGGGCCCAGTAGCGACCGTCAGGCCGACTCGGCCGATAGGTTTCTGCACATGAATGAGCAACTCAGCGAACCTGCCGTATACGCGTGGCCCCAATCAGTTGTCGCCGGACAAACGGTTGGCATTCACGCCGCGGGCCCCGCGATCGCCGCGCAAGTAACCGTTGCGCGTATTGGCGCGCGTCGCGAAGTCGTGTGGCGCGCCGATATCACACTCGAACCCCACGATGCACCCGACCGCGGTGCGGCCAATGGTTGTGATTGGCCAGCCAGCACGACCATCGATATTCCCACTGATTGGCGCAGTGGCTACTACGAAGTCGTGGTGCGAAGCAACGCGGCGCGAGTTGCCCACGAAGCGGTTGGCTTTTTTGTTGTGCGCTCCGCAACTGCAGACCGCTCCCGTCCGCTGCTGGCGTTGGCAACCAATACGTGGAACGCGTACAACGATTTCGCCGGTCGAAATCTCTACGAAGGCGGAACGCGTGTTTCGTTCGCGCGACCAATGGCCAAAGGGCTGCTGCGCAAGCCCACAGGCCCCGGCGAACGAGTGACCGTCATGAATCCGCCTGATCCAGGCAATCGTGAACACGTTTCGTATCTTCGCAGTCACCAGATGACCCAATGGGCGGGATCCGCCGGCTGGCCAAACTACGAATTGCCATTTATTCGCTGGGCCGAACGCAACGGCTACGAACTCGACTATGCCGTCAACGCCGATCTCGAAGACCCAAGAGCGCTCGCCGATCGAGCGTTGTACCTCTCAGTCGGACACGACGAATATTGGTCGTCTGCAATGCGCGACACGGTCGAAGCATTCACTCGTTCGGGCGGCAATGCCATGTTCCTTTCGGGCAACACCGCGTTTTGGCAGGTCCGAATCGAAGACGATGGTCGAACGATGGTCGGCTACAAAGACCGGTTCGAACGCGATCCGGTGTTCGGTACCGACCAGCAACATCTCCTCACAGCAATGTGGTCTGATCATTTGTTGGAACGACCCGAAAACCTCATGACTGGCGTCAGTTTTGTGCGGGGCGGCTATCACCGCATCGGAAAAGTGGTTGCCTCCGGAGCCGGCGGTTACACCGTGTACCAACCCGATCACTGGGTGTTTGACGGTACCGATGCCGCGTACGGCGATCTTCTCGGCGCCGAATCCGTCATCGTCGGCTACGAATGCGATGGTTGCGATTTCACCATGAGCGACGGCGTGCCGACCCCGACCGGCAGCGACGGCACGCCCGCGGATTTTCAGATTCTCGGGCTCGCCCCAACCCAACATTTCAATCGCACCAACGCGCCGCGTCCTCCACCCGATAGCGCAAGATCGGAAATCGAACACATCGCCTGGCGCGCCTTCGGTGATGAATCAAACGAATCCGTTGCGAAGATTCACCACGGCCACGCGACGATGGGCGTGCACGAACCCGGTGGGTTCGTCTTCACATCGGGCACAACCGATTGGGCATGTGGGCTCACGGGCAGCTCGCCAAACGTCGAGCGCGTCACCAAAAACCTCATGGATCGCGGGCTTCAGTGAGTTCGCAGCGCGTCCAAAACTGATTCCAGTGAAGCATGATCGGTCGAGTCAGTGTCGATGTGTTCGAACAACACTTCGTTGCCGGGGCCAATGATCCACGTGCCACCCTGTTGGGTGACACGTTTTCCGGCCTTGTGAATCTTGTAGCCGCGTTTCATAGTTTCGCGTGTCGCTCGCCACGTTCCGGGTTTGAACATCGCAAGGAACGGCACCACCTTCACGGCAGCAGCCTCGGCCGCGGTACCGTCGTCGTCGACCAATACGGCGAACGGAATCTGCTCATCGCGCACAAACGCGGCGGCGTACCGCTGGTCGCCGGTGCCGATCGCGACAACGTCCGTGTTCAATGCTCGGATATCTTGATAACGCTCACGCAACTGCGCGGCATGTTCACGACAATGCAGTCAACCGAAATGCCGCAAAAACACCAACACGACTCGTTGTTCCTGCCACAAATCGCCCACGTGTTGTCGGTGGCCATTCTGATCAACGAGTTGGAGCGAACCAAGCTGAGCCACGTCCATCTTGCGAAGCGTAGAGCACGGATCGCTCAGTGGCCAACGTCGTGTTGATAGCCGCAAACCAAATCAGCCGATGCGAGCCTCTCGGGTGATCTCACCCAACCGTCCACTCCGGTAGTCGGCGAATGCCTGTTGCAGTTCCGCTTCTGTGTTCATCACGAACGGTCCGTAGCGGGCAACTGGCTCCCGAAGTGGCACGCCACCGAGTAGCAAGACCCGAGCTGGTTGATCGGCTGAAAAACCAACCCAATCTCCATCACCCAAAATCGACAATTGGCCATCGGCAACCGAAACCTTCGAAGCTCCTACTTCGATCGCTCCAGCAAACACATACAGCACAACTTGGTGGTCGGCAGGTACCTGCACCTGCACCCGAGCACCGGGCCGTAGCGTCCAGTCTTGGTAAACGATCGGAGTGACCGTATTGATCGAGGCTGTCACACCGAGGGCTTCACCAGCGATGATCCGAACCGAAGCAAGGCCGTCATCGGTAGTCGCAACCGGGATGTTGGCAGGGCCGAGTTCTTGGTATCGCGGCTGAGACATTTTCAAACCCGCCGGAAGGTTCGCCCATACCTGAAATCCGTGGACCCGCCCTCCGTCGCGCTGCACCTGTTTCGATGGCATCTCCGAATGGACAATGCCTGCGCCCGCCGTCATCCACTGCACGCCGCCAGCGCCCACGACCCCACGGTGCCCCGCGGAATCCTCGTGTTCGATTTCACCGTCAAGCACATACGTAATCGTTTCGAAACCTCGATGGGGATGATCGGGAGCACCAACCGCTTGGCCAGGTTGATATTCGATCGGCCCCATCTCGTCGAGCAACAGAAATGGATCAACGAAGCTCAACGACGCCGACGGAAACGGCCGCCGAACCACGAAACCTGCACCCTCGGTTTGGTGGTGTGCAGTCACGATTCGCTGCGACTCGCGAACGATCTCGCGTTGCTCCGAAAGACGCTGCTCGACGATTTCCATGTTTCGTTTCCTATCAGCGCACAAGGCGCACGGGCGCAGCAATCGCTGCTGCGAGGTCGGGAATGTCGCTAACAACACGGGTCACACTTTCATTCCGCGCGTTGCATGCTCAACGAACGCCGTGCTGAACTGGTAGCTGCATACCAACAAACAGGGGGACCTCATGGGGCCGCACGAAATTTCTCGACGCAAACTGCTTGCAGCTGCCGGAGCGACCGGAGCTTCTTCGGCCGCAGTCGCGTTCGGGGGCCGCTCCGCATTCGGCAAAGCCATTTCGAAGGCACAGCCCGCAACTTCCGAGTCGAATTCCAAGTCGAACATCATTGATTGTCACGGTGAGCATCAAGCTGGGATCACCACGCCGCCACAACAACAGCTGCAAATCGCGGCGCTCGATGTGACTGCAGCTTCGCGAGCCGAACTCCGCGAACTCCTCCAGATCTGGCAACACGCCATCGTTCGCCTCACGAACGGTTGGCCGCTGCAAGGCAACGACGTGCTCGCAGCGGCACCTGCCGACACGGGCGAAGCGTTCGGGCAGGGCCCGGAACGCCTCACAATTACGGTTGGCTTCGGGCCCAGCCTCTTCGACAGCCGTTTCGGATTAGGCCACAAACGCCCAGCCGCCCTGATCGATCTTCCGTCGTTCGCCGGCGACATGCTCGACCCTCGACGCAGCAACGGCGACATTTCCATCCAGGCCTGCGCCGACAACCAAATGGTGGCCGAACACGCAATCCGCGATCTCGCGAAACTCGCGCGGGGCCTCGCAAAACTCCGTTGGGTACAAGCAGGTTTCAACAACCCGCCCACTGCGCCGAGCGGTACCGGCCGCAACTTGTTCGGTTTCAAAGATGGCACCGCCAACCTCGATGCGGCTGATCACGAACGCATGCGCCACAACGTTTGGGTCGCGAATCACGACGGGCCCGGATGGATGGTGGGCGGCACCTACCAGGTGTACCGGCGAGTGCAACTCCATCTCGGTGCTTGGGATGTAAGCCCACTCGATGAGCAACAAGATGTCTTCGGCCGGTTCAAGAACTCAGGGGCTCCGTACGGAGGAGCTCACGAATTCGACCAAGTAGTCAGTAGTAATCTGCCAGAGCACAGCCACGTTCGCCTTGCGAATCCACGCAGCGGCGACGCCAGCGAACGGGAACGCATTTTGCGGCGCGGCTTTTCGTTTGTCGATGGCCTCATTCCCGGAACTGCTGATTTCAACTCCGGTCTTACATTCATTGCGTACCAGCGTGATCCTCGTCGTCAGTTCGTTCCGATTCAAACTCGGTTAGCGACCCACGACGCGATGAATGAGTACGCATTCCACACAGCAAGCGGCATTTTTGCGATTCCGCCCGGCACCCAAGCTGGCGGCTATCTCGCATCAGCACTCTTCGATTGACCGACGGGGTTACGCCCGAATTGAACGAGTCAACCTTCGGCCGACGCGGATTGCATTTTTTTCGACGAGGCGATACGACAGCCACGACATCAACAACGTAGCGGGCAGCGCGTACGCGGTCACCTTCACCATCGTTTGAGTTTCGGCGGCGGTGACCCAATGGTCGGAGACCCAAAACACAATCGAATAGTGCCAAAGATAAATCCCGTAACTGACGGTTCCTAAAAAGACCGCAACCCGGCTCTCTAAGATTCGCAGCACGAAACGATTCGTGGCATCACCGTGGATGGCCAACGACAATAACGAACCCACGATGACCAGCCGAAGAAAAAGGGACCATAGCCACGCGGGGTTTCCTTGCACGTGCAAGATCGAGGCAACCACGAACGCGGCAAGCGAGAGCAAGGCGACTGATCCACAATACCGGCCCAAGAAGCGAACTCCTGCGGACTCATGCCGAGTGTGCTCCCCGTGCACGCTGACAACTGCGGCGGTCATTCCGCACAAAAAGTACGGCATTTGATCGGACAACAGCGTGGCCCAGACTGGAGGTTGACCGTTGCGAGACCAGACGTTCAGGCCGACGGTCACGGCGGCCAAGATAACGAGACCCCATCGTTGAGCATCCAGCGCATTGCGAGTGCCGGCGACCTTCCTGAGCACCACGCAATACAACGCAAGAAACAAGTAGAAACTGATCTCAACCACAAGCGTCCACGCTTGGATCATCCCCATAAATCCAGGACCAAACTGTCCAGATTTGAAATATCCCTGTACTAACAAGAGGTGTTGGATCCATCCACCCAATCCGTGCAAGTGCACGACACCGCGGATCACAAACGTTGTGCCTAACAACGCAAACCAATACGCGGGATAGATCCGAAACAACCGGCGAACGAGATATCCGGACCCGCGTAACGTCGATCGCCCGGCGACGTGACGGGCCACAAACGGGCGCATCAACACGAATCCAGACACCCCAAAAAAGATCTGCACGCCGACGGTGAGTTCGTTCAGCACACTGGCGACCACGTTGTCGAAACCCTTGACTGGGAAACCCGGACGATATTTCGTAAAACTCACATGCGTAAAGAACACCGCCAATGCCGCAATCGCCCGGAGCCCATCGAGACGCGGAAAATGCGGAGATTCAGTCAGCGTCACTCCGGGCGCGGCTGGAATGGACTCGGCTGAGGGTGAAGTCGAAAACCGCGGCACTTCCGCACGTTATTACCTGTCAGTTTGGTTGCGGGTCGACGGTGACCGATTGAACAGCGATGGTCTGGGAATCTCCACCGCCGCGGGCTTGTTCTCAACAATTTGCTCATCTGCCATGTTCGAGGCGGATCACTTAAGGCTCTACAACCTGACGCCGCGTAGCCAAACGTCGAGTCGGCTAACATACAACTGTATGGTTGTACGTTATAGAGAACCTCATGGGCTCGACGATGTGTTGCATGCTCTCGCCGACCCCACGCGTCGCAACATCATCGTCAACGTGCTCCGCAAGGAACAATCCGTGTCGTCGCTTGCCGGGCGATATCCGATGACGTTCGCAGCGGTGCAAAAACACGTTGCCGTTTTGGAGGCAGCAGATCTCGTCGTCAAGCGCCGCAATGGCCGCGAACAATTGGTCCGAGCCAATATCGAGACCATCCGACGGACCAACCGCCTCTTCGATCAACTTGAGAATCTGTGGCGGGATCGGATCACGCAAATGTCAGAAATCCTCGCAGAACCAAAAGGGAAATAAATCATGACCGTTACCAATGTTGCTACAAACTTCGACACGCTGACACTCTCGATCACCGCGGAATTCGACGCCGAGCGCGAGGCTGTGTGGCAATTGAGTGCCGATCCGCGCAAGCTCGAGCGCTGGTGGGGTCCTCCGACCTACCCAGCGACCTTCACCGAGCACAACCTCACGGCAGGGGGCGCAATGGCGTACTTGATGACTGGCCCTGAAGGTGATCAACACCACGGATGGTGGAAAATCACAACAGTCGACGAACCAAACACAATCGAATTCGCCGACGGCTTCGCCGATGCGAACGGAGCCGTGAACCCGGAACTGCCAGTGACCCAGGCGCGATTCGAATTCTCTGATATCGACGGCGGCGGGACGCGGCTGTCGATCACCAGTCGCTTTGCGTCGCTCGAAGGAATGCAACAGGTTGTCGCGATGGGAATGGAAGAAGGCATGACCCTGGCGATGGGCCAGATGGACGGAATCCTGATGAGTTCCTAGAACCCGAGCAGCAAGAACCTTGCTGCTTGCAACAAACTCATGTGATTCCCTATCGGGGAAGGCCAAGGACACGCTCGCCAATGATGTTGCGCATGACATTGGACGTGCCGCCCATGATCGTGTACGCCGGTGCGTAGGAAATTCCGCGGTTCACGGGGTCCGCGATCATCGCGTCGGGGCCAAGTACCGCAGCGACGAATCGCGCGACGTCTTGTTCGTGTTCGGTGCAGACGCATTTAGTTGCGGCGCTGAATCCAGCCGGTGCTTGTCCGAGGACTTCGCGCGCCACAAGGATGCGCCCAATCCGGTATTTGATTTCAAGCTGGGCGATCGATGCTCGGGTCCGTGGGTCGGCGGTATCGGCGCGTGCACACGCAATCCGGAACAGCGCATGGTTAGAGACGAGCCGATCGATTCCGCCACGTTCGTGTTCGAGTTGGCGCATCGTCTGGCGGAACGCGCCGCCCTCCGCGCCAACCAGGTTCTCGATGGGTACTCGCACGTCAGTGAAGAACACTTCGCAGAAATGCGTGTTGGTTGTGAGATCTTTGATTGGCCGGACTTCAATCCCCGGCGCGGTCATTGGAACGATGATTTCGCTGATTCCTTGATGGGGCGGACCATCGGCACGGGTGCGACAAATGAGATAGCAGTAGTCGGCGACGGCACCGAAGCTCGTCCAAATTTTCTGACCGTTGATGACAAACGCATCACCATCTCGAACCGCGCTGGTTCGCAGGGACGCAAGATCACTCCCTGCCTCCGGTTCGCTCATACCGATGCACCACACGGCTTTACCGGCAAGAATTTCCGGGAGGTGCCGAGCCTGTTGATCACTCGTGCCGTGCGCAATAATTGAAGGTCCGATCTGGCGATCCGCGAACCACATCGCCGCGATTGGGGCGCCGGCCGCGATGAGTTCCTCGCCGACGATGAGCCGATCGATAGCCGGGCGCCCTCCCCCACCGAATTCGCTCGGCCAGGTCATGCCGATCCAGCCCAGCGCAGCAAGTTCTTGCGCGAATTCCTCGGAATAGCCGTTAATCCAGCTGTCGTTGTGACGGCCATAACGTTCTACCGCACTGGCCGCGACTTCGCGAGCGTGGACGCGCAAAGCAACTTGTTCCCGACTCCACGAGAAATCCATCAGACCAACTCCATACATCGTAGACATTGTGGTACTCGCTTACGTGCAGTACTACCTCAGCACCGGAAATGGTGCGGCTGTATTGGGTGATCCTGCGAAAGCGGTCGCGTGGCTGGCGAATACTTTGGCCGAATTCGATATCCCACTTGTTGCCGGCCAGTTGGTGATGCCGGGTTCGTGTACTTCGGCGCCGTTTCTGAACGCAGGCGATCACGTGGAGGCTCGCTTCAGTGGCCTCGGGTCGGTATCGGCCACCTTCCAATGAACACCACGGCGGCAGTGATCAGATGTCGCCCGGGTCCGCGCCTGGCGCAACCGGGAATACGACGTCCGAATCGAGGCGCAGCAGTTTTGAAGTGAGTTTCGGGCGGTCGTTATACGGAATCGCGTGCAGCACCGTCTTGATGCTCTCAAGCCGTGCGACCTCTTTGTCATCGGTGCGGATTATGGTCCACGGCACTGGTTGCGAACTTGTAGCGCGAATCATCGATTCGGCGTGCTTGGTAAATTGACCCCACTTCACCTGCGCACTTTTGTCAATCGGGCTGATTTTCCAGGCCCGCAACGGATCGCTCTCACGATCTTTGAATCGGTGTTTCTGTTCAGATTTCGTAATCGCCAACCACAGCTTCACGAACTCGACGCCGTCGCCCGCCAACAAGTTTTCGAATTCATTGACCGTCGCCATAAACTGCCGATATTCGCGCGGCTTGCAAAACCCCATGACCGGTTCAACGACGGCGCGGTTATACCAACTTCGATCAAAAAACACCACCTCACCCGCGTTCGGAAACTGTTCGAGGTAGCGTTGGAAATACCACTGCCCGCGCTCGAGTTCCGTTGGCTTTGCGAGCGCAACAATACGATGTTCGCGTGGGCTCAAGTTCTCGGTGAATCGACGGATCGTCCCACCTTTGCCTGCCGCATCGCGCCCTTCGAAGACAATCACCACGCGCCGGCCAAGATCGCGAACCGCCTGTTGCATCACTCCAAGCTCGATTTGCAACGCACGTAGCTCATGTTCGTAGCGTTCCTGTTTCACCATCAACCTCCCGTTGGTTTAAAGCGTAACGTCTCCGGCGTCGTTTGCGGATTCGCTGGTGGTTTAGTGCACTGCCGCCAAGAACCGTTCGCGCCACGCCGATGCATCGACCACCGCAGGCGTGGTTGACGCGACAAATTCGTTGAGTACCGCAGCGAAACGATCGGGGTCTTGTGAATGCGGATAGTGTCCAGCACCCTCAAAGATCTCCAGGCGACTATTCACAATCGCTTCGTTCGCGGCGAAGCCTTGCTCCACCGGGATAATGCGATCGTGATCACCCCACACAATGAGTGTCGGTACGCCCGAAGTGAGATAGAGCCGATCTGAGGCACTTACTCGTTGCCCGCCGCGATCTACAACCGAACGCAACGTCTGTAGAAACGCGGTACGGGTTTCGCCGTCGGCGAGCGAACCGTAACTCGTCCACATTTGTTCCAGATGAGGGCTCACTCGCAAACCGATTTTCGCGAGCCAACCGGTGATCGCAACTCCGGCATCATGGACCCGGTCATGACACGCCACCGGCAATACATATTCGGCGCCCGGCAACGTCAACAA
Organism: Actinomycetes bacterium; assembly: GCA_025360585.1. GTDB lineage: Bacteria > Actinomycetota > Acidimicrobiia > IMCC26256 > PALSA-610 > F1-120-MAGs023. The sequence continues at coordinate 4,805 of JANYBW010000053.1, read as the reverse complement.
GCGCAGCAACATATTCACTTCATCGCCAAGCCCACCGCTCGACTCCAACACGATACGTTCGCAACGTTCAGGGAACTGATACGCGAATTGCATCACCACACCGCCACCAAGCGAATGACCCACAACCGTCGCACGTTCATGGCCAAGCGCGACCAAAAGATCACGCAAACCGCTCGCGAATCCGCCAAGCGAATAATCGCCGCGGGGTTTTGCAGAATCGCCGTGGCCCAGCAAGTCGGGCGCGACAACAGTGCAGTGTTCAGCAAGCGCAGCCATCACCGGAAGCCAGGTATCGCTGCGGCCCGCCATCCCATGTACCAACAACACAACTGGCCCCGAACCCGCGGTTCGGAATCCCACATCGTGTCCGTGAATGTGGATGTGCCGTTTTTCGAACGTGTCCGTCATAGGCACGAGGCTACGGCGAGCGTCATCGTGGGTTCGACCCCGCAACCAACGAGGCGCCGTGTCGGTTCTCGCAACAAGCTGAGGTTGAAGCAGAACCGGACCATCCACTTCGCCAACGCCTGCTGGTCGGCAACGCTGGCTCTGCTGGACGCGCAGACTTCACGATGCAGGTCGAGCACCCGCGAGCGAGGCCACTGATCATCCCGTCGGAGTCATCGGCATTCGGTCATTCGAACGCTCGACGAACGGCGAGTTGCGCGCAACATGACAAAGGCAGAACTCGCTCGCCGCGTCGGAGTAAAACCAGAAGTCGACCGTCGACTGTTCTCATCAGAGCGTCCCAACCCAACCTTGTCGACGCCCGTCGCATTAGCCATTGCAATCGACCTTCAACTTGCACCGCGATCGCGGCGCAAGCTCCAATCGGAACGGCGACCGTCGATTGTCAACGGTCAGCGATGGACCGCTTGAACCAATTTGGTTCAGCTTCTCAATGGCTGGTTATGCCGCCGAGCCCTTGCCTAGTTGTACCGGCACACGGCGATCGGTGTCGTCGAACACAGCAACGAGTTCGAGCCGAGCACCGAGCGCTTCGAGATATTGCCGCAACGTCGACACACGCACATCTTCGGAATGCTCGAGCTTCGAAATCGCGCCTTGGGTGACCTCGAGCCGTCCCGCGAGTTCTACCTGACTGATCGCTTCGCGATGACGAAGCTCGTACAGCTCGATCTCTTCAAGCGTTTCACGCCGTAACGCAACGAGACGTTCGGTGGCTCCAGGTGTGGCGACGACTGCGTCGCGTAGTTCAGAAAATTTTGTTCGTGCCATCAGATCAAACCTTCACTTTCAATTTCCCGCAGATACTCATCAAACAGATCATCAGCAAGCGGGACAGCCCACTCATACCAATCGGACGACCGAGATCAGGCCCACGTTCCGTCAGCACACCCACACGGTCAGTCACGACTTCGCGCTGCTCCTCCGTGAGACCGAACCACCATTGAACGAACTCATCGGTTACATCCACGTCCCACATCGGCAGATTATGAGTCTTTCTTCATTATGAGTAACAACTCATAATGATAGCTGTCGCACCGACGTTGTGCAACCGGCTTCGTCAGTGACTAACCGATGGATTTCGCCGACCCGATCGCCGCCGTAATCCACGGAACGCCAGCGGTCAGGCTGCCGACGGTTTCAGCTCTGCGTGCTGGGCGACGGTCACGCCAAGCGCATTCGCGATGTCGCACAGCCGGGCAAGGCTGGTCGAGCGGTAGTCGTTGGCTTCATAGCGTTGGATCTGCTGCTCCGCCATTCCGAGTGCTTCAGCGAGCCGGCGTTGGGTCCAGCCGCGCGCGATGCGCGCCTTGACGAGCACCGTCGACAGTTCCTCCAACGATGCAGCATCGAAGCGCGACAACGCACCGCCACGCAACTGATCGAAGTCGGCCAGTTCGGCGCGAAGGTCATCGGCCTGCGCGCGCAGCGCGTCGAGTTCAAGGCCTTCAAGCTTGGTCCGCTTCCCGGGGCGGGACTCGATATTGGCGGCCGCAACTTCGAAACGTTCCAGATGGGCCGTGGTGGCCCGGTATTGAACCTCGTTCGTAATCACGACTGTTCTCCTTTCGAGAGATGAAGGACAACGATGCCTTTGCGACTGGTATCGCGGTCATTTTGAAAGAACTCGGCGAACGACAGTCCCGATTGGGACTCCACGACGTTCGGGAACAACTCACCACCGAAGCGAGCCTTCTGAGACGCTCGGTGGTTCGACAAATCCAACAGCACGGGGTCCAGAGCATCGAGATCGACGCCACCGGTGTCCCAACAGGCGTCGAAGTCACCCGGTTCGTCCTTGCCAGTGACGAAGCTGCCATTCAGCCAGATCCTCTGGCAGCCAGCTTCGGCGAGCAACTCGATTACCTCCGCCAGACCGTCGAGGAGACGGCGACGGATTTCGTTCCAGCCGAACCGCTCGACAACCTCGTCCCACGACGCGACATGCTCTCCCGGCGGCAATCGGCCGCTGTCTGGATCGAACGAGGGAAGCACACCACAACATTATCATTGTGGAATCGTATTGGGCGCCGGTCCGCACCCCGGGAGCCTCGACAGCACCGCAATGCACACCATCCGCCCACGCCCGCACACCGAAGCCCATGCATGCCTGAAATATGTAAAGTCCAAGTTCGCTCGAGCGCTTCTCGGCGTCCTCAAAATCACCCAGGACAATCCGGCGAAGGTGTGGAAGTACGTCCCGCTCCAGGACTTCACGGCGGATTCAGAAATCGAATGGACGAAGTCCATCCCGGAGATCGACCGCCAGTTGTACGCCAAGTACGGCCTCGATGCTGAGGAGATCGCCTATATCGAAGACCAAGTCAAGCCAATGGAATGACAGCAGCCAGTTAGGGCAATCGATACCTCGCCGGACATCCGGCTGGACCGCCGCCCACGTACGTTGAAAAAGGTGCCGACTTCTAGTGCGCGCCAGCGGCCAAAATTTCGTTTCTTCGACCGCGCTGCGTCGGCCGATCGCGTCTCGCACGCAAATCTGTGTCAAGCGTCGGGTTGCAGGCCGCGATGAAATTGGTCGACCGCGGTCACCGCGTCGGCGAGAAGAACCAGAGCGTCGAGATCAGGATGATCAACGAGCATCTGTCGCTGATATGCCTCAGCGCCCTGCGATGAAGGTTCCGCAAAGTTGGCTTTCAAGTCATCGAGCGCGGTGCGGATCGCCCCGACGAGTTGGTCACCAAAACGCGTTCGGACAATCTTCGCGGCTTCGGCGACGCCGCCCGCATCGTTGTGCAGCAGCACGAACGCGATGTCGTACCAGTCTTTCGGTTTGCGTCGCGAGTATGCCGCCGCGGTCTTCGCCAGAAGAAACCCGGCGATACCGGCAACATTTATTTCCACTTCCCGATCGATGCCTTCGACGACCGCGCTCATTCGCCGAACCTCGATATCGCGCGCAGCAAATCCCGTGCCGCGCAGGTTCGCTGCACCGAGATCGTCGCACTCATCGAAGGTGATCGTCGAGGGAGCGGGTTGATCGTCGAGATCGGCAAGCAACTCGAACTTCACGACCGTCTTGTTCAACGTCGAGTCCGCGACCCAACGCCACACGAGATCCGTCTCGGGATGAAACGCAGCTGCTCGCAGCGCGAGTTCGAGTCGTTTCGTGTTGGTCGAGCCGCATGCGATTTCCAGATCGACTTGCACGTCGACATCGGTTGTCCCCGCGTGACGAAACGCGCTGTCGGCACAAAGGAGATCTGGGACCAATCCTCCAAGCACCACAAATTCGGGTCTCGTCCCATAGTGATGAACAACGCACACCAGCGCAGATTCCGCGGCGGCGCGAGCCGATCGAGACCGCGGCGCATCATCAACCAACACATACCTCCCTGAGATGTTCGGCAGCTTCCTCACCGCGCACGCCGGTCTCACGTAAATCGACATAGACCCGCGGCCAAGGCGCTACCCGCAAACCATCAACGATTGTCGCGAGTTCGCGTGTCGCGACAGTAGGGAAGGGTCGCATAGTCAAGCGGCCACCCTTGATCGGTTTCAGGTCCGCACGTTTTGCGATCCTTTCCAGATCGGGCACCGTCTTACCGTTTACGTACACAACCGCAGTCTCAAAATTCGTGAGCAGCGGAGCGATCGCAGCGCCCGCGGCAACACCAGTAGCTGCCCATGCGACGCCCTGTTCATCCCAACGATCGCCGAGGCCGCACAGCCCGGTCAGCGCGTCTCGCCAAGCCACACCCACGGTGACCGAAACTTTTGGAGCGAGCCCCTTGGCGACTTCCGCGTAAGCGTCGATGAGGGTCTCGATATCAGTTACCTGGCGTGCGGATTCGCGACCGCGCGCAGCACTACTAGATATCAATTCGAGGTCCTTCAAAACACGAAGCGCGTTGGTGCAGCTCCCCGCTGAGAGCCCGGTCGCGGTGCTCATCGCTGACACCGTCGCGTCGACGCCACATATCAACGCCTCAGTCACCGCAACAACCGAAGGTGTCCAACGCGTTGCGGCTTCGGGACGCGGGAGCGCGGGAACCAAACGAGACACAACGAGCGAATCGGTCGTGATCGCCGCATTGCCCTCCTCGTCGAGCCATCCGATGCCCTCACGCTCCAGCACCTCGCGAGCTCCCGCTGACATTCGCCGCGCCGCTACCACATCCGGTCGACGAGCCGCATCGACCAACAAAGGCAACACATCGCGCAGCCAGCCCTCACGCGCCCAGCAAAGCCTTACCGACCGCCCCGCAACCTCAACAACGAAACCGCCGGCACCGTCGGATTCCCAGCCAGCATCAGCGACGGGCGGCAAGACGCCCACCAGAGCGGCTACGGCGCGTGGCATGGAGTGCTGTTCGCGA
>JANYBW010000017.1 GCA_025360585.1 Actinomycetes bacterium | reverse complement strand
ACCACCACAGCTCGCGATGCTCGGCGCGGAGCCGCTCGACGATCGTGCCTTTGCCAGCCCCACCCGTCCCCGAAATCACCAGGATCGAGCCACGTTGAGTCATCGAAACAAGAGGCGCGTCGACCGCAGCGAATCCGGTTAGTCCGGGAAGCGCTCGAGCAACGCCTTGCGCTGGTTCGTACCAAGGCCACGAACCCGTCGGCTCTCTTTAATCTCGAGTTCTTCCATCAGCTTGCGGGCGCGAACCTTGCCCACACCGGGAAGCGATTCGAGCACGCTCACCACCTTGAGCTTCGCGAGCATGTCGCCGGCTTCGTCGCCGAGATCGCTCGCGGCGAACAGCTCCATCAGATTCATTGAACCGATTTTGAGCTTGTCCTTGGCCTCAGCACGCACCCGCCGCGAAATGGCAGCTTTGGCGAGCGCAGCGGCGCGAGCTTCTGGGGTTTGCGGCGGCGGAGTCGGCATCGACACTCCTTGAGAGATGTTGGGACGGCTGGACATTCTCCGGTGCAGCCCCAATGAACAAATGCGAGATTCCTTGCGGACTCCGCATTCACAAACTGGTGCGCGCCTTCGAACTCGTACGGGCGACACCTTCGAAGAAGGTGAACGGGCCAGACAATAGCGAGTCCGGTGATCATTTTCCCGAGCGACCGCCCTTGATTTTCGCGCTTCGGTGCGGTATTGCCCAAAACTCCTCCCGCGGCCGGTTACCGTTCAGGCATCCAATGATTGGAGCCTCACCGCCCGTGAACGATGCAGCTACACACGACAATCGCGAGTTGTTGCGACGCCGCGCGGCGCTACTCACTGTTTCGCCGGATCTCATTTTTTGGATGTCGCACGACGGCGTATATCTCGATTACAACGCGACCAGCCCCGAAATGCTGATCGCAAGCCCGGCCGCGTTTCTCGGGCAGCGCATCACCGACGTGATGCCGGGACCTGATGGCGACCGCGGTCTGGCCATGGTCCGGCGGGCCGTGGAAACCCAACAGCTTGTTATCTACGAGTACACAATCGCGTTTCCCACTGGCACGCGTCATTTCGAAGCTCGGCTCCTCGCAACTGAAGACGAAGTTGTGGCCTTGGCGCGCGACGTTACCGCGACCGTCAATGCCGACGGCGAAGTCGCCCGCAAAGTTCGCTACTACGAGTCGCTCCTCGCCGGATCGTCCGACATGATCGTCGCGACTGATGCATTCGGCACGATTACATTCGCCAGCAAAGCAATCGAAAACATCCTTGGTATCGCACCCACCGACATCATCGGAACATCTGCTCTCGATATCATCCATCCCGACGAACGCGATATCGCCTTCGATCGCTTTGTACGAGCGAACGCCCAGGGAGGCGAGCGACCGCCGCAGGAACGACGGTTGTTGCATGCCACTGGCGGTTGGATCACCTGCGAGATTGTGGCAACAAATTACCTCAACGATCCAGCCGTCGAGGCAGTCGTATTTCACGCTCGCGATGTTTCGCGACGTCTTCAACAACAACGCCGTTTCCGATTCCTGTTTGAGACTCACCCGATGCCGAGTGCGTACGTACTCGCGGGCCAAACCGGCATCATTGCGAACGGCGCGTTTGCGCGGCTGTTGGGCTACGACTCCGCACTCGAAATCCAGGCCGTCCCGACAACGGAACTCGTGAGCAAGCGTGGAGCCGCACAGATCGGCCAAGCACTCGCCGACGGCATTCACGCAGGCAGCACGCTCAGCCACGAAGTGGAGATCCGTCGCAAAGACGGCACGATGTTCATGGCCCAGGCATGGGCGACCAGCGCGGCAGAAACCGACGATGGCAACGAAGGAATTCTGATCGCGATCGAAGACCTCAGTGAACGTCATGCCGCACAACAGGCCGTCTTGGATCACGAACGCGAACTCGCCGCGACGCGAGCCGAACGCGACCGCGCGGCACTCGAAGCTCGGTTACGCCAATCCCAGCGCCTTGAAAGCACGGGCCGGCTCGCTGCGGGCGTCGCCCATGATTTCACGAATCTGCTGGCCGTGACGATGAACTACGCCGCGGTGTTGGATCGCTCCGAACTCAGCGAAATACAACGTGCGGATTTGCAACAGATTCAACATTCGGCCTCGGTGGCTGCGAATCTGGCCCAACGATTGTTGCAATTCGGTAGGGCCGAAGTTGGCGCCGCCGAGCTACTTGATCTTGGCGTTGTGGTCGAAGGCATGAAATCACTACTGACTGCAACGTTGGGCCGAGACCGCGACATGACCTTCACGATTGCGGCCGGAGCCCATCCGATCGTCGTGGATCGTGGACAAGTCGAGCAGGTGGTACTCAACCTCGTCATCAACGCGCGCGACGCGATTGAACAGGGCGGAGTGATCACCCTGCTCGTCGATGCTTTGGAAGCCGATCCGTCAACATCGGTGGTTCGATTAGTCGTTGCCGACACCGGCACAGGAATGACGGTTCACGCGCTGGAGCGTGCCTTCGATCCGTTCTTCACCACGAAACCCCAAGGGATGGGTACCGGCCTCGGCTTGTCCGTGGTGGACGGCATTGTCGCCGCGAGCAACGGAACGATCGCGATTGAATCTGAGGTCGGTGAGGGAACCACCGTAACGGTGACCTGGCCACGAGCTGAGGACTAGCGGGTGTCCTGAGTCGCCCTCGCGGCACTGGGCCCGTGAACGGGCCTAGCGAACGACGGGCCCAGTGCACGGGCCCAGCGAACGGGCCTAGCGAACGACGGGGCGGCACTTAATCGAGCGCGGCGGTCACTTCGCGAAAGACTTGTTCAGCAGCCGCACATGGATCGGCCGCGTGATGCACCGTCCTCACGATCACGAGTACGTCGGCGCCGTTTCGAATCGCGTCGTACGGCGTAGCCACGCGCGCTTGATCGTTGGTGTCGCTTCCTGCGAGGCGGATGCCAGGGACCATCGTGACCAGTTTCGGATGGCGGGCTTTGACCGTGGCGACTTCAAGCGCACTGCACACCACACCATCGCAACCCGCGACCGCCGCGAGATCCAGCCGTTCATCGAACGCGCTCACATTCGAATCGCTGGTGAGCACCGTAACTCCGAGCAGTTTCGGAGCGCGGTGGCCGGCACGTTGTGCGCCATCAAGCGCGCCTTCGATGCCCGCTTCGAGCATCGCTCTCCCACCGCTGGTATGAAAATTCAAATACGCCAAGCCGTAACCCGCCAGCACTCGAGCGGCGCTGCGCACCGTGTTGGGGATGTCGTGGAGTTTGGCATCGAGAAACACCTCGTAACCGATGTCGCGAAGCTCCGCGACGATCGAGGGGCCAGCCGCGGCGTACAGTTCATGGCCCACTTTGGCCACGCCGAACCACTCGCGCAGTGCCAGCGCGCGATCGAGCGCGACTTCCCGATTATCAAAATCCAGCCCCAATGCGAGGTGCGATTTTATGGTTTCGCTCGCGGCGACGACGGTGCTGCCATTCAGGTCGGCCATTGCAATCCTCCAATGATTTCGGACACATTCGTAACTCCATTGCGGCCGCACCAACGCGCGAGTTCCTCACGGATCACGGTCGTCGCCCGCGGGTTCGCGAACGTCGCGGTACCAACACCGACAGCACTTGCTCCGGCGAGCATCATCGCCGCAGCGTGCTCAGCACGATTTACTCCCCCGGTACCGATGATCGGTACGCCAGGAAGCGCTGCGGCAACGTCGCGCACCGTTCGCAACGCAACCGCGTGAATTGGCGCGCCCGAGAGGCCGCCACCACCCGCGCCCAACTTGGGGCGTCTTGTGCGCGTATCGATCATCAGTCCGGGCAACGTGTTGATGAGCGTGAGCCCAGATGCTCCACCGTCGAGTGCACTGCGCGCAATGCTCACGATGTCGCTGACTTGGGCAGTGAGCTTCGCGAAGATCGGCACCGGACCCGAATCCGCACAGGCGGCGATCGTCGAACGGGTCAGTTCGCATGATTGTGCAAAAATCTCGTGGCCGCCCAAGTTGGGGCAACTTAAGTTCACTTCGATCGCGGCGATGCGCCTACCCAACGCTTGCAACGGAGCCGCGGCTGCTGCGTAATCTTCGATCGTGCGGCCCCAGATCGACACGAAGATCGTGGCCCCACTCGCCTCCAAACGCGGTAGTTCTTCAACGATCCATGCCGCGACACCCGGGCCCGCAAGCCCGACGCTGTTGAGCATTCCGCCACCGGAGGCCTCGGTAGTGCGCAAGGGAACGTTGCCATCGTGCGCGAAATGCGCCAACGATTTGACCGTAACCGCACCCAGCGATTCTGCTGGGGCGATCGCGGCAAATTCGCTGCCGTACCCGAACGTTCCCGAAGCCGCGACAATCGGATTCTTCAAAGAAATCGGCCCCAAACGCACCGACAAATCAGCGTCTGCGGGGCGGCGCCCGATTCGTTTCATAGACCGAGGTTCATCTGACCGTCGCGGTGGTATTCCTGGAGCGACCGCACATCAGGTTCGCCATGAGCCATCGCTTCGATCCCCTGAGCCGCAGCGAACGCCGCAGAAACGGTGGTCACGCAGGCGACCTTCGATGAAATCGCGGCGCGTCGGATATGCATACCGTCGGCTCGCGGCCCGCGCCCGCGTGGCGTATTCACGATGAGATCGACCTTGCCACTGCGCACCAGCTCCACCGCATCCACACCTGCTTCTTCGCCAACCTTGGCAACAACGGTCTCTACGACGACTCCGCGATTCCGCAAAAACTCCGCAGTTCCACTGGTTGCGGCGATCGAAAAGCCAAGCTGCGAAAAACGGTTCGCCGCACGTAAACCACCTTCTTTATCGCGGTCCGCCAACGAAAAGAACACCGTTCCGGTCATCGGGAGGTGATTACCCGCTCCGGCTTGACTCTTGGCGAACGCCAACCCGAAGCTGCGATCGATACCCATGACTTCACCGGTCGAGCGCATCTCCGGCCCCAACACAGTATCCACACCAGGAAAACGGTTGAAAGGCAAGACCGCTTCTTTGACGGCAATATGGCCGCCTTCCGCAGCCGGGCACAACAAACCTTCAATGCGCAGCTCGGCGAGGGTGGCTCCAACCATGAGCCGCGCCGCAACTTTCGCGAGCGGCACACCAGTGGCTTTGCTTACGAACGGAATCGTGCGACTAGCGCGCGGATTCGCTTCGAGCACGTAGACCAAATCGTCTTTCACTGCGTACTGCACGTTGATCGGACCGATCACCGAAAGCGCTTCCGCCAAACGAATAGTGAAGTGTTCGAGGGTTTGGATCGTCGCCGTACTCAATGTCGGCGGAGGTAGCGCGCACGCAGAATCGCCACTGTGTACGCCTGCTTCTTCGATGTGTTCCATCACGCCACCGATCAGCACTTCCCCAGTGTGATCGCGCAAGGCATCGACATCCACTTCGATGGCATCTTCCAAGAAGCGATCCACCAACGCAGGCCGTTCAGCCGATAGGCCGCCCTCTTTGCCGAGTGAACCCGTATGAAGGAGTTCCGCCATAGCGCGCCGCAGCTCAACGTCGTCGTAAACGATCTCCATCGCGCGCCCACCAAGCACGTACGAAGGGCGTACCAGCACGGGATACCCAATGCGCTGCGCGACCTCCACGGCCTCCTGCGCGCTGATGGCCATAGCGCCAGGAGGTTGCGGGATACCGAGCTTTTCGCACAGATCGTTGAATCGTTCGCGGTCTTCGGCAAGATCGATACTGTCGGGAGACGTTCCCAGGATTGTGAAGCCGGCCTGATCGAGTATGTGCGACAACTTGAGCGGAGTTTGGCCGCCGAGCGCCACGATCACGCCCTTCAATTCACCCGCGGCACTGAGCGACTCGCACACATTGAGGACATCCTCGGCCGTGAGTGGTTCGAAAAACAGTCGGTCGCTGGTGTCGTAATCGGTGGAGACGGTTTCGGGATTGCAGTTGTGCATCACCGTCTCGAAGCCGGCATCGCTGAGCGCAAACGCGGCGTGTACGCAGCAGTAATCGAACTCAACGCCCTGGCCGATTCGGTTCGGGCCGCTTCCGAGAATAACGACCGCAGGCTTGGTAAGCGAAGCGACTTCATCGGTGTCTTCGTAGGTGCCGTAGTGATAGGGCGTCTCGGCGGCAAACTCGGCCGCGCAGGTATCGACCGTCTTGTAGGTGACGCGCACACCCGCTTCCAACCGAGCCGAACGAATGGTCGATTCATCGGAGCCGAAGAGATACGCGAGCTGAGCATCCGAAAAGCCCATGCGTTTCGCGTGGCGCCAGCTCCGCCGGGTCATTGCCGAGAGACCAAGTTGCGCAAGCTCTTCGCGCGTCTCGACAATCTGCAACAGCTGATCCAAAAACCACGGATCAATGCCGGTCATCTCATGCAAACGATCAATGCCTGCATATTTGCGAAGCGCGGCTTCAACTTCGAATATCCGGTCCGGCGTAGGAATCGAAGCTCGGCGCACGAGTTCATCGACCTCAACGGAATCGAATTCCTTTTCACCGGGATCGCAGTTCAGCCCCGCGCGCCCCGTCTCTAAGGAACGGATCGCCTTTTGGAGTGATTCGGTAAACGTACGGCCGATCGCCATGACTTCGCCGACTGATTGCATCTGAGTACCGAGCACCGGACTCGCGCCCGGAAGTTTCTCGAAGGCCCACCGCGGAAATTTCGTAACGACATAGTCAATCGTCGGTTCGAAACTCGCGGGAGTTACCTTCGTGATGTCGTTGCGCACTTCATCGAGCGTGTAACCGACCGCGAGTTTCGCGGCAATCTTCGCGATCGGAAATCCCGTTGCTTTCGAAGCCAACGCGGAACTGCGCGAGACGCGCGGATTCATCTCGATGACGATCATCTCACCGTCGCGCGGATTCACCGCGAACTGCACGTTGGACCCGCCGGTATCAACGCCAATGCGACGGATGCAAGCAATCGCAGCGTCGCGCATGTGTTGATACTCGACGTCGGTCAACGTTTGCGCCGGCGCGACCGTGATCGACTCGCCGGTGTGCACACCCATCGCGTCGAAGTTCTCGATCGAACAAATAATCACGCAGTTATCCGCATGATCGCGCATGACTTCGAGTTCGTACTCTTTCCAGCCGACCACGGACCGCTCGATCAGAATCTCTGAAATAGGGCTGGCATCCAGCCCGCGCGCGGCGATGCCATACATTTCGTCCGCGTCGTGCGCGATGCCCGTACCGCTTCCGCCGAGAATGAAGGAAGGACGCACGATCACCGGATACCCAACGCGCGTCGCGACCACCATCGATTCTTCAAGCGTGTATGCAGTGCCCGATGTCGGAACGTTTAACCCGATTTCTTGCATCGCGACTTTGAACAACTGCCGATCCTCGGCAGTTTGGATTGCTTCTACTTTCGCGCCGATGAGTTCAACGTCGAATTCTTTGAGTACCCCGGCTTCGTGCAATTCGATTGCGAGATTCAGTGCAGTCTGGCCACCCAACGTTGGCAACAACGCCTGCGGCCGTTCTTTCGCAATGATTCTTGTGAGCGTGGCTACATCGAGCGGCTCAACGTAGGTGGCGTCCGCGAAATCTGGATCGGTCATGATTGTCGCCGGATTGGAATTCACCAACACGACTCGGTAGCCCTCATCGCGCAGCACACGACACGCTTGGGTACCCGAATAATCGAACTCACACGCTTGGCCGATCACGATCGGACCGGATCCGATCAACAAGATCGTCTGGATATCGTCGCGTCTGGGCACCGCTTAGGCCGTTTCTCTCATAAGTTCGATGAAATCTTGGAATAGGTAACGCGCGTCGTGGGGCCCGGGGCCTGCTTCGGGGTGATATTGCACCGAAAACGCTCGCAACGCAGGGCTGGCGACCCCTTCAACGTCGCCGTCGTTCAAGTTGAGATGGGTGACAACCGAGCCACTCGGCAGGGTGTCGACATGGACTGCGTAGTTGTGATTCTGACTCGTAATCTCAACCCGGCCACTGCTCAAATGCCGGACGGGATGATTGCCACCGTGATGCCCAAAGCGGAGCTTGAATGTGCGTGCCCCGAGCGCCGAAGCCATGATTTGGTGGCCGAGACAAATACCGAACATCGGCACTTCGCCCAGCAAATTCTGGACGTTGGCAATCGCACCGGTGACCGCGGAGGGATCGCCCGGACCGTTCGATAAGAACACGCCGTCGGGTTCGCGAGCCAGCACATCGAGCGCGCTCGTACTCGCAGGAACCACTTCGATTTGCACACCAGCTTCGCTCAATTGCCGCACGATCGAAGTTTTAATTCCAAAGTCGTAGGCCACAACATAAAACGGTGCATCCGTAGCGCCAACGGTGTACGGCTCGTTGGTGGTGACAACGTTCGCGAGATCTTGACCATCGGTGCCGCCGTCGGTTTTGGCGGCCAACATCAAGTCGCCGTGCGCAGCCGTTCCGAACGCTCCCGGCATCGCGCCGGCTTCCCGCAAATGTTTCGTGAGTCGCCGAGTATCAATACCGGTAATTCCCGAGATGTTGTGGCGCCGTAGATACGCGTCCAGATCATCTTTGGCGCGCCAATTGCTCGTGTGGCGCGCCAAATCACGAACGACGACCCCGCGACAACGCGGGGCGTTACTTTCGTCGTCGTAGGGATTGCAGCCGTAGTTGCCGATGTGGGGATACGTAAAGGTGATGATCTGGCCGGCGTACGAAGGGTCCGAAATGATTTCTTGGTATCCGGAGAGCGCGGTGTTGAAAACAACCTCGCCGGCCACAATTCCAGACTCCGGGCTATGGCCAACCAGCTCGCCTTCAAAGGTCTCACCGTCGGCAAGGACAAGTTGTGCATCGATACGTTTCATGCTGCGCCGATCACCGTTGCGGAGTTCCGTTGATAACGGTGGCCGCGCCGCGCAGCACGGTGTGACGAACTCGTCCGGTCAATTTTTGGCCTTCCCATGGATCATTGCGACTTTTACTTGCACTATCGGACGCGTGGCGAACCCATTGGGTTTCCGCATCAATGACGCAAATGTTCGCAGGTTCCCCAGCAGCGATCGGGCGCCCTTGCACTGCATCGAGCCCCGCGATCGCCGCGGGTTGCCAAGACATTCGGGCTAAGAGGCTTTGCATGCTCAAATGGCCGGGCACGACGAGCTGCGTGCACGCGACCGCAAACGATGTTTCGACTCCGAGCATCCCTGGCGGCGCTTCTTCGAACGGCACCGCTTTGGTCTCGGGAGCGTGCGGAGCGTGATCAGTAGCGATCGCATCAATGGTGCCATCGACGAGCGCAGCAAAAACGCCAGCGCGATCTTCTTCGCCGCGCAACGGCGGGTTCATCTTGAACGTGGATTCGTAGTGCTCGCATGCGGCATCGGTGAGCGTGATGTGTTGCGGAGTGCATTCGGCAGTCACGTGGACGCCTTCGAGCTTTGCTTCGCGCACCAATTGCGCCGCACCCGCAGTCGAAAGATGCAAGACGTGGTAGCGCCCGCCAGTAAGCCGCGCGAGTTCGAGATCGCGCGCCACGATCGTGACCTCCGCGGCACTCGGCCGACCCGGAATTCCCAGCCGCGCGGACCACTCGCCTTCGTGCATGTGTCCGCCGCGCACCAACGACGGATCTTCAGCGTGTTGCGCGATAACCGCGCCGCGCAACGCCGTGGAATATTCAAACGCGCGTCGCATCACGCGGGCATCGGCGACGCAATCACCGTCGTCGGTGAAGATACGAACTCCGAGGTCGTACATCTCCCCCATCGGCGCGAGCTGTTCGCCGGCGCGGCCTTTAGTGATGCATCCTGAAGGGTGAACGTCCACGAGCCCGACCGCACGGCCGCGTGCGATCACTGCTTGCACAACCGCGGCGTCGTCGAGCGGCGGATCGGTGTTCGGCATGCACACGACCGCGGTACAACCACCAAGCGCCGCAGCACGCGATCCCGTTTCGATCGTCTCTGATTCTTCTCGACCGGGTTCGCGAAAATGCACTTGAATATCCACGAAACCAGGCGCGATAATGCAGCCGTCCGCGTCCAGTTCGAGAGCACCCGCAGGAGTGGCGATGCGCTCAGCGACCTCGGCAATCACACCGTCTCGAATCAAGACATCCGCGCGATTACCCGCGGTAGTGGCATCAATGATCGTTCCGCCACGAATGACGATTTCGTTAGACAACGGGACCTCCGGTACCCAGTAGGTCGTACAGAACGGCCATGCGCACCGCAACTCCGTTGGCAACCTGTTCGGTTACGAGCGAGCGCGGCGAATCAGCGACCTCATTAGCAATTTCAATACCGCGGTTCATTGGCCCTGGATGCATCACGAGCGCATCCGGTTTCAAGCGAGCGGCCCGCTCCGCGGTCAGCCCCCAACGCGCGGTGTATTCGCGCAGGCTGGGAAACAAGGCGTCGCCGATACGCTCATGTTGGATCCGCAACAAATAGACAACGTCGGCTTCGATGAGCGCTTCATCAAGGTCGTGACTGACGGTAACTGGCCATCCCACAATCGAATTGGGCATCAACGTTTTCGGGCCGACCAGCGTGATCTGCACTCCAAGTGCCGAGAAGATTTTTATGTCGCTACGGGCTACTCGCGAATTGCGGATATCGCCAACGATCACCATCTTCAATCCCGCCAACGATGGGCCTCGGTGTTTGCGCAGTGTGAACGCATCCAACAAGGCTTGCGTCGGATGCTCATGGCGACCGTCGCCGGCGTTGATCACCGACGCGTTCGACCATTGCGCGACTTGTTGCGGCGCGCCGCTCGCGCCATGGCGCACCACAATCGCGTCGATTCCCATTGCTTCGATCGTCTGGACGGTATCGAGCAGGCTCTCGCCCTTTTTGACGGACGACGTGCTTACCGAAAATGTCATGGTGTCCGCACTCAACCGTTTCGCCGCGGTTTCAAACGACAATCGGGTACGGGTGGAATCTTCGTAGAACAAACTCACAACTGTCTTCGCGCGCAGGGCTGGAACTTTCGGCATATCGCGTCGAGTGATTTCGAGAAACGATTCGCTGAGATCAAGGATCCGTTCGATGCCATCGCGGCCACCGAGATCATCGATGCTCAATAGGTGCTTCGTCATGCCAGCCCCTCCTTTGGTCCCCACAATTCAACGCCATCGTCGCCACCATCAACTTCGCCTAACCGAACTCGAACATCTTCGGCAAGACTCGTCGGTAAGTTCTTTCCTACATAGTCCGCGCGAATCGGAAGCTCGCGGTGGCCTCGATCTACCAAGACCGCGAGCTGCACCGCTTTGGGCCGGCCCAGATCTTTCATAGCGTCGAGCGCAGCGCGAATCGTACGGCCAGTGAACAAGACATCATCGACGAGCACCACGACTCGATCGCTCACATCGGGAACTTCGGTTGGCCCCGTCGGTGATACTGCGCGCAGCCCAATATCGTCGCGGAAAAATGCAACATCCAGCATGCCGACATTGGGGCGAACATTTTCAAAGCGCTCGATCGCAACCGCAAGCCGTTGCGCGAGCTCCACGCCGCGCGAGTACAAGCCAACCAACACAATCTCGTGCGCGCCGTGATTGCGTTCCACAATCTCGTGGGCGATGCGTGTAATCGAACGGTTCAGGGTTTGCGCATCAAAGACAATGCTGCGCAACACCGCCGCGTTCGCGTTGCCGTCGGCGAAGCCGATGATCTTGTCGCTGCTGACCTGTTTTGGCGAAACAAAAACGCCACCGTTATCGCCGGTGGCGTTCGCTGCAGACTTCGATTCGGTTGCGCCCTCGGGCGCGTTTGGCAGGGTCATCGTTTCCTTCGTAGAAGCCTCACAGGACTCCCTTCACGCGGGATTTCGAACACCATACCCCAAATACCCCTACCTCGCACCTTCTGGCTCCCACCCAGTGGTCATATTTGACCACTTGGTGGGATACGGGGTTTGTGGGCTCCGGCGAAGGCGAGGGTGGTTTCGCAGGCGGTTTGGATCGATGCGGCAGGGGTGGGATCCGGCCCGAAACCAGCGGCATCGATTTCAGCTCCGACCGCTCGCAGTTTCGGCACATTGAACGCGGCGGCGAGGACCGCCGCGTATTGCGTTGGCGTCTCCCAAAGCCGGCGGGGGCGCTTGACGGTTGCCCCGAGCTTTTCCAATTCGGCCAACGTGAGATCCGCCCACGACGCATCGCGCCGGCGCCGCAACGTCCGAACCCGCTGAAGGAGCAGCCACACAGCCAAGCTGCACAGTGCGCCGACTCCGAAAACAATCACAATCACCACTACGTGATCCGCAAACCAATCCGAAGCCGAGTGCGGCACGGGCGGTTCTCCAGCCAGCGGCACCGCGGCAGTTGGATCGAATCCCTGCCAACCGATTCCGGCGAAGTACACCTCGGTCCAGGCATGCGCATCGCGTTCGCGGACGGTAAAGCGGCCAGTGAGCGGATCGGCGGCGCCGGTAGCAAAACCGGTCGCGATTCTCGCGGGAATTCCGACGGCGCGCGAAAGCACGGTGAGCGAACTCGAAATTTGTTCGCACCAACCTTGTTTCGAAACGAACAAGAAATAGTCGACGGTATCGCCGCTGTCGTTGGGCGGTAGCGGCGCGTTGAGCGAGTAGGTCGTGTTGCGACCCAACCATTCGGTGATGGCTTGCACTTTGTCGTAGTTCGTCCGCGCGTTCCTGGTGATGTCGAGCGCCAGCGCGCGAACCCGCGCCGAGATCACCCCGGGATTGGTTACCGTCGTCGTAAAAGCTGGTGGCAACGCAGCATTGGACGCGGCTCGCATGCGAGCGGCGGTGGCGTTGGGCATTCGACTTTCGACGGTGTAGGTCGTGCCTTTGCCCAACGGTCGAGCAACGCGCAATGACCCATCGGAATACTGAAACCCGAGCCGATCAGTGAGCACCTGCGCTGCGCTCGGCGCTGCGTACATGATGTTCGCGTAAGGAGCGACCAGCGTGAACGTTTGGCGATTCGCGACCCCGTCGGTAGCCGCGGGATCGTACGGATCCGTAGCAACGCGTTGCCAATCGCCGTTGGCGGAGCCGCGCGTGACGGTTTCCAACACACTCGGTTGTGTATCGAGGGTCGAGCTCGTCCAGGTACCGCCGTCCCATCGATCAAAGGTCGAACCACGCCAAAATGCTGGACGTTGCGCATCCACCGTTAACACGATCCGATCCGACAGACGGGGACGAGAGTGCGTGTCCATGACCTTCGATGCGGTTAACAATGATCGACTACTGCTATCTGCAAACGGATCGCCACTGGAACCGGTACGCACGTCTTGGTGCATCGCTGATTCGACCAGTGGCGCGACCAATGTCGCCAGTACCAGCACCATCGCAAGCACCATCGCGATTGAACGCGGCGCGCCTTTCCACGGCGAAACGCGCTCGCCAAGCCGCGGACTGTTCACGGCATTCGCTCGCTCTGAGAGCATCAGAGCAATCACACCGCCGACCAAAAAGGCCAGTACAAGCGCTCCATCGGATGAACCGATTTGGAGATGCCGAATCATCACCATGCCACCCAATGCCAGGATCACCGCGACCACTGAACGGGTCGGCAGCGAAGGCAACGCGCCGACGCCGAGCGCCGCGACTAAAAAGCCGGCAACGAACCCGATCGGGCGCGGCAACGACGCATGATCGGTGCCGATGGTGATTGCGCTGCCCATCGCAACGCCCAGCATGACGGCGACCACACCCCATGGCCCGAGCAGCGACGCTCGGTGTTTGGCCTGCACAACTGTGCGAGATTCAACCTGCACAACTGTGCGAGATTCAGCCGGCGCGGCGGGGCGGGTCATGATGCAATCACCAATATTGGCCAACCGGTCGGTGCGGGGCCTGGGTCCTGGCGAGACGCCGCGGCAAGGGTTCGTTGGACGCTGAGCAACGAGTTCACGACGGTCGCCGAAGCCCGCGGATTCGCGGTCACCAGTAGGCAGCGCCCTCCAGTTGCAAGTACCGAATGCGCCGCGCCTGCGGCTTGGCTCACACTGGCTTCGACTGATCGCGAGTCGCCACCGCGCAAGTCGACGATGATCGCAAGGCCAAGCTGTGTCGGCGGTTCGAATTCACGAACGACGAGATGTCCGGTGCGCGCCGTCGTTGGCCAATGCACCGACCGCACCGGGTCGCCGGCTACGTACGGTCTGGTCGATCGAACAACATCGGAGGTCTGCGGCATTTGGTTCGCGGCAGTGATCGCAGCATCGCTGACCGGTTGCGTATGCGCCGCAACGTGAATCGGCACCGGGCCGATATACAACGGAGCGGCGAGCCGGCAAGACACGACCTTGTGCCGCACAAACACATTGAGCGGCCCGCCGCACGTAAGTTCGACGAGCACCGACTGGTGGACCCCACGATGGGGTGCGACCACAGGTATCGAGCCGACATCGGGCGCATCGCAATGCACCCAGCTCGACTGGAAATCGACGACCCTGAGCAACACGGCGCGGGTGCGGCCGGCAACGCTCACTCCAACTGAAAATCGACCGCCGCATTGCACATCGCTGGGAGTTGTCGCGGTAGTGGTCACGCTTCGCAGCGCGACCATTGGCCAGACCACACCAATCGCCAACACGGCGAACGAAACTGCAGCGATCAGCACCAACTGCGATCGATCTTGCGCGAAACCTTGCGTAATCGAATAAAAACCCAGGCCGGCCCAGAGCAACGCTCCGAACGTAAATTCGCCTGGCCCCGTCCGTATCCGCCGAACTGTCGGAAGCGGCGCGGGCTCCACCGATGATTGAGGCGCCGCGCCCGCACGAGCGACGGGTGGCGGAACGGGACCATGTTCAAGTCCTTCTAAGGTGATCCTGGGGGCCATCGCAGCGGGAAACTTCGGGCGTTCGCTACGGACGCGGAACCGGCGTGATGCTCAGCGCATCACCCACGAGTTGAGCACCCGATTCCAGATTGAAGCCGCTCAACAAACCCATCCGGTGCGAAAGTGCCGGGGCCGCAATCGCCTGTACATCATCCGGCGAAACGTAGGTGCGTCCGCTCACGATCGCGTGGGCCTGCGCGGCACGCAGAAGCCCCTTAGTAGCACGGGGCGAGGCACCAAGTGCAACACCTGCGTGGGTTCGGGTTTGGCCCACAAGATCCAGGATGTATTCCAAAAGCGGCGCCGCGATATGCACTCCACGTATCTCTTGGACTGCGGCAACAATGTGGTCGGGTTTACAGACCGCGCGAGCGTCGCGGAACGCGTCGGCACCGCCCGCACCAACGAGGATCTCGCGTTCGGAATCGCGATCGGGCAACCCCAAACTCAACACAATTCCGAAACGATCAAGTTGGCTGTCTGGCAGTGGGAAGGTGCCGGCGGAACCGTACGGATTTTGTGTCGCGATGCAAATGAATGGCTCCGGCAGCCGACGGGTTTCGCCATCGACCGTCGCGTGGAGTTCTTCGAGGGGTTCGAGCAGTGCGGCTTGGGTGCGCGGCGACGCCCGATTGAGTTCATCTGCGAGTACAACGTTCGCAAAAATGGGTCCGCTTCGAAACGACCACTCCCCACTCGCGGGTGAATACACCGACGTGCCTGTGAGATCCGACGGCAGGAGATCAGGAGTGCATTGCACGCGCCGAAATGTCCCGCCCAACGCGACAGCGAGCGTCTTGGCCAACAAGGTTTTGCCGGTGCCGGGCGTGTCTTCAATGAGGAGATGACTGCCGCTCAGCACCGAGACAAGCGCGAGACGGATCGCGTCGTCCTTGCCGCGAATGACTTTGCGCATTTCATCGAACGCGGCACCGGCCAACGTGATTGCCGATAGCGGCTCGTCATCGACTGATTGCAGTTGCATCTATTGGTTCTCCATCGAGGGCAAAACAAGGTGCGCAGCGTGATCCTGGACAATTTGATCGTGTGGGTGATCGGCACTGCTCAGAATCCCACAGTCGTGACACTCGAGTTCGAGCGTTGTGTGGGTGATATCGAATTGATGGGCCAATTGCGCTTTGATTTCGGCGCCGACGAACTGGGCATCGTGAAGCGAAAGCTCCTCGGCCAACACAACGTGCGCGCTGAGCGCGCTCTGATCCGACGCGATTGTCCAGATGTGCACATGGTGGACTGCGGTGACCTGGGCAATATTTAAAATCGCGGCGTTCACCGTTTCGGTATCGAGATGTTGCGGAGCGGCGTCGAGCAAGACGTGGGTTGCGTCTCGCAGCACGCGCCAACCGGCAACGAGCGTGACTGCACCGACTCCAATCGAAGCGATCGGATCAAGCCACTGCGCCGACCACACCACGATGCCGATACCGGCTACTAGTGCAGCACCACTTCCTAGGGCGTCGGTGGCCATGTGGACGTACGCGCCGCGCATATTGAGATTGCCTCGTGCCGAGCGAGCGAGCACGATTGCACTCGCAACGTTGATGATCAATCCGATAGCCGCGACAATCGCGACTCCTCCACCATCCACAGCAGTCGTTGACGAATCAGCAATAAGCCGCTGAGCCCCAACGAAACCAATCCAGCCAGTAGCGGCAAGCAAAATCGCCGCGTTGCCAAGCGCAGCGAGTACCTCAGCGCGACCAAGCCCAAACGTGTGTCGGCCGGTAGCGGGGCGACTCGCCAGCGATGCCGCGCCAAGCGCGATGGTCAACGCAACCACATCGCTCAGCATGTGCACGCCATCCGCGAGTAACGCCAACGAATGCAGCAGGACTCCACCAGCGATTTCGAGGCCGAAGAACCCCACGTTGAGTACCAACGCGACCACGAGGGCCGAACGGCGGGCGCTCGCCAAGTGCCGAGAATGATCGTGATCGTGCAGGTCGTGATCGTGCAGGCCGTGAGTAGGCGTACTCAGTTCGGGCGCGACGAAATGGCCGCCGTGCTGGCGGTCTGCGGTATCGCCTGCAACGCTCATTGGGGCACGCTCATTGGGAACTGTCATCGGCACTCCAAGCGTACGCCCCAAGATCGTTTTCGTTCGCGCGGAGCCAAAGCTCGACTCGCGCGTCGGGCCAGGATGCCTATTCCAGGCCTTCGCTGGGCATCGACAGCGCAGCCACATCAACGAGCTCACTGAAGAAATAACTCAGTAGGTCGTAGACCTCAAGGCCATAGCGACGTGGATCCTGCGGATCGAGGTCGTCGATGTCGAGATCCTCATCCGCGTCGAAGACGACACCCAGCGCAAGGCGAGCATCGTTGACCGCGCCCATCCACTCCCCGACTTGTTCGCCCGTCAGCACGACGCTCACGGCCTTGGCAGTCGACGGACGCAGCGCAATGGGCTCCAAGACATCCAGGATCGCTTGCGTACGGTCGAGACGAACCCGCAAGAGATCAGCATTAACCAAAATGCTGTACTCGCGCTCCGCGGCATCCTCAGTGGGGTCGAGGTACGCACGAGGAAACAGTCGCTGCATCAGCGGGCTATCGGCGGGTTGGGCCAGGGCTTCACGCAATTCGCCGATGACTTGGGTCAGGAATGCGGCTTCGTCGGCACGCAATTGCAGGCGAACGGCACCCGATCGGTCGCGCGAAAACCACTGAGAACGCAATGCCATTCTTTACCGGTCCTGTTGCAATGTTGCCCATAAACCGTGTGCGTGCAGTTTGGCGACATCGCCCTCAGCTTGCGCGCGTGCGCCACTCGACACGACGGCCTTTCCCTCTTGATGTACTTGCAACATCAGCAATTCGGCCTTGTTGCGGGAATAGCCGAACAGCTTTTGCAACACGTACGTCACGTAGGTCATGAGGTTCACGGGGTCGTTCCAGACCAATACAATCCACGGCGCATCGGTATCGACCGCGACATCAAGTTGTTCATCGATCTCTGGGCGGGTGATCGTCTCGCCCATTGTTGCAGTAGCGCTCACGACTCGATTTCAGCAGATTCGAGCGGGATTTCGCGCACCACTTGCGCGATTCGTGACAAGAGTCCGTTGATAAAACGGCCGGAGTCTTTGGTGGAGTATTGCTTCGCCAGTTCCACCGCTTCGTTGATGACCACTGCGGTGGCCAATTCGGGTTCGTAGACCAGCTCGTAGGTGGCTAGCCGCAACAAGGTGCGGTCGATGACCGGCATGCGATCTATCGACCAGTTTTTGGCATGCTCGTTGAGCAATACATCGAGTTCCGCGGAATGTGCATCGACCCCGCGCAGCAACGTCTGCACGTAATCATCAGCAGGAAGCGGTAAACCATCGAGAAGATCCTGCGCCGAAACTGCTCGCTGATCGAGCTCGTACGCGAGTGTCAGTGCCCGTTCGCGAGCTTCACGGCGAGTGGAGCGGTACGCCATCAGGCGCGACTGAGATATTCGCCCGTACGAGTATCGACTTTGATTTTCTCGCCAGGCCCAACAAAGAGTGGCACCTGCACCGTCAGGCCAGTTTCGAGCTTCGCCGGTTTGCGGGCACCGCTCACCCGATCGCCTTGCACCCCAGGTTCGGTTTCGCTAATCACGAGCTCGACGGCCGCGGGAAGTTCGACGCCAATGATTTCTTCGTTGAACATCGCCAAGACAACGGTGTCGTTTTCTTTGACGTAATACCCGGACTCGCCGAGGTTCTTCGCCGGCACTTGCATCTGGTCGTAGGTTTCGTTGTCCATGAAGACAATCTCGTCGCCTTCACGATAGAGGTACTGCATTTCGCGTTTGTCGATCTGGGCGAACCCCAACGTTTCGCCAGCCCGAAACGTGCGGTCCAGGACTTGGCCGGTTCGCGCGTTCTTCAATTTCGTGCGAACGAACGCGCCACCTTTGCCCGGCTTGACGTGCTGGAATTCGACGACCGTCAGCAAGCCTTCGGGCAAGTTTAGGGTGACGCCGTTTTTCAAATCGTTGCTGGAAATGCTCACAGGATGAGGCCTTTGGGCGTATTGGTGAGTGAGACGGACCCGGTTGGACCGACCACGACGGTATCTTCGATGCGAACACCGCCGACTCCCGGACGATAAACGCCAGGTTCAACCGTAACCACATCGCGGTCGAAAACGATACCAGAGGCAGTTGCCGCAACCCGAGGTGCCTCGTGGATCTCGATGCCGACGCCGTGGCCGGTCGAGTGCGAAAACAGTTCGCCCATTCCGGCAGCTGCGATGATGTCGCGGCACGCAGCGTCGATGGCCACGAGCTCAGCGCCAGCACGCACAAGATCACGGCCCGCGGCTTGCGCTTCGAAAACCAGGTCGTACAAGGCAGTCGCTTGGGGCCCGGGATCGCCGACGCTCACCGTCCGGGTCATGTCCGAGCAGTAGCCATCAACGATGCAGCCGAAATCACACACGATGAGTTCGTTGCGTTCGATAACACGGTCGCTGGGGCGAGCGTGCGGCATCGCACCATTCGGCCCGCTGGCGATAATCGGATCAAAACTGTTGGCACTCGCGCCGCGCTGTTTCATTCCAAACTCGAGCTGTATCGCAAACGCTCGTTCGGTCAGGCCATTCGCGAGTTGCGGTAACAGTGCTTGAAATGCATCATCGGCGATTGCGCACGCGGCGCGGATTCGATCGATTTCACCGTCGTCTTTGATGCGTCTCAGATCTTCCACGATCGTGCCGGACGGCACGATCGTCAGTGCCGGGTTGGTACCACGAAACCGCTGGTCGTAACTTCGTTGTTGATCCCACGTAATGCCGTGACCTTCAACGCCAAGCACGCCAACGTTCGCGGCCGCGATGGCGTCGGCAAGCGCATCGAGTTGTGCGCTCGCGGCAGTCAATATTGAACGTTGCGCAACGACCCCAGCCGCTTCGAGTTGTTCGGCGGATTGTTCGCCGTAGCGACCGTCGGTCAGGAACAGAACATCGCCGTCGGCCGGAACCAACATTGTGGCGGCACTGCCCGTGAAGCCACTGAGATACCGAATGTTCGGAAGCCGATTCACGATCAGCGCATCAAAGTCGCTCGCGGCAATGAGCGCGCGCAATTTCGGGAGGCGCGCGGCGATATCGAGCGGTGCCAAGGTGCTGAGATCGATCATGATGTGGCCTCCAAGACCTTCGCAACGGCGACCTGCACGGCAATCGGATATCCATCGCCGCCGAAGCCCATAATGACGCCGGTAGCGACAGGCGTGATCACCGACCGGTGGCGCCACGGTTCGCGACGATGCGTATTACTGAGATGCAACTCAACGATCGGACCATCGAAACTCGCGAGAGCGTCCGCGATCGCGTACGAGTAATGCGTGAACGCTCCGGGATTGATCACAATCGCTACACATCGATGGCGAGCGTTGTGAATCGCGTCGATGAGCCCGCCCTCAGCATTGCTCTGGACGTGTTCAAGATCGAATCCAAGTTGTTCTGCGGTCGATCGGGCCGAAGCAACAAGATCAGCCAGCGTGGTGGTGCCGTAAATCTCGGGCTCTCGATCACCCAGCAAGTTCAGATTTGGCCCCGAAAGCAATAACAATGTCGCCATGACATGAACCTATCCGGGAAGCGCTCCGTGACGGCACAGTTTTGTAGCTTAGTTGGTTACGCCCACGGCGTTGAGCGCGACGTCTAACGCCAGCTGCGAAGGGTCGTCGACCCGTTCCAAACCATTAGGGCCCTGCAACACAAATCGCAACCCGCCGACCGATTTTTTATCGCGCCGCATGATTTCGATCAGTTCCGAGCGCCGCAACCCTTCTGGCACCGATACCGGCAAGCCGAGCGACAACGCGAGCGCTCGATGTTGCTCAGCAATTTCGGGGGTCACCCGCTCAAGTGCGCTCGCTAAAGCTCCGGCGAACACGAGCCCCACCGCGACGGCTTCGCCGTGCGCCAAAACGTGATCACCCGCGGTCTCAATCGCGTGGGCAAGCGTGTGGCCGTAGTTGAGGTGCTCACGCAGTCCCGTGCGTTCCAATTCATCCGCGCTCACGAACCGCGCTTTGACTGCCGCGGAACGAATAATGGCGCGACGCAATACGTCTGGCTCGCGTGCGAGCAGCGCAGCGCTCTCATCGGCAATAATCCCGAGCAATTGATCGTCGCCCATCAGCGCGTATTTCAAGACCTCGCCCAGCCCGCAGCGAAACTCGCGGTCGGACAGGCTCGCGAGCACGCACGGATCGCACAGCACCGCGAGCGGTTGATGAAATGCTCCCACCAGATTTTTGCCCTGCGGCAGATTCGCTGCGGTCTTGCCCCCGATTGCCGCGTCCACCATGGCTAACAACGTTGTCGGGACTTGCACCACCGCGATACCGCGGTAATACACCGAAGCGGTGAAACCGGTGATATCACCAACCACCCCGCCTCCGACAGCCAGAACCGCGTCGCGGCGCAAGATGCCAAATTTCGCCAACTGACGACACAAATCATCAACGGTGACAAGCGTTTTTGCTGCCTCACCGTCCGCGATTTCGACAACCACGGTTTCAATATTGTGCGCGTTGAGCGCGTCGCAGTACTGCTGCGCGGTAGCGCGTATCGAGGGTTGCGTAACGACAACCGCTTTACGCGCTCCGTAGGTTTGCAACACTGATACCGCTTCGCCGGTCGGGTCGTTGCCGACGGCAACGTGATACGTGCGGGCCCCAAGGGCAACGCGAACACTTTGCCGGCTAGCAACAGCACCAAGACCCTCGGTTCCGGAGCCGATCAACGGCCGAGCAACGCGAACTGCCGCAACGGGCGCCACCGGCTCGGGTGCAACAGCCGGCTCGCTTGTAACTACAGGTTTAGGGTCCGCGGGGCGTGCCTTTTCCAATTGAGCTTCGTTGGCCAATAGTCGCTGGATTGTCGCGGCGGCCCGCTCACACATCTCGTTCACGTCGTCGCGATTGAGACCTCGAAAGACGTCCGGTAACTCGGCGTTGCGCAAATCGCGAATGTTGGCGCGGGCTTGCGCGTTCGCACCTGCGGGATCGCGCAATAGGTGCTCAATAGCACTCGCGGCGCTCAACAACATCGCTTCGACTTCTTGTGCGCCATACCCGCGGACGCCACTTTTGAATTTGACGTTGCGCAATTCGGCTGGAGTAGTCGGGCGGGCTTCAACTGGCATGGAATTCCTCGTGTCGAAAGGCCTGGATGACTTCTTCGATCACCGTATTGCGGTCCTTGTGCGTCGTGTCAATTCTTAGATGCGCGGCGCGTTCGTAGGCATCGGATCGCAGTTCGGCGAGGCGCTGCAAGGTGGCTAGCGGGTCTCCCGTGGCGAGCAAGGGACGGCCGTGGCCATCGCCGACCCGAGACGCGAGGGCCTCGGGAGTTGCGTCGAGCCACACCACGAAGCCGCGTGCGCGCAGCGCGGTGCGATTCGCGGGATCGAGCGCAACACCGCCTCCACACGCCACGACGTGCGCAGTGTTTGACCGTGCGATATCACGCACCGCGTTGACTTCGCGCCGCCGAAATTCGGCTTCACCGTACGCCGCGAAAATCTCAGGGATCGTCATCGCGCTACTGGCCGCGATGACATCGTCGGTGTCGCAAAACTCGAAGCTCAGTTCCGCCGCGCAGTGCTGTCCTACGGTTGATTTCCCGCTCCCCATCATGCCGATCAGCACCAAGTGACACGCGACCATTACGGCTTCAGCGTGTCCTGGTAGCCGCGAAAGTTTCGCAGCAGCTCGTCGAGGGAATCGCCACCAAATTTCCGGAGCACTTCTTGAGCCAGCACCAGCGCCATCATCGTTTCGCCGACAACACCTGCGGCAGGCACGGCAGTGACATCCGTGCGTTCCTTGAATGAAACCGTGGACTCTTTTGTGATGACATCGACCGTTGCGAGCGTGGGACGGTTCAAGGTCGCGAGTGGCTTCATTGCAACACGAGCGATCATCACTTCGCCGGTACTCATCCCGCCTTCGATACCCCCCGCGCGCGCGGACTCGCGCACGTAGCCAGCAGTTTCATCCCAATGGATCGCGTCGTGGGCTTCGGAGCCCCGCACTCCCGCAACGGTAAATCCTTCGCCGAGTTCAACGCCTTTCATGGCTTGAATACTCATGAGCGCTTGGGCCAGCATGCCATCGAGGCGGCGATCCCAATGCACATGTGATCCCAAACCAACCGGTGCGCCGTAGGCGAGTATCTCGATCACGCCACCGAGACTGTCGCCGAGCTTCGCGGCCGCTTTGATCTGCGCGATCATTTCGGCTTCGACGGTTTCATCAAAGCAACGCACTTCTGATGCATCAATCCGTGCGAGGTCGGCGGGCTTTGGTCGTGGAGTATCCGAGCTCGTTTTGGCCGCTCCAAGCTGCACGACGTGCGACAACACGGCAACATCGAGATGGGAAAGCAACCGCTTCGCAATCGCGCCGGCGACAACTCGCGCGGCAGTCTCACGCGCCGACGCCCGCTCCAGCACATCGCGAGCATCGGTAAATCCGTATTTTTGCATCCCGGCGAGATCCGCGTGGCCGGGCCGCGGTTGGGTCAGCGGCTTGGCCGTAGCCCCCGGCGCCGCACTCATTTCGGATTCCCATTTGCCCGTCTTCCACTCCGAATTGTGGATCAATACCGATACCGGTGAACCAATCGTGCGACCGTGGCGTACTCCGCCCATGAACTCGACTTCATCCGCTTCGAAACGCATGCGCGGACCGCGGCCATAACCCAGACGGCGGCGCCCCAATTCAATATTGAGATCTTCTACGACCAGCGGCAAGCCAGCTGGCAGCCCTTCCATGGTCACCATCAACGCGGGACCATGTGACTCACCAGAAGTTAAGTAGCGCAACACGGAGCCAGATTACGCAGCGCGATACAAGACCGAAGCATCTTTGTCATTTGGTTATTTGTTGGCCTTCGCACAAGCGAAACACTGAATCCCCAAACAAGAATTGGCCGCAACCAAATTTTCTGGTCAGATCCAAACTCACGACGCGAAACGCGTTGCCTTTGCCGAACACGGAATGCACACCAACGCGATACACACTCGCTCCCACTCGGATTTGGGCATTGGTCTTGCCGCCGGGCGTCCGGTACACATCGATGAGCCGCACGACTTGTCCGGTGCTGGGATGGCTACTGGATGTGGTCGAGGTAGTCACGCTCGAAGTGGTCGTAGTCGTCGGGCCGGAGGTCGTGGTTGGCGTGGTTGTCGAGGGTCCCGAAGTTGTTGACGATCGATCGGGCACAGCTTGGATTACTGGCTCGAACGGATTCTTGTTGGCGTAGACCGGCACCGTTTTGGGTGTCGTGCTCGCGCTCGTTGTTGGCTTACCGCTGCCGGCAGGAGTGCCGGGTACGATCGGCGAAGTCGTCGACGACCCGTTGAGATGAGGCACAAAAGGATTCGTGGGTTGCGCGCTTGAACGCGAGCTGTTCGAGTTGTCCTTCACCAAAAACGTCTTCGCAACGAATCCCGCTAGGACGAGACCCAAGATCACACCCAATACCGCAAGCCGTTTTCGTTCGTGGACAGCCATCAGTTCGCACCTCCAGGAATGGTTGGAGTCGCGGGAGCGGCGCCGCCGGTCGCCGCCGCGGTCGGAGTCGGCGTGGTGCCGATTCTGTTCTTCGTTCCGGTCCCCGCGTCCGCTGGTGGCGCTTGGGTAAACATCCGAGCGGACAAGCTCACAGTCAGGTTTGGCGCGCCACCGGAGGTCTTCGCTTTGGTGGTTGGAGTCGCGCTCGACGCACCGCTACTGCTTGGCGAATCGTCGCTACCGACAGTGATATTGATGCCGTCGATCACCACGATCCTTCGCAGTTGTTGGAGGCGCGTGAGGTAATCAAGGATTTGGTAATAACCACCCGAAACGATGATCTGCATCTTGATTTCGGAGAGCCCAGCTCCCGACGACGGCACTGCGTTTTGCACCGACACCCAATCGATTCCAGTTTTGGTCTTGAGATCGTTTGCGCTGCGAGTGAAGCCTTCAAGATCAGGAGTTAGCGGAACCGCTCGGCTCAACGTGTCGATTTTCGCCTGAAATTCCGGGCCTTTTGCCGCGACATCCTGCAAAGCTTTGAGCTGCGCGGTGAGCTGCGTTCGCGCTTGCGCCGCCGCGACTTCGCGCTGCTTTGCCTTGTCCGCAGCGTCGCCCGCGGGCCCGTAGAAGATCGCGTTCCATGCGATGACCACGACGACGAGCACCAAAACGCAAACGGCGATGATGCGTGCTTTCATTTTGCGCTCCCGAGCTTGGTTGCGCGATCCGATTTCGCGGTCTCGGTGAGTGAGGCGCTCGACTGAAAGGTGACGATGGTTCGTCCACCAAGTTGCGACTGCTGCGCTTGCGGAACCCATAAATTCGAAAACGCCGGCATCTGGCCAATTCGGCGCAACCAGTCCGCGACGGCCACGTAGTCCAGGCCCGAAACGGTGAACGTTATTGACCCCGCGAAACTCGACACCGCGACTTTGGTAGCGCGCGCCGCGTTGGAAGGCACCGCGGATATCAGGGAACCTTGGAGCCCCGTCAGCCACACGTTGTTCGGCATCGTGCGCGCGATCTCATTCAGCAACGCGGCCCAGGAAACGTCCGTTGCGAGCGCGCCACTCACTTGTGCAGTGAGGCCTTTGAGTCGGTCCTGGACTGCGGCTTGCGCAGCTAACGCATCGATCTGGGTTTGGGTTTGGCGATTCGCTTTTTCTTGGGTTGCGGCGCGGAAGTTGGAATCGTTTGCTTCGCTGCGTTTTTGGACCGTCGGCACTGCCAACGCGGTTATGAGTGCAGCGGCGCCAACGGCAGCGACCAAAGTTTTGCCCGAGATCCACGTAGCTTCGCGTTTGGAATCGTGCTCGGGCAACAAGTTAATCGCAGGTGTGCGGTCAGTGGCTCCCATTGCAAGCCCAACCGCGGCTCCAAGATACGGATCAAGCCGAGGGAGTTCATCGATTGTGAATCCGATGTCGTCCACGGTCAACCGGCTGCGTGGCGCGCCGCGCTCCACCGGCACTCCGAGCAGCGTGCTCAGCCGTTCACGCACACCGTGCATTTGCGCGCCGCCACCCGTGAGCTGCACGCGTTCAAGTCGCGAAGCTCCGGGTTGGTTGCGGTAGTAATCGAGCGAGCTACGAATTTCATCGAGCAAGGCGCTCAGCGGGCGTTCGGTGGCGGTACGCGCTTGGTTCACTGCATCGTCTTCAACGATACCGATTTGGCGTTTCAAAGACTCCGCGACGTCGGGCGAGGATTCGAGCGAGGCAACGATTGCATCTGTGAGCGCGCGTCCGCCGGTACCCAACACCCGCACAAAACGCGGCGCGCCAGCCTCGTGCACAACAACACTCGTTACTCCTCCACCGATGCTGACGATGCCTTCGGCACCACCGCCGCCCGCAATTGTTGTGGCCAAACTGCGAACCAATGCGAGTGGGATCAGATCAACCGACTCCACGGGCAATCCCGCGGCTTCAACTACTTCGATCAAACGCAACACCGAGCTGCGCTGCGCCGCGGCCAACAACACCCGCATCACTGGATCAGCATCGCCGGGCGAGTGAGCACCACCTGCAACCGGAGTGAATTCATCGAGGATCGCGAAATCAACCACCGCTTCATCTGCCGGAATCGGGATGAGGTCTTGGATCTGGAATCGCAACGCACCCGCGAGATCCGAGCGCGACATCACCGGCATTTCGATTTGGCGCACCACCAATCGCGGGCTCGCGATCCCGAGGCGAACTGGAGCTTTGCGAATACCGACTTCGGAGCGGAGCCGTTTCAGCGCTTCGGTGACCGCAGCATCTTGGGCGACTTCGCCTTCGCGCATTGCGTCGCGGGGCAACGCAACTTGGCCGAAAGCAGTCAGGCGTGGCGGATCACCGGCGACGACCTCAGCGACGGCAATCGCGTTGGTGCCAATATCGAGTCCGATTAGACGGCGGGCCACGGGTTCCCCCCGCTGCTCGTTGCGAGCGAATCGGCCGGCACAGATCCAGCCCGCATATTCACCCTTTGGGCATTGAGATACGCCTGGACGTCTTCGGTGCGGAGGCGAAAGTGTTTGCCCACCCGAATCGCAGCCATATTGCCGTCTCGGATGAGACGGTAGACCGTCATCGTCGAAACGCGCATGGTCTCGGCGACTTCACGGACCGTCAGTAATTGGTGATCAGTAGCCAAGACCTCTCCTTCCCCATCAACTATGGCCACAGTAGAGCTCATTAGTAACAAACGTCAACTTAAACATCTGGGCTGTTGTTTGCCAACACTGGCAACACCGACAATAACGGTCATAGAGCCCGCAAAAGGAGTGAAAGCCTACAAACTGACTCCATGAGCGTAGATAGCGATCAGTGATCCCGCGGCCAGATACGGCCCAAACGGGATATGGCGCCCGCGCTCGACACGCTTCAACGCGGAGAGCACCAGATACACCACCGAACCCGCGAGCACGCCGAACACAACCGCGACCATGACCCGGGCCGCCGTGGGATTCGTCGGAGCCTGCCCCTGATACTTCTCCATCACGCCGGCTCCGTTTGCGTAGCCGACGGCAGCACCCGCGGCCATCGGAATCAACACGATCGGCGCCGCCAACGCGATCCCGCCGATGGAGCCCAAGAGAAACGGCAAGAACAACGACATCCCGAGCACACCCCACCCGAAGTACGCCGCGGCGAAGCCGAGGATGAACGACAATCGGACATCGCCAAAACCCATCGCTTTGGGCGCCGCAAACCAGATCGCGTAAAAGCCTGCAAAAGCGATCAAGCCGCCGAGCGCCGCGCGCCCCAACGAACTCCACTGATGATCGACAGCCGCTGCGAGTCCAAAGAGCGGAACAACCATGAAACCGGTTGGATACACAATTCGATTTGGCAACAAGAAGTGTTCGATATCGATCGCGCACAACGCGATGAGCGAAGCGGTCAGTACCAGCAACGCCACGACCACAATCGAATCGGCGAAGCGCGCGCCGACCACTGCAAACGCGATCGCGGTGAAGGCTTCCACGAGCGGATACCGAATGTTGATGTTCGTGTGGCAGTTCCGACATTTGCCGCGCAACAACAGCCACGAAACGACCGGAATGTTGTCGTACGGCTTGATTGGCTGATCGCAACCCGGGCAGTGCGACGCTGGCTGTACCACGGATTCTTCGAGCGGGATGCGCCAAATCACGACGTTGAGAAACGAGCCGATCGGTAATCCAAAGAGCGCGCTGATGACCGCAACAATTCCTGCGTTCATTGGTCGACCGCACCGCAAACAAAGAGACGCACGACGCCAACGGTACCGACTGCGCACTGGCTAACCATCGATACCCAATCGGTTGGTTGCAACTGATTCGAAGGACACGCGGTGTGGCTTCACAGATATTTTGCATAGTGTCACCTCTCGGGTCGTCAACAACCTCATTGCTTCGAACATCTGAATCCGGCCGACAACAAGTGGGCTCGGGTGGCGTTGCACCTCCCGAGCCCACTTGTTTGTCTGTGTAGTTGCCGGCGCCCGCTCAGCTCAGCTGGCGGCTACCAGCTGGACTTCCAACCAGACGACGGAGTCGCCGTTGCGGTACACGATGTAGACGTTGCATTCGGGGTCGAACCGAAGGTCGTTCCACCAGCTTGCGAATCGTCGGCAATGAAGAAGCAAGTACCGGACTTAGACCATGCCGCCATTGCTATTTTCGTCGCGGTGGTCGAACTGACGGATACATCATTTTGCCCCGTCGATGCAGCAGTCGCTGCGACGTTGGTTCCGTTGAAGGTCAACGACGGCTCTACCGCCTTGAGGGCAACCCCCGTAGCTTGGGTGTAATCCTCTTGATCTGTGAAAATGGTTTTTGCAGAGGTAAGGCCGTTGCGGAGACTGGATTCTGCCGCTCGGTCTTGGGCTCGCGAACGAGCACCGAGGAATGTCGGGATCGCGATCGCAATCAAGATGGCGATAATCAACACGACCACCATCAACTCGATCAGGGTAAAACCCTGTTGGTCTTGTTGATCGCCGTGGTCGTGGCGACGCCGCGCAATAGCAGTGAGAGCATTCATGGATGCGTACCTTTCGGATGTCGGGTTGGCCTTGGTTTGCAGGCGGCTCCCCCGAAAATCCGGGGCGAAATCCCTCGGTAGCTCGGCTCGCCGTCGCGCCCAACACAACGTTGTGTCGGGCCCGGTTTGGCTCCGTAGCTTTGCGGCCCCGCCTCTCGACGGGTGTGCCTTTCTCACTGGGAGTCGCTAAAAGAGGTATCGGAAATCACGTTCCGTGAACTTAAATATTTGGTAAAGACACGATGTGCATTGTGACAAGAACAAGCTTGTTGACTCGTTGCAAAAGGCCCGCCCGTGTCTGTGACGACGGGCGGGCCAAAGTTTGGGGCGAGCTAATTCAACAAGAAGGGAGCATCCCGAAGTGCGGCGCAGCCGAGCATGCCGAGTCGACCGACCAATTCAACAGTTCAGTGCTTTGATTTCGAGGAATTCGTCGAGACCGTATTCGCCGAGCTCGCGGGAGTTCCCCGATTGCTTGTAACCACCGAACGGCGCAACCGGATTGAATTTCTGGCCGTTGATATCGACCTGGCCGGCTTGCAAACGACGCGCGACTTTGGTCGCGGATTCGTTGTCTGGGCCGAACACGCCTGCATGTAGCCCGTAGACCGTGTCGTTCGCGATCGCAATCGCATCTTCAACTCCGTCATACGGAATGATCGATAAGACCGGCCCGAAGATTTCTTCGCGGGCGATCGTCATCGTGTTCGAAACGTTCGCAAATACGGTTGGTTTTACGTAATAGCCGGTCGGGAATTCGTCGGGAGCTTCTGGCCCACCGGTGACCAACGTCGCGCCTTCTTCGATACCTTTGTTGATGTAGGCCCGAACGCGATCACGTTGAAGTTCTGAAATCAATGGCCCAAGGCCCATGTGACCTGGGTCTGCGGGGTCGCCCAACGCGAACGTTTCGGCTGCGGCTTTGACTTTGGCAACAATCGTGTCGTGTTGGTCGCGAGGCACAAGCATGCGCGTCCACGCGATGCACGTTTGGCCCGCGTTCATGTAGCACGAGCCCAAACCGGCACCAACCGCGGTATCGAGCTGTTCGTCGGTGAGGCCCGGAAGGATGACAAACGGCGACTTGCCACCAAGCTCCAGCGCGACGCGCTTAACGGTTTGGGCGGCGAGTTCGCTGACGCGCTTTCCTGCCCGGGTCGAACCAGTGAACGAAACCATGTTCACACCTGGGTGCGAAGCGATCGCTTCACCAACCGTCGGACCATCACCAGTCACCAAGTTGAACACTCCCGCGGGAACGCCCGCGTCGTCCATGATTTCCGCGAGGATGAAGGCGTTCAGTGGCGCGACCTCACTCGGCTTCAGCACGATCGTGCAACCCGCGACCAATGCCGGTGCGACCTTCGCGACCGTCTGGTGCAATGGGTAGTTCCAAGGCGTGATGCAACCGACCACACCAATTGGTTCCTTCACCACGAGGGTCGAGCCGAGTTCTTCTTCGAACTTGTAGGTCTTGGCAATCTCGACGTAACTGCCCATCACGGCCTGGGGCAATCCTGCTTGGATCATCCCGGACCAAAACACTGGCATACCAACTTCGGCCGAAATCGTCGAGGCAATTTCCGCCGAACGAGCAGCGAGACCTTCGGCAAGCAGCTGCACAAACTTTGCCCGCTCCTCAACTGGTTTTGCACTCCACTCAACCAGGGCGGCTTCGGCCGCCGCGACGGCCTTGTCCACATCGGCCGCGGTTCCCGCAGGGATCGTTCCGATCACCGTCTCGGTCGCCGCACCAATCACATCAATTGACCCAGTACCGGTCGATGCAATCCAGCTGCCATCGATGTAGAGCTTGTCGCGAGTGTCCATGCCGCATTCCTTTGTCCGGAGGCCGTTGCCTCGGTGAATCGTTGCGGCAAAACTACCTCACAACGAGTTACGGCGCCCCGAAAGGGACGCCGTAACTCGACGGGAAAACGTGCTTGTCTTTTGCGGCCCTTTTGCGGCTGCTTCAGGAGCGACTACTCCCTATTGGATGAGGCGCAGGACGCTCTGGGGAATCTGGTTTGCTTGGGCGAGCATCGAGGTACCGGCTTGCAGCAGGATTTGGTGTTTGGTGAAGTTCACCATTTCTGATGCCATATCCGTGTCGCGGATACGGCTTTCCGAAGCGGAAAGGTTTTCCGTAGCGACCTGCAAGTTGTTGATGACTGATTCGAACCGGTTCTGGAACGCACCGAGCGATGCACGGGTCGTGGAGACGGTCTGGATCGCAGTATCGATCGCGGTGATCGCAGCAGAGGCCGAAGCGCCCGAAGCCAGGCCGAGGCCGGAAACGCCGAGCGCAGAAGCGTTCAACGACGTACCCAGGCTGACCGTGAGTTTCTCGCCGGCGTTTGCACCGATCTGGAACTCTTTGGTGAAGGCACCATCGAGCAACGTGTTGCTACCAAACTTGGTCTGTTGTGAGACCCGGGTGATTTCCGAAGCCAACGCATCGATTTCGGATTGGGCGGCACCAGCTGCGGTCGCGTCAGTTGAGCCGGTGTTCGCGGCCTGGACTGAAAGGTCACGCATGCGGTTCAGCATTGAGTGCACTTCGTTGAGCGCACCTTCAGCGGTTTGCACGACACTCACACCGTCTTGGGCGTTACGAGTCGCGACTTTCAAACCACTCACCTGCGCACGCAAGCTTTGGCTAATGACCAAGCCGGACGCGTCATCGGCGGCACGGTTGATCCGGTAACCCGACGACAACTTCTCAAGGCTCTTGCTGAGTCCTGCGTTCGTCATGCTCAGGTTGCGGTAGGCGTTAAACGCCGCAATGTTCTGGTTAATACGCATAGCTGCGCGTCTCCTCCATGATCTGCGCGACGCCCCACGGTTTTGGGGTGCGCTGTTTTCCCGTCCTCACCAAATGCGGCTTCGAACGTTGTCTCATTCGGACCAGAGTCAAGCGAGTTGAGAACAATTCACAAAGATGACAAGTGGAACCCGCATGTATTAGGATGACTTGTCCGATTCATCCAGGTATGGGAGCACTCCGATCATGCGATTTCGCGTTTCTTTGCGAGCTCTGACTGCGCTTGCAGTCATCACGAGCGCGTGCAGTGCTTTGCCGACGGTGGGTTCAGGAAGTCAGGCAAGCGGCTTGATTGCGCACGGCAGTGCGCGCCAAGTGTGGTTCACCGGTGCATCACCCACGACGGCCGCGCAACTCCTGCGCAACAATGCAGTGGTCGCAAACTCGACTACTGATGCCCAGGGCTCGCTCATTTTTCGCAACGTGGCTCCGGGTGATGGTTACGTCGTCGAAGTTGGCTCGGGCGCGAATGCGGTGCGATCCTCAGCGGTACACGTGCTGCGCGACGACGAACGTCCACCGACGTCGTTGTATACATCGCAAACGCTTGTTGATGGATACCAGTACCTCACGACTCGCGACGGCACGCAGCTCTCAATCATGGTCCGGCTCCCTGGCCCCATTGATAAGGGCCCCTACCCGACAGTTGTTGAATATTCGGGCTACAGCCCCGCGGATCCCAATAGCCCCCAGCCCGCGACACTGTTGTCGTCCACGCTTGGGTACGCGACGGTAGGCGTGAACATCCGTGGCACTGGTTGCAGCGGCGGCGCGTTTCAATTCTTTGAGAACTTACAGAGCCAAGACGGCTACGACGTTATCGAAACCGTTGGCTCGCAACCCTGGGTGCTGCACAACAAAGTGGGCATGGTCGGAATTTCGTATCCGGGAATTTCGCAGTTGTTCGTTGGCCAAACTGCGCCGCCGCATCTCGCTGCGATTGCTCCACTTTCGGTGATCGACGATACGTACCGCGGAACGTTGTATCCCGGCGGCATTTTGAATAGCGGTTTCGCCACGAGTTGGGCTGCGGATCGCCAACACGATGGTCAGGCGGCACCGGCTAGTGGCCAAGGCTGGGCCGGTACCCGTATTAACAACGGCGACACGACATGTTTGGCCAATCAGGCGTTGCGTTCGCAAATGCCTGATGTCTTGCAACTCGCGACGCAGCAAGCGAAGTGGTACGAACCCGCGCAGCAAGTAGTGAGCAACAACTGGCAGGCGTTGAAGAACATGGATGCGTTGGCCCCGGCCTCGTTTGTGAATCGCATCAACGTTCCGGTATTTCTCGCGGGCGCCTGGGACGACGAACAGACTGGCCCGCATTTCGCGAACATGCTCAATCGATTCTCAAAGTCCCCGCACGCGAAATTCACGCTCATCA
Source organism: Actinomycetes bacterium (assembly GCA_025360585.1). Lineage (GTDB taxonomy): Bacteria > Actinomycetota > Acidimicrobiia > IMCC26256 > PALSA-610 > F1-120-MAGs023. The sequence goes on along the minus strand of JANYBW010000017.1, from coordinate 84,906 downwards.
ACGGCAATCACACCGAATCGTTGAGCGCCGAGGTATTGGTACGCTGGTATGAATTCATTGAGCTCTATGTAGCTCGGCGCGTGCCGCAGCTCCCCGCAGGGTTCCGTGCGGCTGGTCCGTCATTTTTCACCAGCGTTTTTGGCCCGGTGCAGCAGTTCCCCGCGGATCGTTTTGATCCTGCGACGCAGAGCTATTCGCAAGTGCTCGCCCAATATGAAGCCGAGCCGCAAGTTCGCGTGTTGTTCGAAAACGGTGCTGGTTGCCCGCAAGTTGCGATCGGCGCGCCCTGCCCGACCTTCGAAACTTCGTTTAGCTCGTGGCCGCCGAAGAACACACGCGCAGCCAAATGGTATTTGTCATCCGGCGGTGCGTTGACTTCGGCACCGCAAGGTGCGCAAACCGTCGACCATTACAACTACAGCGGCGACGGCCAAGCCACGACGTTCGGTGGCAGCACGAGCCAGTTGTGGGTTGGGCTTCCGCAGCTGAATTGGCCAGCACCCGCGAACAATGATGCGGTGAGTTACGTAAGTCCGCCACTGAAGGAAACGACGGTGATGGCTGGAACCGGTCGTTTGGATCTTTCCATCGGCGCGGCAGTTCCAGATGTTGATCTTCAGGTCACGTTGTCGGAAGTTCGTTCGGATGGTTCTGAGTATTATGTGCAAACCGGTTGGTTGAGGGCGTCTCATCGCAAACTTGATCTCACGCAATCGAACGCGTTTCGAGCAGTCCCGACGCACCGTGAGGTTGATGCACAAATGCTGCCGGCCGATGGTTCGCTGACACCATTGTCAGTTGAACTCATGCCGTTTGCGCATATCTTCCATGCTGGGTCGCGGGTGCGGATCATCATCAACGTCCCCGGCGGGACGCGCCCCGCGTGGAAGTTCGATGTCTTGCAGTACAGCCACCCTGTTGATGTGAGTGTCGGTCTCGGTGGGATTACAGCCGCAAACATTGTGCTCCCGGTGATCCCGGGCGTCGGCAAACTTGCGCCGTCAGCGTTGCCGCCCTGCCCAGGCCTGCGCGGTCAACCCTGCCGCACCTACACCCAATTCACAAACGGTTGATACCGAACCAGGAGTGAGCGTCCCGAAGGGCGGCGCAGCGGAGCAAGCTGAGTCGAGCGACCAATCCAAACAGGAGTGAGCGTCCCGAAGGGCGGCGCAGCGGAGCAAGCTGAGTCGAGCGACCAATCCAACCAGCAAATTCAGCCCGCGAGTCTGATGCTGTCGAGGCGGGCGGCTTTGTCTTGGACTCGTTCGGGGTCGCTGTCGAGGCGTGCCGCGTAGGTCGATGATGTCGCGATTTGCGCATAGTACGCGGCTTTGCGGCGGGCGACGCGGCCGTTCGGGCGAGCTTCATCTTCGATCTGGTCGGGTGCGAGCTGGCTGTTCATTCCGTCTTTTAACAAGATGAGTGCTTCGGCGCGCAGTTGTGAGACGCGGCTTTCAGAGACGCCGAGTTCGTCGGCGAGGTCTTGCATTGAGCGTTCTTCGAAGAAGTAGCCAATCACTACGAGGCGAAGGCGTTCCGGGAGCGCGGCAACGGCGTCGGTGAGAAATGCTTTGCGTTCGCGGTCAACGATGGCGTCTTCTGGGCTGTCCATGGATGCCATGGCGATGAACGATTCTGCGTCACCGTCGACTGCGAGCGATTCGTAGTTGAGTACGGTCGCGCGGTGCACATCATCGACGAGTTTGTGCACGATCTCTGGGTCGATGTTGAGTACTTCGGCGACTTCGTTGTTCGTTGGTGTGCGACCGAGTTTGGCGGTGAGTTCTTCGGTTGCGTGTTGCATCGTGCGGGCCTTTGCGCGCACCGAACGGCTTGCCCAGTCGCGGCCTCGGAGTTCATCGAGTAAGGCGCCGCGGATGCGGGTTGATGCGAATCGGTCGAATGCGATGCCGCGTTCTGGATCGAAGCTGCGGGCAGCTTGGGCAAGGCCAAGCATTCCGGCGGATACCAAATCGTTGCGAGCTACGTGGCCGGGCACACGGTGCGCGACTTCGGTCACTACGTAGCCGACGAGCGGCAGATTTTCGCGAACCAGTTTTTCTTCAAACTGGAGACGATTGGCGTCGATGGTTTGTGTCTTCATTGCTTTCGAGACCCCCTATGGTCGTTGGTAAAAAATGCTTCGGCGAATTTGCCGTCCGGTCTTGATATGACCACTGGGTTGAATCACTGTCGGTGATTGAATGTTGCGGTATTTGCGATGAATTGACGCGTACGGTGGTGGTCGGAGTCGTTAACCTCACTGCGTGAACCAAACGTCGCCTGTCCGATCCGTTGTGATCGCCGATCAGTTGGCGTTGTTTCGGTCAGGTATCGCGGCGCAGCTCGAGGCGCTGGAACTTGTTTGTTGTGCCGAAGTCCAAACGAGCCGCGAGGCGATTGATTGCCTGTATCTCGAACCGAAGTTGGTGATCGTCGGATCGCTGCTCGATGCCGATCTGGCGATGACGGTTGCGTTACTGAAAGCCCCAATGCCGGCCCCGCTGGTCCTTGTGCTTGCGCCTTTGGCCGAACGCCACGATATTGCGGGTCTACTTGCTGCTGGCGCGGATGGGGTCTTGCGCCGCTCAGCGTCCGTCGTGGAATTGCAGCACGCAATATCGGCGGTTTTGCAAGGCGAGCGTTTTATTGCTCCCACGCTGACTCGTGAGCTTGCGGGAACTGTTGTTGCGGTGATTGATGTGCGAGAAGGCACGGGCGCGGCTTCGTCACTTTCCGCGCGAGAGCGCGAAATGCTCCTGTTTTTGACGCAGGGCTGCACGAATCGAGAAATCGCGGAGTCGCTTTGCCTTTCGGTTGCTACGGTGAAATCCCATTTGATTCGGCTTTACGCGAAGCTCGGCGTGAATAGCCGCAGTGAGGCGCTGGGCGCGGCGGTGGCGTTAGGCCTCGTCGCCTGAACTTCTCGGAGTTGGTCAGTTTCTGTCGATGAGATGGCGATAGCCAATTTTCGAAAGAGCGGCCATGCAAGCAGAGCTCGGCGAAGTGTCGAATATTTTGTGGCGAGAACGCCAGTTGCTTGAACTCTTGATGTTCAAGCTCGAAGAAGAACAACTGGTGTTGGCTTCGGGCCGTACTCGCTGGTTGCAACACGCCACCCGCGAAGTTGAGGCGGTGTTAGGCGAGATCAAGCGCATGGAGCTCGATCGTGCCGTACACGTCGATGCACTTGCGCGCGTGATGGGCAGTACCGAAAGCGCGACGTTGCGTGAGTTGTCTGAGCATGCTCCGGCGCCATGGGATCTGATCTTTAGCGAACACCGCAACGCCTTGATGGAACTCACTCTCGAAATCGACAGCGTCGCGAAATCGAACCGCGACATGCTCAATCGCGGTCAAGCCGCGACGCGTGATGCGCTTGCTGCACTTGGCGAACAAGAGCCAGCGGCCTACTCGCCAACGGGTCAGAGCACCGAACGCGGCCTCGGCAATCGCCTCTTCGACAGTGCGATGTAGGCACCGGAACCGATGAGCGATTTTTCGAGCCTCAATGTCGCATTGAGCGGCTTATACGCGCAACGACGCGGCCTTGAGGTGACGGGCAACAACATTTCCAATGTAAACACCCAGGGCTACTCTCGCCAACGCGTCGACATGCAAAGTGTTGGTGGGCCGACGACCGGAACGTTTTGGTCTGGCGGCCTTGATGCCGGTGGCGGAGTAAACGTTACGGGTATTACACGATTTAGAGATTCGTTTCTTGAGATTCGCGCCGCGCTGGAGCACGGTGATTCGGGCAACTTGTCGCGTGCGAACACGTCGTTGGCGCAAATCGAATCGCTGTTCAATGAACCGAGTGACCTGTCGATCGCGAAGTCGATGTCGGACTTTATGAGTGGGTGGGATGATGTTGCCAACCACCCCGGAGATCCTGCGGCGCGCCAACAATTGTTGGAACGCGCAACGACGCTTGCGAAAACAATCAACACTGCGGCGAATGGCCTTGCGCAAATGCGTACTGATTCCATTGGTGAACTCGATTCGTTGACTTCCGAGGTCAATACCATGGCGGCCAACATTGCGAAGCTGAACGGCGCGATTCGCAGCGCCACGACTGCTGGGTTGAGCCCAAATGATCTTCTCGATCAGCGCGATGCATTGGTCACGCAACTCGCGGACAAGATTGGTGTGACGGTTCGGCCCGGCGCCGACGGCCAAGTGAATGTTTTGTTGGGTGGTACGTCTTTGGTCAACGGCGACTCCTCGTTGGCGCTCAAGGTCGACACGACTGGCCCGAACCCATCGATTGCCTGGGTGGGAAGTAATCACGTGGCCACGGTGACTGGTGGTGAAATCGGCGGCTTGCTCGGTATCGTGAATGCGACGATCCCCACCTTCTCCGCGTCGCTCGATGCAGTCGCGCTCAAATTGCGCGATGACGTCAATGCGCTGCACGTCACGGGTAGTGGTCTCGATGGTGTGAGCGGCCGCAAGTTCTTTGATGCGACGAGCGCGACTGATTTTGCGGTGTCCGCGAATATCGGAACCAATATCAACAACATTGCCGCTGCCGCTTCGGGCGCCGGTGTGCTTGATGGCTCCATCGCATTGAAGATCGGCGATCTCGCTACGGCATCGAATGGTGCGCAAGCGCTCTACCACCAGATGGTCGTGAGTTTGGGCGTGGAGTCGCAGAGCTCGCAACGGCGTCTGGACATTCAATCCAAGGCCGCCGATCAAATCGACAACGCGCGCGAGTCGGTTTCGGGCGTGAACACTGATGAAGAAATGGTCTCGATGGTGCAATACCAACACGCGTACGAAGCTTCCGCGCGTTTTATGACCACGATCGACCAAATGCTCGACACATTGGTTAACAGAACCGGCCTAGTCGGTCGATGAGGTGATCCATGGTTTCGTCTAACTATCGAGTCACGCAACAGTCGCTTGCTCGGCGTACTACGTCGAACATGCAAGAGACGTTGGCGCGGCTCCAAGAAACTCAAAATCAGATCTCATCGAATCGCCGCATCACGAAACCGTCGGACGATCCGGTTGGCGCTGCGACTGCGTTGCGCCTCCGCTCGGATGTGGATCGCAATGCGCAGATCTCGAGCAACATTGACGACGCCACCGCATGGCTGAACACCGCCGACGACACCCTCGGCATGGTCGTTACAGCGACGCACCAGGCACGCGATCTTTCAATTCAGGCCCAAAACGGGGCACTTTCGCAGACCGAACGCGATGCAATCGGTGCTCAGCTCGACCAGATTCGAGCCACGATGATCGGGTTGGCCAACACGAAATACTCGGGCCGTGCGATCTTCGCGGGAACGGCGAACACCGCCGCGTACGACACGTCGGGAAATTTCCTCGGTACGAGCAATGCGGTCGAACGCACCGTGGCGCCCGGCGAACAGGTACAAATCAATGTGACCGGTGATGCTGTATTCGGCCCGAACGGTTCGGATCTCTTCACGAATATCACGAACCTGGCCACCGCAGTCCGTGCGGGCAACGGTGTCGCGATCGACGCTCAGGTGACGAACCTCGACGCGCGCACCACGATTGTGCAGACGCGCCTCGCAGAGATTGGTGCACGGACCCAACGAATCGATGCGATGAAGAGCCGCAACGATTCTGGTGCTGTGAGCCTCAAGCAGCAACTCTCCGGCGTTGAAGATCTCGATCTGCCGAAGGCGTTGGTGGAAATGCAGCTTCGACAAGTTGCGTATCAAGCCGCGTTGCAAAGTACTGCCAAAGTTATTCAGCCGACCCTTGCCGATTTCTTGAAGTGAGTCTCATGTCGCACAGCTCGTTGCTCAACCCAACTCCGTCGATCACGGCTTCGTTGCATTTCGCGGCCGGATTGCCAGGGTTTCCTCACCTGCACGATTTTGTGATGTCGCAATGGGGCAAGCAAGACAGTCCGTTCATGTTGATGACGTCTATCGACGATTCCGACGTTGGCTTCGTAGTCATCTCACCATTTGTGTTCTATCCAGAATACGAATTCGAGCTCGACAAATCGACAGCGCAGCGTCTGTCGTTATTGGATCCTACGGACGCGATTGTGTTGTGCATCGTGACCTTGAGCGATCGACCGCAAGACGCGACCGTGAATCTTCTCGGCCCGATCGTCGTAAACGATCGCACGTGCGAAGCGTGCCAAGCAGTGCTGCCGCATGCCGCGTACGGCGCGCAGGCGCCACTCGCTCGCGCCGCGTAGTTCGTGCGCATAGCTCGCGGGCGGAGTTATTCCGCGTAATTCCTCAAATTCCTCGGATACACATGACACGGGTCTCCGGTGTATGTACTCTGTGGTGGGCTCGGTAGCCCAAACCAAGGAAGGGAGGACCCGTGCTCGTACTCACACGACGCGCTAACCAAAGCATCATGATCGGTCACGACATTGTCGTGACCGTTTTAGAAGTCCGTGGCGATCAAGTGCGGTTGGGCATTCGTGCCCCGCGTTCAGTAGATGTGCACCGCGAAGAAGTGTTCGCAACGTTGCAACAAGCAAACAAAGCAGCCGCAACTTCGACGCGCGATCTGGTGGCACTCGAAGACGCAATGCCGGAAGCGCCTGCGGCGCAAACACCAGCCGATTCTCAATAGCGCTTCGGTCGCGCGGTGTACAGCCAGCTACAAGCGTGCTTTCCTGGGTTGTCCGCGTGTAAACAAGTTCATCACCTGATCGACGACGATCGCGCTAGCAACCCATGCGGCGATGTGGGCCTGCACGGACAGCGTCACACTGTGACGGCCGATTTCTAACGCGTCGGCGTGGTACACCAACAGTGCGTGGGGAATCACGAAGAGCAGCAACCCGAAGATCAGACTGCGAACGAACAAAGCGCGCCCGCGCGAGCGAACCACGACAGCTCCAAGCCCGAGAATCACGATTGCGAGCCACCATTCGAAGACGCGCGGCAGGTTCGGTGATCCAAAGCCGCCGATCGTGCTGGTGATCGTGTCTGGGGTCATCCCGAAATAGTTTGCGAGCGACACGAACTGCGGACTGAGGAGAAAATCCCTTTGCGGCCATGGTTTCGTGACCACGTAACGAGGATGGGTCAAAAGGTATTTCACGTACGTCGTGCGGCCTTTGCGATCGATCCAAGTTCGCAGTGGCCGGAATATCGGATCGTTGCCCACGAACGCGTCGCTATAGACGCCGTAATCGCGGTTGAGTAAATCGGTTGCGTAGTCGTTCGGCATTCCCGCGCGCACAAATTCTTGGCGCGCGTCCGGGTCGCCAACGATACGAATCGTGATCGTCTCGTTGAGGGGCCAGTAGGAGCGTTGCGCCATTGCCGAAAATGTCATCGCGATTGTCGCCGATGCAAGGCCCACAACGGCCAAAATCATTAACTTCCGTCGTGGGCCGCGGCGCAGCACTAAGCCGACGATCGCGGCAAAACCGAACACCGCGGCGAACATCGCGTTGGTATCGCGAGTCACCGCTGCGTAGGCCGTCGCCAAGATGAAGAGCCCGAATGAATATCGGCGCGGTTCAGTTACGAGTTGGATGCCCAAGCCGAGCATCAAGACGAAGAGCGAAACCGAAAGCGATTCCGTGAGGATTCCCGCGTCCCAGATGAGGGCGGGCGCCGACAACGCGATTGCCAGCAGCGCAGCCATCAGCCCCTTGCCTAACCACCGCCGGCTGGGGATCGCTGCCATTGCGCGAGCCATGAGCGTCCACGATGCAATCGAAATGATTGATTGAGCAACGATGATGGCGCGCAAATTGTGAAACAGGAGTTTGATGAGCAGCGGGTAACCCAGTGGCCCTCGGGCCGCGTAAAAAGTCTTGGAGAAAATCGATGCATTGGCGCTCTGCATATAGAGACCGGAATCGTTGCCTTCAAGAATACGCGGGCCAATCCGGCCCGTCCCGAAGACCGATCGCGACATGTAGATGAGCTTGAGGACGACGAAAATCGCGATCACGATTGTCTCGAAATTGATGTAGCGACCCGCACGTTTTGTAGCGGTGCCCGCGTTCGTGGTTACTGGCATGGCACGAGCTGTCGACCCCAATTCATCCAAGAAATGGGCTGGTTCTTGAGGAGTTTTCGGGCTCAGCGGGCACCCCAGGTGTAAGTCTGTTTCTGTAGACGTAGGTACACAAATGTTTCTGTACTCGAAACGCCAGGGATGTTGCGGATTTGTTGGTTGAGTACGTTGAGGAGATGTTCGTCGTCTTCGCAGACCATTTCGGCGAGGAGATCGAACCGACCCGAGGTATAGACGAGGTAGTCGATCTCGCTCATTGCGGCGAGGGCTTCGGCAACGGTTGTGATATCGCCTTCAGTGCGGATGCCAATCATGGCTTGGCGTCGAAAGCCGAGCTTCAATGGGTCGGTCACCGCAACGATCTGCACAACGTTGCTATCGATGAGCCGCTGCACACGTTGGCGTACTGCAGCTTCGGAGAGCCCAACCGATTCGGCGAGCCTCGTATAGGGAGTGCGACCGTCGCGTTGCAGAAGTTCAATGAGGGCTTTGTCAGCGTCGTCGAGTGTGGTGAAATCCGATCGGCGACGATCGCCGTTGTCGTTCACCGAATTGCGAGCACGCGACGACGCCATCAAAACCTCTAACGAGTAAGTTCAGCGCAAAGATCGGCAAACGTATTCACGTAATGGTCGACATCTGCTTCGGTGTGTTGCACCGACAATGTCCATTGTTCCTCATCGCCGGGCGTCATGAACAATCCTCGGTTCACCATCCAGGGATACGAAGCGCCGTAGAGCTCCACGTTGGTATCAAGGAAATCGCGGTAGTTCCTCAACGGCGTCGGGCGATACGACACGCACCCTTTGGCGCCGAGGTCAACGGTGTGGGCGGGCATGCCGTATTCGTCGATTGCCTTCTGGCAACCCTGGGCCATACGTGTGCCCAGCGTGTCGAAATATTTGTACGCATCCGCAGTGAGCACATCGCGCAACGTTGCCAGCCCAGCCGCAGCGACCAGCGGGTTGCCGTTGAATGTGCCTTGTTGGGCAGCGCCTCGCAGAATCGTGCTCATGATCTCGCCATCGCCGCCAAAGGCCGCACCGGGGGTTCCCCCGAAAGTGGCCTTCGCAAGACACGTGAGATCCGGGCGAACGCCAAAGCGATCGCCGGCGCCGCCGCGCGCGAGCGACGTTCCGGTTTTGACTTCGTCGTAGATCAACACCACGCCGTGTTTTTGCAAAACATTCTTCAACCCTTGGAGATAGCCAGGGTCCGGAAGCACCGTGCCGATGTTCATCATCACGGGTTCGAGAATCAAACAGGCCATGTCGGTGCCGCGGTCTTCGAGCAACTTCGTCAACACGGTGAGGTCGTTGAACGGCACCACATGGGTGTATTCCGCGAGCCACTTCGGAGTTCCGAGAGACATTGGCGTCGTGGCGGGCTGGTCGCGCCCACCGAGCACGTCGGCGCCGGGAACCACTGAGAACATCACGGTGTCGTGGTGGCCGTGGTAGCTACCCTCGATTTTGATGATGTGATCGCGCCCGGTGTGCGCCCGCGCGATACGAATTGCGTGCATGGTCGCTTCGGTGCCGGAGTTACAGAATCGCACTTGTTCCATGTCGTAGCGGTCACATATTTCTTCGGCAAGTTCGACCGCATCGGGAGTTGGCGCCGCGAAATGCGTGCCGCTGTGCGCGGCTCGACTTATTGCTTCCGCAACGATCGGGTGTGCGTGGCCGATCACCATGCACCCAAAACCACCATGGGTATCGAGGTATTGGTGTCCGTCGACATCCCAAACCTGCGATCCCTTGCCGTGGCTGAGGTACATCGGGTACGGGTCGCCTTGTTGGAAGGATGAGCCGACACCCATTGGCATCGATTTCAACGCGCGGTGGTACCACTGCTTTGAGGTCGGTGTGCGTTCGATGAGTTTTTCGGTTTCGATACTCGCAATTTCGCGAGCCCGAGCATTTAATCGTTCGATGTCTACAGACATCCATTTGTCCTTTGTTAGTTGGTCTTGTTCACGCGGTGTGCGGAGGATTGTGCGTGGATGTTGGAGGAAGCGTCCCGAAGGGCGCCGAAGCGGAGCGAGGCGAGTCGACCGACCAATTCAACAAGCAGGCGCAGAAATCAGTGCTTTATCATGACGTGTTTGAGTTCGGTGTAGTGCTCAAGCGCGTAGGCGCTCATGTCTTTTCCGTAGCCGGAATTCTTAAAACCTCCGTGGGGCATTTCGCTGGTGATCATGATGTGTTGGTTCACCCATACGCATCCGTATTGCAATGCTCGGGTCATGCGCATGGCGCGGCCGACATCGTTGGTCCATACCGATGCCGAGAGCCCGTAGTCCACATCGTTGCCCCAGGCGATGGCTTGGTCTTCGTCGGTGAATCGTTGTACCGAAACGACTGGGCCAAATACTTCGCGTTGCACGATTTCAGAATCCTGCGCCGGGTTCACCACCACGGAAGGTGCGAAGTAGTAACCGGGGCGATCGAGGGAGGCACCACCGACCGTTATTTCCGCACCGCTTTCGGCAGCACGGGCAACCATCCCCGCGACGCGCGCTTGTTGCTTTGCGGAGATGACTGGACCCATCGCGACATCTTCATCGAATGGATCACCAACGTTGATCGCTCCTACTGCTTCGGTGAGCGCAGGAACCAATGATTCAAAGGCTTTTGCGCTCGCAATGACCCGGCACGGTGCCGTGCAGTCCTGGCCCGAGTTGTAGTAAGCGCCCTCACTGAGCGCGGTAACCACGGCATCGATATCGGCATCGTCGAAGACGATCACGGGTGCTTTACCTCCGAGTTCGAGGTGCACTCGTTTTAATGAATCCGCCGCGTTGCGCGCGATGAGCTTGCCAGTGTTGACGTCGCCAGTGACCGAGACCAATCGCACGAGCGGGTGGCGCACAATCGCGTCCCCCGCGGATGCCCCCTGACCGGTCACGACGTTGAACACGCCCGGAGGCAAGATGCCTTCAGTCAGTTCCGCGAATCGCAATGATGAAAGCGGCGTGAGCTCTGACGGTTTCAACACAACCGTGTTTCCGGTCGCGATCGCGGGACCGAATTTCCACACCGCCATATTGAGTGGGTAGTTCCAAGGCGCGATACCCGCGACAACACCTAGAGGGTCGCGGCGCAGAAACGACGTGTGGCCTTCGAGATATTCGGCGGCAGCTTTGCCTTCCATATTGCGGCACGCACCGGCGAAAAATCGCAAGTTGTCGGCGGAGAGATCCATCTCGATACCGATGATCGATTTGGGTTTGCCGCAGTTGCGCATCTCAATTTCGGAGAGCTCATCCACGTTGTCTTCGATGACCTGCGCGAGTGCGAGTAGGGCCTCGCTGCGCTCCCGCGGCGTCTTCGCTGCCCATCCCGGAAACGCCTCGGCGGCGGCGGCGACGGCCTGGTCAACTTCGCCCGCGCCAGAACGCGCGACTTCGTCGATGACCTCGCCGGTCGCCGGATTCACCACGGAGTCGGTGGCTCCGTTCGCGGCTGGGATTGCTTTGCCGCCGATGTAGTTCGCCTTTGCCACGGTGCTGCTCCTGGGTAGTAGTCATGCGCATGTTGGGCCGTCGACCGGGGTCTTGGCAAGTGATTTCGCAGAATTTTACCGTTAGAGCGACGGAATCCCTTGCATTGCTCCTTAAAAACTACGAAATGGCCTGGCTCGCCGCTACGGGCAGTGCCCACCCCACGGACCTTTGCCTTGCCATTGGTACAGCGTCCAGGCCAGTTCATCTTGATCCCAGGGTGCAGCGTGATCGGGCCGCACGCCAATGAGCTGCGGGCGGCCGGCGTGCGATGCTGTGATGTCCCAGGTGCGGGGTCCAAATTGGTAGGCGCCGTAGTAACCACCGGGATTGACTGCGGCGTAAATGCCACGGCTTTCTCGTTGGCGAACACAGCTCAAAAAGGGATCGTTGTGGTGGCCGTTCGCTCCGGGGGGAGGCGGTGGAGGCGTGGGGCTGGTGGAAGGTGTTGCCGGAGTTGTTGCCGGAGTCGTTCGGCCAGTCGTTATGTTCGTCGCTGCGCTGTTTGTTGTGGCGCTAGGCCCGCCTCCGGAGCGGCCGGTATTCGCGGCGCTCGTGGAGGACTGCGCGGCCGCGAGTGCGCGTGCTTGTGCCGCGAGCAGATCGTTGTAGCTGCGTTGTGCGGCTCGTAGTTCGTTATCGAGTTGCCCGGCTTGTTGCCGCAAGGTCTTGGTGAGTAGGTCCGCTTCGTGCTGGCGTCGCGTTAACGATTGTTCGGAGTTCGAAAGCGATGCCAACGATCGTATGTAGCGGTTGATGATCTCGAAATTTCGACTGTTGGCTTCTTGCGCGAAGAGCGCGGCGCGCGCGTCGTCGAGTGCGGTCGTTGCAACGGGAGCTCGGGCGTACCCACTCGATTGGGAGCGGTACATGCTTGCGGCTGCGGCAACGGCGATCTGGCGGGTTGCGTTGATGTCTGCGTTCGTAGCGGCAATTGTGCGCCGGAGATCTTCCAGTTGCGCGGTGAGTGCTTTGGATTGGTTCTGCGCCGCGAAATATTGATTCGCGATCGCGTCGATTCGTTGACGAACTGCGGCGAGATTCGCGCGAGCGTCGGCGGCAGTAGCGGGTCGAGCAAATGTCCCGTTCAAGGCACCGACGCCGAGCAGCGCCGCGGCGACGAAAGAGATCAGGCGCGCCGAGCCTCGCGACGGTTGTCGCGGATTTCGTGCGGCGGACGCGTACGGGTCTTGCTTGCATCCCGAGTCGCGATGAGTCCAGTCGATGGATCTCCGCCGCCGGCGCGCTGAGGCCGGCTCCATCGGGCAAACCTATCCAGGGAGCAGTCGGTTACCCAATTGTCCGGAACTCCGCGGCAGCCTTGGCCCGCACGGATACCGGGCGCCCACGTTGGGTTCCGAACGATGCCGATGGTCAACACGGAGTACCTTCTGGTATGGCTGTTCCGCCGCAATCTTCGCTTCGGTGGCGCCCAAAACCGGTTGCGGCCCTCGGCGTTGTTGTTCTCACGTGGATTGTCATTTTTGGGAGGCTCGCGGCCCTTCGCCAGGACCGTTTCGGAACGTTTGGTTTCGATCTCGGTATCTATGACCAGGCAACTTGGCTCGTCGCGAACTTCAAAACCCCGTTTATGACCACCCGCGGCATCGACGTGTTTGGCCATCACGCCACGTTCATCTTGTACCTGTTTGCGCCGGGGTATTGGCTTGGTTGGGGCCCGCGGTTTCTCACCTTTGCCGGAGTTGTCGGGCAAGCTTCGGGCGCGATCGCGGTGTATCTCATCGCGAGGGATCTCATTCGATCTCACGCGGCTCGATGGCTTGGTGTGGCGCTTGCGGGGGTCTACCTTTTGCATCCAACCTCCGGCTGGCTTGTTTGGGAACAGTTCCATCCCGATTCGTTTTCGATTGCCCCGCTGTTATTTGCGTATTGGGCGTTGCGCACGAACCGTTGGAAGGTGATGTGGCCGGCGCTCGTCGTAGCGATCTTTTGCAAAGAGGACATGGCGACTGCAGTTGCCATTCTGGGAATCTTGTTGTGCTTTCGCAAAGAGTGGCGGCGCGGGATCACTGTCGTTGTTGGCGCAGCCGCGTGGTATCTCGCAGTCAACAAGCTGCTCATCCCTTGGCGTAATGGCGGCGATGCCGCGTTTTATACGAAGGAATTTTTCGGTGAGCTCGGAACCTCGCCGTTTGAGGTGATCAAAAACTTGGTCGTTCATCCCGGCCGTTCGCATACGGCAACGAAACTGTTTGGCCCTGCTCGGCGAACGTATTACTGGTCGATGTTCAGTCCGTCGCTGGTTGTGGTTCCCTTCTTGCGATTCGATGCGTTGTTGATCGGCATTCCGATGCTGATCATCAACGTCATTAGCGCGCAATCGTTCACCTACGACTACCGATATCACTATGCAGCATTGCCGTTGGTAGCGATTACTGCGGCGACGGTTGAGGCGGTCGCCGCGATGGTGCGTTGGAGCAGAACGCGTGACGTCGCCGTATACGCGATGGTCGGGGCCCTGGTGATCGCAACGCTATGGGCGTACCGTGTCGATGGCGTTGGGCCCGGTACGCGTGCCTTCCGCCGAGGAGCGTGGCCGATACATGCCGATGAAAACGTGTTTGATCTCGTGAGAGGAATCGATTCGAGTAGCGATGAACGAGCGCGCGCGCTCAACGCCGCGCTTCAGTCGGTTCCCGAAACCGCGGCCACGAGCGCGAGCTACAGCCTCGTGCCGCACGTCAGTGATCGCCGCGTCGCGTTTGAATTTCCGAATCCGTGGCTGCCTTCGAATTGGGGCATCGAAGATCGGCATCAGCGAGATCCCGCCGAGGTGAAGTATTTGTTTGTCGATCGGGCCATATATTCCGGTACGTCGGATTTCGATGTCGCGCAGCGGGAGTTGTTGGGCTACCTGCTGCTAAATGAGTTTGTCATCGTGAGCGAGAAAATTGTCGGGCCGCCAGGTGCGCCGAGTGTCGATGCGATTGTCGCGAAGCGAGTGCGTGGCCCTGGATGCATCGAGAATGTCTCTCCGCAACTGGTTGATCACCTCGGTACTCATTTGCGCCTCACCGGCGACCAGATGAACGCGTGCCCAGCGTCATGAAGCCAACGTGCATTAATCCATGAGGAGCGCTCAGTGAATTCATCTGCACCCGAACCAACCCGCGGGCAACCTCCAAACCCGACCAATGCGTTGGCGATGCACGAAGTTCGCGGCAAAGTCGTGATTATTACCGGAGCGGGGCGCGGCATCGGCGAGGGTATGGCAATGCACCTTGCGAAAGGCGGAGCGCACATTGTCGCCGCGGATTGGAAACCCGACTTGTGTGATGCGACGGTCGCGGCGATTCATGATCTTGGTGCGCAATGTTTGGGAACCGTTACGAACATCATGGAACGTGATCAGATTGATGCGATGGTTGCTGCAACAATTGATCGGTTCGGCAAGGTCGATGCGCTAATCAACAACGCGCAAACGTTTCGACCGATGCACGACATCGCGACCGTTTCCGATGACGATCTCGATGTTTTCTACAACTCGGGAGTCAAAGCAACCTTGTGGGCGATGCAAGCTGTTTATCCGCACATGGCGCAACAGCGTTGGGGCCGTATCGTGAACTTCGCGTCATCGATGGGAATCACTGGCGGCAAGGGATTCGCGGCATACAACGCATCGAAAGAAGCAATCCGAGCGTTGACGCGTACGGCCGCGCGCGAGTGGGCTACAGACGGCATCGTTGCGAATTGCATCGCTCCGGCGGCGGCAACGCACAAGGGTACGGCCGCGCAAAGCAGCGAGGGATATCGTCAATTCATCGAAAACTGCCCGATGCAACGTCAAGGTGATCCTGAGTGGGATCTTGGTCCGCTCGCTTGGTTCCTGGTATCGGACGCGTGCCGGTACGTGACCGGACATACGTTTATGGCCGACGGCGGAGCGTTCATGTGGGCGTAGCCCCGTCGAAACATGGCGCCTCGCACAATGGCGCGTCTGAAAATGGCGCGACGGTTTTGCGCGCTGACGGCTATTCGTTGGTTGTTCCGATCGAGGCCTTGCCCGAGCACTTCGATAAGCAAGGCCATCTCAACAATGCTGCAATCGGCGTGTTGTTTAACGATCTGCGCGTGACGTACATCAGCACAACGGTGGCGGAGTGGTGGTACTCACATTTGCGCGAACATAAACTTGTCGTTGCCGCGCGTGAATCGCACATCCTGTATGAATCCGAAGGCTTGCCGGAGGAGGCGTACGTCGGCTCGATGCGGTATCTGCGCCTCGAAGGCAAAGGCGCACTCTTGGAACAGCGGTTGGTGGAGTCGTCATCAGGTCGAGCGGTTGCGCGGGCCTGGATCGTGCAGTTGTTGGTACAGAACGGATCAGTCATCGAATGGCCAGATGAATACTTCGATCGGATCGCCGCGATCGAGGGAATTGCTATCGAGCGGCGGCCAAAATCAGCGCGAACCTGGGGTCCCTGAAATGACGAATATCGGTCAAGGCGGTGGAAAACAACGCGAGAATGCTATCGATTTGCTCGAATGGCAGCGCGTTGGGTGCTCGATGCCAGCATCGCCGTCGCCATTTTATGAGCGCCTCTTTGCGGCGTGTATCGAGGACATCAGAAGCGGCAATCGCGCGATTGAGGCGCGGTTGGAATCAACCCCGATGGCCTACGACGCGGCGGTGGGCTTGCGCCTCTTCGCTGGCGTGCAACGATGTTGGTTCGAAGGCTTGATTCCTGCACTCGACGATTGTTGGCCGCAACCCGACGTCACCGGCGACGCGGCCAAGGCCTACGCAGTGATGCGCGAACTGTTCGAAAACCCGCCGGCGTTGTTGCTCGATTGGTTAACCCGCGATCCGCAAACGAACGAAGTTGGTCGCGCCGCCGGGTTGGCCGCGGGCCTCGCGGAAATCGTGCGATTGACGCGAAAACCTGTGCGGCTCTTGGAGATTGGATCAAGCGGCGGACTGAATTTGCGGCTCGACCATTTTGCGTTCGAGAACGCGCTCGGCAATGTGTGGGGAGATCCGAGTTCTGCATTGCGATTTGGTGCCGACGCCTACGAAGGTTCGCCGCCGTTTGGGTCCGGTATCCAAATTGCCCAACGAAAAGGCTGCGATCTCAACCCGATCGATGCCTCCCATGATGCTGGCGCACTGCAACTCTTGTCGTACGTCTGGCCCGATCAACCCGCTCGGCAAACGCGACTTCGCAATGCCTTGGCTGTCGCTCGTGAACATCCGGTCGCGATCGATCAAGCGCATGCTGCGGATTGGGTTGAAGAGCATCTTGTGCCGGAGCCGGGTTTCGTCACCGTGTTGATGCACTCGATCATGTGGCAATACTTGCCGGAGGCCGAACAGACGAGCATTCGCAAAGTTCTGTTTGATCGTGGTGCGGGCACGGGAGAATCTGCGCCGATTGCGTGGCTGACTCTTGAACCGCCGCCGGAAATTGCCGAGCACGCGAACGTCACGGTCACCGTCTGGCCGACCGGACAGTCCAAGGTGGTTGCCCATTCCGGGTACCACGGCCCGCCGGTGAAGTGGCTGGGTTAGGCGTTTCGGTTTGCGGTTCGTTTAGCCCAACGATTGCGCACGGGCGTAGCTGCTGCCGCCGTCGAGTTTGAGGTTCGTACCGGTGAGGTATTCCGATTCGGTCGAAGCGAGGTAGACGGCCGCGTAGGCGATGTCGTTGGCTTCGCCGAGCCGGGTGAGATGCATTGCTTCGCGTCGGTCTCGGTCCGCGGCGGTCATAGTCGCGTCTCGGTGATCGTTCACGACGAACCCCGGGCTGATGGTGTTGCAGCGAATGCCGTGTTGCGCGTAGTCCACCGCTATTGCGCGCGTGAGACCATTAAGTGCGGATTTGCTGGCGACGTAGGCGGTGAAATTTCGTGATGCGCGCTCCGCTTGGCGGCTCGAGATATTGATGATCGAACCGTGTCCCGCCGCAATCATTGCTGGTATCGCCGCGCGGCTTGTCCACATTGGCGCGGTGACGTTGAGCCGAAACGCGCGTTCCCAATCTTGGGTCGTCAGATCGGCGACCGCGTGATCGGCGGTTGCCCCGTTTGCAGCATTGTTGACCAACACGGTGAGCGAGCCCAACGTCGCCGCCGCGTGCGCAACGAGATCGTTGACTGCCTGTTCATCTTGGAGGTCCGCGAGTAAGGAGTACGCGGTTCCTCCCGCGCGGGTGATCTCGCTCACAACTGCATCAGCTCGGGTCTTATCGCGCCCGTTGACGCATACCGCGGCACCTTCGGCCGCGAACCGGATCGCGATGGCGCGCCCGATGCCGGAAGTTGAGCCGGTGATCAGCGCAGTTTCGCCTTGCAGACGACCATGGTGCGCTTGATCAGCCATAGTCCGGGGTTTCGTCGCGGCCGAGGGTGAGCACCTCGCAGCCGTCGTTGGTGACGAGCAAGGTGTGTTCGAATTGCGCAGAATCGCTGAGGTCTGCGGTGGGAGCGGTCCAGCCGTCGCGCCAAATTTTGCCCACTTCCCACGAACCCGCGTTGATCATTGGTTCGATGGTGAACGTGTCGCCCGGCATCATGATGTCGGTGGCGTCGCGATCGAAGTAGTGCGGCACCGAAGGTGCGCAATGAAACACATCGCTGATTCCGTGGCCAACGAATGTGCGGACCACCGAAAATCCGTTGGATTCAGCGTGTTGTTGGATTGCCTTACCGATTTCGTTGATCGGCAATCCCGGTCGTACGGCGCGGATCCCGCGCCACAAACATTGGCGCGTGACCGTAATCAGTTGTGCCCGGTCATCACTCATCGTCCCGACCGCGAAGGTTGCGCTGGTGTCGCCGTGGACGCCATCGAGATAGATTGTCACATCGCAATTTACGATGTCGCCGTCGATCAATTGACGGTCGTCGGGGATTCCGTGACAAATGATTTCGTTCACAGATGTGCAGATCGTTTTGCGGTAACCCTTGTAGTGCAGCGTGCTCGGATAGCCGCCCAACGCGATGTACGTGTCGAATGCGAGCGCGTCGAGTGCTTCGGTGGTCACGCCCGGTGCGACGGCGGCCCCCACTATCTGTAGGACTTCGGCGGCAGCACGGCCTGCGGCGCGCATACGAGCCGGGAACGAGCCCGGTGCGAAGGTTGGATCCGCGACGCCTTTGGCCCGTGCGTACGGAGGGCGTTGGATTTCTGGGGGCACGTCGCTCGGGGCGAACACCTTGCCGGCGCGCACTCGCGCCGAGGCCGCAACCGGTCGATTGAGGGTCGCGACATCTGCACCGATACGGCGGCGCGTCTCTTTACGTTTCTGTTGGCGTTTGGTCATCGTGATTGATCATCCAATCGGCTGCGGTTGTGAAGTATTCAAGCATTGCGCCCCGGTATGGCTCGGCGACTCCACTGGCGATAACGGCATCGTGCATTGCTTGCCACCACGCGTCGCGTTCGCGGACTCCGATTTGGAGGTGGCCATGGCGCATCCGGAGGCGGGGATGTCCTTTGATCTCGCTGTACATACCTGGCCCGCCGAAATACTGGCTGAGAAAGAGCGTCATCCATTTGGCGGAGTCCGTGAGGTCCGGGGGATACAGCGGCCTGAGTAGCGGATCGCGCTCCACATTCACATAGAAGGCAGCGACGAGGGATTGAAAAAACTCCATGCCGCCGACGGCTTCGTATGTGGTGTCCATAACCAACCTCAAGTCCGGTTTTGGGTGCGTTGCGATGTAGCGTGCCCGACTCTTGTCCTCGAACACGAATGGAGGTGCGCTGCAATGGGCCACTCCTTCCTGACGGCGAAAGCCGAAGTCCGTTCCGCCGGCCATAAGGGCCTCGGTATCTTCGCAACGCGGGCTATTCATGCTGGTGAAACGCTTGCGGGCTTCGGTGGCACGGTCTGCGATAAAGCAACGTTTGTTGCCATGCCCGAGAATCGTCAGATCCATGCGATTCAAATCGATGATGAGTTGTACATGGTCGGACCGGAACAGCCCGATCCCGCCGACATGGCGAATCATTCGTGTGAGCCCAACGCCGGGATTGTCGGCAACATTTTGTTGGCAGCGATAGTTGATATTGCGGTGGGTGACGAGATCTGTTTCGACTACGCAATGTGCGATGCCGCCGACTACGACGAGTTCATTTGTGCGTGCGGAACTCCGGGATGTCGCAACGTCGTGACCAGTGCCGATTGGCAGCGGCCGGAGTTGCAGGCTCGTTATCACGGCTGGATGTCGAGCTACCTTCAGCGGCGCATCGATGCTGCGAATCCCGCCGGCGTCCAGGCCGACGCCGAACAATAACTACGCGCTGGAACTACGCGCTGGAACTACGCGCTGGTATCGCGTTCGGGCGCGTCGAGCGGCGACATTAAGTCCCGTACAGCGAACCCGGCAATGGTTCCACCCACGACCAGCGTTGCCATGACGAGCGACGTCCCAAACGGGTAGCTCAGGGCCGAAGGAATTTGCGAGTGGGTGAGCCAATCGATCCTGGCAAATCCACCGCATACGGCCATCGTTACGCCACTTAACAGCAACGCCGGAGCACTGAACGCCGATGGACGTAGTAGCGCGACGACAACGATCGCGAAGGCGGCCGCAAACGTTCCCACCGAATACGCGGTGGTGCCGAGCTGGCGGGTGAAGCTGAGGCTGCTTTCGTGGTATTGACCATATAACTGGACTAGTGCGGAAGCGCCAATCCCGACGGCGAGGATTGCCGTGGCGGGTCGGGGGCGTAGCAGCAGTGCCGCGGTGCACAAGCCGAGGCCGATGACGCCGACGAGAATTGCGGCGGTGGGTGTGGATGGCTCCACAAACAACACCCAACCGGAGATTTTTGCTGGGGTGCCGTCAATCGTGACGGGCACGTGCCATTCGTGTTGCAGATCGTTGTTCATGTGGTGGGTTCGGTGGTCGTGCCACCGAAACGTCTGTGACCGTCCTACTCGTCGCCAGACCGGAGCAGCAGTGGCATCGAAGGTTTTGGGAATTCTTGGTGGAGCGATCGAGAAACGGTTCATGAATTCGGCGGGTGAACGACGGTTCAGCCATACGCCGTCGCGATCGATGCGGGCATAGGGCTCACCTTTGTAGCCCAGGACCATGATTGTTCGGTTGGGCGATCCGTGAATTTCGAGGTGTTCTCCTTTGTCGACCACGCGCACGGTGATTCCCGGTACCGCGGGGATGAGTCCCTTGGTGGTCGTAACCCAGTTCGTCGCGCCTTGGCCGGCGGATGCGTGTGCGGCTGCCGGACGGGTTCCGCTGGCCATAATCAGCGCAACGATTCCGGCTGCAACCAAAAGACGTCGGGTTTGGGCCATTGTGTATCTTCGCGCCGGAACGGGTTGGTCGCAGATATCTCTGACCGAACCCTTGTGGAGAACGCGTGGGTTACCCTTCGAAACGTGCCCGCCGTCGACGACTTCATCGCGCTCGTGCAATCGACCTCGGTGCCGCTCGATGCTGCGACCGCACTGATCGCGAACGCCGTGCGACCGCCGGTTGATGTCGGTGCGACTCTGCTCGCGCTTGATGATCTCGCAGATCAGTGCAACCAAGACGGTGGGCAAACGCTTTCGGCGGAGCTTCTGGGGCGACGCTTGTTTGAATCCGGTGGATTTCGTGGCAACGTTGTCGATTATCACGATCCAGAAAATTCAATGATTGATGCGGTGATAGCGCGTCGTACCGGGCTCCCGATCTTGTTGGCGATTGTGATGATTGAAGTTGGTCGTCGTTGCTCCATCGAGGTGCAACCGGTTTCGATGCCTGGCCATTTTCTTGTCTACCTGCCAACGATCGAGCAATACTGTGATCCGTTTCATCGCGGCGAGCTAATGGATTCCGAGGGTTGTCGGCAGCGTCACGATGCGATGTTTCGTGGGCAGCGTACGCTCGCTGATCGCGAATTAGAGCCGGTCGGTGTGGCCACGGTGTTGGCTCGGGTTCTGAACAACCTTGAGCTATCGCGCCTAGGCCGAAACGCATCGACTGCTCGTTCGTTGTTGCGCATGCACGCTGCATTGCCGGATATGCATCCCGGTGAGCAGTTGGCATTGGGAATACGGCTCGGAAACATTGGATGTTTTCGCGATGCCGCGCTGATCGCCGAGCATGCCGCGGCGCAACTCGATGGGGCGTACGCGTTGCAGGCGCGGGTCGCAGCCGCTGGATATTGGGCCCATACGAATTGAACCCTGAAGAGATCCCGCGAGCAATGCTTGCGCAACCAAGCCGGCTCGCGATGTTTCCGTTGTCGACGGTGTTGTTCCCGTTGCAACCGCTACCGCTGCAAATATTTGAACCGCGATACCAAGTCATGTTCGCTGAGCTGCTCGCAGGCGACGGCACCTTCGGCGTGGTGTTGATTGAACGCGGGAGCGAAGTCGGCGGCAATGATGTTCGCCACCGTGTTGGGACGCGAGCGGAAGTACAACGGGCCGAGCAGCTCCCCGATGGGCGGATCGCGGTGCTCGCGCGTGGTGTCGATCGATTTTTCGTGCAGGAATGGCTTCCCGCAGATCCTTACCCCGTCGCGATGGTGGTGCCCTTCGCGGAACCTGCGGAATCCGAACCAACCCCGGGCGCGCCGTTTGATGAACTGAAAGGCGCAGTGATCGACAAGATCGAAGCTTGGTGGGTGGTTGCACCGCCGCCGAATAAGCCACCGGTGCCGATCAATATTGCGGCTCGGGTGTTGGCGGATTATGTGAGTGTGCTCATGGGATTCGGCCCCTTCGACGCTCAGCAGTTGTTGGAATGCCAAGACCCTCAGGCCCAACTACGGCTGCTCATCGAGTTGATCGATGATGCAATTCTGTTGGAGACAATGCGTCAAGACGAGGATTAGTCTCCGGCGTATGGATACCTGGAGCGAACCGATAGGAACACCTGAATCGGCGATGGTGGTTGAAGATGACCTCGTCGTGTTGGAGCGCCTTGAAGCTGAGTTGGCGGCGATCGACGCGGATTTGCAGTCCCTGAACGCTGCGCAACCCAACGGTTGATCATTGGCCGTCGTGACGCTGCGGTGTTTCGCTGCCGCTCGGGAAGCCGCTGGTCAAGGCACTGATACCTTCGATGCCGCGGATGTCGGTGCGCTCTTGGCGGCAGCCGCGCAACGTTACGGGCCAGAGTGGGAGGCCGTTCTGGCAACCAGTCGAGTCTGGCTCAACGGCGACGAGGCGCCTCAGGGCGAACGAACGGCCCTTGCGCCTGGTGATGAAGTTGCGGTGCTTCCTCCGGTTTCCGGCGGATAACCAAAATTGCTGCGGTGCGTGTTGATCAGGTGCCGGGTTGATCAGGTGCCGGGATTGGGTCGCCATAGCAGCCGTGCCAAAGGAAATGGTGCGATCGGCCGATCAAATCAGGTTGGACTTGTTACGTCGTTTTGCCGGATAGGGTGAACGACGTTGGCCTTGGAGGTGTGTCATCGACCGTATCGAATCGCTCATTGCGCCTAGCGCTGTAGACGGGCTAGCGAACCGCGAAGAAATTGCGCTTCGTTCGTTGAAGGCTGAAGCCGTAGCCGTTGAGAATGCGGTCAGCTACATGCGCCGGCTCGCGCAAGCGCGTGGTGAGATTCTTGAGGCCGAGCGTGCACGTCGGGCCCGGGGTGGTTCGGTCGCCGAACTCATCGAGCAGTTGCCAAAGATCCTCGGCGGCGACTCGGCTCGTGGCAACGCGGCGAATTCGCGATTGGTTGAACCGGACCAAGAGATCACTGAGCTGCGTTGGCCTGACGGTCGCGAGAACCTGGTCAGCGACGACTCCCTTGCGTCGTTACCGATCTTGTCGGACACCGATTTGAGCGCCATGATCGAGCAACTTTCGGCGTTCGAGCGCGAACTCTCCGACGACCGCCGGAGGCTGCACGGAGTGATCGACGCAGTCGAACATGAGATCGCGGTACGCGCCGCCGCCACGATCTAAGGCGTCGAAGCTTCTCGATGGCTCCTGATCCGTTTGAACGCTGGCACGATCTCGGCACGTTCATTCGCGATCAGCGCCGGAATTCCAGGCTTTCGTTGCGCGGGCTCTCAGAGCGGGCCGGGATTTCTAATCCCTACCTGAGCCAGATCGAACGGGGGCTGCGCAAGCCTTCCGCCGAGATTTTGCAGGGCATCGCCAAAGGGCTGCGAATATCGGCCGAGACACTTTATGAGCGCGCCGGCCTCCTTGAAGAGCGGCCTGAGGGCCCAGATCTGGTTGGCGAGATCCTGCGCGACACAACGATTACCGAGGATCACAAAGATGCTCTGGTCAGGATCTATCGCTCATTTCAGGCAGAAATGGCGCATCACCGCCCGGATATGGTTGCGCAGGCCAATCCCAATCCGACGGTGTAGCTCGCTCGGGCTCCGGCACCGCTGAATCCGGGCTCGGAATAAACACCAGGCGTTCGTTGTAGCATCGCATCGACTATGTCTCTCCGTCGAGTTGCCGCGTTCAGTGTGCACACCTCACCATTGGCCCAACCCGGCCGCGGCGACGGCGGTGGCATGAATGTGTATATCCGTTCGTTGTTGAGCGCACTGTCGCGAGCTGGCGTTGAGTGTGATGTCTTCACCCGCCACGAGGACGCCACCGTTCCCGCGATTGTGGAGTTGGAGCCGGGTATCCGGGTCATACATATTCAAGCTGGCCCGGTCGCGGCAATCGACAAAGAGGATTTACCGCCGCTGCTTGATGAATTCGCGTTACGGACGCGATCGTTCATTGAGCGGGAGGGAATTCACTACGACGCACTCCACGCGCATTACTGGATGTCCGGGGTGGTCGCCCATCGCCTGAAACACGAACTTGGCCTTCCGCTCGTCGCGACATTTCACACGCTCGATCTCGTGAAATCCGCGGCCGGTATTGCAGACATTGCACCGCAACGGGTAGCAGCGGAGCGCAGCATCATTGCCTGTGCAGATCTCATCGTCGCGTCGACTCGTGATGAGGAGCGCGATCTCATCACGAACTACGGCGCGGATCCTGCTCGGGTCGAGATTGTTGCTCCTGGGGTTGATCACACCGTCTTTCATCCTGGATCGCGCACGGCGGCTAAGCGATCACTCGGGTTGGGTGATCGCAATGTCGTGTTGTTTGCTGGCCGGATCCAGCCACTCAAGGGTGGCGAGCTGGCGATTCGTGCGTTTCATCAAAGCGCTGATCGCACTGCAATGCTGATCATCGTCGGTGATCCAAGTGGCCAACACGGCGTGGAAGAACTGCAACGTTTACAGGCACTTGTGCGGGAGCTGGGAGTTGAGCGACGGGTTCGTTTCGTTGGCTCGGTTGCGCACGATGAGCTGGCGAATTATTACCGTGCCGCAGATGTCTGCGTCGTGCCATCGCACTCCGAATCGTTTGGTCTGGTCGCGCTGGAGGCCGCCTCCTGCGCTACTCCAGTGGTGGCTGCTTCCGTCGGCGGGTTGCGCTCGATCGTCGACGACGGCCGCACCGGCTTTCTGATTGACAGTCGCTCATCGTTAGAGTTCGCGGCCGCGATCGACAAAATTTTGAGCGACCATGATTTTGCCGCGGAACTCGGTGTCAATGCGGTGCTGCGCTCGGAGCGGTTTTCTTGGAACGCCACGGCCGTACGACTGCGTCGTGCCTACGGCGATCTCGCAGTACGCGAACCAGTCCAGTGTCGTTAGCGCCCACTTTCTAAACCTGCGCCAGAAACCGCGCGTGCAACCCTGCGCCCCCGAATCCCGACGTCCAGAGCTCAAATCCGGAAAGCCATTGCAGTGAGCGACTCCGACTATCAGCCTGCGGATCCCGCCGCGTTTGCCCGTGCGCATGCGTTACTCAGTGATCACCTCGAGGGTGAAGTCGCGGCGGAGGCGTATATCCAGACGGTGGAATACGAGCCGTCGATTCCTCGCTGGTATGTGCGTTTTGGCTGCGATGGCCGCGATGCGGCGACGATCTACTTCGATCTCCACGCGCGGTCTTTGCACTACGAGGTCTATTTCCTGCCTGCGCCGTTGCATCACGTGCAGGAGGTCTACGACCTGTTGTTGCGAGCGAACCATGATGCGTACGGGATCGCGGCGGCCATTGGGCGCGATGGCGAGGTGTATCTCGTGGGCCGCACGTTGCTCGAGCATCTGGATCGCGCTGAGCTGGATCGCATTATCGGCACTATCTATCAATTCACCGAAAGGTGGTTCCCTCGGATCGCGGCGCTGGCTTTCCGTAAATGATCTAATCTCACTTAAAAATGTCTTGCAACATATAAAATTGTGTTGTATTGTTCCAAATGCCTGAGGGTAATCGCCTCATTTCGGACGTTCGGGGAAGACGGCTGTCGGTGATAAACGTGATTTCCCTCAGGCAAGCCGCTGTAGCCTCAGCGCCGTGACTCGCGTATCGATTCTGGGCGGCGGCAAGATGGGCGAGGCACTCCTCGGAGGCTTGCTCGATTCCGGGTTGGAGCCTGAAGGGCTGTGTGTCGCCGAGGCGGACCCTGAGCGTCGCCGTATTTTGG
This sequence comes from Actinomycetes bacterium, assembly GCA_025360585.1. Classification (GTDB taxonomy): domain Bacteria; phylum Actinomycetota; class Acidimicrobiia; order IMCC26256; family PALSA-610; genus F1-120-MAGs023. Next base: position 58,966 of record JANYBW010000017.1, on the reverse strand, counting down.
AATCGACCTTTGGCGGGGTTCGCGTCGTGCCCGCCGCAGCTTGGGCGTTACCGGATGCCGATGTCGTGATTGTGGCCGTCAAGCCGGGTGATGTCGCCACGATCCTCACCGGGGCACTCGATGCGCTCGCCGCGGATGCGCTAGTGATCTCGATTGCTGCCGGGGTCACGATCACGGAACTAGAACGGCTAGTGCCGGGCCGCCCGGTGGTTCGAGCAATGCCCAACACCCCGGCCTTGGTGCGCCTTGGCGCGGCGGCGATCGCGGCCGGCACCCATGCGCTAGAGCCACATTTGGTGCTGGCCGAAAAACTCTTGGGTGCAGTCGGCATGGTTGTGCGCGTTCCCGAATACCAGCTCGATGCGGTCACCGGCCTCTCTGGCTCCGGTCCTGCTTACATTTTCTTGGTGGCGGAAGCGCTGATCGAAGCGGGTGTCCTCGCCGGGATTGCTCGCGATACGTCGATTGCGTTGGTCACCCAAACATTGTTGGGTTCCGCGACACTGCTCGCCCAAGGCGCTTCGTCGGCCGAGCAATTGCGCACGGCCGTCACCTCGCCGGGAGGAACCACGGCCGCGGGATTGCGGGAGCTCGAAGTGCGTGGAGTCCGCGCGGCCTTTCTCGATGCGGTCATTGCTGCGACCCAACGCTCACGCGAACTCGGGCAATAAACATCTACCGATAAACCCGCATATTTCACATCTGGGCGAAACCACATAAGTATCTCTGCGTCTCAGTGGACAACAGGTATGCGTATGGCGTACCGTGTGGCAACGGCGGGTTCGGAGTAGGGAGTACCGCGTGGCCACTGGGCTGAGTAAATCGCGCTTTCTGACGGTGCAAGAAGTTGCAGACGTCATGCGGGTATCGTCAATGACGGTATACCGTTTGATTAAATCCGGCGAGCTCGCAGCAGTGCGTGTTGGTCGTTCGTTTCGCGTCTCGGAGGTCGATGTTGATTCGTACCTCGCGGCGCGTTACACGCAAGCCGGATAATCACCAACAACGTTGCGTGGGTTGGCCCGTGATGGTCCAACCCCGATACGGTCATGCCCGTGTCTGACGCGCCTCCGTTCGTATCGTTTCTCTCCGACTATGGAACTCGTGATGAGTTCGTTGGCGTGTGTAAGGCCGTCATGTTGGAGCTCGCGCCCGATCTGAGGATCGTCGATATCACCCACGATGTCGCGCCGTACGACGTGCGTGCCGCAGCACTCACCCTCGTTCGTGCGATTCAATACCTCCCCGCGGGAATCGTGTTAGCGATCGTCGATCCCGGGGTGGGCACCGATCGAAAAACCCTTGCGGTTGAAGTCGAAAATGGTGTGCTGGTCGGCCCCGACAATGGCTTGTTGGCGCCGAGTGTGGCGATGCTGGGCGGCGCGGTTCGCGCGGTCGCGCTCGACAATCCTGAGTATCAGCTCCAGGCCCCCGGTGGCACGTTTGCTGGCCGCGACATCATGGCCCCCGCAGTCGGGCATCTTGCTTCGGGTGTGCCTTTGTTGGAGCTCGGCACGGAACTCGATCCGGTGTTGCTCGTGCCGGGACTGTTACCGCTCCCCGAAGAAGGCGAAGACGGCACGGTCAAAGGTGAAGTGCTGTGGGTCGATCGTTTCGGCAATGTGCAACTCAACATCGACCCGGACATGCTCATCGCCCGCGGTGTCGCGATGGGGGATCGTCTCGAGGTTCGTTGGCGTGAGGAAGTGCGGGGCGTGCGCTGGGTGAACACGTACGCCGAGGGCAAACCATCGGAGCTGATGATGGTCACCGATTCCTACGGTCTGTTGGCGTTGGCGATCGATCGCCAAAGCGCGGCCAAAACTGCAAACGTTTCGGTCGGTACGATCGTGACGGTGGTTCCCGAACCGTCGCGCGGCGCGCAGAGCAACTAAGCGACGGTACCAATGCGTAAAGGCACAACTATCGCGATCGCCGGACTCCTACTGCTGATCCTCGGCGCCGGAGTCCTCTTCGTCCTCAACGTCTGACGCAGCGGACCCAACCCCCCTGTGTCCCTCCGATGTTCCATCGATGGAACATCAGTGGGACACAGGCGAACTAGCCGGGTACGACTCGTACGAGTTGGCTGACCATTTTGTAGGCGGCTTCGGCAGGGCCGAGCTCGTCGGGACGCAAGAGGTTTGCCATGATCCGCAGTACCCATTCCATCAACGGACGGCTTTGCATTCCCACACGGGTCAGTTCGCGCATTACCGCAGGATTGCCGATGGCTTGCACGAACAGGCGAGCGGTTTTGAAATACAGGCCGTAGATGTCTTGGAGCTGTTGTTCGTAGGTTTGTAGCGCGAGTCCGTCGTCGTGGGCGAGGGCGAGTTCGATCGACTGTGCCGCGATGCGTCCCGTCTCGTAGGCCACCGAGATGCCTTCGCCATTGAAGGGGTTTACCGATCCTGCGGCATCGCCCACCGCAAGCCACGTTGGACCTACGTGGGGCATGACTGATCCGCCGGTAGGGAGCCGGCCGCCGGTTGGCGCGCAGGTTGCGGTTTCGGGCGAGATCCGCCACCGCGCGGGTGCCGTGGCGGAAAACGCATCCATCAATTTGGTGGTGTTGATGTCTTTCCAGCCCTTGAACGTGGAGAGCAATCCACAGCCGACGTTGATCGTGCCGTCGCCGACGGGGAAAATCCAGCCGTAGCCGGGCAGGTGGTTGCCTTCCCGATCGCGAATATCGAGGTGGCTTTCGATCCAGGGCTCATCGTGGTACGGGCTTTTGAAGTAGCCGCGGATCGCCATGCCGAGGGGATAGCTGCGGTTGCGTGCAGTGCCGAGTTCGCGCCCGAATCGTGAGTTCGCGCCGTCGGCTACCACCACAAAACGGGCGCGGACTTCGGTATCGCCGCCATCGTCTTTGCGGTACACGTTCGCGCCACGAACGATGCCGTGTTCGAGAACCGGGGTGCGGGCCTCGCTCGCGGACCACAGCGTTGCGCCCGCTTTGACCGCATTTGCGGCAACCATGTCATCGAGATCATGACGGCGCACGACATAACCGTACGAAGGGAAATCGGGGTGATCGGGCCAAGGCATTTCGAGGGTCACGCCGTGCGCAATCGCGCGCAGACCGTCGTAGCGCAGGTGGTCGCTCAGACGATCGGCGAGGCCCATGTCGTTGAGCTGGCGGACCGCGCGCGGCGTGAGCCCATCGCCGCAGGTTTTGTCGCGCGGAAAGCGCTTCTTTTCAACGATAAGAACCCGGCGACCGGATTCTGCGAGCCAATACGCGCACGCAGCGCCCGCGGGGCCGCCACCCACGATTAACGCGTCGTAGATCTCCGTAGCCACGCAGCAATCCTCGCGCGTTGCGAGGAGGAAGGACGACCCGCGGAACCACGCCAACCTCCAAGCTCGATGCATCGTTGGATTGCGATCGCAAAGCGATACGGGCGCGCAGCCGGAGCTCGTGAAATTGTGATTGTCACAAACGTTTGTGGGCAGTGCGCACAATGTGTTTCTGGGTCATCTAGCGTGGTAAGAAACGCCGTTACACGCCGATGCTGAGTAGCTTCACAGCAACGCGAACCACATCACTGCCCGCCATTACTCCGCCGATTACCAGCAGAAACGCAAGGGGAAGAAACACATGCTGCAAACACTCGCAGTACACATCCCTAACTTCCTGCCAAACTGGCACTTCTTTCATCCCGCGGGGCGCCTGATTTGGTCGAGCCTGATCATCATCGTGGCGATCGGCGCGATCAAGGCGATGTGTAAACGTCCGAAGGCAAAAGAGCCTGCAACTTGGGCCCAAGCGATGCTCGGCGCGGTCGTTTCATTCGGTTTGATGTTGATTGCCTACGGCACCGTCCCGCACGAATGGCTCACCTTCGCGAACGGCTACCTCAAGTGGGATACCACGCATTTCCTGGTCCAAGGCCGCCAGGGTGCGGACCACGGCTTTTTCATCTTCCACGATGGTCGCTGGTTTTTACCGATCAACGTTCCGCTGGCCGCGATCAAAGACATTGTCGTCACGTTGATCTACGGCGTATTGCTCACCACAAACTTGAAGATGTTCACCGCTTGGCAGAAACGCCCCGCCGCGCTCGTTGAAGATGCCGCCCCTACCGCCGACACGAACATTGGTACGTCCGCTTACGGCAAACCCCTGACGGCGAAGGCATAACGAGCGATGGGCAAAACCGATGCCAATCCACCGATGCCGGAATTTTCCGACAAGTACGTGATTCAAGAAGTCGACCCAACTTGGCTCACCCAAGCAGTGAAGCCGAAACAGTTTTTACACATCGACCAAGCCGAATGCATTTTGTGTGAAGGCTGTGTGGATATCTGCCCGTGGAAGTGCATTCACATGCTCCCGGTGAGTTCGATTGAATCATCAGTCGGCACCGAGACTCCCGGCGACGACCCGAAAGACAATGTGTTTTTCGTGGTCGATGAAGATGTGTGCACTCGTTGCGCATTGTGTGTTGATCGTTGCCCAACTGGCGTGATCATCCTCGGCAAGGTCACACCCGATTGGGCCGATGGCGACCCGAATGTTCGTACCAACCGGCATGGCTACGCCTACGGCGTGCGGTTCTAGGAGAGACTGTGGCAACCACTGCAGACGAGGGCACCAGCCCCGGCGCAAAACTCAAAGAAAAAGGTTCCGAAGTCTGGGGCAACGTTCAAGGTTCGCAAGCCTGGAACGCGATCTTCCGACCCGGTTCGGTGTTTCGCAAGGGCTACACCGATAGCCCCAGGAACCGTTCCTACGTCATTATGAACAACGTGCTGTATCACTTGCACCCGGTGAAGGTGAAGCGTCACGCGGTCAAGGTTTCCTACACGTTGTGTCTCGGCGGCTTGTCCTTCTTCTTGTTCATTTTGCTCACGGTTACCGGCATCTTTTTGATGTTCTTTTACCGGCCGACGGCGACCGAAGCCTGGCAGACCGTCCAGAATCTTGAGACTGCGGTCGCCTTCGGTTCTCTCGTGCGAAATATGCATCGTTGGGCCGCGCACCTCATGGTGCTGTCGGTCTTTTTGCATATGTCGCGGGTCTTTTACCACGGCGCCTACAAGTCGCCGCGTGAGTTCAACTGGGTCATCGGCGTGGTGTTGTTGATGCTCACCTTGCTGCTGTCCTTCACCGGCTACCTACTGCCTTGGGATCAGTTGGCACTGTGGGCCGTCACCGTCGGTACGAACATGATGGGCTACACGCCAGTGTTCGGAAACCAGGTCCGGTTCGTGCTGCTAGGCAGTAAGGAGATCGGCAACGACACGTTGCTGCGATGGTACGTGTTGCATGTACTCATGCTGCCGTTCACGATTGTGATCTTCATGGCAGTGCACTTCTGGCGTGTCCGCAAGGACGGCGGAATCTCGGGACCGCTCTAATGACAGCATTCATTGTGTGCGCCGCTGAACTAGATCACGTATCGACCGACGGGAGCATTCGATGACCGAAATCCCCGAACACCTGCTGAAGCGAGCCGCGGCACGCAAAGCCGCGCTTGCGGGCGAAGAAGTAGCCGAAGAGGCTGCGGCGCCTGGCGAGGCCTCGGCCGAGGTTGAAGCAACTGCGCCAGCCGCCGCAGCAGCAGCAGACACTGGCAGTGCCATCACGGAGGACGTAGGTGGCGTGCCCGCCCATCTCCTTGAACGCAGCCGGCGCCGCAAAGCCGCGATGGTCGGCGGCGATGAAGGTGGCGCGGCGGTACCGAGCGCGGCCGCCGCAACCGCGACCGCTACGAAAGCAAAAGCTCCGGCGATGTCCGCCGGTGCCGCGGGTGGCGTTGGGCCTGGCGGCCACACCCAACGTTTGTTGACCGTCGTTAAAGCGGGTTCCATTCAACAAACCAAAGGCGATGCCCAGGACAAAGTTCACACCTGGCCGCACTTGTTGTCACTCGAGTTTGCCTCGATCCTTTCGATGACGGCGATCGTGACGATCTTCTCGGCGTTAGTGAAGGCGCCGCTGTTGGGCTTAGCTGATGTCAACAAAACACCAAACCCTTCGAAGGCGCCTTGGTACTTTCTCGGGTTGCAGGAACTCCTCACGATGTTTCACCCCATGGTTGCAGGCGTGACCATCCCCGGTGTCGCATTGGGCATCATTGGTTGCGCTCCGTTCCTGGATAAGAACCCCTCAAACAAGCCATCGGATCGTAAGTACGCGATCTCAATGTTCACACTGTTTTTGATGTTCTGGGCCGTGCTGGTGATCATCGGTTCGTTCTTCCGCGGCGAAGGTTTCAACTTCGTGTTCCCGTGGACCAACAAAGTGTTCTTCGAGCTCTAGGAGCTTCTGACCGTGTACATCGCAATCCTGATCATTGGCTTTTTGATCGCTGCCGCGGTTTCGATGCTCGTGCTCGTCAAGCGCGGCACCACAACTCGTGGTGCACTTTCGCGCGAGACCAAATCGCGTGACGCGAGCTTGGTGAGCAGCGCCGGCACCGAAATCGAATCGGTCGAAACGACTGCCGCTCGCGCCCGAGGCGACGAAACTCGTCAGCAGGCGGGCGAGCTTGTACCGCGCGACGCGGGAACGATCGCCGAGTGGACCCCGATGGATGCTGAAGAGCTCAGTGTCTCGCGCCGGATGTTTTTCAACCGAGCGATCTTGATGGTCGGTGGTCTGGCCGTGTTACCGCCGTTCGGCTTGTCGTTGCTCGCGTTTTTGTGGCCGTCGGGTGCTGGCGGCTTCGGCAGCAAAGTTGTCGTGAAACTTTCCGATGCCCAAGCAACGTGGGCGAACAAGTTGCCCTACTACGTGCCGAGTGCTCGTACGTACTTGCAGCCGTATCCTTCGGAGGCCTTGGTCGCCGCGAAGAAGGCTTACTCTGCCGACGTGTTCGTCGGAATGGAAAACGGCGTTGTTGGCCTCTACCAAAAGTGCGTGCACCTGGGTTGCCGTGTCCCTTGGTGCGCTGCGGCTCAGTGGTTTGAATGCCCGTGCCATGGTTCCAAATACGACCGCGTTGGTGAAAAACGCGATGGACCCGCGCCTCGCGGGCTCGATCACTGGCCGGTTGTCGTGACTGGCGACGAAGTATCAATTGATACGAGCGGCACCGCGATTCCTGGGCCGCCGATCGGTACCGACACGACCAAACAAGCCGCTGAGGGCCCGCACTGTGTCTGATCGTTTCGCGCCCGTATTCATTGCAGTTTTGATTGGAAAGACGAAGTCGTCATGACCTTGGCTGCCTTCCCATGGAAACGCCTTTTCACCCATTTCGATGTGTGGACGGTGTTGTTTTGGATCAACGTCGCGATCGTTATCGTGCTCATCACCACGTTGCGGGTCAGCCTGCGGCGCGACAAAGCCGAACGCGTGCCCGCGAACCTCGACCCCTTTCTCGACGATGAAGCGCTCGAAGGCCCGCACTTGGAGCGAGTGCTCGGCTGGGCCCTGTTTTTCTTTGCGATCTTTGCGGTGACCTTGCCGCTCTACTGGCTGCGTGAAGCCTCACGCGGTAAAGCCACCGTGAGCTATTTCGAAGAAAATGCCATCAAACGCGGCGAAGTGCTCTTCTCGAATAGTTCGATGCCGAACTTCGATGCGGCACTCTCGCTCCAGTGCGCGAACTGCCACGGTGCCAAAGGCACGGGCGGATTTGCGCCCTATACGTACACCGATCCGAACACTGGTGTAGCTCATAGCGCGCAGTGGAAAGCTCCGGCGCTGAACACGGTCTTGTATCGGTTCTCGCCCAGCGAAGTCAACACGATCATCACGTTGGGGCGCCCAGGTTCTCCGATGGTGAGCTGGGGTGTAGATCAGGGCGGCACTGGCCCCAAGAACGCGCAGAGCATCAACGATTTAGTCTCGTTTCTGATCTCGATCCAACTTCCTCCGGGCGATGCAAAGACTGCGGCTGCGGATCTGAAAGGCTGCCAAGCCGCTGAGCCGGTCGAAGCCAAGACTGCCCTCGGCCAAGCTGCGTGTGCGCAAGATGCTTGGAAATCGCAGCCCGCGCAACAGCGTAAAAAAGCCGACGAAGATTTGGCTACCGCCAAAAAAACCTTGGCTGATGATCAAGCCCAGTACCAGAAACTCGGTTGCCGAACGTCCTTCGAGCTCGACGATGCAGCTGCGAAAAATGAACCCGATGCCAAGAAGCAAACCCAGGCGTTCGCCGATCGCGATGAGTGCCGTTTGCTTCGGCTCAAACTCGAACAACTCGACGATCCTGCGACGCCCGTCGGCCCCCAAGCGGTCAAGGGCGCCCAAGATCATCTAGCTGCGTTGAAAGCAGCCACACCCGTTGCGGGCCCCGACGAAATCGCCGCGGCCCAAAAGACGCTCGATGATGCCACGGCGGCGCTGAAACTCGATACTGAGGATTACGGTAAAAAGGGCTGCAGGAATAATGCCAAGCATGCCGCGGATGATGCTGCCTGTGCCCGCCTGGCGCGAGCACTGTTCAAGCAGAAGTTCGTAGCTACTGATCTTGAAGCCGTGACGATCGCGCAAGCGAACGCGAATTGGGCCAAAACGTGGCAGGATCGGCGCGCGAATGTCAGCGACGGTCAAATCCTGTTTGAAACCAACTGCGCCCGTTGCCACACCAAGAACTGGTCGATCTTCGATCCGACCAAAGCCGATCTGAAACCCGAAGATCTTCTCGGTCAACCCGGCAATGGTGGTTCGATCGGGTTCAACTTGTCGGGCGGAGCAATGCAACAACGCTTTCCGAATAGCCGCGGGGCCACCGGAGAGATCACTCCAAATTCCGGACAGCTAACCCACGCCCAGTTTGTGAACAACGGATCGGTCGTCGCGCAGCTCTATGGCGCGGGTGGCCGCGGTTCAGGAATGATGCCAGGCCAATGCAACACCCTGGTGAAATCCGATGCATCGGCGCCGAAGCTTCGCTACTACGGCTGCATGCTTTCGAGCGCGTCTCAGGCGCAAAAGCCACCATGGTCGAATTTCACCGACAATCCAGGCGGTGGCGAAATCGATGGCGCCATGATTGAACAAATCATCGAGTTCGAACGGTGTGGGCTCGATCGAGCGAAGAACGACCTCAAAGCCGTCGACTATCCGTCCACGTGTAACTAGGAGACGAGAACCGTGACTCACGTACTCGCCGTGTTGGCGGAAGGGCACAAAACACTCTGGGATCCCACGATCCTCGGCGTGCTGGTCGTGCTTTCTGGGGTGGTGCTGTTTTGCGGCTCTACCTATCTTCTCTTGGCCACCAATGTTGGTGCTCGTCTGGGTTTCCAGATTGCCGCCGCCGCACTGGCCGGGATCATGGTGTTGCTTTCGGGGCTTTGGCTCACCACCCAAACGCCTTTGACCAGTCCGAAGGGTCGCACGGCATTGTGGAAGACAATTGGATGCCCAGCCGCGAATCCGAAATGTGCCGTCGTCAATAGTTTGGCCGAAGCGCCCGTCAACAAGATCAGCGGGATTACCCGCTCATCGATGAAGCCGATCACTCCCGATCGGTACCAATCATTGCGGTCCGCAGTCGAAGCTGCGTTGGTGAAAAAGCCAGCGGTTGGCGAAGCGCCTGCTCCGGTGCAGCCGAATGCCATCGTCGACCTTGGTGGTTTGATCTTGACTCAGGCACCGGAAGATAGCGCGAAGGTCGCGAATAAAAACGGTACCGAAACATTGAAGGAATACATCATCGGTGGCGACGCGCCGCTGATGGTGAAGCTCAACCCGAAATACGCCGCGGTCGAGTTCTGCCACAAACAGTTGCAACCCAGCGACGCTGGATTCGACCCGGCGTTTCCGAAAGGCAACCCCAACGTCAAGCCCACCACCCCGGCGTGTGATCCGAATATCGCACACCAATGGATCTTGTTGGAATACGACTACGGCTCCGTGCGCCTGCCACCGTTGATGTACCTGTTGGGTTCGTCGACGTTGTTCGCGGTTGCGTTGTACTCACTCCACAGCCGTGAAAAAGCGCAGCGCCGCATCGCGGCTGGCGGCGGAAAGTTGGCAAGGGCATGAAGCGCCAGATCGAAAAAGCCTTGGTCGTGCTGCGTCGTTTGAGCGCCGCGACTGCAGTCGGGATTGCAGTCTTGCTGGGGATGGGAGCCCCTGTTGGCGCGCTGGCTCCGCAGCCCATTGATGCATCAGAACAAGGCCCGTTGGCCTTCGTGGCCATGACGGTAATGATCGTCATCTTCGTGTTCACCTTGTTTTACATGGACCGCATTCGTAAGCGGTCCGAAGAACGCCAGAAATAATCCAGAGCGTTCACGGCCAATGGCCCGAATGGTCAGCTAGTGTTTCTGAGTCATAAGTTCGTTGTGGAATTCGGCGAGGCATGGGCGTCGAGTACAAGGACGCAGGACGCTGGCATGGCCGTAGCTACGTCGAGGACGAGGACGAGGACGCTGGAATCGGCGTTCATGACCGGCGAATTACCAAGTGAACTTCTGACTCAGTGCACTAGTCAATTGCCGCAGTTCTCGCGGCCGTGGTTGTGGCTTCGATGATGTCGTTGGTGTGGCAGAGGCCTGGAAACATCGTCTCGTAACCACTGGGCGCAACGTACACACCTTGCGCGAGCATCGAATGAAACCATCGCGCGTAGCGGCCATGATCCGCTTGCTGCGCTTGCTCATAATTTTCGATAGGGGCATCGCTAAAGAACATGCCCACCAACGTGCCCGCTCGAGTTACTTGGGTCGCAACGCCCGCTGATTCGAACGCATCGGCGAGCGAATCAGCAAGGTGTTCGGCAGTTTCATCGAGCGTTGCGTAGGCAGCAGCGTCGAGTAATTCTAGGGTCGCGATTCCTGCCGCAGTTGCGAGCGGATTTCCCGACAACGTTCCGGCTTGGTACACGGCGCCGAGTGGCGAGAGGTTGTCCATGATGTCGGCCCGGCCGCCAACTGCCGCGAGCGGCAAACCGCCCCCAACGACTTTGCCCATGATCGTGAGATCGGCATCGATGCCAAACAACTCCTGGGCCCCGCCCCTTGCAACCCGAAACCCGGTAATGACTTCGTCGAACACACAAATGGTTTCGTATTCGTCGCAGCATTCTCGAATGATCTCCAAGAATCCTTCCTGCGGTGCAACCAGGCCCATATTTGCGGCGATCGGCTCAACCAGCACGGCCGCGATTTCTTGACCGCGCTCGGCGAACAAGGATTGCAAGGCCGCGGTGTCGTTGTACGCCACGACGATCGTGTCGGCGACAGTTCCCGGTGTGACCCCTGCGGATCCGGGTAACCCAAACGTTGCGAGCCCGGAACCTGCGGCGACCAAAAGCGAATCCAGATGCCCGTGGTAGCAGCCTGCGAATTTCACGATGAGGGAACGTTGCGTGGCGCCTCGCGCCAATCGCACGGCCGTCATTGCCGCTTCGGTACCCGAAGACACCAAACGGACCTTCTCGACGGAATCCACTCGTTCGCAGATCATTTCCGCGAGGCGCACTTCGGCGGTTGTGGGCGTGCCGTACGAAGTGCCGCGCGCGGCCGCGGCTTGGACTGCGGCAACTACCACAGGATTCGCGTGGCCGGCGATGATCGCGCCCCAACTTTGAATCCAATCGATATAACGATTGCCTTCGGTATCGATGACGTACGCGCCGCTTGCCGATTCGGTAAAAAAGGGTTCGCCGCCGACAGCACCGAAGGCCCGTACTGGTGAATTCACGCCACCAGGAATGACTGCTAGGGCACGTTCGAACCAACTCATGCGGCGAGCTTACGAACGAGCAACCACGGCGTCTTTATCCGCCGATCAGTTCCGCCTGAGACCCGATCCGTTCCGCTTCATACTCCTAGGAGCTCCGCGACCCTGCGCGCGAAATAGGTGAGCACGATGTCGGCTCCGGCGCGTTTGATCGCGAGCATGTGTTCCATCGCGACGGCATCGCCATCGATCCAGCTGTTGATCGCGGCCGCCTGCACCATCGCATATTCACCGCTCACGTGATACGCGGCGAGCGGCGCGCTGAACTCGGTGCGCAACGTCGCAATGATGTCGAGATACGCAAGCGCGGGTTTCACCATGACAATGTCGGCGCCTTCATCAAGATCAAGCGCGACTTCATCGATTGCCTCGCGAGCATTCGCGGGATCCATTTGGTAGCTCTTGCGGTCGCCAAACTTTGGCGCGCATTCAGCCGCGTCGCGAAAGGGACCGTACAGTGCCGACGCGTATTTGGCGGCGTAGGCCAAGATCGTGGTATCGCTAAATCCTGCGCTATCGAGCGCGTTACGAATGACGCCGACTTGGCCGTCCATCATGCCGGAAGGAGCCACGATGTCGGCGCCCGCGGTGGCTTGCGCAACGGCAATGGATGCGTAACGATCCAACGTGGCGTCGTTGTCGACGGAGCCATCGTTGCGCAAGATTCCGCAGTGACCATGATCGGTATATTCATCGAGACAGTTGTCGACCATCACGACGAGCGTTTCGCCGTGATCATCTTTGAGTTGGCGAATCGCGTGCTGCACGATGCCGTCGGGAGCATCGGCTCCCGAACCCCGAGCATCTTTGTGTGCAGGGACGCCGAACAACATGATGGCGGGGATTCCCAGTGCCACCAAGTCGTTCACTTCGGCCCGTAACGATGCGATCGTGTGTTGCGAAACGCCGGGCATCGACAAAACGGGTTCGGCGGCGTTGATCCCTTCCTTGACGAACAGGGGTGCCACAAAATCGTTCGGGCTCAGTGATGTCTGTGAAACCAGCCGGCGCAACGCAGCCGTGCGGCGCAATCTTCGAGGGCGTTGCTGCGGAAAGGCCATAGGTCGATGCTACGGGCGATTCACGCGTGGATCAGTGCTGAGCTACTGCTTGTAAGACTGCGGCGACGAGCCCGTCGATGTCGTGTGGATCAGCCTCGACATCAACCGTGAGTCCATGAGCGATTACAGATTCGGACGTCACCGGGCCAATCGAGACCACCGTTGGTACTGGGCCGTTGAACGAGCCGACCATGTTCATGAAGTTCGCGACCGCCGACGACGACGTAAACGTCAGGACGTCGACCGCGCCCGATTGCACGGCGGCGAGATCATCGAGGTTTGGCTCGGCTTGGACGGTTTCGTAAACCCCAAGGATGTCGAGATCGAAGCCCCGTTCGCGCAATGCGTCCGGTAGCACATCGCGTGCGACGGCAGCTCGAACCAATAAGACTCGATTGCCTTCGGTGGGAGCCGGGAATGCCGCGAGCAGGGATTCGGCGATGAAACGTTGCGGAACGAGATCGGCATTGAGCCCGTATTCGTTGAGGGTTTGGGCGGTGCCCGGCCCGATGACGGCGATTTTGAGGCTATGCAATGCCCGCGCGTCGAGGCCCGTGGCTCTGAGACCGCGATCAAAAAAGTGTTTGATTCCATTGGCCGAGGTGAAAATTACCCAGTCGTATTGTCCGAGATCAGGAACTGTGAAGTCCAAGGGCCGCAAATCGATCGTGGGCAATTCGATTACCTGCGCGCCGAGTTCGGCCAATCGCTGCGTGAGTGAACTGGCTTGCTCGCGCGCCCGAGTCACAACGATGCGCCGGTTGAACAATGGGCGCTGTTCGAACCAACCGAAATCTAATGCGGCGACTCCGCCAACGATGATGGCCGATGGTGACTGAATGCCGGCGTGAGCTGCTTCGGCAAGAGTGGTACGGATAGTCGTTTGTTGTGCGGTGGTGCCCCAGCGAACCGCGGCGACTGGCGTTTCGGGTGCCCGGCCTCCCGCGATCAGCCGCGCGGCAATGTCCGCGATGTGGGCGGCACCCATCAGGATCACGATTGTGCCGCCGGCGCGCGCCAAGGCGCTCCAGTCGGTGTCGGTCGTGCCCTTGGCGGGATCTTCATGGCCGGTGACCACCGTGAAGTGGGTGGAGATTCCTCGATGGGTTACCGGAATTCCTCCATACGCTGCTGCCGAAATCGCGCTGGTCACACCTGGAACTACCTCAAACGCGATTCCGGCGCGCTGCAATTCCGCGATTTCTTCACCGCCGCGGCCGAACACGAACGGGTCGCCACCTTTGAGCCGCACCACACACTGAGCGGTGGCACCGTGCTGTACGAGCACCGCGTTGATTGCAGTCTGGGTCATTGCCGCGCGGCCCGGGGCTTTCCCGACATCGATACAGATCGCATCCGGGGGGGCCAACGCCATGAGTTCCGCGGTGCCGAGCCGGTCGTAGACGACAACATCGGCGCGGCTGAGGAGTTGTGCGCCTTTGACCGTGAACAGCCCAGGATCTCCCGGCCCTGCACCAACGAGATAGACGGTCACCGCGGTTCTTGCATATCGTTCGACGATGTTGCGTGGGGTGCAAGTATCTCTGCCGCTTGGGCACCAATCGTTGCTGGATCGTTGCCGGAACTGCTGGCGCGGTGGAGATTTCCCTGTGCGTCGGCGATGATTGCATTGAGGGTCATGCCTTCGCCATCGGTGTACGCATGCGCTCCGACGGGCGCCTCGCAGCCTCCGCCGATCCCGGCAAGGAACGCGCGCTCCGCAGACACGCACAGAAACTGCGCGGGATTGTTGATGGATTGCAGCAGTGCACGAGTCGCGTCATCGTGAGCCCGACACTCAATCGCGAGCGCGCCCTGGCCAATTTGCGGCATCATCGTCGTGAACTCAAGGCGTTCGGTGATGACCCCCGCGCGACCGATGCGTTCGACTCCCGCAACCGCCAACACGATGGCATCGAAGTCGCTGGCGCGATCGATGCGCGTGTCGATGTTGCCGCGCAGCTCCGCGAATACGAGATCGGGGCGCAAAGCATGAAGTTGGGTGCGGCGGCGCACCGACCCAGTAGCGACCACGGCGCCGTTGCGCAGGTCAGCGAGCGTGGATCCAATCAACGCATCGCGGGCATCGGCGCGTTCGGGCACGCACCCGAACGCCAGGCCGTCGGCGGTCACCGATGGAAGATCTTTCGCGGAATGCACTGCGATGTCAGCGCGACCTTCCAAGACGGCCTGTTGTACTTCCTTGACGAAAACTCCGGTGCCGCCGAGGGTATGGATCGGCACGTCGCGTCGTTGATCTCCAGTAGTCGTGATCAACACCATTTCGATATCCGTGCCGTGCGTCTCGTGCAATCGGCTCGCCACGCGATCTGCTTGCCAACGAGCGAGGGTACTGGCGCGGGTTGCAATACGCAGTGTCGTCACGCTGAGCGCTCGGTCCCCGCGTCGAGATCGAACAGCGTACTGAGCGCATCGGCCAGGACATCGCCACGATCAGTGCCTGCGTTGTCTTTGACTCGAACCGTTGGTTCGTGCAACAGCTTGTTGACGATGCCGCGCGTGATCGACTCAACGAGTTGCAACGTTTCTTCGTCGAGGTTCGCGAGCCGTTGGCGATGACGATCAAGTTCGGAGTTGCGCAGCGACTCACCGCGACGATGCAGCGCGGTCACGATCGGTGCGACCATCCGCGCCGCGCGCTGTTCGCGGTAACGCTCGATTTCGGCACCCAAAATTTCTCGGGCCTTGCCGATTTCGGCGCGCCGACGTTCGGTGGAACGTTGGGCGTAGCCCTTGAGGTCGTCGATGTCGAGGAGCGTGACGCCGGGTATTTCGCCGACGCCCGGATCAATGTCGCGCGGCAGAGCAACATCGACGATCAACATGCGTTGGTCTCGTCGGCCCAACATGATTGCTTCGACCGCTCCGCGTTCTATCAACACTTCGGATGCGCCCGTTGATGCAAGCACAACGTCGGCGCGTGCGAGTTCTTCGGCGAGGGCGGTCAGCGGTGCAACTCGACCGTCGACGCGCGTCGCCAACGTTTGCGCGTTTTCGATGGTGCGGTTCGCGACACAGATGTCGGCGACGCCACGATTCGCGATCGCGATCGTCATGCCTTCGCCCATCTCGCCGGCGCCAATCACCAATACTCGACAGCCTTCGAGGCCGCCAAGATGTTCCGAAGCGACGGCAACCGCAGCCGACGAAATCGAGACGGGATGGCGGCCTATTTCCGTTTCGGTGCGAACTCTCTTGCCAGATTCGACCGCGTGGCGAAACACTTGCCCGAGCAAGGTGGCACTGACCTTTTCGGCTTCGGCCGCGGCCCACGCCGAACGCACTTGGCCAAGGATTTCACCTTCGCCGACAATCATCGAATCAAGCCCAGCCGCAACCGAAAAGAGATGTGAAATCGCGGCGTCGTCGTAGTACGTGTAGAGGTGATCGTTGAACTCATCGGGGTGCGCGCCGGAGTATTCGGCCAGGAACTCCACAATGTCGCCTACCGCGGGATGAAACCGTGAGCAGTACGCGTAAATCTCGGTGCGGTTACATGTAGATAACACAGCGACTTCAAGAAGGTTCTCGCGACTTTCGAGATCGTGGAGCGCCTTCGCGATGCGCGTGTCCGGAACGGCCATGCGCTCTAGGAGCGCGACTGGAACCGTACGGTGATTGAGCCCGACAACGATTACAGACATGCGCGCAACAACTCCTTGGCTTCGGTCATCTGGCCTGCTCGTACGAGATCCACGATGCCGGATTCAAAAGCCTTTTGCCAATTGGCGTCTTCGGAACTGTGGCCTTCGGCACGCATCGATTCTCGCGCTTCGGAGAGCAATTCAACGAGCGCGCTGTACTCCGGGCCCATTTCGGTGCCGACGTGTTGACGCAACCATGTCGCGAGCGCCGGCGACCGACCACCACTGCCAATCGCCACAACGAGGTCGCCTTGGCGAACCAGCGACATCAAGGTGACCGAACAGTTGGCAGGATCGTCCGCGCTGTTACAAAACACGCGTCGTGTTTCAGCTGCTTCGAATACCGCGCGATTGACTGCGGGTTGATCGGTGGCTGTGACCACAAACCAAGCATCGTCGAGATCATCGACTCGGAATTCGCGCTCGACGACCGTGAGTGCCATTGCTCGAATTTCGTCGCGGATCAGCGGCGCGACCACGGTGACGAGCGCGCCGAGCTCGACGAGGGGAGCGATTTTGCGCGCCGCGATACGACCGCCGCCAATGACCACGACCTTGCGGCCCTCGATAAGCAGGTTCACCGGCCAACCGGTGAGCGACGGACGCCCGCCTGCCGCGGCGTTGGTCACGCGGGCCGATCGACAACGAGCGCGGGGTCCGCCGTCAGGCCGCGCAGTTGGTAAAAACTCAAGATCTGGAGTTCGGTGGCAAGATCAACCTTGCGCACAGAAACGTTGGAGGGCACTGTGATCACTGCCGAAGCAAAATTCAAAATGGATCGTATGCCCGCGGCAACCAACAGATCCGCAACTTTTTGGGCGGCGCCGGCCGGGGTAGCAATGATGCCGATCGATGCCGAGCGTTCGCGCACCACTGCGGCCATGGTGTCGATAGGCTCTACGCTGAGATCGCTGACGACCTGGCCAATTTTGTCCGCTGATTCGTCGAGTAAGGCCACAATTCGAAAGCCGCGAGCCCCAAAACCGCGGTAGTTCGCGAGGGCGGCACCAAGATTTCCGATGCCGACAATGACACAGGGCCAATCTTGAGTCAGACCGAGTTCGCGGCTTATTTCGTGAAGGAGATAATCGACGTCGTAGCCAACGCCACGAGTGCCGTAGGAGCCGAGGTACGAAAGATCCTTGCGAACCTTCGCAGCGTTTACGCCTGCGAGTTCGGCGAGCTGATCTGATGAAACGGTCGGCAGATCTTTTTCGGTGCAATCGATGAGCGCTCGGTAGTACAGCGGTAGTCGTGCGACGGTCGCTTCAGGTATGCGCCGTCTTCCATTGGGGCCCACGATTGCTCCTTTAGAGGGCGCGCCAAAAGGCGACGGGTTCTGGCTGATCTCGACGAAGCGGGGCGCCGCCCGTGGCCCGAGCGGCCCCGGAGCGCAGCGACGAGAGCGCGACCGCGGAGCGCAGCGACGAGAGCGCGACCGCGGAGCGCAGCGACGAGAGCGCGAAACTGGATTCTTGCATCGGATTACCTCTCACCTAACGGCGCGCGTTCTTAGAGGGCGCGCTCCGGAAATCGGGCGTGCTCCGGAAATATCGAGGGTACCGAGCTTGTGAATCAATTCTCGAAGTGGGCGAGCCGGAGAAGGCGCGACGCGCTCGCGACGCTGGTTCAACGGGTCGGGTTCGATAGCTTCGTTGCGAATGGTTGCCGGCTACGCGTTCATTGCTACTGCAGTCTCGACGATGTTTGCCCAGGCAACGGGGGTTCGTTGGGCGCAAACCAAGCAACCTCACCAGCGAGCCTGGACAATCGCGTTGGCGTTGTTCGCGCTCGGCGCCGCGATGTTGTCGGTGGGTGTGACTACCGGCTGGGACGGCCCCAAGTACCGGGCCTTCTATCTTCTTGGTGCCATTGTGAATGTGCCCTGGCTCGGGCTCGGCAGCGTGTATTTGTTGGCCGGTGAAGCCTGGGGTCGCCGTATCGAGCGCTTGTTATGGCCACTCACCGGCCTCGCCGTCGGAGTCATGTGCACGGCACCCCTCAACGCCAAAGCGATCGATCCACTTCGCGTTCCGAACGGCAAGGAAGCGTTCGGCGTGTTTCCGCGCGCGCTCGCCGGAGCTGGAAGTTCGCTCGGCGCATTAATGGTGCTCGCAGGGGCGGTGATGTCCATTGTTCGCTACGCGCGAAAACGTCGCGAAGATCCGCGGGCCGCGACGATGCTGGGCGCGAACGCCTGCATCGCGTTCGGTACAATCATCTTGGGCTCCACGGGCGCGCTCAAAGGGATTGCCGGCGGGCAAGACGGTGCGTTTGCGTTGGGAGTCGCGTTGGGAATCTCGGTGATTTACGCGGGCTTTGTCATCGCGTCACCGCGCAATTCGCGCCGCACGACCTTGCCCGTAAACGTCGACGGCAGCGCGCTGACGAATTCGAAACGCGCCGGGATTTTGTAGCGCGCGGTTCGCCGCCGCAAGTGTGCGATCAGTTGCGTCGGCGTGGGTTCGTCGGCGCCCGGAGCAACGACGATGTACGCGACGATCCGTTCCCCTGATCGATCATCAGGCTCACCCACGACCGCGCACTGCGCGATGTCACTGAAGTGCATCAACGCATCTTCGACCTCCGCCGGATACACATTGAAGCCAGAAACAATGATGAGGTCTTTGCTGCGATCAACGAGCGTCAGCCAGCCGTTCTGATCCGCGACGGCGATATCGCCGGTACGAAGCCAGCCATCTTCAGTGAGGACTGCAGCAGTTTGTTCGCGATCGTTCCAATACCCTTTGAAAACATTGGGTCCTTTCACCCAAATTTCGCCGGGATCATTAGCGAGCGCGTCGGCGCCGTCGTGATCTACGAGGCGTAAGGAAACGCCGGGCAGCGCTGGACCAATCGATCCGGTGCGGACGGTTTTGTCGACGGCAGTTGTCGACACGATCGGCGAGGCTTCGGTGAGCCCGTAGCCCTCGTAGATCGCGACGCCAAAACGAGTGGTGAAGTCGCGTTGCGTGCTTGCGCTGAGTGCCGCGGCGCCGGAAACTGCGAGGCGAACCGTTGAAAACGGATTGGTTCCAAACTGATCGGCCACGGCTAACCACGCTTGGTACATCGCGGGAACGCCGGCGATCACCGTGACCTTCGCCGCCGCGATCTGCAACGCGACATCGACGGGATGGAACTGCTCAACGATCGAAATTGTCGCGCCCGTGTGCAACGCCAAGCCCACGACAACGTTAAGTCCGAAGATATGAAACAACGGCAGCGCTGCGAGCGCAATATCGTCGACTTCAAAGCGCAAACCTGGGGCCCGCTGTACCTGTTCGAGATTCGCGAGCAGCGAACCGTGGGTCAGCATCGCGGCTTTGGGGGCGCCTGCCGTTCCCGACGTGAACAGGCATACCGCGGTGGTGTCGGGGTCTACATCGACGGCCGTAAACGCATACGCCGCGCCCGTCGCGTCGGCCGCGGCGTAGGCGTCGCGAACTGCTTGGCGATCGAGGCGCAACGCAGGGGTCACCATCGCGAGTTCGCGATCGATCTCGGCCTTCGGCGCGGATGGGTTTACGGGAACCGCGACGCGTCCTGCGAGCACGGTCGCGAGGTAGGCGACGACGAACTCTTCGCAGTTCGGCATCACGAATGCGACTCGATCGCCGAGTTCTGTCGTCGACGCGATCTCTTGTGCCAGCGAGCAGGTGCGCGCCCTCAAATCGCCGTAGGTCAACCGATCTGTACCGTCGGCGCTGATCAAGGCCGATTTCGCGGCGTCACCGCCCGCGAGCAATACCTCAGCAAGATTCACAAACACAGACATTAACCCGGCGAACCGCAGTGGTGCGGAGAAAAAAAACCACGAAGAGTGAGAATTATCTTCAAGGTTCGCGCCAAGAGTGCCGTAGATAGGAATGTCCTCACCACCGGAGCGCAACGCCCGGCGGAGAGGAAAAGCTCTGGGTTCCGACCAGCTGCCGAAGGGCGTTGTGACGACCACCAGCAATCGCTGGCGGCGCCACACGTAGCCTCCCAGCCCGCCCCAGAAACGCCCCCAAGCGTTGGTCGGAACCCTGTCTATTGCCTGCGCTGCGCTCCGGCGGCGAACCCTGTCTATTGCCTGCGCTGCGCTCCGGCGGCGCTCGTGAGCTGCCGCCACCGCTGATCTTGGTAGCTCTTTCGCTCTTTCCCGGAGCTTGTGGTGCGGAATCCGCAAGTGCGCGCCCACCAGAATTTTGCGATGACCGAAGAAACAAGAAAGCCCCGCCAGTGGCGGGGCTGATCTTGTATTGGATGAGCTTTAGCGCCAGGCGCTTCCTTTACGACGGTTCATTGTGCACCTCCCAGATCCGTGTGAACGTGTGTACCTGTTGAACACATTCAATCCGAAACTGGTCGCCGCGAAAATTGCCCGAGTGGTCAGGGTTTGGTTACCCGGCGCCGGGCGCTCGGTTCCAGAGGCGAGCCTTCTCACGAATCAGCCTGGCGGGCCCCCGGCGATTTCTGGATGAACCCGGGCGAGTTTGGCCGCGGTGCAGCCGAATACAGCGTTTTGGCTGGTTCGCGAAGTAGTTTCGGGCCACTGTCGTATTGGCGCCTACACACACTCGGATGAGGTGACCCTCGCGTGATTATTTACCTCCCTCTGCTGGTCATGATCGGCGTCGTGTTCGCGTTCGTGTTTTTGTCGTTCGTGGCCTCTGAAGTACTTGGCCCAAGCAGCCCAAACACCGCGAAACAGGCTCCTTATGAGTGCGGGATTGTTCCGGAATCCGAGCCGACTGAGCGCTTCCCCGTCAAGTTTTACCTAGTTGCCATGAGCTTCATCGTGCTCGATGTTGAGATCGTGTTCCTCTACCCGTTCGCGACCGTGTTTAAAGAGCTCGGTGGCTACGGGCTGGGTCTAATGGGAACCTACGTCGCTGGATTGTTAGTTCCGTTCGGCTATTTGTTGTCGGTCGGAGCGTTGAGCTGGGGGCCGAAACAAGTCGCAGAGGGCATGCGTCAGCTGGCCCCGGTCCTGCGCGCCAAAGTCGCCATGTTCGACCCGGCCGAAGCCACCGTGGCCGCTCAACCGGGAGAAGCTGCGTAGTGCCGCCGAATTTTGGGCTCGAAGCGATTCCGCACAGTTTTGCCACCGGCAAGGTTGAAGACCTCGTGAAATGGGCGCGGCGCAACTCGGTGATGCCCGCGACCTTCGGCCTGGCCTGCTGCGCGATCGAAATGATGGCGACGGGTGCACCGCACTACGACATCGCTCGGTTCGGAATGGAAACGTTCCGCGCTAGCCCGCGGCACGCCGATCTCATGATCGTTGCCGGACGGGTCAGCCAAAAGATGGCGCCCGTACTGCGTCAGGTCTACGACCAAATGGTGGAACCCAAATGGGTGATCTCCATGGGAGTCTGCGCAAGTAGCGGCGGAATGTTCAATAATTACGCGATTGTGCAGGGCGTCGATCAAATTGTGCCGGTCGATGTGTACGTTCCGGGGTGCCCTCCCGGCCCGGAGACATTGCTGCACGGCATCATCACGCTGCACGAAATGATCAAGAACGGCGAACTCATGAAGCGCCGCCAAGCCAGCGCAACCGGGGGTGCAGGAGTCGAACTCCAACCCGGTGCTCCCGTCCCCACACCCGCTTGATCTCGCGATCGCCGTTTCTGAAAGTACTGCTGCAATGACTGACGAAGTTCGTGAGGACGATCACGAGCCCGAAGTAGCTGCACTGCCCGCCGACGATGTCGCGGCCGCGATTTGTGCGAAGTTTGCCACTGCGATCTTTCACGAGTCGCACGGCCAGCCCGTGGTTTATATCAACAAAGACGACTTCGCCGCGGTCGCCACGCTGTTGCGCGACGAGGAGAAGTTCACGATGCTCATCGATACGTGCGCAGTCGATCACTTAGCGGATTCGGTTCGGCACTGCCCCGAAGGTGTGCAACCAGAGCGCTTCGAGCTCGTCGCGAATTTCCTCAGCCACGTTCGAAACCGTCGGATCCGGGTGATCGCACAGGTCCCGGAATCGGAACCGACGGCTCCGTCGCTCACTCCGATCTATCCGGGTGCCAACTTTCCGGAACGCGAGACGTTCGATCTCTTTGGTATTGATTTCATCGGCCATCCCGAGATGACGCGGATTTTGTTGCCCGACGATTGGCAAGGCCATCCGTTGCGCAAGGACTTCGCTGCCGCACGCGTACCGGTGACGTTCAAGGGAGATCCGAGCCCCCGATGAGCGATCTGTTGAACACCGATCCAGAAGCCGCGCGGTTGAAGCACCAAACCGCCGAAACCAAACAAGAACTCCACGGCTCAACGAAAGAGCTCGTCATGACGGGCGCGCCCTGGCCTGATGATGAGCTCGGCGACACCATGATCATCAACATGGGTCCGCAACACCCATCTACCCATGGCGTGTTGCGCATCATGATGGAACTCGATTCCGAAGAGGTTGTGCGCAGCAAAGCCGTTATTGGTTATCTCCACACCGGTATGGAAAAAACTGGTGAGGAACTCACGTACGTGCAGGGCTGCACCAACGTGACCCGCATGGATTACGCGTCGCCGTTGTCGAACGAGCTCGTGTACTGCTTGGCTGCGGAACAGCTACTCGATCTCGAAGTTCCGGAACGCGCTACGTGGATCCGGATGATGCTGGTCGAGCTCAACCGGATCTCGTCGCATTTGTTGTTCCAAGCAACGAACGGCATGGATCTCGGCGCGGTTTCGATGATGCTGTATGGCTGGCGCGAACGCGAAGAAGCGTTGCGTCTGCTGGAGATGATCACTGGTCTGCGTATGAATCACAACTTCATTCGCGTCGGCGGCGTCGCGGCAGATATGCCCGATGGTTGGCAACAAGAGACGCTCGCAACCCTCGACAAAGTTGCCAAGGGAGTCGACAGCTACGACACGCTGCTTTCGGAGAATCCGATCTGGCGCGAACGTACGGTCGGTATTGGGCTCATCACTACCGAAGAATGTTTGGCGCATTCGATCACTGGTCCAGTGCTGCGCAGCACCGGTTTTGCCTGGGATCTGCGCAAGGCCCAGCCGTACCTCGCGTACGAAGACATCGATTTTGACATCATTTATACCAACAACGGCGACGTTTTTGATCGCTACCAGATTCGTCTCGAAGAAATTCGCGAATCGATCAAAATCGTGAAGCAGTGTGTCGCGAAGATGCCCATGGGCGATTACCGGAGCCAAGACCGCAAGGTCACGCCACCACCGCGGGCCCGTATCGACGAATCCATGGAAGCCCTGATTCATCACTTCAAATTGTTTACCGAGGGATTCAAAGTTCCTGCGGGTGAAACCTACGCGCAGGTGGAGAGCCCCCGCGGCGAAATCGGTTGCTACATGGTGAGCGATGGTGGCGCGAAGCCAGTTCGGATGCACATCCGCGGGCCATCGTTTTACAACCTGCAAGCGATGGGCCCGATGGTGAAGAACGCGCTCGTTGCGGATGCGGTTGCGATCGTGTCCTCGATCGATCCGATCATGGGTGAGGTGGATCGCTAAATCATGTTTACCGATGCCAACAAGAAACGTGCGACGGAAATTGTTGCGCTCTATCCGAAGGCGCATTCCGCGATCCTGCCGCTCGCACACCTCGCGCAAGACCAGGATGGCTGGTTGAGCCCAGAGGCGATGGACGAAATCGCTGACTATTGCGACACGACTGCCGCGGACGTGCAAGGCGTGTGTTCCTTCTACACGATGTATAAACGTCGGCCGTGCGGAAACCTGGTGGTTTCGGTCTGTACCAACGTGACGTGTTTAGTGGTGGGTGGCCCGGAAGTGTTGGAACGGCTCGAACACAAATACGCAAGTGATCACGATGTGTTCGTGGAGGAAGTCGAATGCCTCGCGGCGTGCGGAAACGCCCCGTCGATGCAGGTAAATTACGAATATCACGAGCACCTCACTCCGGAATCGGCGGAACAAATTGTTGAGGATTACAAAGCTGGTCGTCTCGTGGCCCGTGGCGTGAGCGGCGGGTTGGCATGAGCCACTCGGGGCGCGAACGAAGTGAGCGGGGGTTCGACATGAGCCACTCGGGGCGCGAACGTAGTGAGCGGGGGATGGCATGAGTGACGCAGGAACTCCGACTCGCAAAGAGGTTCGTGAGACGCGGATTGTTTCGCGACGAGTCCGGGAGTTTCCGCAGGATGCGTACACGATGCAGCGCGCGCAGGCGGATGGCGCGTACGAGATGTGGAAAGAAGTTCTGCGGCGCGCTGATGTGCAGTGGATTCACGATGAAGTCAAGGCTTCGGGTTTGCGCGGTCGGGGTGGCGCGAACTTTCCGACGGCAATTAAGTGGGAGTCGCTTCCCGATAATGGCCTGCCGCGCCATTTGGTGATCAACGGCGACGAAGGCGAACCGTCAACGTTCAAAGATCGAGTACTGCTCGAAGGTGATCCTCACGCGCTGGTTGAAGGCGTGTGCATCGAGGCGTACCGAATCGGGAGTCACCGCGCGTTTATTTATCTCCGTGGCGAGTTTGCACTCGGTGCCGATCGGGTGCAGCAGGCGATTAACGAAGCGCGCGCGGCTGGTTTCGTGGGCACGAATATTTTGGGTTCCGGTTTTGATCTCGAAATCGTTGTGCACCGAGGTGCTGGTGCGTATATCTGCGGTGAGGAATCCGCGTTGATTGAGAGCCTCGAAGGCAAACGCGGCATGCCGCGAATCAAGCCACCGTTGCCGATTCACGTTGGTTTGTATTCACAACCGACGGTGGTGAACAACGTCGAGACGGTTTGCACGATCACGCACATCTTGAAGATGGGCGGAGCGGAGTACGCGAAACTTGGTGTGAATCGCTCAACTGGTACCCGCCTTGCCGCTATTAGTGGGCACGTCAAGCAGCCCGGTGTGTACGAGCTCGAGTTCGGCATGACGTTGCGCGACATCATCTTTGGCATTGCTGGCGGGATCCGCGACGATAAGCAACTGAAGTTTTTCTTGCCGGGTGGCGCATCGTTTCAGTGGCTGATCAACTCGGATGAACATCTCGATCAGGTCTACGACATCGATGACATTTCCGCGAAGCTCGGTACCACGCTCGGTTCCGGCGCGATCATGGTGTACGACCAAGACACGGATCCGTTGTTGGTCGCTTGGCGGCTCGCTAAGTTTTACGCCCACGAGAGCTGCGGTAAATGCACGCCGTGTCGTGAAGGTTCTGGCTGGATCGAAAAGGTCCTGTACCGGATGAGTCACGGTCTGGGGCGCCCCAACGATATGGATGCATTGCTCGATATCTCTGCGGGCATTTCTCCGGATGTGATGAAAGCGCCGTTTACGCAAACCACGATTTGTCCGCTCGGGCCGTCTCCGGTGAGTGCGGTTGCGAGTTTGCAAAAGTGGTTCCGCGCCGAGGTTGAAGCGGCTTGTGGCACTGAGGCGCAGGCATGATCAACGTCACGATCGATGGCAAGACCGTCGAAGCGAACCCGGGCGATCTGCTGATCAAGGTTGCGCAGGAAAACGGCGTGTACATCCCGCGCTTCTGCTGGCATGATCGCATGAAACCGGTGGGTATGTGCCGTATGTGTCTGGTGGAAGTTGAAGGGATCCGTGGGCTGCCGCCGGCATGCACGATGCCCGTCGCTGAGGGCATGGTGTGTCACACCGAAACTCCTGCGGTGAAACAAGCGCAAGACGACGTTCTCGAATTTCTCTTGGTGAACCATCCGCTGGATTGCCCGGTGTGTGATCGTGGTGGCGAATGCCCGCTGCAAGACACCACGCTTGCGTTTGGTCCGGGCGAGAGCCGTTTTGTTGAAGAAAAACGCCATTTCGAAAAGCCGATTCCGATCAGCGATGTTGTGCTGCTCGACCGCGAGCGCTGTATCCAATGCGCGCGTTGCACCCGTTTCGCCGACGAAATCGCGGGTGATCCGCTGATCTCTTTTGTGGATCGCGGTGGCCATACCCAAGTTTTGAATCACCCTGATCACCCGTTCGCCTCGTATTTTTCCGGCAACGTGGTGCAGATTTGTCCGGTTGGCGCGCTTACCGCGAAGCCGTATCGGTTTCGGGCGCGCCCGTGGGATCTGGCGACCGTTGAAACCAGTTGCGGTCAGTGCGCGGTGCAATGTCGCGGCGCCTTGCAAAGTTCCTCGAACCGTCTGGTGCGATTGCTCGGTGTCGATTCCGATGCAGTGAATCACGGCTGGCTCTGCGACAAAGGCCGTTACGGTTTTGAGTACGTGCACAGCGATGCACGAGTTCGCGAACCGCAGCTCGACGGCAAGACAGTCAGTTGGCCGCAGGCACTCGACGCGGCAGCTGATGCGCTGCGCTCGGCGCGTGATCTTCACGGCGCCGAATCGATTGCTTTCCTCGGTGGCGCTCGCGGCACGAACGAAGATGCCTACGCGATTGCCCGTTTGGCGAAAGGTGTGATCGGCACCGACAATGTGGATTCCCAGCTCGGCGATGGCTTGCCGGCCGAATTGATCCTCGGAGTGAATCGAGCCGCGATCGCGGATCTCGATACTGCGGCCGCGATCGTGTTGTTGGCTCCAGATCTCAAAGAAGCTTTACCGGTTCTGCACCTTCGGTTGCGGCGCGCTGCGCTCGAATGCAACGTTCCGATTATCGATTTCAGCAGCGTGCCCCACGGCCTCACTCGCGAGGTGACGCATGCACTTGCACCGCTTCCTGGCGAACAAGGCAAACGCGCCGAGCAATTGGTTGGCGCACTCAATGGCAACGCCGCCGACGCGATCGTGGCCGCGGCAGCGGCAACGATTGCTGGTCGCAGCGGCAACATTGTTGTTGTGCTCGGGCGCTCGAATCTTGCGGAGCGCTCGGATGCGACAGTGCAAGCCGCGGCTGCGCTCGCCGGTCTCGCCAATGTGAAGTTTCTTTCGGCGCTACGGCGCGGAAATGTGCACGGCGCGCTTGAAGCCGGGTTAGCTCCGGGGATTCTTCCGGGCCGAGTCACGATCGAACATCGCGATGCAGTTCAACAAGTTTGGAGAACCGCACCGGAGGTTCCCGGCCTCGACGCCGAAGGAATCTTGCGTGGTGCGATCGATGGCACGATCAAGACGCTCGTACTCGTAGGCGCGGATCCGATCGCGGATTTCCCCGATCGCGCACTCGCGATCGAAGCGCTTAACGCAGTCGGGACGATCATTGCGCTCGATGGTTTCGGTAACGCGTCGAACCAGCGGGCCAAGGTAATGCTCCCCGTGACGATGTTCGGCGAGAAATCGGGCACAACCACGAATCTCGAAGGTCGCATGCAACGGGTGAACCAAAAGGTTTCGCCCGAAGGCATCGCCATGGATGATTGGCGCATCGCATCAGAGATCGCCTTGCGCCTGGGCGATGATTTCGATCTCGAATTGGTCGACGAAATCACCGCGGAAATGATTAAGGTTTCGCCAGCACTCGCGGGCGCGACTCCAGCGCTGCTTGCAAGTTCACACGACGGTGTGCGTATTCCGGTTCGTGAACACGCAACCGAAATCAAGGTCCGCAAGAACAATGCCGGCTTGTTGGATGGTGAAGGCGCGGTTTCATGGGAGCCGATCAAAGCCGATGTTGAAGCCGTCGATGTTGAACTTGCGACTCATGAA
This sequence comes from Actinomycetes bacterium, assembly GCA_025360585.1. GTDB lineage: Bacteria > Actinomycetota > Acidimicrobiia > IMCC26256 > PALSA-610 > F1-120-MAGs023. The sequence continues at coordinate 31,019 of JANYBW010000017.1, read as the reverse complement.
TCTGCCGATGAATCTGCCGATGAATCTGCTGGCGAAGCGGGTGCTGCGGTAATCGATTCTGGCGAGACTCCTTCCGCCGACAAGGCAACCATCACTGCGCCGACGGCCGAAGCTTCAGCGACCGTTGCGCCAACGGCTGCTTCGGTACTGCTGACTTGGAACCGGATTGCGCCGTCGGTGTCGCTGCCCGGCCGCGATGCCTACGCGGTGCGGCTCGTCAGCGGCCCCGCGCTCTATGACCACGGCAACGCAGTGAACGCGTCGGCTTCCATCGTTGGGCTGCGCGGTCCATCGAAACTGTTGGTATCGGCCGCGGATCTCCAACGCCTCGGAGTAACCAACGGGACCGAAGTTCATGTGGCGTCGGCCAAGGGTGCGTTCAATATCGCAGTCCATGCGGCGCGCGGAATCACCCAAGGGGTCGCGCAGCTCGCGATGGGCGGCGAACGCGGCGCGAACGCATTAATTGATGTCGGGTCGAGTGCAACCGATGTTCGCGTGGAGACGATTCAATGAACTCGATATCGTTGCTCGCAGTCGCTCCGAAACATCTTTTCGAAAACGGCGACCTGTTGGTTTCCAGTATCGTGGTGATCATCAAAGTGGTCGTGGCGTTCGCGCTGCTACTCGTGGGCGTGATGCTCTACATCTGGGGCATGCGAAAGTGGATCGCGGACATGCAGAACCGAGTTGGTCCGGCCACCGCCGGACCGTTCGGTATTTTGCAAACGCTCGCCGATGGCATCAAGCTTTTTTTCAAAGAACAGACAATTCCGAGTACCGCACACCGCAGCGTGTTTCGTCTCGCTCCGTATCTTTCGATCACGCCGGCATTTTTGATGTTCTGTGTGGTGCCGATCGGAGGCGAAGTTTCGATTCTGGGGCGCCAGACGACGTTGCAGGTGGTGGATCTTCCGTTCGGCGCGATGTTCGTGCTCGCGTGTTCGGGCGTCGGCGTCTACGGCGTGATACTCGCGGGCTGGTCGAGTGGTTCCAAATACCCGCTGCTCGGTTCTGTGCGTGCTTCCGCGCAGCTCCTTTCCTACGAAGCGGCCTTCGGTCTGGGATTGCTTGGTGCGTTGATTCACACCGGCACGCTTTCCACAAGTGAGATCGCAAAAGCACAGTTCTGGCATGGTCCGGCATCTTTGTTCGGTAACGGCGGGGTCGCGGGCCAGGCGGGTTGGAACTTCTTTCCGGCTATCGGCGCGTTTTTTATCTTCATCATCGCAGCACTCGCGGAAACAAACCATCCGCCGTTCGATCTCGTTGAAGCTGAACAAGAGCTCGTTGGCGGATTCGTCACCGAATATTCCGGCATTCGCTTCGCGATCTTTTTTCTTGCGGAGTTCATGAACGTCATCACGATGTGCGCCATCGCTACCACCTTGTTTCTCGGAGGTCCGAGCGGCCCCGCGTTGTGGCCGTCCAAGGTCGGTGCGCACGGCGTGATCAACGTATGGCTGATGCCCATTATTTGGTTCGCCGGGAAAACCATCATGCTCACGTACGGCACCGTGTGGTTGCGGGCCGCGACTCCACGGATGCGTTACGACAAGCTGATGGCATTTTGTTGGAAATACTTGATCGAGGCCGCGATTCTTTGGATCATGTTCGAGATCGCGCTCGAAATCGGTCGTAGCCAGGGTTGGAGCACCGCGGGGCGATTCACGCTCGCGGGCGCAACGGCAGTCGGTTGTGGCTTGCTCTATGGCCTGTTGATGTTGTGTGTGCCCAAGCCGGGCGAGACGGTAGAGGAGTTTCGCTAAATGGGACTGGCCAAAGGCTTCGGTGTCGTGATCCGCGAGACGGGCAAGAAGAAACGCGTCACCACGTTGTACCCAACCGTGAAACGCCCAAAGCCCGTGCGGTTTCACGGACGTCACGTGCTGAATCGGTACGAAGACGGCATGGAGAAGTGCATCGGATGTGAGCTCTGCGCAGGCGTATGCCCGGCGAAGTGCATCTACGTGCGTGGCGCGGACAATCCCGTTGATGCTCCAGTCAGCCCAGGCGAGCGTTTCGGGTTCGTCTATGAGATCAACTATTTGCGGTGTATTCACTGCGACCTCTGTGTAGAAGCCTGCCCAACCGAGGCGATCACTGAATCGAAGTTGTTCGAGTTCAGCTTCACGAACCGCAACGATGCGATCTACACCAAAAAAGAACTGGTCGTCGACGACAACGGTCGCGCCCAACGAATGCCGTGGGAACATTGGGCCGGCGGCGAAGACGACAACACCTCGGCGTGGATGCGCGCGACCTCGTCGTCGGGCCAAGCGGCCTACGAAGACCGCGTGAACTGGTCGGGTGAGCTCGGCTTCGGGGTGCGGTCTGCAGAATCTGGTCAGACTGCCGACTCGATGGCCGATGCGCCTGGGCTGAACGAGGGCGATGCGCATGGGGGCCATCACTGATGAATGCGCTGCTCCTCGCCGCGACGAAAGACGTCGTGGCGTTTCATGTGAATCCAGTGCTGTTTTATGCGCTCGCCGCGATTGCCATTGCGGGCGCTACCGGCGTCGTCATCTCGCGAAACCCAGTGCACTCAGCCCTGTTTCTGGTAATGACGATGATCATCATTGCCGTCTTTTTCTTGACGTTGAGCGCACCGATGGTCGCGATCGTGCAGGTGATCGTGTATGCGAGTGCGATCGTGGTGCTGTTCTTGTTCGTGATCATGTTGCTCGGTATCGATCGTCACGAAATGCTTGCGACCGATGATCGGAAGTACCAACGCCCCGCGGGCGCGGCGTTGGGTCTGTTGACCTTGGGCGGCCTCATCGCCACGGTCATTGGCAACTGGCAGCTCGGACCCCAAACTTCGAGCGGTCGCGCGCTGAGTGCAATCCCAACGCTCGACGGCGTGGCGTCGACAACGGCCGGCGAGACCGACCAAATCCGCCCCCTTGCCCGCACGCTGTTTACCCAGTTCGCGTGGCAGTTCCAAGTGACCGCAGTGTTGTTGGTGATCGCAGTTGTTGGTGCGGTCGTACTCGCGCGCCGGAGTACACGGCCTGCTCGAACGGAGGTCAGCGCATGAACCTCGCGATATCAGCTACCACGATCGGCGCGCAGCACTACTTCATTCTCGGGGCGATCCTATTTACGATTGGTGCCACCGGATTGTTGTTACGTCGTAACGCGATCGTGATGTTCATGTGCGTGGAGCTCATGCTCAACGCTGTGAATCTCACCTTTGTCACATTCGCCAAGGCCTTGAATGATTCTGCGGGCCAAGCGGCAGTGTTCTTCACGCTCATCGTTGCAGCCGCGGAAGTTGCAGTCGGGCTGGCAATCATTGTGGCAATTTTCCGGCGTCGCCAAGGTGCTACCGCCGACGACATTGATTTGATGAAGGGCTGAGATGCAGCGCTTCTTAGATCTGGTATGGGTTATTCCGGCCTTGCCCGCGTTGGGTGCCGTGATCGTTTTGCTCTTCGGCAAACGCATCGGTGAACCCAAAGCTGGTTACATCGCGACCGCGACGATTGGCACGAGCTTCGTGTGGTCGGTATTCACATTCTTTGCGTTGCAGTCCCAGCACGGCGAAGGCCGCCACCACGTCTACAACCTTTGGAAGTGGTTCGCGGGAACTGGCGATTTTCATGTGAACTTCGGATTCCTCGTCGATCCGCTTTCGGTCACGATGATTCTGTTTGTCACTGGTATCGGCACCCTGATCCACCTCTATTCCGTCGGGTACATGCACGGCGATCCTCGCTACTCGCGGTTCTTTGCGTACCTCAACTTGTTCGCGGCTTCGATGCTCGTGTTGGTGCTTGGCTCGAGCTTCTTGATGACGTTCATGGGTTGGGAAGGGGTCGGGCTGTGTTCGTACTTGTTGATTTCGTTTTGGTTTGAAAAGAACTCAGCTGCAGTTGCTGGCAAGAAGGCTTTCGTCACGAACCGAGTAGGCGATTTTGGCTTTATGCTCGGCATGTTTTTGATCTTTTCGAAATTCGGCACGCTCGATTACGTGCGGTTTGGTTCCCACGAAGCGCTGACCGGTGTGTCGCACACAACGGTTACCGCAATGGCACTGCTGTTGTTCGTCGGGGCGATGGGCAAGAGCGCGCAGGTTCCGTTGCACATTTGGTTGCCGGACGCGATGGAAGGCCCGACTCCAGTTTCCGCGCTGATTCACGCGGCGACCATGGTGACTGCGGGCGTTTTTTTGGTAAGCCGAGCACATGCTTTCTTCGACTTCTCTGCGATTGGTAACGGTATTCACGCCGGAACGGTTGTGGCCTGGGTCGGTGCGATTACCGCGTTGGGCGCCGCAACTGTTGCGATCCGCCAGAACGACATCAAACGCGTGCTCGCGTATTCAACGCTGAGTCAGCTCGGATACATGTTCTTGGCCTGCGGTGTCGGTGCGTATACCGCCGGCTTGTTTCACATGGTCACGCACGCGTTCTTCAAAGCGTTGTTGTTCCTCGGTTCGGGGTCAGTCATCCACGGCATGCATCACGAACAAGACATGCGCAAGATGGGTGGCCTGCGAAAGTTCATGCCGATCACTGGGGCAACCTTCATTATTGGTTGGCTTGCAATTGCTGGTGTTCCACCGTTTGCTGGGTTCTGGTCGAAAGACGAGATCCTGGCTAAGGCTTTCTTCAGTGGTGGGGCGCAAGGCAAAGCGCTATGGGCGGTTGGAATGCTTGCCGCGCTTCTCACCGCGTTCTATATGACTCGCCAAGTATGGATGGTGTTCTTCGGCAACGAACGCTTCCGCGATTCATTGGCAGACGATCACGGCCACGATGGGCACGACGATGCCAATGCGCAGGGTGATCCGCACGAATCACCAATCACCATGACATTGCCGTTGCTGGTCTTGGGCGCGCTTTCAATCGTCGGTGGATTCCTTTCGTTGCCGTTCACGAAACCGAATCTCGAATTCCTCGCTCGCTGGCTCGAACCTTCGCTCGAAGGCGCCAAGGACATTCACCCAGGCGCATTCACGAGCGGGTTTCTGTTATCCGTCGGGGCCGTTGTGGTTGGCATCATCGGCATCGCGATTGGGTTCACCGTCTATAAACGTGGCCTGCCGGATGACGGCGTTGATCCCGTTGAGACGAAACTGGGGCCGCTCGCGAACGTGTTGGAAAACGCGTACTTCTTCGACATTGGTCTGGCCAAATTTGTCAGTGGGCCGGCGACGAAGTTCGCGACATTTTTGGCCGAAGGCATTGATCGCAAAACTATTGATGGCGCGGTGAACGGTGTCGGCCGTACGGTGAAAGAAGCTGGCGACGGGCTGCGTCGAATGCAAACAGGGTTGGTGCGTAATTATGCGCTCGGGATTGTCGCGGGTGTCGCGATGTTGATCGCCTACATGTGGACGAGGGCGATCTAATGCTGACTCTGGCCACCCTTCCCGAACGGTTTATTCAGCATCCGTTTAATTTCCAGCACCAGCACGCACGCAGCTTCCCGTTACTCACTGCGATGATTTTGGTGCCGTTGCTCGGCGCGCTCGTAGCGATGATGCTGCCGAAATCACGTCCCGAATACGCGCGCATTGTTGGCTTCGTCGCGACGATGGCGACGCTCGGCATGGCCGTGTTCTTGTTACTGAATTTCAAGTCCTCGATGCACGGCTTCCAATTCGCGGAATCGCACGAGTGGATCAAAGCCCTTGGTGTTCGCTTCGATTTCAGTGTCGACGGTGTCAGCCTGTTTATGGTCGTGCTGACGGCAGTGCTGTTTCCGATTGGGCTCTTGGCCAGCACGAACGTCGATAACGGACGTTCGTTTGTTGTCTGGATGCTGGCACTGGAAATGAGCGTGCTCGGCGTGTTCGTAGCGCGCGATCTGATCGTGTTCTTCGTGTTCTTTGAGCTCGTACTCGTACCGATGTACTTTCTCATCGCGGGCTGGGGCCACGGCAATAACGTCTACGCGGCCACGAAGTTCTTTCTCTACACAATGGCCGGATCCGCGTTTTTGTTTGCCGGAATTCTGACCGTTGGTGTGCTGTATCACCGGGCGCCGGCGAGCGGTGGCGCATGGACCTTTGATGCAGGCACGCTCACGCACTGGATCGCGAGTAGCGGCGCGATCAGCCAGACCACTGGGCGTTTATTGTTCATTGGTTTTGCGGTTGCCTTTGCCGTCAAGGTGCCGCTGTTCCCAGTGCATACATGGTTGCCCGACGCGCACACCGAAGCTCCGACGGCGGGGTCGGTTGTGCTGGCCGGCGTGATGCTCAAGATGGGTACCTACGGTTTCATTCGCTTCGCGATTCCGATGTTCCCGAAGGCCGCGATCTGGGCTGCGCCCACAATGCTGACCCTTTCGGTGATTGGAATTATTTACGGCGCCATCGTTGCAACGATGCAACCGGATCTCAAACGGTTGATTGCCTATTCATCGGTCGCACACCTTGGTTTTGTGGTCATGGGCACGTTCGCGCTCACCACTCAAGGCTTGCAGGGTGGGCTCTTCACGATGGTGAGCCACGGCTTGACGACGGGTGCGTTGTTTTTGATCGTGGGCATGATCTACGACCGGCGCCACACCCGAAAGATCGCGGACCTCGGCGGCTTGTGGAAATCGGTACCGGTGATGTCGGGCCTATTTCTCGCCGCAACGTTCGCGTCGATCGGCCTCCCCGGATTTTCGGGCTTCGTCGGCGAATTCACTTCGTTGATCGGAACGTTCGTAACCCGACGGTGGTGGGCCGTAGCCGCGACCACCGGGGTCATCCTCGCCGCGATCTACTTGCTGTGGGCGTATCAACGAGCGTTCACCGGTGAGCCTGAAGGCGACAATGCCACGATGAAAGAAATCACCTTCCGAGAAATCGCGACTGTGGTGCCGTTGCTTGCGCTGAGCTTGTTTTTGGGCTTTTATCCGAAGCCATTGTTCGATCGCACCCAAACCGCGGTGCAAGATTTGATGACCCAAATTGAAGACGGTACGAAGGGCGATCATGGTCATCCGGGCTACCGCGAACCGCATCCGGTGAAGGCCGCGAGTGTCGAAGCCAAGTCGGGAGCGCAGGGATGAACCCCGTGTTGTTCGCCGTACTAAATACGGAACTGGAAAAGCCGCGCATCGATTGGCCGATTATTGCTCCGGTGGTCGCGTTGTTTGTCACCGCGCTCGTGATCGTGTTGCTCCGCGCAATTCTGCGGACCCAGCCGAAGCTCGTATACCAACTTTCGATCGCCGCGGCCTTTGTTGGTCTCGTCACTTCGGGCGCGTTCGTCGGCAACGAATGGCGCATCATTCACCGTTCAGGAATCTTCCAAACATTTTCCGGCGCGATCGCTGTCGATGGCATGACGGTGTTTGTGCAAGCGATCGTCTTGATCGCTACTGCGTTGGGGGTCTTGCTCGCGCTCGGATACCTGCGCCGAGAAGGCCTTGAAACTCCCGAATATCTTGTGCTGCTTCTGTTGAGCGCCACGGGCATGTTGGTGATGGCCCACGCGAACGACCTCGTGTTGGTGTTTGTGGCGCTCGAAGTGTTTTCGATCGCCCTCTACATCCTCGCGGCATTCGATCGCCGGCGCGCCGAATCGCAAGAAGCCGGGCTCAAGTATTTCGTCCTCGGAGCGTTTAGTTCCGCGATCTTTTTGTACGGCATCGCGCTGACCTACGGCGCTACCGGCTCGACATCGTTAACGGAAATAGCCACACAGCTTGGCGTCGTGGATCCAAAGGCGCACACCGGTTTATTAGTCGCGGGTTTCGCATTGCTGATTGTGGGCTTGGGCTTCAAGGTCTCGGCCGCACCGTTTCACATGTGGACCCCCGACGTATACGAGGGCTCACCCACTCCCGTAACCGCGTTCATGGCGTCGGCCACCAAGGTCGCCGCGTTTGCGGCATTTCTGCGTATCTTCGCCGGCGCGTTTGCGCAAGCGAGTGACGATTGGCGCCCGGCCATCTATGTCCTCGCAGTGCTGTCGTTGCTCGTCGGAACTATTGCTGCCGCGATTCAAAGCGACGTGAAGCGCATGTTGGCGTACTCGTCGATCGCGCACGCGGGATACATCTTGATCGGTCTGCAAGTTGCCAACGCCGGTTCGAAACGCAACGAACTTCCCGGAACCGCAGCTTCGCTATTTTATCTGTTGGTCTACGCGCTGATGGCGCTCGGTGCTTTTGGCGTTGTGCAATCGATCAACCATCGCGGTGAAACCAACCACGCGATCACCGATTACAAACAGTTGAGTAAACGTCAACCGTTGCTGGCTGCATTGCTCACGTTATTTCTGCTGGCCCAAGCTGGTGTTCCCTTCACCGGCGGCTTCATTGCGAAGCTTTCGATCTTTCGTAGTGCGGTCGACGCGGGTCAATACCAGCTTGCGATTGCGGGCATGCTCGCGGCGGTGATTGGTGCGTTCGTATACCTACGCCTCGTCGTCACCATGTACGCAACGGGCCAAGACGACGACCCGGATGCTGCGAACGAACCGAGAATCAAACTGGATGTCGGCAGCCGCATCGCGCTCACGATCACGGCATCGGCGATCATCGTGTTAGGCGTACTGCCGAACTGGTTCCTCGACATCGCGCACCAAGCAACACAACTGCTCACCCGCTGAACGCCGCGCCCCGAAGGACTGGATTCGCTCCATCGATCACGGCGAGGTCGATGTTTTCGAAGCCGCATGCGGGCTGGGTTGTGCGGGCTGGGTTGTGCGGGTTGGGTTATGCGGGTTGGGTCGATGTAGCGACGGCGTGGCGTTGGAATCGGCCGGCACGGGTTTTGCCAGCGAACCGGATTCGCATCTTGCGTTGCGCGATGTTGTCCTCGGGAGTCACTGAAATCCTGCCCGCGAGGTATTCGTCGAGCGCTGGAGCGCAGAGGTCGTAGGCAGATTGTATGAGGTGCGCGGCTCCGGAGAAATCGAAAAGCTCCCGTGGGTCAAGCGGCCTCGGAAGTTCCACGATTTCAACCGCATCAGATGCATATCGTCGGTCGAGCTCGTAGCGAAGGTTGCGGGAATGGGCAAACGAGGTCATCACAACATCGAGCGGTGAACGCATCGGTCGATCGGAGACGCCGTGCGAAACGTTGAGCACGAAAACTCGATCAACCGGCCCGCAGAGCGCGTGCCACAGTGGAACGGCGTCCACGACCCCGCCATCGACCAGACGTCGACCGTCGTGCGTGATCACTGGGAATACTCCCGGCAGTGCAGCTGACGCCAATAACGCGGGCGCCAACGGCCCGCGACAGAACACGACTTCCTCGCCAGTGTCGAGATCCGCAGCGATGACCCGCAACGGAATTGCGAGATCGGCAAACGATCGGGCCGGCGTGGCTCGCTCGATGACGCCGGCCAAACCCTCGTTGGTGAACAGATGGGTCCCGCGGCGTACGACATTCCACGCTCGACTGATTTTGCCACCGGGAAAGATGTCGTTGGTGCTGAGATCACTCCATACCGATGCAAGGCGGGCGATACCCGTCAAATTCGGCGCGTAACACAGCGCCGCCCCATTGAGCGCTCCGGCTGAGCATCCGACCACGACATCGGGAATGATGTCGTGTTCGATCAGGGCCCGCAGCATCCCAATTTGGGCGACACCCTGATTGCCGCCGCCGGACAATACGAACGCAGTTTTGCCGACATTGGGGGTCGTGACATCAGGCGTCGCCGCGATCGCTCGCCGAAGGTGCATCATTGGATTTCGACTTGTCGGGCGGCCCAGCTCACGATCCATACATCGGCGGTCTAACCGCTACTAGTAACCGGAAATTTCTCGCTGATTTCCCGACAGATCCCCACCACAGCATTCGTCGCTTTCAAAAGCTGCCCGCGTATACTCCGCGGACACGTCCATCACAAGGCAGCGAGCCAGTTTCTTATGGTTTGGTGCCACTGAGCCGGGGGCAACGAGCCACTCGTGATCGCGCTTCTCAGCGACCAACATGCTTCCAGCGAGCTGACCGAGTACTACCGGCAATATTTGTCGGTCGGTGTCTTCGTGCTTGCCTCACTCGTCATGGTCGGCGCCATGCTCGGCGTTGGGTATTTCCTGCGCCCGACCCGCCCTCAAGATCAGAAATACATCACCTACGAATCGGGCTCGGATCCCTTCGGAACCTTCGGGCAGCAAAACGTTCGTTACTACGTGTACGCATTGATGTTTGTGATTTTCGACGTTGAAGCAGTCTTTGTGTTTCCGTGGGCCTTGAATGCCGACGGTGCGAGCCACGGCGGGCTCGGCTGGTTTGGCTTCATTGAGATCTTTGTATTCGTTGCGATTCTGGTCGCGGGCCTCGCCTACCTCTGGCGTAAAAGGTTGCTCAAATGGGCTTGATGACCAACGGCACCTTACGCAAGGGTGCGCTCAAGCCCATCGGCGATTTACTCAACTACAGCCGCAAGTATTCACTTTGGATGTTTCAATGGGGTCTTGCATGCTGCGCAATCGAAATGGGAGTCGCGCTTGCGGGTCCGCGTTACGACGTCATGCGGCTAGGAGTCATTCCGTTTCCCGCGAGCCCGCGCCAAGCGGATCTCATCGTGATTTCGGGAACGGTCACCGACAAAATGGCCCCGGTGATTCTGCGCCTCTACGAGCAGATGCCCGACCCGAAGTACGTCATCTCGATGGGTTCGTGCGCGAACTGCGGCGGCCCTTACTGGGACAGTTACTCGGTCACCAAAGGCATCGACCAGATCATTCCCGTTGATGTCTACGTGCCGGGTTGCCCGCCGCGGCCCGAAGCCTTTATTCAGGGCATTGTGATGTTGCAAGAACGTATCCAAAACGAAGACCCCGCCAATCGTTGGCAGGGCAAAGGCTGGGAACCGATCGTCGTTGGCGGATGACGAAGTAACCAGTCCCGACGTCGATGATGCTGGCGAAACCGCCACCGTCGCGACGATCGAAGTTCCTGAGGTTTCAGCCCCAGAAGCGGCGGAGTCTCAGGTCCCGGCGATGACCGATGCCAATGCGGCTTTGCTAGCTCGCGTCACCGCGGAGCTCGGCGAAGCAATTCTTGAATCTGGCCAAGCCGGCGTTGACCTCATTATTCGGGTCACGCCGGAATCTTGGGCTCGCGCCGCTGAGGTATGTCGCCACAAACTCGGCTTCGACTACCTGTGTTTCATCAGCGGTATCGATTGGTTGCCAACTCCGTCCGTCGGTGGCGAAGATGCCGAGAGCGACACGAGCGCGCCAGTGCAACCCAAAACCATGACGTTTGGTGTGGCGGGCAGCGAAGGCCGTTTCCAGGTGTTTGCGAGGGTCAGCTCAACCAGGGTTGCCCGCGTCGGTTTGACCCTAAAAGTAGATATCAAAGAATCGAAGCCAGTTGTCGGTTCGTGGTGCGGTACGTATCCCGGTGCGGATTGGCACGAACGCGAATGCTGGGAAATGTACGGTTTCGTGTTCGACGGTCACCCGAGTTTGCGGCATTTGTATTTGCCCCATGAATTCGAGGGTTTTCCGTTGCGCAAAGATTTCCCGTTGCTGGCGCGCGAAGTGAAGCCGTGGCCTGGCCTCGTCAACGTTGAAGGCATGCCCGGCGAACCCGACGAAGAAGAGGCCTCAACGTGATCGGCCGAAGCCCCTCGGGGCGCGAGCCACAGGCGAGCGGGGGTGAAGCATGACCTCGTTCGAAGTCGATCCGAAGTTGTATTCGCCGCTCGCGGATTCGCAGCTCAACGTTGAGCTCGATACCGGCGACATGATTCTCAACATCGGTCCGCAACACCCGGCTACGCACGGCACGCTGCGGTTGGTCGTTCGCCTCGATGGTGAGCGCGTCATCAAAGCCGATCCCGTAATCGGCTACATGCACCGTGGCTACGAAAAACTTACGGAATATCGTACGTATCCGCAGATCACAACGCTGGTGAATCGGATCGACTGGTTGTCCAGTTTCGCGAATGAAGTGCCATTCATTGGCGCGGCTGAAAAGCTGATGAACATCGAAGCGACTCCTCGCGCGTTGTACATCCGGACGATTCTCACCGAGATGGCCCGCATCTCAACCTTTTTGTTATTCCTTGGTGAGATGGGCTTGCAGGTCGGTGCGATCACGCCGGCGTTCTTTGGTTTTCGCGATCGTGAATACACGTTGAATCTCATTGAAAGCGCTACGGGTGGTCGTTTCCACCCCAACTACAACCGCATCGGTGGCCTGAAAGAAGATCTGCCGTGGGGTTGGGTTGCTGAATGCCGCAACACGATGAAAAAGATGCTGGATTCCTGCGACGAGTTCGAAGACCTCGTCATGGGTAACCCGATCTTCCAAGCCCGGACGCGTGGCATCGGGATCATTCCTGCAGAGCTTGGAGCGTCCTACGGCGTGAGCGGTTCAAACTTGCGCGCGAGCGGCGTGGATTGGGATCTCCGTCGCGACGGCGAACCACTGCTGCCGTACAACGAAATCGAGTGGAAGACCTTCACGCACCAAGACGGCGACAGCTTCGCTCGTTATTGGGTTCGGCTGCAAGAAACCCGTGAATCGGCACGCATGATTTTGCAGTTGCTCGAACAGCTCCCGGCCGGCCCGATCATGGCGAAGGTCCCACGCATCATCAAGGTGCCCGAAGGTGAGATCTACGTCAATGCCGAAAACCCCCTCGGTGAGATGGGTTACTACATCATCTCGAAGGGCGCGACGGGGCCGTTTCGCGTCAAGATCCGCACGGCTTCGTTTTCCAATGTCTCGATTCTGCCTTGGTTGTTGCAAGGGATTTACGTTCCTGATGTGATCACCGTTTTGGCGAGCCTCTATTTCATTCTGGGAGACATCGACCGATGAGCCATCTCCTCGCGTTCGACATCCCCGGTGGATGGGGCACAACGCTCGGTATCAAAACCCTGATCGTGATGGGATTGATCCCGGTTGGTGCCCTCGTGCTGGGGTACACGTTTTTGCTCAAGATGATGAGCCACATGCAAAGCCGAGTTGGGCCAATGGATCCCGGTGGTTTCCACGGTTGGTTCCAGCTCATCGGCGACGGCATCAAGTTCATTCAAAAAGAAGACATCATTCCGGCCGGTGCCGATAAGCGCGTGTTCAAAATGGCGCCCGCGATCGTGGTCATGAGCACGTTCTTGATGTTCGTGGTGCTGCCAGCGGGCCCGAACGCGGTCGTTGCGGGCGCCTTGCACAAGGGCCAAGGCGGCATCGATGTAGGGATCTTTTACGCGCTTGCCGTTTCGAGTTTGTCGGTCATTGGTGTGCTCATGGCGGGTTGGGCGTCCAGCAACAAGTACGCGCTGATTGGTGCCTTGCGCGCCGCCGCCCAATTGATCGCGTACGAACTTCCGCTCGTGCTTGCTGTCGTCGGTGTGGTTGTACAAGCCGGCACGATGAATTTGCAAGGCATTGTTTTTGCCCAGCAGCAAGGCAAGATCTTCGGTTGGAGCGGCATCGGCTCGCCGTTTATTTTGACGCAGTTCGTAGGGTTCGCGCTCTTCATGGTCGCGGCCCAAGCCGAGCTCACCCAACCGCCGTTCGATATGCCGGTCGCGGAATCCGAACTCGTTGCCGGTTACATGGTCGAGTACACCGGTTTTCGGTTCTTGTTCTTTTTCATCGGCGAGTTCGGGACTGCGTTTGTCTATGCAGGCCTTGCAGCCACACTGTTTCTTGGTGGTTGGTCGATTCCTCACGTCAACGGCGAGATCGCGAACTGGATCGGCCCGATCGTGTTATTCGTCAAGATCATGCTCGTAGCGTTTCTGATGTTCTGGGCGCGATTCTCTTACCCACGGCTGCGTGAGGATCAACTTCAAGCCTTGGCTTGGAAGTGGTTGATTCCAATTTCGTTGATCAACATTCTGGTTACTGGTGCACTGAAGGTGGCCTTCTAATGCCCTCATTTGGAGACAGTGTCAAAGGCATGTCCAAGGGGTTGGGTGTCACGCTCAAAACCATGCTGAAGCCTGCGGTCACGGTGCACTACCCACACGAAAAAGAAGAAGTCACGCCTCGGGCTCGCGGTGTCATCGCGCTGAAAGAAGAAAACTGCACTGTGTGCATGTTGTGCGCGCGAAGTTGCCCCGACTGGTGCATCTATATCGAAGGTCACAAAGAAAAACGCCCGGCGCGCCGCGAAGGTGGACGGGAACGCACCGTTTCGGTCCTGGACCGTTTTGATATCGACTACGCGTTGTGTATGTACTGCGGCATCTGCGTTGAAGTGTGCCCCTTCGATGCGCTGCATTGGAGCCCGGAGTACGAATACTCGGAGTTTTCAATCGCGAGCCTTCTGCACGACAAAGAAAAACTCGGTGAATGGGAAGCAACTGTCCCTGAAGCTGAACCGCTCGAATTGGGAGCGGAAGTGAAGAAGGCCAAGAAGTAGTGGTCGCTCAGAACGTCGCTTTTTGGATCTTCGCAGCCTTCATGGCCGCGGGCGCGATCCGCGTGGTGACCACCGACAACATCGTCCACGCGGCGTTATGGTTGGTGCTCGTTCTCGCGGGTGGTGCCGCGCAGTTCATCTTGTTGGGCCAAGAGTTCGTTGCATGGGTGCAAGTCATTGTCTATATCGGTGCCGTTATCGTGCTGTTCTTGTTCGGCATCATGCTTACCCGTGCGCCGATGGAAGCCGAAGAGAAGCTCAACAACAATCTGCGGTGGCCCGGTCTTGCGGCCGCGCTGCTGTTTGCCGGAACATTGGCGTGGGCCTTTCTCGATCAGTGGGGCAGCGACAAAATCAAGCTCACGAAGCCGGTTCGTACCAAAGAAATCGGCGACCTTGTGTTTCGTGGATATCTCGTTCCGTTTGAAGTTGTTGGCGTTTTGCTGCTGGCTGCCTTGATTGGCGCCGTCGTCATGGCGAGAAAGGACTGACGTTTCAATGTTGTTGAATCAGTTCCTGTTGCTCTCAGCGTTTCTCTTCGGAACCGGGATCTATGGCGTGATCACCCGCAAGCACACGGTGCTCGTGCTCGCGAGCGTCGAACTCATGCTGGTGGCCGTGAACATAAACATGGTTGCCTTTGGCGCGACCCTCAATAACGCGGTGGGCCAAGTATTTGCGCTATTCGTGCTCACGATCGCAGCCGCCGAAGTAGGCGTTGGGCTTGCGATCGTGTTGCTGATCTATCGCAACCTGCGCAGCGCGAACCCCGACGACGCCAGCGTGTTGAAGGGATAGCGGCCATGCTCATGAATCACTTCTGGTTCCTCGATCACGCGTGGTTGATTCCGCTCATCCCCGCGATTTCGTACGCGGTGATCTTGCTCTTCGGCAAGCGCTACGGAGAACGCGCCGCGTGGATCGGCCTAGCCTCCATCGGCTCGGCGTGGGTGCTGGCGCTCGGCACCGTGGTGCAATGGATTTCGCACGTCAACGACAGCGAAGGCGCCGAAGCCCGAGGGGTGGTGCAATCGATCGGCGGCATGGTTCGCAACATTCGCTTAGCGGCGGAAAGCAAACTTCACGTCGAGCCGATTATTCACTCCACCACGTGGTTCCAAAACAACGGCTTCAAACTCAACGTCGGGATCCAAATCGATGGCCTCGCGGTCATGATGCTCTTCGTGGTCACGACGATTTCGTTGCTCGTGCACTTCTACTCAACTGAGTACCTCAAGGGTGATCGTCGTTTCAACCACTACTACGCCGCACTGTCACTCTTCAGTGCGTCGATGTTGTTCTTGGTGGTTGCGAGCAGCACCTTGCAGCTGCTGGCCGGATGGGAACTCGTTGGGCTGTGCTCGTTCATGCTGATCGGCCACTGGTGGGAAGAAAAGCCCAACAGCAACGCAGCGCTCAAAGCATTCCTCACGACCCGCACCGGCGATATCGGTTTGCTCACCGGCGTGATCATGACGTTCTTCGTTGTGCAGAAATACGCGACGATGGCTGGAGGTAAGGGCACCGGCAGCTTCGACATCATGAAGGTGAACGAAGCCGCGATTGGCTTGGGGGAACACGGCGGTTCGAAATCGTTGCTGTTCTGGTGCGCCGCGGCATTGCTGCTGGCAATCATGGGCAAATCGGGGCAGTTCCCGCTACACACATGGTTGCCTGATGCCATGGCTGGCCCCACGCCAGTGTCTGCGTTGATCCACGCGGCCACCATGGTCGTCGCGGGCGTGTACCTCGGCGCTCGGGTCTATCCGATCTTTTATCAGGGCTTCCACATCGCGGGCGGCACGATCAACCCCATGGCCGCTATTGGCGGCGCGACGGTCATCATCGGCGCCGGCCTTGCGTTCGTTCAGAACGACATCAAAAAGGTGCTTGCTTACTCCACGATTTCGCAGTTGGGTTACATGGTGATGGCACTCGGTGTCGGGGCCTGGACCGCCGCCATTTTTCATCTCTTTACCCACGCGTTCTTCAAAGCGAACTTGTTCCTCGGCGCAGGTTCAGTCAGCCACTCCGGAGCGAACCACAGCTTCGACATGAAACATGACATGGGCGGCCTGCGCAAGTACATGCCCAAGACGTTCATCACGTTCATGATCGGTACTGCGGCGTTGATCGGTATTCCGTTTACGGCTGGGTTCTTTTCTAAGGACGAAATTCTCGCGGTAGCGGGTGAGAACAACTTCACGTTCTTTAAGTACCTCGGCTTGGTCGGTGCAGTCATGACTGCGTGTTACATGACCCGTTGCGTCTATCTCACCTTTTTTGGTGAATACCGCGGGGGCCACGCGGATGCCCACGGCGCTGGCCATGACGTTGGCCATGACGTTGGCCATGACACCCATGCTTACGTCTCCGACGATCACGCAACGCCAATTCACGACGACCACGCAGCACATGCGGCCCACGACCTGCACGACGCTCATGATGACCACGGGCACCACGGTCCGCATGAATCGAACTTCCCGATTCTCGCACCGCTGTTCTTTTTGTCGTTCATGTCGATCGCATCGGGCTACTTGCTTTCACCGATGCTCAAGATCGAAAAGTTTGCTTTGTGGGTCGAGCCGCACTTTGGCGACGACAAGCACTTCAACGTCTTCGAACCGGGTGTGTTCAAAGCAATCGACCCGATTTTGGCCGTCGCTGCGGGTGTGGTCGGGATGCTGCTTGCTTACGCCTTCTACTGGAAAAAGGCGTACGGCGAAAACATCACCGAGCGCAATGGCGCGTTGCGCGCGGGCAAGAACTTCTTGGTGAACAAGTACTACCTCGATGTGCTGTACACCGACATCATCGTTGGCGGTGTCAAGGGGCCCATCGCCCAAGCTGCCTATTGGGTCAACCAAAACGTGATCGACAATGTGCTGCGTTATACCGGTAAGGGCGCCGCGGGCGCCGCGCAGTTCGTCTACAAATACATCGACCAAAAAGGTGTCGATGGTGTGTACAACGGTTCCGCAAGTGGAGCCGGTGCACTCGGAGGCCTGGCGCGCAAGCTCCAGACCGGTCGCGTGCAGCTCTATGCATTTACCGTTCTGTTTGGGCTCGGCGCGATTGCGCTGCTGCTCGTGATCTTCAACTGACAGGGAACACTCATGGCACATGGCTTCGATGCGTGGATTCTCACGCTGACAACCTTCACACCGATCGTCGGTCTGGCGCTCGTGCTGCTCATTCCAAAGGTGGAAGAAGAGCTCATCAAGCTGGTGACATTGCTCACCACCTTGGTCACGTTGGGCTTCTCGCTGTACGTGTTGAAGAATTTTGATTTCGATCACACCGCGAAGCTCCAGTTCGAAGTGAAAAAGACCTGGATCGAAGTGATCAACAGCAACTACCACATTGGGGTCGACGGTATTTCGTTACCGATGCTGGTGCTCTCCGCGTTCATCACCGTGTTGTGCGTGATCTATTCGTGGAATCACTTCCCCGAGCCCCACAACGTCAAGGCGTTTCTCGCGCTGATTCTTTTGCTCGAAGTTGGGATGAACGGCACGTTCATTGCCCAAGACCTGATCTTGTTCTTCATCTTCTTCGAAATTGTGCTGCTGCCGATGTACTTCATGATCGGTGTCTGGGGTGGCCCGAACCGCGAGTACGCGTCGATCAAGTTCTTCTTGTTCACGTTGTTCGGGTCCGCGCTGATGTTGTTGTCCTTCCTTGCGATCTTCTTTAAGGTCAAGAACGGCCAGGGTTTACACACCTTCGATATTCCGGAGCTCATCGCTGCGGGCAAAGGTGGGATCACCCACGGCGTGCAGCTGATCATCTTTGGCGGGATGTTCATTGGGTTCGCAATCAAAGTCCCGATGTTTCCGTTCCATACTTGGCTGCCTGATGCGCACACCGAAGCACCCACAGTCGGTTCGGTGCTACTTGCCGCAATTCTGCTGAAGCTCGGTACCTACGGCTTCATTCGTATCGCGCTTCCGATCCTGCCCGAAGCCGCAAAGAGCTGGGCGCCATGGATCGGTCTGCTCGCCGTCATTGGCATTATCTACGGTGCCCTCGGCTGTCTCGCCCAAACCGATATGAAACGCCTGATCGCGTTTTCGTCGGTTTCGCACATGGGTTACGTCATGCTCGGGATCGCTTCGCTGACGAGCTTCGGGATCAACGCCGCGGTCTTCGGCATGGTCGCGCATGGTCTTATCACGGGCATGTTGTTCTTCATCGCTGGTTCGGTACAACACACCTTCCACACCCGGGAAATGTCGCGGCTTGGGGGCTTGCTCACCCAGGCCCCGAAGATGGGCTGGATCCTTGGCTTCTGTGCGATGGCATCGCTGGGCCTTCCCGGCCTTGCGGGTTTCTGGGGCGAGTTCCCAGCGATCTTGTCGGTGTTCAAACCCGCCGATGGTCTGAGCCTGCCGGTGTTTCGCACCTACATGGTCATCGCCGCGATCGGCACTGTTCTGGCTGCGGGATACCTACTGTGGATGCTGCAAAAAGTCGCCTTCGGTACTCCCAAAGACGAATGGAAAGACACGCACGTTCATGATGTCGGCCCCCAGGAATGGATGGCGTGGCTGCCGCTGCTGCTACTCATCGTGGTACTCGGCGTCGTGCCGGGCTTGATGTTCAAAACCACCGACGGTGCCGTGAAACAGATGGTCGATAAAGCATTCCCGACCAAGGTCGAAAAAGGGGTTGCCGAAAAACAACCTGAAGCCAAATCCCCGGCGATCTACGTCAAGCACCTAGGTCGTTGAGTTGATCGCTGCCCTTGCTAATCCGCACGTCGATTTCCTGGCGCTCTCGCCGGAAATTGCTCTCACCGCCACGATCGTGTTGGTGCTGGTTGCCGATCTGATTCTGCCGGAACGCAGTACTTGGCAAACCTCGCGGATCGCGTCGCTCGGGACCCTGGTTTCTTTAGCGTTTGTGGCGGTGCTGGAAAATCATTCGGCGATTCACGGTTTATTCGGTGGCGCCTACGCAGTTGATCGTTACGCGCTGGCACTCAAAGGGTTTTTCCTCGTCGCGACGTACGTGACGATTCTTATTTCGGTCGATTACATCGGCGAAGGCGACTACTACGAAGGCGAGTTTTACTTCCTGCTGTTGTGCTCAGTGCTCGGCATGACGGTCATGGCATCGGCTCGCGATCTGATCTCGTTGTTCGTAGCGTTGGAAACGATTTCAATCCCAACGTACGTGCTCGCGGGCTTCCGCAAACACGATCGCCGCAGTAACGAAGCCGCGATTAAGTACTATCTCATTGGCGCGATTTCATCTGCGGTCATGCTCTACGGAATGTCGATGATCTTCGGCCTGACCGGCGAGACGAAGCTCAGCGCGATCGCGTTGAAAGTCAGCGCACTTCCGGATTCGAAAGTGCTCGCGGTTGCAATCTTTTTGAGTCTTCTTGGCTTCGCGTTCAAAGTGAGCGCGGTGCCGTTTCACTGGTGGGCGCCTGATACGTACGAAGGCGCGCCTACTCCGGTGACCGCGTTTTTATCGGTGGCTTCCAAAGCCGGCGGCTTCGTTGCGATGTTGAACATCATCTTCTTTGGCTTCGGTGGCAAAGCCGGCATGTGGTGGCTCGTGATTTGGGTCCTCGCGGGTCTTTCGATGACCCTGGGCAACCTCACTGCGCTGAAGCAAACGAATATCGTGCGCATGCTTGCGTACTCGTCGGTGGCACAGGGCGGATTCATGCTTGTGCCGTTCGCGGCCTATGGCATTGCGCAATCACACCACCAAACTGATGTCGCTCGAAGCGCGTTCCAATCGGTGATCGTGTACCTGTTGGTGTACGGCGCGATGAACCTGGGCGCGTTTGCGTGCATCATCGCGGTGGCTCGGCGCACAAAATCGGGCGAGATCACATCATTTTCGGGACTGTTTCAACATTCACCGGTCATCACGGTACTGATGAGCATTTTCTTGGCGTCGCTGGCGGGGATTCCGCCGTTCGCCGGTTGGTTCGCGAAGTTCACGATGTTCCGTGCTGCCATCAATGCTGGCGGCTGGGCGGGTGTGACGATCGCGATTGTTGCTGGCGTCAATTCGGTGATCGCCGCGTTTTATTATCTGAACGTTGTACGCAACATGTGGTTCCGTCCTGCGGCCGATGATGCGCAACCAGTCCAGATCCCTGGCGCGCTCCGAGCGGCGCTCGTGGTGTGTACTGGTCTTGTGGTTGCCGTTGGGGTCTATCCGAGCATCTTCGGCGATATCGCCGACGTGGCGACCAAGACCTTCGGCTAAACGAGTGCCGCGGCGCGAGCCGCGATCGCCATGGACGCCATCATCCAACGGATTCGCAGATCAGGTCCGATTCCGTTTGATCATTTCATGGAACTCGCGCTCTATGGCGAGGCCGGCTTCTATACGAACGCTCGCGGTGCAGGACGCGCGGGCCGAGATTTTCTGACCAGTGTCCAGGTTGGCCCGCTGTTTGCCTTCATGGTTGCGCGTACGATCGATCGCGAATGGCGAGCCCTCGGTGAACCTGATCCTTTTTTTGTGGTCGAAGCAGGCGCCGGCGATGGCACGCTTGCCAAGGGTGTTTTGCAGGCGCAACCGGAGTGCAGGACCGCGTTGCGTTACCTCCTCGTCGAACGTTCGCCGGAGCTGTGCGCTCGACAACGCGCCAACGTGGAGCTGGTCGATGTCGCGCTGCTCTTGGGACCACACGGACAAGATCCTCAAGGGTTCGAGACGGAGTTGATTCCCGAGTCTGGAGTCGGACCATTGTGTGCCCAGTCGAGCGAGCTCCCTGCGACGGTCGTCGACGGCGTGATTATTGCGAACGAATTGCTCGATAATCTGGCCTTCGGTGTCGCGGAGTTCGATGGATCGGTATGGCACGAAGTTCGAGTAGGCCTCAATGAAAGCGGGGGATTCGCGGAGGTGCTGACCCCGATTGGGGAACGCGATCGAGCAGTACTGCGTGAAACCGCCCCCACGGCTGTGGCGGGCAATCGAGTTCCTCTGAACCGATCACTTACCGATTGGTTCGTGGATGCCGCGAGATCATTACGGCGAGGTGCAGTGATCGCGATCGATTACATCGTTTCGATGGAAACGATCTTGCAACGCAGCCCAGGTTGGCTCCGCACGTATTCAGAACATGCTCACGCTGGCGATCCGCTCACTGCGCCAGGATCGCGCGACATCACCGCCGACGTGCCGTTGGAGTACATCCTGAGCGCGGCTCGGAGCGCGCAGCTCGCCGGTGGCGAGCTCCAGACGCAACAGGTTTGGCTGGAATCGCTCGGAATCGCAGAGATTGCGCAACGCGCGCAACAACACTGGGACACTCATGCCGCGGTGGGTGATCTTGGCGCGCTCAAAGCTCGCAGCACCGCGAACGAAGCGGCCTTGCTATGTGCACCGGGTGGGCTCGGCGGCTTCGTTGTGGCTCGCTTTGTGAAAGCCGGCATTTGAGCCCGCGAACGGTTGCAAAAGGCTGAGTTCGAGCAAGGGGATCGAGCATCCAGGCACCCTCCGGTAGATTCCGCTTGTTCATTTGCGTTCCAGAAAGGTTTCAACCCATGTCGGAAGCACTCGAAGCGCTCATGCAAGAAGGTCGGAGCTTCGCGCCGAGTAAAGAGTTCCGCAAGCAAGCGCTGGTGTCTTCAGTCGATATGTACGACGACGCGGATTACGACTGGCAAGGTTTCTGGGCCCACCAGGCCTTGGAGCTGGATTGGCACGAGGAGTGGCACACGATCCTGGAATGGGAATCGCCGTTCGCCAAATGGTTCGTGGGCGGAAAAATCAATGTCAGTGAAAACTGTTTGGATCGCCACGTCATCGCTGGGCACGGCGAACAAGTCGCGTTTCATTGGGAAGGCGAACCCGGCGACACCCGAGCGATTTCGTATACCGAACTTCTCGCCGATGTATGCCAAGCCGCGAATGCGCTTCATGAACTCGGCGTGCAAAAGGGCGATCGCGTCGCGATCTACATGGGTATGGTCCCCGAACTGCCTGTGGCGATGCTCGCGTGTGCGCGGATCGGTGCGGTGCACAGCGTTGTCTTCGGTGGCTTTACCGCGCAGTCGTTGAAGGATCGGATTAACGATGCGCAAGCAGTCGCGCTGATCACCCAGGACGGTGCGTGGCGCAGAGGAAGTGTTTTCGATCTCAAAGCCGTGGTCGATGAAGCGCTCGCAGATTGCCCAACGATTCGCAACGCGCTCGTGTTGCAGCGTGCGAACAACGATGTAGTAATGAGCGCGGAACGTGATCATTGGTGGCACGAGATGGTTGCCAAACAAGCCAAGGAATGCACACCGGAAATCATGGACAGCGAAGATCCGTTGTTCATCCTCTATACGAGTGGCACGACGGGCAAACCCAAAGGCATCGTGCACACAACCGGGGGCTATCTCACCCAGGTCGCGTTTACTCACAAGTATGTCTTCGATCTTCATCCCGAAACGGATGTGTATTGGTGCACCGCGGATTGCGGGTGGGTCACCGGCCATAGCTATATCGTTTACGGGCCGCTCGCGAATCGCGCCACCAGCGTGATGTATGAAGGGACGCCGGACTACCCGGACAAGGATCGCTTCTGGGCGACCGTCGAAAAGTACAAGGTTTCGATTTTCTACACGGCGCCAACTGCGATCCGTACGTTCATGAAATGGGGCGACGAATTTCCGCAACGTCACGATTTGAGTTCATTGCGCTTGCTTGGCAGCGTCGGCGAGCCGATCAATCCTGAAGCCTGGGTCTGGTATTACAAGGTCATTGGTGGCGAGCGCTGCCCGGTCGTCGATACGTGGTGGCAAACCGAAACCGGTGCAATCATGATCAGTGCACTTCCAGGAGCTACCACCCTGAAGCCTGGGAGCGCTACGTTTCCTCTTCCAGGAATTCAGGCTGAAATCATTGATGATTCTGGCTCGGCAGTCGGTATTCCTGGTGGTGGCTATTTGGCGTTGTCGCGACCGTGGCCATCAATGCTCCGGGGAGTATGGGGTGATGAGCAGCGCTATCGCGAAACCTATTGGTCGCGTTTCGAGGGCAAATATTTCGCGGGCGATGGAGCGAAACGCGACGATGAGGGATACTTCTGGTTGCTCGGCCGCGTCGACGACATCATGCTTGTATCCGGTCACAACATCTCGACGACCGAAGTGGAGTCCGCGCTCGTAGATCACCCGCACGTTGCTGAAGCCGCAGTCGTTGGGAAAACTGATGCGACCACTGGCCAAGCGATTGCCGCCTTCGTTACGCTGCGCGCGGGTAACGCTGCGAGCGACGAGCTGGTCGATGAATTGCGGAATCACGTCGCGAAACTGATTGGTCCGATCGCCAAACCCAAGACGATCTTGTTTACCGATGATCTTCCTAAGACCCGTTCGGGAAAAATCATGCGTCGCCTCTTGCGGGATGTCGCCGAGGATCAGCAATTGGGCGACACCACAACGCTTGCGGATCCATCGATTGTCGCCTCGATCAAGGCCAAATACTTGAGTTCCTCCGCGAGTGAAGACTGAGGCCCGATCGCGATGAGTTGGATTCAACCGACGGTTGGAGGGCCGATCCCCGACAACTGGACGTGGCGAGATTCGCCGCTGGCTCCCGTCGATGCGGTGGTCGTCGATATCGACGGCGTGCTCGCAGATGCGGCAGGCCGTCAACACTTCATCGACGGACCGTTTTCGGATTGGCGGGCGTTCTTTGATGCGTGCATCGATGATCCTGTGATCGAAGAGATGAAACATTTACTTGATCTCTTGGATCCTGAACTCCAAGTTGTCCTGCTCACCGCTCGGCCTCACCGAATCCATCCGCTCACCGTGCATTGGCTGCTGCATTACGGCATTCGGTGGGATCTCTTACTGATGCGTTCTTGGGGCGACTACGACTGGGCGCGCGATTTCAAACAGGCGAGCGTTTGGCAGCTCCGCCACTACGGCTTCGACCTCAAACTCGCCTTCGAAGACGACAAGCGCAACGTCGCCATGTTCCGAGCCGAGGGCATTCCCTGCCTCTATGTGCATTCTGGATACTACGAATAGGCCAAACCCTCGTCCGAAGTGTTGAGTAGCTCAGGTTCGATTCGCACAGTCCGATCGAGTCGACATGGCTCTCAAACGATCGCGCCAAGAAGACCGCAAAGATAAAGGCGCGGATGCTGCGGCGGCGTTGTCTGCTTCGAATGTTGCGACTGCGCTGCAGAACTCTGATTCGGCACCCAAACATCGTGGCGTGCGTATCGGTGACCTACTGAAGACGCACGGCCTTGCCACTGAGGAACAAATTGAAGAAGCCGTCGCCGCGCAAAAGAGTACGGGCAAAAAACTTGGCCATACGCTTGTAGATCTCGGTCACGTGCACGAGCGCGATCTTGCGACCGTGCTCGCGGATCAGCTTGGGCTCGAGGTCGTGGATCTTCGCCATCTTGAGCTCGATCCCGATCTCGTCGCGCTGTTGCCGGAAAATTCCGCGCGGTCGTTGCACGCAATCGTTGTGCAGCGGATTGGTCCGCGAGTTGAAGTCGCCGTAGGTGACCCGCTTGCTCCGGATCTCCAGAATCAACTCATCCAAGCCCTCGAATCGCCAGTGCGACTGGTGGTTGCAGGGGTCACAGACATCGAGTTGGCGATTGCTCGTACGTACACATCGGTCGCAAAAGTTGATGACGCGATTCGAGTCTTCTCAGCACGATCAGAGGCGCGTAAAGCAACGGTGGAACAGCCGGGGGAAACCGCAGCGACCGTTGATGAAAACGCTCCGATCGTGCAGGTTGTCAACCTGATCATGGAACAAGCCGTTCGCGATCGCGCGTCGGATGTGCATATCGAACCGCAAGAAGATCAAGTGCGCGTGCGTGTCCGGACCGATGGCGCTTTGCATGAAGTATTGACGTTGCCTCCAGAAATGGCGCAGTCGCTCATCTCTCGGATCAAAGTCATGGCCGAGATGAATATCGTCGAGCGTCGACGCCCGCAAGATGGTCAATTCCATACGCGCGTTGGCGACAAAGAATTCGATGTCCGGGTCTCGACGACCTCGACGGTTTTTGGCGAAAAGGCCGTGCTCCGGCTCTTGGATAAGAGCCGGGCGCTCTACAAAGTTGCTGAGCTAGGAATGCCGCTCGATACGGCAACGAAGTATCGCGAGCTCACAAAATCTCCCTACGGCATGGTCATCTGTGCTGGCCCGACGGGATCGGGAAAGACAACGACGCTATACGCGACGCTTTCTGAAATCGCCCGGGATGAAATCAACGTAACGACCATTGAAGACCCAGTTGAATACGTGTTCCCGCGTATTACCCAAATTCAGATCAACGAACCTGCCGGAGTGACGTTCGCCGCGGGGCTGCGTTCGATTTTGCGCCAAGACCCCGACGCGATTTTGGTCGGCGAGATCCGCGATATCGAAACCGCGCGCATCGCCACGCAGGCTGCGCTCACCGGTCACTTCGTGTTGTCGTCATTGCATGCAACTGATTCAGTGTCTGCGCTGCACCGCTTTATCGATATGGGAATCGAACCGTTTCTCATTGCCAGCGCGCTGTTGGGTGTCGTCGGTCAGCGATTGATTCGTAAGACGTGCCCGCATTGTTTTGAGCCGTACAAACCGTCGCCTGAAGAATTGGCGTTTTATGAACGCGCTACCGACGGCGCCGAAAAAACCGAATGGTTCCATGGCGCGGGCTGCAACTTCTGTGGCAATACTGGCTACCTGGGGCGCGTCGGAATTTACGAAGTACTCAAGATCACCGACGAGATGAAGAAACTCATCGTTGATAACGCACCGCACGAAGAAATTCGTTCGCTTGCATTGACCCAAGGCCTTTTCACACTGCGCGAACAAGCCCTGCGTTTGGTGCAAGACGACTCGACAACGGTCGATGAAGTACTACGCACCGTGTACGTGCTGTAGAAGGGGTTCGGGAATCAATGGCAACGTACAATTACGTCGCGAACGATGTTGACGGTAAGAAGGTCAAAGGTCAACGCGAAGCGACAACCGAAGAAGCGCTGCGCTATGAGTTGCTCGCACTGAACCTCGCGGTCGATCGCATCAAAGAAAAAAAACCTTTGATGCAAATGGAGTTGTCGGCCAAGAAGATCAAACCGCAAGAGATCATGCACTTCTCGCGTCAGGTCGGGGCGTTTGTCCGGTCGGGTATTTCGATCACCGAAGCACTCAACGTGATCAAAGACGGTTCAGAGAACAAACGCTGGCAAGGCATCCTGGCCGAAATGCACGACAACATCGAAGCTGGCATTCCGTTTTCCGAAACTGTCGCAGACCACGCCGCGTTGTTCCCGCCGTATTATTTGGGCATCGTCCGTTCCTCTGAGCTGACCGGACAACTCGATGAATCATTGAACCAACTCGCGGATTACATGGATCGCGATCTCGAAGCGCGTCACAAAGTCAAAAGCGCGCTGACGTATCCGTTGGTCATCATGATCATGTCGATCGTCACCGTGATCGTGATGGCTACATTCGTTCTGCCTAAGTTTGTTGTGTTTTTTAAGCAATTCAAAGCAAAACTCCCAGCGCCGACGCGGCTGTTGATGTTCGTCGCGGACTTTTTCAAGAACTTTTGGTTCGTCACGCCGATCGCAATAGTTGCGATCATCAGCTTTGTGATGTGGATGCGCAAGTCTGATCGCGGCAACGGAGTTCGGGATCGACTGTTGCTCAGAACGCCACTCGTACGTGAAGTCGTGCGGTACGCGGTGATCGAACGGTTCTGTCGGATTCTCGGAGCGATGGTGCGCGGAGGGGTGCCGTTGCCGGAAGCAATCCAAGGTGCGATCGCGGCAGCAAATAATCGCGTCTTCAGCGACGGTTTGAAGGAAGCCCAAGAGCGAATGCTCGAAGGCGAAGGACTCGCGGGCCCGATCGGTGAAACCGGACTGTTTCCCATCGCTGCGGTGCAGATGATGAAGGTCGGCGAAAACACCGGGACGCTCGAGCTTCAGCTCGAAAACATTTCCGAGTACTACGGCCGCGAACTTGATTTCAAACTGAAAAAGCTGACTTCTCTCTTCGAGCCCATGGTCATCATCTTCATGGGATTGATCGTCGGGTTCGTCGCGGTCGCATTGATCTCAGCCATGTATGGGGTCTTAAGCGGACAAAAGGTCAAGTAGTAAAGGGCAAAATTCGATTTTCTCTTTAGTCGCCGCTTGCGGTGCCGTTAGAGAAAACGAGGCCGGGATGGATTGGTTCCAGTCGGCGGGCAACTGAAAACACACCAAACCTTGAAAGGGTAACCATGCTGAAACACCTCAAAGCCAGCAAAGACTGGCAAGACAAGAACGTGGCGCAAAAGGGTTTCACCCTCGTCGAGCTCTTGGTTGTGATCTCGATCCTCGGCATCCTTGCCGCAGTTGTCGTGTTCGCAGTCGGCGGGATCAACGATCGTGGCCAGAGCAGCGCCTGCCAAGAAGACGGTCGTACCGTCCGTACGGCCGTCGAGGCCTACCGTGCCCAGAACCCGGGTGTCGGTGCCGTTCCGGCGCAGCCAACGCAAGCGCAACTCGTGACAGCTGGCTTGTTGGCCAACCCATCGACGTTGTACACCTTGTCATATGGTGCCGCCGCTCCCTATGCGACGACTTTGACCGCAGCGACCGATGCATCGGGCAAAACCCCATGCAAGGGTATCGCTGGCTAGCAACACAGATTCCTAACTCTTCGGAGTTTTGATGGCGGGAGGCTTCGGCCTCCCGCCATTTCGCGTGCCCACACTTCTTTTTGGTGGTTCGTACGGTCGCAACTTTGGTGCGAAAACGGACCTAACAAAGAAAGCCCGGCGAAAATCCGCCGGGCTTTCCTCTTCAGTCTTGCGTTGCCGCACGCGTTGCTACACAGCGGCTTTCACTTCTTTGGGCATTCCGGCTCGCGCAATTGCGTCTTCGTAACTAATCGTGCGGCGAGCCACGAGTTCGCTGAGTGCTTTTTCAAGCGTTTCCATGCCCTCGCGTGCACCTTGTTGAATCAAGCTGCGGAGCTGGTGGGTTTTCGCATCGCGGATCACGTTGCGAATTGCTGCGTTACTCACAAGAACTTCATGCGCCGCCACCATCCCGCCACCGATACGAGGAACGAGCCGCTGCGAAATTACGCCGTGCAAGCACGCGGCAAGTTGCACTCGCACTTGCGCTTGGCGCTCTGAGGCAAAAACGTCGATCACACGATCAACGGCTTGTGCGGCATCGTTGGTGTGCATGGTCGCGAATACCAGGTGACCAGTTTCCGCCGCCGTCAACGCGAATTGAATCGTTTCGGTATCGCGCATTTCGCCGACGAGGATGACGTCGGGGTCCTCGCGCAATGCGGCACGAAGCGCACGGTCGAATGAATCAGTGTCGACCCCAACTTGGCGTTGGTTGATCAACGCGACCTTGTGATCGTGCACGTACTCGACTGGATCTTCAATCGTCAAGATATGACACGGGCGGGTCTCGTTGATGAGATCGATCATCGCAGCGAGCGTGGTCGATTTTCCGGAACCCGTGGGGCCTGTCACCAAGATCATGCCTTGGGGCAGTGCACAGAAATCTGCGATTACCGACGGAAGGCCAAGCTCCGCAAACGTCGGGATTTTGCTCGGGATCAAGCGCAGTGCAATCGCGACCTGGCCCTGTTGAAAAAAGACGTTGGCTCGGAAGCGCGCCGCGCCAGCGCGCCACGTAAACGACAGGTCGACTTCCTTGCACTGGCGTAGCTCCGTTCGTTGATCGTCGCTCAGCATCGACAAAATGATGTCGGTTGCGGAATCACCGGCTAGACGTTGCGTGCCTGGCAGCGGGTACAGCCGCCCGTCGACGCGCATCCGTGGCTCAGCCCCTGCGGTGATGAGCAGATCGCTCGCGCGGCTGGCGAGAACGGTTTCGAGCCATGGATCAATAACTGTTGTGTCGATGATGTCGTACACAGATGTCCTCACAAAGCTGGGCAATACTTTGTGTCTGATCGGCCGATTTGCTGGTCGTTCGAGGGCTCTTGACGTAACCGGCGTTAGTCCCGGAAATTTTCGTACTGCAGTGGAATACCGAAATCGTTTTCCTTGAGTGCTGCGATCGCGGCTTGTAGATCGTCTCGCTTTTTGCCAGTGATTCTTAGGGAATCGCCCTGAATTTGGTGGTTCACTCCTTTGAGCCCGAGGCCTTTGAGGAACTTGCCGATTTCTTTGGCCTTTTCACTTGAGATTCCCATCGTAAGTTTCACCTCCTGGCGGACGCTTTCACCGGAGGCAGCTTCAATTTTGCCGTACTCCAGCGTCTTGAGCGAGACCTTGCGTTTCACGCACTTTTCTTCCAGCACGACGACGACTGCCTTCAGCCGGTCTTCGCTGCCCGATGCCAGCTGGATGACCTGGGTCTTTTCGCTGAACTCGACGGTGCTGTCGGTGCCTTTGAAATCGAAACGGGTCGTGAGCTCGCGCGAAGCCTGGTCGACGGCGTTGCGAACTTCTTGGAGATCGACTTCGGAGACAACATCAAACGATGGCATTACGGCGTTTCCCTTCGAGATTGCGAATTACGTCTTTGCTAACGTAGCGCCGGGTCGATACCCGAGTGGCCAAAGGGGGTGGACTGTAACTCCGCTGCGTAACGCTACGTTGGTTCGAATCCAACTCGGCCCACCAAACCCGCTCTTCGGAGCGGGTTTCTTCACTTCCAACGTCCGTTGTACGGATAAGCACGATTTGTAGGCTTATCGGTACAACGGACGGTCGTTGGTGGGGTGGGAGGATGCAAAACGTGGCGGTGCCTGTGTGTTCACACCATTTTTTGCATGAGGACAACGTCGAGCCATTTGCCGAATTTGCGCCCGACTTCGATCTCGCGTCCGATCTGTGTGAATCCGACCCGTTCGTGCAACGCGATTGACGCGTGGTGGTCGCCGACGATCCTGGCGATAATGGAATGAAAACCATGATCTTGCGCCGTCGCGATGATCGATTCCATCAGCAGTGAACCGATCCCTGCGCCCCGATGCTCGCGATGCACGTACACCGAGTTCTCAACGGTGGTCGAGTAGGCAGGCCGTGGCCGATAGGCCGTCAGGCTCGCGAAGCCAACGACAATGCCATCTGCACCACACGCAACGATGGCCGGATACGACCCGGAGTGATCCGCGATCCAAGCGATTTGTTCGTCGAGCGTCCGTTCAACCATGTCGAACGTAACTGTGGTTTCGAGCACCTCGACGTTGTAGATCGCACGAATCATTTCGGCGTCGCTCAACTGCGCGAGACGGATTGTGTAGTCGCTCATCAGCCCCGAAGTTATCCTTGCGTCGTTACCGTTCCGGCGCGTGGCGAAAGATCAGCTATCGTGTCGCGGCTTCGCCTCCTTAGCTCAGTCGGTAGAGCACTTCCATGGTAAGGAAGGGGTCGGCAGTTCGAATCTGCCAGGGGGCTCATATGGTGAAGTTCTGCCTCACTGCCCTGGCGGGGTAGCTCAGTTGGTTAGAGCACACGGCTCATAATCGTGTTGTCGCGGGTTCGAATCCCGCCCCCGCTACTACCACAAGATGTACCAACGCTTCACCTACTAGCAAGACCAATCGAAAACCAGTCCACCCCCCGATACGGGGCTGCAATCCGGAGAGCATTCATGGCCAAGGAAAAGTTTGAGCGTAATAAGCCGCATTTGAATATTGGGACGATTGGTCATATTGATCATGGGAAGACGACGTTGACTGCTGCGATTACGCGGGTGTTGGCGGATCGGAATCCGAATGTGACTGCGACGG
>JANYBW010000012.1 GCA_025360585.1 Actinomycetes bacterium | reverse complement strand
ACCCGATCACCTCGCCCGCAGTGACGGATCGAGGGGGTCCTTCATAGGCCGATAGATGAAAGTATCAATAGGAATTGCCGTTGTTTCCGTTGAGGAAAATGCCGTAACCCATGTTCGATCCGGAACGCTCCGTGATTGTGCCGCTGACGACTGCCACGAGTGGCGTTCCTTGTGGCGACATCATGTCGACACCTTGGTGACGGCGTCCACCAGACCGTGGTGCGCCCCATGTGTCGATGAAGGAGACAGGTCCGCGCACCGGACATGTCGTCATCCCGAAAGCACCTGATCCTGACGGTCCACCATTGCCAGATGACGGCGGTACCGTCGTGGACGGAACCGTTCCGCGTGTCGTTCCCGGCGCCGCACCGTTACTTGACGAATTGCGTCCCGTCGTCGTTGGCGTTGCGCGGCGTGTCGCAGCGCGCCTAGCTGCGTCGGCTTGACGACGAGCTTCGGCCGCTCGCCGCCCGGCTGCAACTTCGTCGGCGAGTTGACGACCGTAACGGTCCTCAATGCGTTTTGCCTCGGTGAGCTTTTCGTTCAGCTTGTCGATCTGAACGCGTAAGTCTTTGACAACACGGCGTTGTTCGGCTTGGGACCTTGCGAGGCGATCGCGATCAGATCGCAGATCCGATACGAGAGTCGTGAACCGTTCGATCGTGGCCCGGTCGCTCGAAGCGATCGTGCTGAGGTACTGGTTGGCGCGAGCACCTTCGAGCAAACTCGCACCGTGGTCATATTCGAAAGACACGCCAGTGCTTTGCGAACCCGACATGTAAATACGTCGAGCGACTCCCACGAAGTCTTGGCGTGCTACTTCGGCATCTCGTTCGGCAGCCGTGATCGTTCGCCTCGACGCGAGTATCGCGTCGTCCAGTATCGCTTGACGTTCGACTGCTCGTTCGTAGCGCGCAGTGATCGTGTCCGCTTCGTCGCGCAATGTTCGGAGCCGGACGCGGGCGTCGCGCAGCGCATCCACTGTCGATGTTCCCGATGCCGGTCCGATCACTCCGAATGCCATCGCGATCGAAGCGATGCATGCCGCTCCGACCGCGGCAATACCGGTGACAGTTGCGCTTCGCGGACGAAGCGATTCACCGTACGGAGAAGCTTTGCGCGATATATGCGTCCCGAACGACGAGGAAGCATGCCAAATGACCGTACTACATGGTGTCGGAATTGGAGAAGTGACGACCAACTGACCACCGCGAATGTTGCGTCTACAAATCGGCGGCGAACGCGCGCCAGATAGGGGTACCCGCCGAACTTGCGCGCTTCGGAAACGGAAAGATTCCGCAAGATGCATCGGCAACGATTGGAGTCGGTGAGCACCGACGATGGACTCGCTAGGTAGGCTTCAACGCTGCGCGGTTCGGATTCGTTGAGGGTGTCCCACGTTTACCATGGCGTGACTCCAAAAACGACAGACCGTAGTTACACTGGTCTCTGTGTCGCTCACGCAACCATCGAGCACGATCGTCGCTACCGATTTCAGCCCGTTGCGCATCGGCCTATGCGTTGTCATTGGAATGGGGCTGATGGTGTGGTGTGTTTGGCGGGCATTCCGCGACCGACCTGTGAGCACGGACGCAGTTCTTCAGAGCCTTGCGAATCTCCAGAGCGGTACACAAACCCGCGCGCCGCGGGACGCGCAGATGGGAAGCCGGTCGAATGTCCGGCGCATCGGACGCATTGACGCGACTCAGTATTTAGCGGCACAGCCGCACAACACCGGCGAGGGCATGATGGATCTGGAGCACCGATCCGAGGAGCGCGACGAGCGACACTGACCCGAACACCGAGACGACGAGATTGCCGAATCCGGAACGCGATCGTGGAGGCTCAGTCATTGCTGCGACACGCCCGACAACATCGGATCCCGAAATGCCGAGCGTCGACGGTGGGATAGCGGAAGTGGCGAGCGCTGCGCTAGCGACGGATTTCGCTACAAGCACACGGTCACCGATCACCTGCGCTGCGTCTTCATCAGCCCATCGTTCGATGTTGTACCGAATCGCGTTCGCAACAGGACGGAGAAAGAAGATCGTCGCGGCCGCATTTTCTGCGAAGCGCGCGTAACGATGGTGCCCTAAGCGCAGATGGGCTTGCTCATGCGCAATCAACGCTGATTGTTCCTCGACACTCAACACGTCAAGCATCCCGGAACTCACGATGATTTGCCCGGCCGCGCCATCTCGACCAGGTATCGAATACGCGATCGGCTGCGGCGCATCGACGATCTGAATTGGCTTGTTTCCCGGGAGCGGTTCAAGCGCGCGCTGACTGCTCCACGCACGATGTAGGCGCATGATTCCACCGGCCACTCCGAGCGCTGCGACGATTCCAAACGTCGTCGGTCGGTCGGTATGGACTCGGAGCGCGTCGGTGCACCAGCGCAGTCGTTCCGCGACACCGTGAAGCTGGGCGACCGAAACTGCAATCATCGAGGCCGCAACCGCGGTCGTTGCGACAAGGGCGGTAACGCAAAGGGCCGTGAGTGCACGAGTGGCCGCCGACGGAGGCAGGACTCGCGTCAGCGCTTTTGACGCGAGGAGCGCGGTCCCGGTCACGACAACGGCCGGGATCAACGCTGTGCTGTCGGACATCACGCCAACTTGTCCAGCGTCGCGCGTAGAACGCGGGCGTCTCGGTCGGGCAGGGTCTCGACAAATTTCATTAACGCCGCTTTGCGGTTTCCGGCCCCGGCAAGATGCGCTTGCATTCGTTGCGCAGTGAGTTCAGCCTCGCTAATGACGGGTCGATACGCGTATGCACGCCCGATCTTGTGGCGTTCAACGAGTCCTTTCTGCCACAGCCTGGCCAAGATTGTCATGACCGTTGTGTACGCGAGTTCGGTTTCCATGGCTTCGATGACATCAGCAGGAGTCGCCGCGGAGTCGAAGCTCCACAGGCACTCGAGGACCTCGCCTTCGAGTGCTCCCATTGCTCGGCGGTCATTCAAGGCGCTTCTCCATTGTCGTCTCGTTTTGGCTTGCGACGATCGTATCGCCGGCTGAAACGGCTCTCAGCGTTGTCGCCGTCTTCAGTCCGAACTAAATCCGACAGCGTGTCGTAGTTTGTGTTTGTGGATGGCTATCAGGACGAAGCAGCGACTCGTGTCGGCGCGACCCGAGAACCGCGTGGGCTGACCCTTGGGCGACGCGAGTTTCTCGGCCTCGCGACCGGAGCAGCATCGCTGGTCGTTGCTGGCTGCGCCACTACGAAGTCGACTATTGCTGGTTCTGTGGCAGGTCGGTCCGTCGGACCGCAAGATCCGACGGTCAGCGCGGCGGAACTACGCAGGCGATCGTCGAATGCGGTCGTGCGGTCTTTTGCCCTGACCGCGGCACCGTTCGAATTTGATCTAGCTGGACGCGTGGTGAATACGTGGGCGTTTTCGAGTCGAATCCCCGGCCCGTTAGTTCGCGTCAACCGCGGTGACGTCGTGCGCCTGAAACTCACGAGCACAGTTCGCGACGACACCGCGATCCATTGGCACGGAATCGCGTTGCGTAATGACATGGATGGAGTACCCGGTGTCACACAGCGCGCTGTACGCAACGGCGAAACCTTCGACTACGAATTCGCCGTACCTGACGCCGGTACCTACTTCTTTCATCCACATGTGGGCACGCAACTCGACCGAGGTTTGTATGCACCGATCATCGTCGATGATCCCTCGGAACGCGGTGATTACGACCGCGAGTGGATCGTTGTATTGGATGATTGGATCGACGGAATCGACGGAACGCCCGACGACGAACTGCAGCGCCTCCGCAAAGGCATGAACAACATGACGTCGGGCGGCCATGACATGTCATCGATGCCCAGGGCCGGCGCGACGAGCACGACGCTGGCGATGCGCAGCGATCTCCTCGGCGGCGATGCGGGTGATGTCCGCTACCCGTATTACCTCCTGAATGGGCGACCCATCACCGACCCCGAGACGTTTGCTGCCAAACCGGGAGACAGGGTCCGCCTTCGCGTCATCAATGCCGCGTCGGATACGGCATTTGTCGTCGCACTCGCGGGCCACACCATGGACGTCACCCACACCGATGGCCTGTCCGTCACTGCAAAGGAAGCTGCTTCAGTATTGATTGGTATGGGCGAGCGCTTCGACGCAATCGTCACAGTAAATTCAGGAGCGTTCGCGTTGGTGGCCGAAGCGGAAGGCAAAGCGTCTGGATACGCCTTTGCGATCATGCGATCATCGACCACCGCTGCGGTCCCAATGCGCGCCGCGCCAGGGCGAGCAAATATTTTGCAACTGAATTCGCTGGCGTCACCGATACCTCAAACCACTCGCGAAATCGATCGGACCTTGCGCGTAGTGCTCGGTGGATCGATGTCTGACTATCGCTGGACGATCAATGGCAAGACCTTTGGAGCAGGTCAACCGCTACCGGTGCGCACAGGTGAACGCGTACGTCTGATCTTTGAGAACCAGTCCGCGATGTGGCATCCGATGCATCTCCACGGCCACAGCTTCACGGTGCCTGCTGGTGCGCGCAAGGACACGGTGATTGTGAAACCTCAAGAGAAAATCGCCGTCGAGTTCGATGCTGACAATCCGGGTCAATGGATGGTGCACTGCCACAACGTGTACCACCAAGAAGCTGGCATGCTCACGACGCTGTCGTATCGCGCCTGATCGTGATCGTCGCGTATCTCCCGAGCCCCAGTCGGGGCGTCCTGCAGATCGGTCCGCTACCCATACGCGCGTATGGCCTCATGCTTGGTTTCGGCATCGTTGTTGCGGTTCGTCTCGCGGATCGCCGCGCGACGCGTGTGGGATTTCCGCCGTCAACCGTGCAAGCGGTCGCGATGCCGATCGTCGTAGGAGGGATTGTTGGTGCCCGGATCTACCATCTCTTCACGGGGTACGACTGGAACCGCGATGGCATTGGTGGCACGTTCCAAATCTGGAACGGTGGCCTATCAATATGGGGTGCGGTGTTCGGCGGAGCGTTGGCGACATGGTGGGCGACGCGTGGCAAGCGCTATGACCGAGTACTGCTCTTTGATGCGATAGCTCCGGCCGTCGCGATCGGCCAGGCGATCGGGCGTTTCGGTAATTGGTTCAACCAAGAACTCTTCGGGCGCCCGACGACATTGCCGTGGGCGTTGAAGATCGATATCGCGCACCGTCCATTAAATTATCTGCAAGTCGAGACGTTTCATCCAGTCTTCCTCTACGAATCTTTGTGGCTCATTTTCTCCTACCTCGTCATCATGCGCCTCGAACGGCGCGACAGACTCGGCAGAGGACAGTCAGTTGCCCTATACGCGGCGCTGTACACGTTCGAAAGGTTCTGGATGGAACTTCTACGTGTGGATCCGGCGTCCCGAATCTTCGGGGTGCGTTTCAACGCGCTCCTCAGTGCATTGATTTGTATCGCCGCATCCACATTCTTGTGGGTCCTTCAAGCTCGCAAACGGACGCGGCGGATGATCGTCTAGCTCCGCAGCTACGGAAGTCGCATTGATTGCTCCTGGATAGTGGGTCCCGCGTGCTCGACCCTCATATACTACGCAATGTCGTAATTGCCGATGGGAGCGTCGCAGTGCCGTTCACGCGTACCAGACTCGAACGCCGAGATCGACAACGCAAAGGTCGCAAGCGTACGGCCGAAGCGCTCAACGAGCGAGAGGCGAGGCAGCTTCAAGCGAATGCTGCATTGCGTCGACACCTGCGCAGCCATGGACGGAACCAACGCATTGCCTACGCAATGTTCGCGCTCTCAGCGATCATCGGAATCTCGCATTTCTTCGAGCATTTCGGAACGTTTACAATTGTCTCTGCCGGCGTTTCCGATCTATTCTTTGGCTGGCCGATGGCTGGTGTCATCGTCGTCGCGGGCGCGATCGTTCACGGCAAGGACGCATGAGAACGAGCCGTCGCACCGTCATCGATCCGTGATCTTTTCCGGGCGATGAACAACCCCGATGGATTCATAGGGAATCCTGTTTAGGTGCCGTAGCCCGGCTGGTTGCTCTGCGCAACGCACCAGGGATTGACAACCGAGCGATACTGCTTATGCAATGCCCAAGTCAGACCACCGATTGACAGGGCGCCGAGTATCGGCTGAACCGGCGCGAAGTATCGAAGCGCCCCGCTGGTGCCGAGAACAGCAACGACAAGTTTGTTGCATATCGGACACCCCGCGGCGAATACGGTTCCGATGCCGCCGGAAGCGAGTGCCTTTGTGGGCGCTTGGGTCGATATCGAGTTGCCGAGTGAGACAAGGCCGACTGTCGCTCCGATGAGCAACGACGAAACGATGAGAAAGATGTAGTCCTGCGTTCGTGTCGGCGTCATCCGCGAGAACCAACGGTTCGCGATGAGCCGCGTGGGGAACCCAATTGCCAATGCCGCGAAGACTGCACCAATGATTCCGAGCACCGCCGCGCGGACACGAGAAGCGCGCGATGCGTGCTTCAACAATGCGACCAAACCCATGGATCCAAAACTACTACGCATTGTCGTCGGTGTTATTCGGTTCGATTCGGTACCGAGTTCCGATCGGACCGGCGTCGCAGAAATGGGTAGCGCAGCTGAGCCGCATACTCGACCGGGAAGTCTGACTCCGCGGCAATCCCGAGCAGTGATGAGTCGAACCGACGCTCGGGATCGTAGGAGTATGTCCCGAGGAGGTGGTCCCATATGTTCGTAAAGAGACCGAAGTTCACGTCGCCTCGTCCTGGCCACTTGAGATGATGGAATCGGTGCGTTTTATTGGTAGCGAGCAAAGTGGTGAATGGGCCGGTTACGTAAGTTGACATTCGAGTGTTGCAACAGCAATTGGATGGATGTCAGCGCGACGACGGCCGAAGCGACTCGGATGGGTAGGCCGAGCAGCACGAGCGGCGCTGTGGCAAGCACGGTTTCGAAGAGCTGATGGAGTGGGTGTTTCAGTAGTCCGTTGAATCCGTACATCCGCTTCACGGAATGATGCACGGCATGGAAGCGCCACAGCATCGCGACGCGATGACTCAGAAGATGTCCGAGCGTGATCCCGAAGTCGGCGATGAGGGTCGCTCCGATTACTTGCAACGTGTACGGCGCCCGGTCCGGCCAAACACCACGAAAGGCGAACGCGCTGACGATGAATGGCAACGACCACAGCGAAACCAGCTGCGAACCTTCATTGATTAGCGCGTGCATCGCGTCGCGAAGGCGATCGCCCAGCGGCCGATTCCACGTAGGCTCATAAGGCACGAGGCGCTCCGCTGCGAAGGAAGCTCCGATCGCGCCCAGCACGACGGCGCCCAGCGCGTACCCGGCGTTTGCGTTCGCCGAAACGACAATCGCTGCGCCTCCACACCCGAGAAGCATGAACGCTAGAAAGCCGCGCCGCACGCTCGCAGCGAGGAATTCGGGAAACGGGCTGATGCGTTTGACGCTAGACATATAGTAATTACAACATAGAGGTTACAAATCTGCAACATAGTCGTTGCATATGGCCGTGCCGGAAGACTGAAAGGAGCACCGCGTAATGGGCAACGTCAGCGTGGACCTCATCGCTGCGGCTGAGCGAGTCATCGATGCCAACGGCCTAGCAGGAGCGACATTAGAACTCATCGCAAAAGAGGCAGGTGTCAATCGAGTCACCCTGTATCGCAAGGGTCTCAACGCCGAGTCGTTGACGATCGCCGCGATTAGCAACGCGATCGACGAATACGCGGCCGTGCTGCTGCCAGCAATGTCACACGTCGGGACTGGACGTGCGCGCCTTGAGATGCTGCTCCGCGCGCTCTGCGAAGTGGCGGAACAGCACCTCGGCCTGCTCGCGAGCCTCTACGACCTGCCGACCGCGCTGTTCCATCTTCCGACCGGCGACGATACCGCCCGCATGCTGACTCGTCTCGATTTTACCGACCCGATCGCGCGGGTGCTCGAAGATGGCATCCGCGACGGCTCGTTGAGATCCGATGACACCCAAGCGAGCGCGGAATTGGTGTTCAACGCAGTTGGCTGGACGTACATACACATGCGCCGCACACACGGCAGCAACGCGATCAAGATCTGCGACGAACTCACTGCGTTGTTCCTGAATGGCCTATCGACTTGATGGCTCTATTCCTTACGGCGTGGCTGCTGTGAGGGCCGGGTCACGACAGTTGTTCATTGTGCCGCCACCACCGGCATCGTGCATCGCTCGCTTCAGTGGCTCGTGGTAGCCGCTTCCAGGATCCTTCGTCATGAGGAATCGTTTGATCGCTGCCGCGACCGAGCGCCCTTCGGCAGCTCTGAACTCTGGAGTAGCGAGCAATGCCGCCTCGGATGGGTTCGAGATATATGCCGCCTCAGACAACACGCCCGGTACCCCGTTGGTCAGGCGGAGGATGCCGTGGAAATCTTTGCCGTCTTCACCGGTCCGATAAATCGCGCCAGCGTCAGTTGCTCCAACCCAGTGGGACGAAGAATTTTTCAGACGATTGAAGAGTTCTTCCCACACGAGACCTGCGAGCCGCTTTGATGGAGGAGACGCGCGTTGGAAGTACACCTCGGTTCCGGGACCGGCATGTTCGGCAGCTGGCCCGCCGTTGTGTTGCACGCTCACAAAGAGTTTCGGACGAACCTTGTTGATGATCCTGGCGCGTGCTGCTATCGGTAGTCGATAGTCGGCGGTGCGTGTCAATGCTGCGTGAATCCCACTGTTAGCAAGTGTCTTTTGCAGTTCCAGCGCGACTTGGAGATTGAGTCGTGATTCGGTGAGACCATTTGCGACTGCGCCGACTTCACGACCGCCGTGGCCTGGGTCGATGACAACATCGATGTCCGAAAGGACGGTACCGGTCGTCAGTGTCGTTGTGCGTCCGCACGGCGTGACTACTCGCCATCCCCCCGAGGTGAGACCCTGAACTGGGACTGTGATTCCGGTCGCAGTAATGAGGAGTAGCGGCGCAGACGCCCTCGCTACAGTGGATGTCGTTGTCGAGATTGCGATGTCCGCGACCCTCGAAGGCAAATGTTCGGCTCTCAGCGTGTAGTAGGTCGTCACGGACACCGTTGCAACGACAATGAGCGCGACTAGCGCGCGCCGCCGCCGAACTCTCACTGACGGACGTCGGCGTCTCGCCCTGCCGATTTCCCGCGCCCGTCCGTTCACTGACGGCAAACTACTAGGGAATGTCGTAGATAAGGGCGTCGCGTCGGGCTGCGCATCCGCTGCCGACACGGAACGCAATTGTGGTGCTTGCAGCATGCGTGAGACTGGGCGCGCGCTCGACGCTCGTTGAGGTTTGTGCCGACCAGTCGGTGTCGTAGCTAAAGCTGCATTCGAGTACGCTCCTACATAATGTCGTAGTCCAGCGTTGGAGGGATTTGATGATAAAACGGACAACCATAGACCATCCGTCATCTGCCGATATGACAGATTCGTCAATGATTGGGGGGTTTTCGGGCGCGTTCCGTTCAAACAACATCGCGGCGCGGGATCGCAGCTATCGCATTCCTTGTGCTGGGCGGAGCGTTAGCCGCGTGCGGTTCCAGTTCCTCGAACAAACCCTCCACGCCTAGTCAAGGTACGACTACTACGACAATGGATCCGGGTATGGATCACGGAGCGAGCACCACGATGGATCCGGGCATGGATCACGGCGCGACCTCAGGGACGTGACGTCGGCCGTCTCGGCTGCTCACGTGGTCGGAGTGACACCGTGGTGTCGAATCTCTGCGCACGGATTGATTCGCAGCGCTCGCTGGATACACGACATCGGTTCATACTTACCGGCATCGCGAGGGATTCGGCATCGCCCGTGATCGCCGTTGATTCCAGGTCGTGGACCTGTGTGATCGCGTGGGAAGACCTCCTCGTCAGCCTCGAGTGTGGAGCCGCGTTGTGCATATAGGTGTCCGCGATGTTCGGCGAGCGCGGCTCGCGCGTTGGGGCTAACAAAGGGCTAACAATTCGAGAAGAGTGGCTTGACGTGAACTGACGTTCACGATATGTTGTGAACATGAGTTCACGAAATGTTCCGATGTCGTTTCGTTCGGTGACGAAGGATTTCGGTGGTCACGTGGCGGTCGATGATCTTTCGTTTGATGTGGTTGCGGGTCGGGTGACCGGTTTCGTTGGTGCGAATGGAGCGGGCAAGACCACGTCGATGAGGATGGCCCTGGGTCTTGTGGCGCCGACGGCAGGTTCGGCGTTGATCTATGGGCGTGCATATGGGGACCTCGATAATCCTCGCAAGGTTGTGGGTGCTGCGTTGGACGGGCCGGGTGCACATCCCGGCCGTTCGGCACGGGCGCATCTTCGAATTATTGCGACTGCTTCGGGAATTGGGTTTGATCGCGTCGATGAGGTGCTGAGTCAGGTCGAATTGACAGAGCACGCGTCGAGGCGTGTCGGTGGGTATTCGCTCGGAATGCGCCAGCGTGTCGCGCTCGCGGGCGCGTTACTCGGCGACCCTGAATTGTTGGTGTTGGACGAACCTGTGACCGGGCTTGATCCGCCGGGAATCCTCTGGATCCGCGAACTTTTGACGCGTTTGGCGGGTGAAGGCCGTGCCATGCTGGTCTCGAGCCATCTCCTCGGTGAGCTCGCCGAGGTAGCGGATCAGATGGTGATAATCGACCGAGGCAAACTGATTGCAGACACTCCGTTGCAGGAACTGTTGCGACGTCGTCAAACGATCGTTGAACTCCGTTGCCAAAATCATGGTGCCGCTGCGGCTGGCCTTGAGCAGTTGGGTGCGGTCGTCGAACGATGTGATGATCATTTGGTGATACGGGGATTGTCAGCGCGCGAGATTGGTGACACTGTTGATCGGACGAACGCTGGCCCGGTGTTCTTGTTGAACGAACGCGTGGCGTCGTTTGAGGACATCTATTTTGAACTCGCGGGGTCGTTAGGTAGCGATGCCGCCCAGGGCAATATTCCCGACGCGGGAGCAAGGGCTGCGTCATGAATGCCCTCGCGCGCGCGGAATGGTTACGAATCCGTTCGACCCCGACCTACTGGTGGCTGTTGCTAGGAACTGTCGCGATCGGCGTGCTCGGCACACTTGCTCCGCTGATAGCAGCGAAGGACAACAGCGCTAGTGCGTTACTCACTGAGCAACGGTTGC
The DNA here is from genome assembly GCA_025360585.1 of Actinomycetes bacterium. Classification (GTDB taxonomy): domain Bacteria; phylum Actinomycetota; class Acidimicrobiia; order IMCC26256; family PALSA-610; genus F1-120-MAGs023. The sequence continues at coordinate 1,544 of JANYBW010000012.1, read as the reverse complement.
GTGAAGCGATGCATGGTGCCGCTGCCGGTTCGATGTTGGTGGTCGTCGCAGGGATTATCGGTATGGCGGGAGAATGGCGCTTCGGGCAAGTAACGCAGGCGTTCCTGACAACACCGAAGCGGCGTCGAGTTATGACGACGAAGCTGCTCTCGCATGTTTTGTTGGGCGCGGTCTTCGGATTGGTCGCCGCGATCGCCACCCTTGCGACTGCTTGGATTTGGTATCGAAGTGAGGGCGTGGCGTTGCCGATCGGCCGGACAGCCGTATGGCTCACGCTGTTCGGGTGCGTCGCGGTGGCGATGATGTTTGGCGCTTTGGGTATTGCGGTTGGCGCAATTACCCGCAACCCCGTGACCGGAATCGTCGGGGCGTTGGTGTGGCTCGTTGTGGTGGAACAGACCCTGTTCGCGGCGTCGAGATCCGTATTTAGGTGGTTGCCCGGGATGGCGTCAATGAGTCTGCGTCGCCAACCCGCGGATGGCTTGTTGGCGATGGCCCCTGCCGCGTTTGTGCTCGCTACCGCGATCTCAGCGCTGCTCCTCGTGGGACTTTGGTTCGTGGAGCGCGACGATGTCACCGGCTAAACGTTCGGCTGAGTCGACAGCTGAACTCCGCACACAACTCATCGAGTTCGCCCTAACAATTCTTCAACGTGACGGCGCTGACGCGTTGACGATGCGTGCGCTTGCTGCTGAGGCGAGATGTGCGGTCGGATTGCCGTACAAGATCTTTGCCGACCGCCACGAACTCGTCGCATCGATCCTGGATGGCGAATTCGCGCGGCTCCGTGCGGCATTCGACGTCGTCGCGTCGCGTGCGGGGACCGCGACAGTCGCCGAGCACCTCCTTGAAATAGCAGAACTTGTGCTCGACTCGCCCGCCGTCGCTCTCGCTCACGAGACGACCGGTGACGATCACCTCATGCACACCGTGGCCGCGCACGCGGACCATGCAGGCATCGGACCCGCAGTGTTCATCGACATCTACGCCCGATACCTCGACGCCGAAAGAGTCGTCGGACGCGTACGAGCCGATCTCGATATCGACGCGTTCGCATTCTTCTTTGCCGGCGCTGTCCACAACTTGTTGTTCTCGCCAAAAGGGCTTTGGCCGAGCCCATCGAGACAAGAACTTGGTGGCTATTTCACGTCGGTCAGTGCTCACCTCTGACGCGTTCACCCACGCCGACTTTCGACCACGAGGAATCCGACCATCCAGCAAGTTGTGACTCAAGGAGAACACCATGCGACGAAACGAATCGACACCGAAACACGCCGACTCAATCGACGCGATCACGCGCCGTCGGCGAAACGCTGGCATAGCGATTGCCGTCATGATTCTCACGGTCATGATCGTGTTACACCTCACGGGTGTACTGACGCCGCGTTGACGACGAACGAGACGGTGATGCGCGTTGCGAGCGCACCGCTGATTAGACAAATGACCGTGGATCTATCAATGAGATGTTCATGCCACTTGAATCGCGTTGGTGAGGCGCGCGGGGAGTTTGTCGGGGAACGACACAATGAGGTGTCGGCCGAGTG
>JANYBW010000091.1 GCA_025360585.1 Actinomycetes bacterium | reverse complement strand
CGCCGGCCAATGCACAATCAACGGCACGTGAACACCACCTTCGTGGGTGTTTTGCTTGTACCACTTGAACGGCGTGTTGCCAGCTTGGGCCCAACCCCACGGATAATTCGTATGACTATTCGGCCCGCCAATGTCGTCGATCCGATCAATCGCTTCGTCGGGCGTTTCGAGAATCATGTTGAAGAACTTCATCTCGTGCATGACGCCGAACGGCCCACCTTCTTGGCTCGCACCGTTGTCGGCTTGCAAAACAATCAGGGTGTTATCGAGTTGCCCCAGTTGCTCCAGCGACGCGAACAGGCGACCTAACTGTTCGTCGGTGTGTTCGAGAAAGCCAGCGAATGCTTCTTGAAGCCTGGCTGCGAGACGACGATGGGTCTCAGGCATGTCATCCCATGCCTCGACACCAGGATTGCGCGGCGCGAGTGCGGTGTTGTCGGGAAGGAGACCCATCTCCCGCTGCTTCGCGAACCATTTGTCGCGCGCGACATCCCAGCCCGCGTCGAACGCGCCACGGTACTTGTCGACGTGTGACTTCGGCGCTTGATGCGGCGCGTGCATCGCGCCGAGCGCGAAATACATGAAGAACGGGCGATCGGGCCGGACACTCTTGGTGTCGTGAATGAATTCGATCGCGTGATCAACAAGATCTTCGGTGAGGTGGTAGCCTTCTTGAAAAGATTTCGGGGTATTGATGTGGTGGTTGTCGCACACCAATTCCGGGTGGAATTGATCGGTTTCACCATCAAGAAAGCCGTAATACCGATCGAATCCACGCGCCAACGGCCACTGATCGAACGGTCCTGCCGCCGACGCGTTCGCCATCTGGGTGAGATGCCACTTTCCCAACATGAATGTTGCGTAGCCCTCATCGCGCAGCACCTCGGCCATCATGCCAGCGTGGTTCGAAACCTCACCGCGCATGTGGGGAAAGCCCGTGTTGAAGTTCGAAATAGAACGCATTCCCACTTCGTGATGATTTCGGCCAGTCAATAGCGCGGCGCGCGTCGGCGAACACAACGGCGTGACGTGGTAGTTCGTGTAGCGCAACCCATTGCTCGCGAGTTGATCGATGTTGGGCGTTGCAATATCGGATCCGAAACATCCGAAGTGCGAGAAGCCAAGATCGTCGACCAAGATCACAATGACGTTGGGTGCTGCTTCACCAGGATGAGCCCGCTCGGGCCACCACGCTGTGGAGTCCGCGAGCGTCTTGCCGATCACACCGTCAAAACGGTCGTATTGCTTCATCGTCTGCCTTTGTGTTTGAACTACTTGCTCATAAATTGATGAATGATGTCCACAATTTGGGCGTGCGCATCTTCTTGAATGAAGTGATTCGCACCCTCGATCATCACATGATCGAGACCCAGGGCGCCAGGAACCCGTCGTTGGAATTGCAGATGCGCACCTGGGCGCGTTGCGATCGGATCAAGCGAGCCGAATACCGTCAGAAATGGTTTAGTCCACTGCGCGAGAAACTCCCAGGTTGCCTTCGCTTGCGGTAGCCCTGGGTTATCGGCTTGCAATGGAATCAATAACGGAAACTGTTTCGGACTCGCTTGGTACGTGCCGTCGGGAAACGGCGCGTCGTACGCGGCGGCTTCTTCGTCGGTCAGCGTGCGGCTCGTCATGCCACGTACAAGCCCGCTGATATCAAGTTCGACTGCGGATTGGCTGTGATCAAGCCACGCCTGCATGAACTTGTTCACGCCGCCACCCTCGGGTATGCCCGTATTCGACGCGATGATCCGAGCAAAGCGATCACCATGTTCTGCGACCGTGCACAACCCGATGATGCCGCCCCAATCTTGGCAGTACAACGTGATGTTGGAGAGATCGAGGGCAATAAGAAACTGTCCGATCCAATCAACATGGCGCGCCAACGTGTAGTCGAGCTTGTGCGCAGGTTTGTCGGAGCGGCCCATGCCCATCAAGTCGACGGCAACAACGCGATGGCCCAGATCAACGAGCCCTGCGATCATGTGTCGATGTAGGTACGACCACGACGGATTTCCATGCATCAGCAATACTGGTGGCACATCGCGCGGACCTTCGTCGACGTAGTGCAGCCGCAGCTCCGTGCCGTCATCAGCGAGGACAGTTTGGAATTTCGGCGCGTACGGCCACCCAGACAAATGTTCGAATCGCGACTCGGGAGTTTGCAATACCTTCACAACTGAACTCCGCTCGGCCGAGCAGTTGCATCGCCGCAGTCGGCCACGTCGCGATATTTCATAAGATTGAGCGACCAAAACGGGCCATCTTGTTCAGGAGCACGGCCGAACCAGGTCTTCATCATGTCGAAGTTGATAATTCCGTAACGTGGTGCTGAGCTGGACATGATCATCCTTTCGGTCTCAAAAAATTCAGGTACTGAACGACCCTAATCTTATGGCACTAACACTGTCAATAGTTAGGGCCGAAGGCTCAACTCGCCAACAGCCGGCGCAACGCGATCTCCAACATTCCCGCCGTACTCGCGGACGAGAAGCGCCGATTGTGGCGATAGAGGTCGATCGTTTCGATTTGGGTCAGAAGATCAACTGCGGCCATCACCGCCCGTTTCGTCTTCGGATCAAACGCATCGAATTCAGGGGCGAATTGCTCCTCGGTCTGGGCGCGCAACCGCCGGCGTCCGTTCTCGATCTGCTCGCGAACGATTTCATTCGTCGCCGCATGGAGCCGCGATGCGCGGGCAGTGGCCGCGGCCGCTTCATAGATCCGCATCCGCGCCTCGAGAAACCGTCCGATGCGCTCATTCAGCGAGCCGCGACCAATTTGGCTAATAACTGCAAGCGCTTCAATGCGCTCCGAATGACGATGAGCGGCGGCCCGCAGCAGCTCGTCCATATCGGAAAAGTATCGATATACCGAACGCAACGACACGCCAGAACGTCGGGCTACCGCATCGGGCGACGGCGACAGGTTGTCTTCGTCGTAGAGCTCTAATACTGCATCGAGTACCGCAAGTCGATTGCGATCACGTCGCGCGGTACGTCCATCAACTCCGTCGTCGATCGCATCGACACTGGCGTCGCTTCGAGCTTCGGACATACCGGGAGTCATGTGAGCACTTTAGGGTGTTACTACGTAGCCGAGCTTGGG